>NZ_JBLFEP010000006.1:0-473827 GCF_047345415.1 Maribacter corallii
TACCATTCCGAACAGGGAAGTTAAGACCGTCAGCGCCGATGGTACTGCTATACCAAGTGGGAGAGTAGGTCGCCGCCTTGCTCGAAAGGTCCGTGCATCAATAGATGTTCGGACCTTTTTTTTTACCGGAACAAACCCTTTTCGCTATATTTATTGAAAAGGGATACCATGCTATATCGAACAACCTTCTTTCTTACCTTGTTATTCACATTATTTCAGTCGGCTTGTAAAGAGGTGCCGCCAATAGTGAAGAAAAAACCAAATGTAGTTTTTATCCTTGTAGATGATCTCGGACTTGTCGATTTAGGGGTAACGGGAAGCAGCTACTACGAAACACCACATATCAACGGCTTGGCCAAGCAGGGAATGATTTTCACCCAAGGGTACGCGGCAAGTAGGGTTTGTAGTCCGTCAAGAGCCAGTATCATGACAGGTAAATTCACCGCACGCCACGGTATTACCGACTGGATCGGTGCCAAATCTGGAGAGGCATGGCGTGAACACAATAGACATGATAAGTTACTTCCGGCAGCATACGTTCATAGTTTACCGAAAGACGATATCAGCTTGGCCGAAGCGATGAAAGATGGAGGGTATGCCACTTTCTTTTCAGGAAAATGGCATTTAGGAAGCGAAGGTTCTTATCCTGAAGATCACGGATTCGATAGTAATGTCGGGGGTTGGGACAAGGGGAGTCCTATTGGAGGGTATTTTTCCCCTTGGGAAAATCCCAAATTGGAAAACAGAAACGATGGTGAAAATCTTTCGATGCGCTTGGCGCAAGAAACCGCTTCATTTATAAAAAAGAATACAGAGGTTCCGTTCTTTGCTTTTCTATCATTTTATGCCGTTCATGGACCTATTCAGACCACAAGGGCCAAATGGCAAAAATATCGTGACAAGGCAAATGCATCGGATATTGCCGATAAAGGATATCAAATGGAACGCGTATTGCCTATCAGAGTTGTTCAGGATAATCCCATTTATGCCGGACTTGTTGAAAGTATGGATGAAGCGGTCGGGTTGGTTTTAAACACCTTGGTCGAAGCAGGTATCGATGATAATACTATTGTCATCTTTACTTCCGATAATGGTGGGGTGGCATCGGGTGATGCTTTTTCCACTTCGAATTTACCGCTACGTGGGGGCAAGGGGTACCAATGGGAAGGAGGAATACGCGAACCATATTTTATAAGAGTACCCTGGCTGCGGTCTAAGGGAATCGAGAATGATTATCCGGTCACCGGTGCCGATTTCTATCCTACGATATTGGATTTGGTTGGTTTGGATCCTCTTCCGGATCAACATGTTGATGGAATTAGTCTGAAGCCCGTATTGGAAGGGAAGAAGATGACCGTAAAGCGTCCCTTGTATTGGCATTATCCACACTACGGAAATCAAGGTGGTGAACCTTCATCCATTCTTCAGGAAGCCGGTTGGAAACTCATTCACTACTGGGAAGATGATCATGATGAACTCTATCAACTAGCTACCGACGTGGAAGAACGAAATGATTTGGCTGAAGCGTATCCGGAAATGAAAATCGCTATGCGCCAGAAACTGATGGAATGGCTCACCCAGGTCGGCGCAAATCTTCCTGAAAAAGATTTGGATTACGATGCCGAAAAAGCGTCGCAGCGTTCCAGAGACATGGTAGAGAAAAAATGGCCTTCCTTAGAAAAGCAACGATTGGATTTTCTCTCAACAGACTTCGAGCCCAATGCGGATTGGTGGGGTAGCAAGGTTACCAAAGATTGAATTGAATCCTATATTCTTGGTAGATCGCCTTCTCCTTTAAGGGGTAACAACGATTCTCCCATTAAGTATTTGTCTACATGATAAGCAGCTTGCCTGCCCTCCGAAATCGCCCAGACAATCAATGATTGGCCTCGACGTTGGTCACCAGCGGCAAAAACACCTGGAACATTGGTCATGTAATCGTTTTCCGATGCCTTTATATTGGTTCTTGAATCGGTTTCAAGGCCAAGTTGTTCAGCAATGCTCATTTCAGAACCAGTAAATCCGAGCGCCAATAGCGCCAACTCACACTTCCATTCTTTTTCTGTACCCTCGATTTCCTTCAATTGAGGTCGCTGCCCAGGAACTTTAATCCATTCTACTTCAGCGGTTACAAGACCTTTTAGGTTTCCTTTTTCATCACCAAGAAACCGTTTGGTCGAAATACTAAAGAATCGTTCGGCACCTTCCTTATGGGAAGAACTTGTGCGCAGACGCATAGGCCAAAAGGGCCATGGTTGGTTTTCGGGTCTTTCCGTAGTGGCCATCGGCATAATCTCGAAATTGGAGACCGATTTTGCCCCGTGTCGAAACGAAGTACCGATACAATCCGATCCCGTATCACCACCACCGATAACGATTACATCTTTGTCGGTTGCTTTGATTTCTTTCTTAAAGTTCGTGACTCCATCGACACGTCTATTATTTTGGGAAAGAAAATCCATAGCCTGTACAACGCCATTTAGGTCGGCCCCTTTTATAGGGAGTTTTCGTCGTATGGTAGCACCTCCTGAGAGCACTACGGCATCAAAATCATTGTTCAGTTCATCGGCCCTGATGTCTTTACCGACATGTATACCACATTTGAAAGTGATTCCCTCTTCCTCCAAAACGTTCAATCTGCGATCGATAACGTGCTTTTCCATTTTAAAATCAGGGATACCGTAGCGCAATAATCCGCCTGGTTTTTCGTCCCGTTCAAAAACGGTCACTAAGTGACCCGCCCGATTTAATTGTTGGGCAGCGGCCAGTCCCGCAGGACCTGAACCGACAACGGCCACCTTTTTACCTGTCCTTACGGCAGGGGTTTGTGCGGTAATCCAGCCTTTTTCAAAAGCGGTTTCGACAATATTTTTTTCAATATTCTCTATTGATACCGGGTCTTCATTGATACCCAATACACATGCTTCTTCACATGGGGCGGGGCACAGCCTGCCAGTAAACTCTGGGAAGTTGTTGGTAGAATGTAAGATGTGGGCCGCCTTTTCCCATTTCCCTCTATAAACCGCGTCATTGAAGTCGGGAATCAAATTGCCAAGCGGACAACCACTATGACAAAAAGGAATACCGCAATCCATACATCGCGCACCCTGATCTTTGAGTTCTTTTTCCGGCATGGGAATCGTGAACTCTTTATAATTCTTTACCCGCTCTTCAACCGGGGCATATGCTTCTACTTTTCTATCGAACTCCAAAAATCCTGTAATCTTTCCCATGTCTCGATTTATATAGTTTCCAATTTTTCTTTCTCCAAACGAATCAAGGCCTGTTTGTATTCCTCAGGGAATACCTTGATGAATTTCGGAAGGTACTCTTCCCAGTTTTCCAAAATGCGCTGGGCTAAGGGACTCATGGTATAGTTATAATGACTTTCGATAAGGTCCTTTAACTGCGCAATATCCTTATCTTCTTCCACTTTTAGTAAATTGAGGGAATCAGAGTTGCATTTTGTCCTAAAGGTATTTTTCTCGTCGAAAACGTAGGCGATACCACCACTCATTCCCGCACCAAAATTTCTTCCTACGTCACCTAAAATAACGGCCACCCCTCCGGTCATATATTCACAGCCATGGTCACCGATACCTTCAACAACGGCCTTTGCACCCGAATTTCGAACGCAAAAACGCTCCCCGGCTTTTCCGTTAATGTAGGCCCTTCCTGCTGTGGCTCCATACAACGTCACGTTGCCTGTTATCACATTATCTTCGGGAATAATGGTGGCGCCATCGGGTACTTTGATAACCAATTTGGCGCCCGACAAGCCCTTTCCAAGATAATCGTTCGTATTGCCGTTTACCGTCAAGGTCAGTCCTCTTGTGGCGAAGGCCCCAAAACTCTGGCCGGCCGAGCCTGTAAAGTTGAGGCGCAGGGTATTGATGGGTAGCCCCTGTGCTCCGTAAACCTTGGAGATTTCATTACTGATTATGGCTCCTACTGCGCGATCCGTATTTTTTATGGGATAGTCCAATGTCAATTTTTCTTTGCGAAATAATGATGGATTGGCCTTGCCGATAATATCAAATTCAATGGATTTATCCACATCATGTTGCTGCGGTTGGGTATTGTAAAATTTAGTTCCCGCTGGCACATCTACTTGATGTAGAATCGGTGTTAAGTCGATTCCAGCAGCCTTGTAGTGATCAAGGGCCTTCTTCCGGTCTAACTTCTCTACCTGGCCTACCATTTCATTGACGGTTCTAAACCCTAACTGCGCCATGATTTCCCGAAGCTCTTGGGCCACGAAATACATGTAGTTCACGACGTGTTCCGGTTTGCCCTCGAATTTTTTGCGCAATTCAGGATTCTGCGTTGCGATACCTACGGGACAGGTGTTCAAATGACAGACACGCATCATGATACAACCTGAGGCTACCAATGGAGCGGTCGCAAAACCGAACTCTTCGGCTCCCAACAAACAGGCAACGGCAACATCTCTACCAGTCTTCAACTGACCATCACACTCTAATACTATTCTATTGCGAAGGTCGTTCATGACCAGCGTCTGCTGTGCTTCTGCAATTCCTAACTCCCAAGGCAGTCCGGCATGCTTCAGTGATGTCAATGGAGAAGCACCGGTACCCCCGTCGAAGCCCGAGATCAATACCACATCCGCCTTTGCTTTGGCAACACCGGCAGCAACGGTACCGACGCCTACTTCGGACACCAATTTAACATTGATCCTCGCTTTGCGGTTGGCCGATTTCAAATCGTAAATCAGTTGCGATAAATCTTCAATGGAATAAATATCGTGATGTGGCGGTGGTGAAATCAATCCAACGTAAGGGGTGGAATTTCTAGTTTTGGCGATAGCCGGATTTACCTTAGGTCCCGGAAGTTGTCCCCCTTCCCCAGGTTTTGCCCCTTGGGCCATTTTAATTTGTATCTCTTGTGCGTTGGTCAGGTAATTCGATGTTACCCCAAAACGTCCGGAAGCTACTTGCTTGATGGCACTGTTGCGCCAATCACCGGTCGCATTTCTATAAAACCGTTCTTCCTCTTCACCCCCTTCACCGGAATTACTCTTCCCGCCGATACGGTTCATCGCGATTGCCAAGTTTTCATGTGCTTCCTTACTAATAGAACCGTAAGACATCGCACCGGTTTTAAAGCGCTTGACAATTTCTGTCCAAGGCTCTACCTCTTCAATTGGAATAGGGTCATATTTAGAAAACTCGAATAAGCCTCGAATGGTCATTAGGTTTTTCGATTGCTCGTTCACCATATCGGAGAATTCTTTATAACTGGCCGGTTCATTGTTCCGGACCGCATTTTGAAGTTTTGCAATTGACAACGGATTGAACATATGCTTTTCACCATCTCGCCTCCAACGGTATTCCCCACCCATCTCCAAGTCGAGATTGGCGGCAACTTCTTTTTTGGCAAAGGCCTTCGCGTGACGTTTCGCAATTTCCTTTTCTATTTCATACAGTCCGATACCCTGAATTCTGGTCGGTGTATTGGGGAAATACTTTTCTACCACTTTGGTGTTGATTCCGATACATTCAAACAGTTGTGACCCCCTATAGGAGTTCAAAGTAGAGATTCCTATTTTATTCATTACTTTGAGAATACCCTTTCCAACCGCCTTATTATAATTCTCTATGGCTTCATCAAAGGTGTACTCGGTGATATCCAATTCCTCTATTTGTTCTCCAATGATTTCGTTGACCAAGTACGGATTAATAGCACTTGCCCCGAAACCGAACAATAGGGCGAAATGATGCACTTCACGAGGTTCAGCCGATTCGATAATGATACTGAGCTTCGAACGTTTGCCCAATTTTTGCAACCCACTATTTACGTATGACAATGCCAAAAGCGGTGGAATGGGAGCTTCTTTTTCATTTACATTTCTGTCGGATAATATGATGATGTTCGCTTCATCGTCGACTGCTTCGGAAGCTTGCTTTAGAATAGATTCCAGAGCATCTTCCAATCCATTGTGTCCCCTTTCAATTTCGTAAAGTGTCGGAATGGATACTACTTTGTAATCGGGACTAACATCATAGTTTTTGATTTTATCCAAATCTTCTTTGGAGATGACCGGATTCTGAATTTTAAGTTTTCTACAATGCAGTTCGTTGAAATCAAAAATATTGTAGTCGCTACCTAGAGTAAGACTGATGTCGGTAATCAACTCTTCTCGAATACCATCAAGCGGAGGGTTGGTGACCTGCGCGAAAAGTTGCTTAAAATAGTTGTAAATGAGTTGTGGCCGTTCCGATAAGACGGCAATCGGGGTGTCCGATCCCATCGAACCAATAGGTTCTTTGGCATTTTTTCCCATGGGAAGAATAATGGTATTAATATCTTCCAAGGTATAGCCAAAAACCGATTTCCGCTTCTCTAAAGTTGCTTCACCTAGGAAGAGTGGGCAATCGTTATATGGAATGTCCTTTAAGTGCACTAAATTCTTATCCAACCACTTTTTGTATGGATGTCTCTTCGCGATATCCTCCTTGATTTCCTCATCGTTTACGATTCGGCCTTCCTCCATGTTCACCAAGAACATTTTTCCAGGTTCTAGCCTTCCATGGAATTCTACATTTTTAGGTTCGATATCCACGACTCCTACTTCAGATGACATGATTACATAATCATCCTTCGTAACGGTGTATCGGGAAGGCCGAAGTCCGTTTCGATCCAAAACGGCCCCGATATAATTTCCATCTGTAAAAGGTACCGAGGCTGGCCCATCCCAGGGTTCCATCATGCACGAATGATATTCATAGAAAGCCCGTTTGGCTTCAGACATGTTGTCATTCTTTTCCCAAGCTTCAGGGACCAATATCATCATGACTTCAGGCAATGAACGGCCGGTCATTAGTAATAACTCGACAACCATATCCATTGTGGCGGAATCCGATTTTCCCGGGAGTATAATGGGAAGAATATTCTTGATCTCTTCTCCAAACCAATCGCTTTTGAGCAGTTCTTCCCTCGAGCGCATCCGAGATACATTACCTCTTAGGGTATTGATTTCCCCATTGTGGCACATATACCTGAAGGGCTGGGCCAGATCCCAAGTTGGGAAGGTGTTGGTAGAAAATCGTTGATGTACCAAAGAAAGCCTTGTAACGACCCTAGGGTCCATGAGGTCTTTATAATACAGGCTGATGTCCTTGGGCATCAATAGACCTTTGAAAATGATAATTTTCGTAGATAAGCTGGGGAGATAGAAAAACTGACTTTCGGAAAGTTTAGAGTTGATAATATGATGTTCCGTAACCTTTCTAGCTATAAAAAGTTTGAGATTGAATTGAAATTCATCTTGATTCTTGTTTTCCTTTGCGACGAACAGTTGTTTGACAAAGGGTTCCGTTTCCATGGCGATTCGACCCGGTACCGATCGATTGACCGGAACATCGCGCCAACCTAGAAGCTGAAGCCCTTGTTCTTTAATGTTCTTTTCGAAAACGGAAATGCAATACTCTCGCTGATTCTCTTTCTGCGGTAAAAAGACATTGCTGACAGCATAATCTCCTGGTTCGGGAAGTTCGAAACTGCAAACGTCCTTAAAAAAATTATGTGGGATATCAATTAGAATTCCTGCGCCATCACCCGTTTTTCCATCTGCGCTAACCGCCCCGCGATGTTCTAGCTTGTCCAAGATTTCCAAAGCCTTATGAATAATGTCATTCGACTTTTTACCCTTCAAGCTACATATGAAACCTGCTCCGCAATTGTCATGTTCAAAATCTGGCAGGTACAATCCTTGTTTTCTCAATGTCATGTTCTAAATCTTTATCGCTGCACCGTCATTATTTTTTGACGACGACAGCTTATAAAAATATCACTTTTGTTGAACTATCCATGAAGATTAACATGGAATACAACAAAAAACACAACGATTGTAATATATCATAAGAAAATCTTAAAATTCGAAATTTTATCCCCTAAAAACTGAGATTATCATAATGCGATTTATCGGTTTTGAGTTAACTAGAGGTTAGTCTTTTAAAATACTCCTAGAGATGACGATTTTCTGGATTTCGGAAGTGCCCTCATAGATCTGCGTTATTTTCGCGTCACGCATCAGACGTTCAACATGATAGTCTTTTACGAACCCGTTACCACCATGTATCTGAACGGCTTCTACAGTCGTCTCCATGGCCACTTGGGAGGCATAGAGTTTGGCCATCGCACCGGAAAGATCATAATTGTGGTCATTATCTTTGTCCACTGCAGCTTTATAGACCAAATGTCTTGCAGCCTCGATTTGGGTATGCATATCGGCTAGTTTAAAGGCAATGGCCTGATGGTTGCTAATTTCGGTACCGAATGCCTTTCGTTCTTTAGAATACTTGAGCGCTAATTCATAGGCTCCTGCAGCAATGCCTAGTGCTTGGGCGGCGATACCGATTCGGCCGCCCGCCAGTGTTTTCATCGCGAATTTGAATCCGAAACCGTCTGCGCCGATTCTATTGGTCTTGGGTACTTTCACATCATTGAATATCAAGGAGTGTGTGTCGCTGCCACGAATACCTAATTTATTTTCTTTTGGGCCTATTTCAAAACCTTCCATACCCTTCTCAACAATAAGTGCATTGATGCCTTTATGGCCTTTTTCCCTATCGGTCTGGGCTATGACGAGATACACTTCTGCGGTATTTCCATTGGTGATCCAGTTTTTGGTTCCGTTCAAGATATAGTGGTCACCTTTATCTATGGCAGTGGTTTTCTGTGATGTAGCATCACTACCTGCTTCCGGTTCCGATAGGCAAAAAGCACCTATTACTTCGCCTGAGGCTAATCGGGTCAAGTACTTTTGTTTTTGTTCTTCCGTGCCATAGGTTTCCAGGCCATAGCATACCAATGAATTATTCACGGAGACCACTACGGAAGCCGAGGCGTCTATTTTGGAAAGCTCTTCCATTGCGATGACATAGGAAAGGGTGTCCATGCCGCTACCGTTGTATTTAGGGTCCACCATCATCCCCATAAAACCAAGTTCGCCCAATTTCTTTACTTGCTCAATTGGAAAGCGTTGTTCTTCATCTCTTTCAATGACCTCGGGAAGCAATTCTTGCTGTGCAAAATCCCGTGCGGCCTGCTGTATCATGAGGTGTTCTTCCGACAATGAAAAATCCATAGTATAATTCTTTTTGAGTATGTGCAAAGATACATTTATGACCTAAAAAGCCGATGATTTGACCGAAGCTTTTTATAGCCGCATTTTTTTCTTCAGGAGTCAATTAAATTATTGGCAAAACCCTAGCTATCATTTATATTTGCCTGCAACCCCGGTTTTAAATTGATTTAATATAAATACGCGATGAGGCAGCACTAACCCCTTTTGGGGGACAATGAAATTCTTGCATAGGAAACCGTTCAAAGCGGTAGTAATCGAATATTGGAATTAAATCAAAAGTAAAGAATGAAAGAGTTATTAAGTGCCTACGAAAACAAACCTCCTGAAATCGTATTTAACTGGAAGGACCCAGAAACAGAGGCCGAAGGCTGGACGGTAATCAATTCACTTAGAGGTGGAGCTGCTGGAGGAGGCACCCGAATGCGGGAGGGTCTCGATATGAACGAGGTATTATCGTTAGCCAAGACGATGGAGGTAAAATTTACGGTTTCGGGGCCGCCTATTGGGGGTGCGAAATCGGGTATTAATTTTAACCCCAATGATCCTAGAAAGAGCGGGGTCTTAAAACGCTGGTATCATGCGGTAGCCCCATTACTTAAAAGTTATTATGGTACTGGTGGTGACTTGAATGTGGATGAGATCCATGAAGTCATTCCAATTACGGAAGATGCCGGGGTCTGGCACCCTCAGGAAGGCGTATTTAATGGACATTTTAGACCGACCGAAGCTGATAAAATCAATCGTATCGGTCAGTTAAGACTCGGCGTAATAAAGGCCTTGGAAAGCCCGAAACTTTCACCCGACATTTCTAGGAAATATACCGTAGCTGATATGATTACAGGCTTCGGTGTGGCAGAAGCCGTAAGTCATTATTATGCCATTTATGGGGGTAATGTAATGGGTAAAAAAGCTGTTGTCCAGGGTTTTGGCAATGTTGGAAGTGCTGCCGCCTACTATCTTTCGCAGATGGGCGCGAAGATTGTCGGAATTATAGATAGAGCAGGGGGAGTCATCAATGAAGAAGGCTTTTCCTTCGAAGAGATTCAGGAATTCTTTCTCAACAAAAAAGGCAATAGTCTTATGGCCAGTGCGGATGAGATGATTCCTTTTGATGAAATCAAAGAGAGGATATGGACACTTCAGACCGAGATTTTTGCTCCGTGTGCGGCTTCAAGATTAATTACCAAAGAACAGATAACCCAGATGATCGATACCGGTTTGGAAGTAATCTCCTGTGGTGCCAATGTTCCTTTCGCGGATAAAGAAATATTTTTCGGCCCCGTAATGGAGTACACTGATGGTAGGGTCAGCTTGATTCCTGATTTCGTTTCCAACTGTGGAATGGCTCGTGTTTTTGCCTATTTCATGGAAAAAAGAGTAGGTATTGATGATGAATTGATATTTAAAGATACTTCAGATACCATTCGAAAGGCAATTTTAAATATCTTTAAGCAAAATCCCTCGAAAACCAATTTGAGCAAAACCGGATTTGAAATAGCATTGAAACAATTAATCTAAACCAACTAACTATATGGAATCAGCAATTATCCTCGTTTTCGTTTTGGGTTATTTAGCGATAACCCTAGAGCACAATCTAAAAATCGATAAGTTAATACCAGCTTTGGTCATGATGGCTATTTGTTGGGCGCTGATTGCATTGGGAATAGATGGCTTTACGACTTGGTTTGATTCGGGGGCCCATGCGCTAGTTGACAATTTTGCAGGAATGGATCATGAAGGGAAGCTCCATTTGATGGAGGAGACCCTGCTGCATCATTTAGGAAAGACGGCAGAGATATTGGTCTTCCTTTTAGGGGCAATGACTATTGTGGAAATCATTGATTATTTCGATGGTTTTGCGACGATCAAGGGTTTTGTGAAGACAAAAAGCAAGAGCAAGATCTTATGGATTTTCTGTTTTTTGGCTTTTATCCTATCCGCAATAATCGATAACCTTACGGCTACCATCGTGCTGATTTCCATCTTGCAGAAAATCGTAAAGGAACGAGATGTCCGTATCTGGTACGCCGGTTTGATTATTATTGCCGCTAACGCCGGTGGTGCTTGGTCTCCAATTGGAGACGTGACTACTACCATGCTTTGGATCGGAAATAAGGTGTCAACTGTGAAATTGATTAGTTACCTATTGATTCCCTCCTTACTTTGTATGTTGGTTCCTGCCTTTGTGGCCTCGTTTCTACCAGCTTTCAAAGGCAACCTAAACACTTCGGACGAAGAAGATAAACCCGCGGGCAAGTTAAGTGCAAGAATGTTGTATTTGGGTCTTGGGGCGATTGTTTTTGTGCCGATATTTAAGACGGTGACACACTTGCCACCTTATGTGGGCATGATGCTTTCTTTAGGAGTGGTGGCAACATTTGCGGAAATTTACAGTAAGAGTAAGTTCAATATTAGTAGTGTTCATGACGATGATGGCGAACATATATCGGCCCATCATAGCCCAGTACATCATTCGTTATCTAAAATAGAGTTGCCGAGTATTCTATTCTTTCTAGGTATTTTGATGGCAGTAGCCGCTTTAGAATCTTTGGGTCAGTTATTTGGTTTCGCCTCTTGGTTGCAAGAGAGCACACCAATGTTAGGAAGCGAAATGGTAGGTACCCGTGTTTCGGATTTGGTCGTACTGTTATTGGGGGTCGGATCCGCGGTAATTGACAATGTGCCATTGGTGGCTGCGAGTTTGGGGATGTTCTCTGAACCCCTTGATGACCAGTTATGGCATTTCATTGCGTATTCTGCGGGAACCGGGGGTAGTATGCTGATTATTGGATCTGCCGCAGGTGTTGTAGCCATGGGTATGGAAAAAATCGATTTTTTCTGGTATTTGAAAAAAATCTCGTGGCTCGCTTTTATCGGGTTTTTGGCCGGGGCACTGACCTTTATTTTAATGCGACAATTTATTTGAGGCCAGATAATTTAATAGATAAAACACCGTTATAAAGGCAACACTAATACTGTAAAAATTTATGTTGTTATTTCAAGACCTTGCGCAAGACCCAGAAATGGGGGATGTACTATCCGAGGAAAAGACACTTTCAGTAATTGATCTGATATTTAATGGGGGCACTGGTAGCGTTGTTATCATAACTGTGCTCTTTATCATGCTTTTTATTGCTTTGTATATTTATTTTGAGCGCATCTTTGCGATAAAGGCAGCCTCCAAAATAGACAGCAATTTCATGAACCAGATTCGTGACCACGTTTCAGGCGGAAAGCTCGATGCCGCAAAAATGCTGTGCGCCCAAACTGATTCGCCGGTTGCGAGATTGACCGAAAAAGGAATTTCAAGAATCGGAAAACCTCTGGATGACATCAATACCGCGATAGAAAATGCGGGCACTCTTGAGGTCTATAAATTGGAGAAAAACGTAAGCATATTGGCCACTGTTGCAGGTGCTGCGCCCATGATCGGCTTCTTAGGAACAGTAATTGGTATGATTTTGGCATTCCATGAAATGGCCACAAGTGGTGGTCAGGCAGAAATGGGGTCTTTGGCTTCGGGTATTTATACCGCCATGACTACTACCGTTGCAGGTTTGATTGTTGGTATAATCGCTTATATAGGCTATAATCACCTCGTCAACCGAACAGATAAGGTGGTGCATAAAATGGAAGCCAATGCTGTTGAGTTTTTGGATTTACTGAACGAACCGCTTTAATCTTCTAGGATGAAATTGAAAGGAAGAAATAAGGTAAGCCCTGACTTTAGTATGTCTTCGATGACGGATATCGTTTTTCTGTTATTGATATTTTTCATGCTCACAGCGAACTCGCCAAATGCCTTGGATCTTTTATTGCCTAAGGCAAAAGGAAAATCAACGAATACACAGAATGTTTCCGTAAGTATTGACAAGAACCTTCAATACTTTGTGAATAACCAAAGAATCAACGGAGACTATATTGAAATTGAATTAAAAAAAGCACTGGAAGGTCAAGATAAACCTACAATTATCCTAAGGGCGGAAGAAAGTGTCGCCATTAAAGAGGCTGTCAACGTTATGGATATAGCCAATAGGAACAATTATAAAGTTATTTTGGCCGTGCGACCCAATTAGCGCATGTCCTTTTTAGATACGAGACACAAGAAAAAATCCTTTACACTTACTACGCTATTGTTAAGTGTGCTCCTGCTTGTATTATTCTACATCGGGCTCACTTACATGGATCCTCCAATTGAGAACGGTATTTCGGTCAATTTCGGCACAACGGACTTTGGAAGTGGAAGAGTGCAACCCAAAGAAAAAATTCGATCTGAACCGATGAACACACCACCTGTAGAACCTGTTAAGCAAGAAGAGGTACAAGAGGAAGTAGTGGAAGAGGAGGTCATAGAAGAAGTGCCTGAAGAGGTCACCGCCAAAGAAGCTCCGGCCGAGAAAGTATTGACTCAGGAAAATGAAGAGTCCGTAAGGATAAAAAAGGCCCGTGAAGAAAAGAGAAGAGCTGAGGATGCGGCCAGGGAAGAACAAAAACGAAAAGAGGAGGCGCTCAAAAGGGAAAAAGCAAAAGCCGCTAAACTAGCGCAGCAGAAAAAAGAAGCCGGAGAGAAAGCCAGGAGGGAACAAGAAGCTAAAAAGAAGAAGCTCGATGAAATGATGGGTGGTCTGAATAAGTCCGACGGCATAGCATCGGGTTCGGAGGGTGACGATGACAGGGCCGGCGACAAAGGCCAACCAGGAGGTGATCCCTATGCTACGAGTTATTACGGTAGTCCGGGTTCCGGTAGCGGAACCGGTGGGTACGGGCTTAATGGACGTTCTCTTGTGAACAAGGGAAAAGTGAAACAAGAATGCAATGAAGAAGGAAGGGTGGTCGTGAAGATCATAGTAGATAAAAATGGTAGGGTGGTCAGTGCTACCCCAGGAGTAAAGGGTACCACGAACAATAGTCCTTGTTTATTAGATCCGGCCAAAAAGACTGCCTTTTTGCACAAATGGAACCTCGATTCAAATGCTCCTAGTCAACAAATAGGTTTTGTGGTCGTCAATTTCAAACTAGGGGAATAGGTGACCTATAAAGAAACCTTGGATTGGATGTTTTCACGACTTCCAATGTATCAGCAAAAGGGCAAGAGTGCTTATAATGGAAAATTGGAACCCATTAAGAAGTTTGCCGCTTTTCTAGACCATCCAGAGAATAAATTCAAGAGCATTCATGTAGCCGGCACCAATGGCAAGGGCTCTAGTAGTCACATGCTGGCTTCCATACTTCAAGAAGCCGGATATCACGTCGGCCTATATACCTCTCCGCATCTAAAGGATTATCGCGAACGTATTAAAATCAGTGGCCAACCCATTTCGGAGTCAGCGGTCATTGAGTTTATTTCGGATAATAAATGGTTTTTAGAAGAAAATGAGCTTTCCTTTTTTGAGATGAGCGTAGGTCTCGCCTTTGACTACTTTGCCAATCAAAACGTCGACATAGCAATTATTGAAGTAGGCCTTGGAGGACGATTGGATTCTACGAATATCATTACCCCTGAGGTATCGTTGATTACGAATATCGGTTTGGACCATGTTGATATTTTGGGAAAGACCTTAAAGGAAATCGCTTTCGAGAAGGCCGGAATTATTAAGGAAGGGGTGCCCGTGGTTATCAGTGAGCGACAAGATGAGCTGGTAGGAACGTTTAAATCTGTTGCAAATAGTAAAAACACAACGGTTGTTCTTGCTGAGCGTACAGTAATTGCGGAGTACAAAACGGGTTTATTGGGCGACTACCAAAAAAAGAATATGAAAGGGGTAATCGCTACGCTTCGTGAATTAAGGGAATTCAAAATAAACGAAGCCCATATCAAGGAGGGTTTTTTAAATGTGATAACAAATACAGGTATCTTAGGCCGTTGGCAGATACTTCAGGAAAACCCAAAAGTAGTTTGTGATACTGCCCATAATACAGAAGGATTGCGCTTAGTTCTAGATCAGATACAAAAACAGGACTATGATAAATTGCATATGGTATTGGGTTTTGTGAAAGATAAAGACCTTGAGGCGATTCTTCCTTTATTTCCCAAAAAAGCAAGCTATTATTTGGCGAAACCGAATATTCCAAGAGGATTGGAGGTTGAAAAGTTACTTGAAAAAACCCGCGGATTCGGTTTGACAGGAGAATCGTTTGATTCCGTTAAGAATGCCTTGGAATCGGCGCTTCAAGCCTCCAAAAAGGATGATTTCGTTTTTGTCGGCGGTAGTACATTCACGGTGGCTGAAGTTGTCTAATATTTTCTATTTTTTTCTTTTGGTCAAAGAAAAAACAATCCTATATTTGCAATCCCTTTTGGGGCTCTTAGCTCAGTTGGTTCAGAGCACCTGCCTTACAAGCAGGGGGTCACTGGTTCGAATCCAGTAGGGCCCACACAGTAAATACAGGCCCTCACAGATGTGAGGGCTTTTTGGTTTCTAAACCTTGCACACTTTTTGCACACTTTTTGTTTTTTAATCAAACTTTAACTTTTGTACTATCATTCAATAGCATTAATCTATATTATTAATGACTGAAAGAGAAATATCCCAAAGGATAAAGACTTCGAATTCAAAATCCAGTTCCTTTGGAGTGCTGGTTCAATTTCCACCTGGACTACGTAAAGGGAAGGTAGAACTTCATATCATGGCTTTTTTAGCGTGGGTACAACATTGATGCCTATTTTGACCATTTGCTTTTTTGTTTACAATCGATATTATATAAAAAGAAATCAAGTGGGTATCAATTTTTGAAGAGACACGTAGACATTCTAAAAGAAATTGGTAGCAAACTTCTGATTCTTGATGAACACCGAAGACGTGAAGAGAATCGTGGAAAAGGCTTTGACCGGGACAGGGGTGTCCAAGGACACTGGGAAAGATAGAGCGTAACCATCGTTCGATGAAGAACATAGTCAAACTGGATAACTACTATCTGCCCGGCGAGTCGGAGGAGAGGGTTAAGGATTTATAATAAAAGGAGATACCACAATCCTTGGATAAGCTTACCCCATCTGACGTGTACTCTGGAAGGAGCGAAAGGATTTTGAAACAAAGAGAGTTGATTAAAGAAAAAGCCGTGTTCAAAAGAAGAAAAGAACATCAAAGACAATTATTGAAACCATAACTTAACTTTGGATTAGGTCAGTTCACATTAGTTTGAAGGCTTACGCTTGAGGAGCCTGGTGAAACTATTTGTAATAAGAGGAGCAGGTAAGTTTTGAAAAAGCCACTCGAATGCTGATAATTGTGTTGTCTCTAAAAAAGGACACCCCATCCACTGAGTGTCCTTAATAACCAGTTAATAATAACCAAAAACTCTTAACTCCTTAATCAACGTATTTCTTAGAATTAAATTGTATTTTCTTACGTAAATAGTGAGTATAATAAATATTAACCATAATAAAATACTCTTTAAAGCCTCTCTTTAACTAATTCATGCGAACTATCGACATTAAATTATGCACGGATTCCTGAATTTAAAAAGTTATATGATGTCAATTTTTTGGGCTATTTCTTTTAAGTATTAATACGTATCAATATGATGATAAGGGAAGAAATCAACAGGCAGCATACAGCAATCAGCACCTTCATTATATTCAATTTTGGTGACTTCATCCTAATTTTAATCAAACGCGAAACCTGTTGAGATTCTATAAACGAAAGCATAGACGACGATAACAAACATTATAAAACTGAACCAAGCAAAAAGTTTAAAGTATCTTTTCATCAAAAAGTGGCCTAAATTCTTGAACCCGTCGTGATATATTTCTTTGATAAGTAGTATTGTTTTCATAATTGGGACTTTAATTAGAAAGCAAATTTCGATTTATAAGTCCATTAAAAAGAATGAATCTGTTCAACTGGTCGATTTTTGTGTTGAAACTGACAAATGCTCGGTCAAAAGCTTTAATATCGGGTAACTTTAATTACCGTTCAAAACGGTTAATCTATATTCTAGACGGTATTATCCTGTTTCAACAGAAATGTACGTCTGTTTATGCCAAAATTGTTGGTAGTAAAAGAGGATAGTCAAATACCTTTTAGGGGGCAAGTGAAATTATCCATTGGATACTTTGGTTTACTGCGACGATTTGAAGTTGAGATTGACTAGAAATTTAGCCGATAGACAAAATAAAACGTACGTATTCAGTTAATATTAACAAATTCCCAAAGTTAATAGCAACTGGCAGAAAATTACCGACTTAAAAGAACCTAGAGATGGAAATTTAAGTTGTAAATCAAGCTGTAACAGGGTTTGTTAGGTTGCCTCCCTATGTTCAATCCAACCCTGCTTAGGAACTTTATACCCAGAAAGTGATAAAATCAATTTTCCAGTAGGAATATGCTTCAGGAAGTCCCCCGTCTTGTTACGTTCCAAGCAAAAACTACTAATAGGTTCTAGAACACTTATTCTTTGTACGACGCTGGCCTCACGAATTCGGTTTATACCTATCTCCTTGAACAGTGCGCGCAAATGTCTCCTATTATGGTTGTGCTGTGTCATTTGTTTGGGATGCATTCCGTAAAACCCTAACGTTGTTAAAGTTAGTTAAGAACTTACTTTTTGGATTGTTCTTATTGAAGTAACCCAATAATTATTAATTGAGCAAATTAGACCAGACCAATGACCAATTACTTCGATTTGGGGAATACATAAAGGGTATGTGCAGTGGTTTTTAATATATATCTTTCTAAAATCAGAGGTGTGTAAATCTAATTCAATACAAAATGTGAATAGTAGAGGTTAAGTTGTTTCTCCATATTGCAGGGCAAAGTTGCCAAATAAGATGTATACGAGATTTTGTCTTCGTGGATTTGTGAGTACTTAAACCGCCATAATTATGAGTGACAAGGTTACCATCCGAACTGATAATTATAAAGAGTTCTTTGCCCCACTTAATCTGAACATATAGCGTCCTGGTAATACCTGCCGATATAAAAACGTGAGGCAAGCGTTCCAATAGATAAGTCAAAACGCTTGTTTAAGTGCGAAAGTGAGTTTCTCTACTCTTGACTCATTCGCACCATGTAGCCATTGTATCATTTCGTGGTAGGTCTTTTGCAACGTTGACGGGCTTGACCTTATATTTAATGCCACTACATGCTATGAACTCTAGTAGCGCTCATGATAAGATCAGGTTTGGAATTATTTGTGTTATGGTGACTCACCGTTACGCCGGTTTACCTTGAGAATAACATATAAGTAATACCTGTATAGTATCAGTTTCATTCATACTGATTGAAAGTCGTCTCCATGTGCTTTGGTTGATTTACTCCAAGTTTTAAAGTAAGATTTTACCTTAGAACATATCATAAAGTAGTTACTAACTAATGATATTTTATGACTTTATTACGAAGTTTTGAAGGTCATTTGTTGTCGTTATCTACATTATCTTCTAGTTCATCTACAAAATATTGGTTTTCACAACATAAAATTTTAACAAGATAAAGCTTAATATATCTTTGAATCATACTTACTTATACTTTGTTATATGTTTTCGACGTCCCAAAAACTATACAGAAATGAATGAAGTATTTTTCGTTCATTCTGTATCAGCATCTGTTTTAGACCCTAGGCCATCAATTACTACGAGCGCCTTGCCAAAGGCTTCTTTGCCGAAACCTTCTGTTAATACGCATTCT
This sequence comes from Maribacter corallii, assembly GCF_047345415.1. NCBI lineage: Bacteria > Pseudomonadati > Bacteroidota > Flavobacteriia > Flavobacteriales > Flavobacteriaceae > Maribacter > Maribacter corallii. The sequence goes on from NZ_JBLFEP010000006.1 coordinate 18,736, forward strand.
GATGTACCTATTGATTTTCACTTTAATCATGAGGTAGGAGAATTTATTTCCAAATATCTAATGCGTTACAATTTAAATGATATAAAGCTTTTCAATACTAGAAGTAGTGATGAAATTATTTTCAATGCCGCATCCAAAACGAAAGTTATTGTCAATTTCAAAAGAATTAACGACTATCGAAAAGTCAATAGATTTTTTGAGGACATGAATAGCTTACTTCAAACAGATGACTTATTCATCTCAAATATAGAAACTCACACAAAGAGAAAAGAACGAATATTAAAAAATATTCCAAGTCCGTTCAAAGGTCTTTATTATGGTATCGACTTCATCTTTCATCGAATTATCCCCAAATTAAATTATTTAAAGAAGCTGTACTTTAAGCAAACTAAAGGATATGGACGTGTATTGACTAAGGCCGAAGCTTACGGGCGACTTTATTCATGCGGTTTTGAAATAATAGAAGATGTACTAATTGATGGCCAACTTCACTTTGTCGCTAAGAAAAGATCGGCTCCTTGTTATGACTACAAACCAACATATGGTCCTTTAATCAAACTTAAAAGAGTTGGAAAAGGCGGTAAGATGATTCATGTTTTCAAAATACGTACGATGCACCCATACGCCGAGTATTTACAGGAATATCTATATAACAAAAACAGTTTAAACCCAGGTGGAAAAATAAAGGATGATTTCAGAATTTCAAAATTAGGAAGAACGTTTCGAAAGTACTGGATTGACGAAATACCAATGTTGTTGAATTTTTTTAGGGGAGAATTAAAACTAGTGGGTATTAGGCCATTAAGTGAACATTACTTTGGATTGTACCCCGAAACACTTCAATTAAAAAGGGCTAAGTTCAGACCAGGTATTTTCCCCCCATTTTACGCGGATATGCCAAAAACACTGGATGAAATTGTGGCGTCTGAAGAGAAATACTTGGACCAATATATGAAAAACCCCATGCTCACGGACCTAAAGTATTTTTTTATGATCTTTCAAAATATTGTTTTTAAAGGAAAAAGAAGTGCATAACATCGTTTTACGAAAAATAAGAACCAGTTAAATGGAGCATGAAGATTTAGATAATCAGGAGCATTCAATTATCAAGGACTTATTGGAGAAATACGTTTACCATTGGAAATTATTCCTCGTATTTTTTCTTTTAAGTTTTCTTTTTGCTTTTTTCTATTTGAGATACACTCAAAAGACCTATAACATAAGTGCCAGTATATTGATAAGAGTGGAAAATGATGGTATTTTTTCAGAGTTGTCAGCACTAGAGGATTTATCGATTTTTAAAAATAAAAATCAAGAAGTGGAGAATGAGATTGAAATTTTAAAATCAAGACCACTCATCGAAAATGTTGTAAAAGCCTTAAACTTAAATGTAACATATTTCACGAAGACCAAATACACAAAGCGTATTGTTGAAGTTACTGAGGGAATTCCTTTAGAAGTCACATTCTTTGATGAGTCTAAATATGAGAAAAGCGAAAACTTCATTGTTAGGGTGAATTCCGAGAAAGAGTTTGATCTCTTGAACAAAGAAGGTACTTTTTTGAGTAGTCATATCATTGGTGATACTCTTACAACTGACTTTGGAAGCTTTCGACTAACCGTACGGAAAGAGTTTCTTCAAGAATATTTGGGAAAACCTATTTATGTTAAACTTAGCTCACTGGCTACTGCAGTCGAAAGTTATAAATCGAAGTTGAACATTGGTATTAATGATCCAAAATCCACGGTTGTTATATTATCTATCGAAACAAAAGCGAGAGAAAGAGCTAAACTATTTCTAAAGAGTTTGATTGACGAATACAACAAAAATATTGTTGACGATAAAAATGAAATCATACAAAATACATCAAATTTTATAACTGAACGACTCGATATTATTAACAAAGAACTAGTTGAACTAGAAGGCAATCTCCAGTCTTTTAAGATAAACAACAACCTAACCAATCTTAAGACAGAGGCATCTTTGATTTTAGAGAATGCGTCTGCTAATGAGCAGACAATGATCAATAATGCGGTTCAACAAGAGTTGGTCGAATTAGTTCTGGATTTTCTAAAGAACAAAAAAGGAGACTTATTGCCCGCAACTTTGGGTTTTGATGATAGTACTGTAGCAGACCTGATAGTAAATTATAACGATATTGCCGTAGAGAGAAATCGTATTACGAAGAGTTCTGGGGGTAAAAATCCAGTATTACTAGCTCTTAATGAAAAGTTGGTTGTCCAAGAAAATAGCTTAATTCAGAGTTTGAATAATTTACAAATCACGCTGCGCTCACAATATGATGGCCTTAAAGCTATAGATGCCGGCTTTAACTCTGAAAAAGTAGGGATTCCTAATAAGGAACGAAAATTAAGGGAGATTGAACGGCAACAGCAGATAAAGGAAACACTATTTCTTTATTTATTACAGAAAAGTGAAGAGGCGTCAATTTCGTTGGCCGCCTCTGCTACCAATGCCAAGCTGGTAGAACGGCCTTTCACATCGCACACCCCAGTAAGCCCTAAAAAGAACAAAACGTACATTTCAGCTTTTCTGGCCGGTTTGTTATTGCCAATAGTACTTTTACTCATAAAAGATACCTTAGATACCAAGGTTCACGACCTTAAAAATCTTAGAAGGGTGCTTCCTCTTCCCTTTTTAGGGGATATTCCCAGTTCTAAAGAAGTAGGAAAAATACAGGATTTAGGGGAAGACCGTTCGGATGTTGCGGAATCCTTTAGGTTGCTTGATATTAATCTGAACTTCTTGTTGACCAATATCGAAAATGAAAGCAAAACTATTTTGGTCACTTCTACTAGAAAAGGGGAAGGAAAATCTTTTGTAGCGAGTAATCTAGCCATTACACTGGCGAGATCAGAGAAAAAGGTTGCCCTATTGGAAATGGATTTAAGGTCACCTATGATACGATCTCATCTAAGAATTAAAGCAAAAACTGGACTAACTGATTACATCAGAGATGTTGATCTGAAAATTTCGGATATCACTACTACAATGAAAGGCTTAGACAATCTTGATGTAATTACATCTGGTTCAACGCCTCCTAACCCCGCAGAACTTCTTAAAAGTAATAGGGTCAAAAATCTGTTTGTTAAGTTGAAGGAGGAGTATGCGTACATTATTATCGATACACCGCCAGTAAGTTTGGTTGCAGACACGCTGCTTTTAAGTGCTTATGCGGATTTATGCGCTTATGTAATACGATTCAACTACTCTGATAAACGGATGTTGGATATTCCAAAAACACTACACCAAGAAAAGCGTTTTAACAATATGGCTTTGTTGGTCAATGATGTAGATTATAAAAAGACCTATGGTTACGGATACGGGTATGGTTACGGATATGGGTATGGCACCAAGAAAAAGAAGAAATCCTTATTTAGTAAAAACTGAACTTTTGTCGTCAAGTTAATTCTGCTCGATTTCATGTACTAGTTTATGGATCAATTGTGCTGTATGAAGTTCTCTTCCTTCCTTCGTTAAATGATAGACATTGTCAAAGAAAAGTTCTTCTCTATACGTGAAATCTTCGAGCTCACTGATCATTTTTATCTGCATCTGTTCTTTGAATTCGATATGAAGCTGCTTCAGCTCGCGCTCATTGATTATAAACTCCGTACTCGCATACGGACTATAGGTAAAAAGCACTTTAATACCCTTTGATGTCGCAAATTTTTGAAAATTATTCAAGGCCTTGATTTCCTTTTCTTTGTTGGCCTTGATTACATATCTACTACCCAATACACCAGGTGAGCTCATTTCAAGATGTTTTATACCATCTCCGTACTTATTAAAATCATTTCTGGTATAGGCGGCGGCTCCTTGGGTCATGTATTCTGACACCAGTTTTTTATACAACATATGACGGTATGCAAAAAACCGTCTGAAAGTTGATCTGTTTTTTGGCTCATAATATTCTAAAGCTCGTGAGTTATAATAAGATGCCAATCTGTGCAAGTTTTCGTCACCTTTTACATCCATAAAATATTCAACGGAAAGCAATACAACATCTCCCTTTTTGGCTACATCCCTAAGTTCGTTCAATATAAAATTGAGTCCGAGATGCGCTCGTAATCCTAAGTTGGCAACAGGTATCTTCAGCGCTTTTTCCAGTTTCTCACTGTCTACACCAAATATGAGATTTGAGCCACCAGCAAGAATTAGCTTGGGAGCGCTTATTTCATCAATTCTTTGATGTTTATCGATCATGGCCGCCATAAACTCGTTGGTCGATTCCTTTTTTCCGTCTAACACGGGAAGGGCAAGCGCTATGGTAAATACCATAGCAAAAAACAAACCTACTTTTACGATAAATCTTCTCATTTAGAATTGAAAATAAATAAATTGTTCTTCTTCACCTGAATAATAACATATAATACCGACCAATAGGCTATAGGCCACCCATCTGCCATAGGTGGGAATGCTAGAGTTGATATGCTCAATAGCGTATTCATATTTTCTGCCAAACCACTCCAGTATCATAAATAAGGACAATAGGGCCAGTATTTTTTTTGGAAATATTTCAGGGTATGTTACTATTGAGGGGGAGAAGGTTTCGCCCAAAAAAGCTAGAGCATGAGAAATATTTTCCGCTCTGAAAAAAACCCATGCTAGCACGGTCAACCAGAACGTAATGAGCATTCCCAATAATTCCTTTACCGACGGGAAATGACCCTTGTTAGCAACTATGCCAAGATTCCTCCTGTTTTTGTTCGACAATAACAGAGGCAGAAAGTAGATAGCATTTAGTGCACCCCAAGCAATGAATGTCCAATTGGCACCATGCCAAAAACCACTCACTATGAAAATAATGAAAGTGTTTCGTATTTTCATCCAAATACCTCCTCTACTTCCTCCTAAAGGAATATATAGATAATCCCTGAACCATGTAGAAAGGGAAATATGCCAGCGTCTCCAAAATTCGGCAATATCCCTTGAGAAATAAGGGAATGCAAAATTACGGTTTAAATGAAATCCAAATAATCTAGACGTTCCTATTGCTATATCTGAATAGCCTGAAAAATCGCCATAAATTTGAAATGTAAAGAATAATGCCCCCAGTATTAAAGTACTTCCTGAATATATCTCAGAGTTATTGAAAATTGTATTTGCATATGTAGCACAAGTGTCCGCAATAACTATTTTTTTAAAGAGACCCCAAAGTATTTGACGTAATCCATCCGTCGCATTTTCGTAAACGAATTCCCTTTTTTTGTAAAATTGTGGCAATAGATTAGTAGCGCGTTCTATAGGTCCGGCAACCAATTGCGGAAAAAAACAGACAAATGCGGCGAAAGCCACAAAATCTTTGGTGGGTTGCAACTTTTTCCGGTATACATCAATAGAATAACTAAGTGTTTGAAAGGTATAAAAACTAATTCCCACTGGTAAAATTATATTCAAGGTATTGGACTGAATATCATTTCCTAAAAAAGAAAATGCGGTCACGAAGTTTTCCAAAAAGAAATTATAGTACTTAAAGAAACCCAATAGTCCAAGATTTACAATGATGCTTGTTCCTAGCAGGAGCTTTCTATGCTGTTTTTCCTGATATTTGGATAAACCGACACCAACCCAATAATCTACAACGGTACTGAATAGAATTAGAGATAAAAATTTCCAATCCCACCAGGCATAAAAAAAATAGCTGGCCAACACAATAACACAATTCTGTAGCCTGATATTTTTTTTCGTAATAGACCAATAGATGACAAAAACTATGGGTAAGAAAACAGCAAAATCCAAAGAATTAAAAATCACAACTTAAGCTTTTACAAAAAAATGTTTCTTGACTACGTTCTTTACATTCTGCAGAACCAACTCTTTGCTCCATAGCACCATATTATTGCTCCATCTTTGTGGATGAAAGGTGAACATTACTTTTTTTGGAAAGCAATTTGATTCAATAGTGGCCATAATATCAAAAGTGGTACGGTAGCTATGTTTCATATTCGTTTGCACCCTGTCGCGTACACTAACGTTATTCCCGTCCCATTTTCTTCCTGTATCCGTGATGTAAAAAACGGTGTTGTAGTCCACATCAAAATAGGGCTCGGCAATAATACCGTAATCTTGGTATTTATAATCGTTCCACAAATCTTTGGAATCGTATTTGGACATAGGACTTCCGTGCATGCAAATAGTGGAGACGGGTACAAGTGCTCTTAGTTTATCAAGGTTTTTTTCAAAATCTTGGATGCCCCTTTCAAAATCACCTCCGGTCGTAGTAAGGCACTCATAATGGTATCCTATTTCATGTCCCAAACTTGAAATTTCCAAAATAATCTCCTTATCCCAACTTTCTGGTACTGCCCTGAAGTAGTAGGTTCCTTTAATTCCTAAGTCCGACTGGATGTGTGCAAATGTCAAAGAATTATGTGGTAAAAGGTCAACATCATGACGCAATACAACAGTTCGTTCTCCTTGAAATTTGACAAACTCCTCAAAGGTTTTAAAGGTATAGTTTTTATCCATTAGGGATAGGAGAAGTTCTTCGTATGTATTTACTGTAAAATCCATTACTTAAAATTGTACTGATAATTTGGGTTCTGTATCATGGTTTCTTTACTTTCAGGATAGTTTTCTACAAACCATACCAGTAGAGCGGTGATGTCTATTTTGTCAGCTAACAATTTTTCACGTCTATCTTTAAATGTATTTTCAAAGTTTTGGGTAGCCTCTAGTTCCAATATTTTATTAAACACCCCTTCTTCAGACTGAAAATTAAACACAAGTCCATATTTCTCTTGATCTTCATTATAGGCCCTGCGAATAGAGTTGATGTAAATTGCAGGTGTTCCCAAAACCCCGGACTCTGCGGCCATGGTTGCGCCTTCCCCAATAAAAAACTCTGCTCCTGACAAAACTTCGTGCATCTGTTCTGGGGCAATTTTTATCTGGTAGGGTTTATATTTTTCTGGAAGAACTCCCTCAGAAGTAATGAAAACTTGATACTTCTCCGATAGGTAATTGATAATCTTGCTTTTTTCCTCGTCCGAAATACCGCCGTGTCCTTTGTCGTGTGATGCATTCCATGAGACAAACCTCAAGATGATGTATTTTTTATATGGTTCCAATCCAAGAATTCTTGTGGCATTTCCCTTTGGACTAAAATACTTCGGGTGCAAATATGCTAATTCATGATACGATTGGTATCTAATTTGATTTTCCCCTAAATCTTCGTAAAGCACATCGGGTGTTAGAACGGCACCTGTAAAGGGGAGATATAATTTCATTTGTTCCCAATTGCCCGAGTCCTCCAATGATATATGAGGTTTTCGAAGTATGGCCGCTGCGTGAGATGCGTAGGGCGAGCCATGGCTCATAAATACATCGGGCTTGAACTTTAAGCCTTGTATGATCGATAAAAGGTCAAATTTAAGCAACCCGAACAATTTGCCTATGGTGGTATTGAACTTGCTCCCAAAGGATTTAAACGTAAAACCTTCTGCTTTCAGCAATTCTATTTCAAACTCCTTTTGTCTGCATGTGAATAGGAACTCATGTCCTTTTCGTTGCATTTCCTTTGCAAAGTTTTTGAACAGATGTACATGCCCGGGGTGTCCTATATCTATTAAAATTTTCATGTAGATTTTTTCAAGATTTGTACCGCTTTCTTCCCAATTTCAAAAAGGATCGGTTTGGCCACATAGGTATATCTTCCGTATTCCACCAATTCTCCACCAAATTTTGATTTAAACTCTCTGACGCCATAGCTTTCGTCCGGTTTGCCGGCACCCATAAAATCAAATCTTGGGATATTGTTTTTGTTCGCATAGTCCATCGCAGCCCAAGTGGCCAAAATGCTTGGGTATACGTTTTTGAACGCACCATCTTTACCACAAACAAACCATTCATAGATTACCTTTCTATCGAGTATAGGAGCGACTATGCCCCCAACGACTTCCCCTTGGTATTGAATAAGTAAAAACTTGGCGGCTTTACGGAGCCATAGCTTTTCAAAAAAATCAAAACCAGGTAATGGGGTTTTTACTTTTGTTCGATATAGGTTTTGTAGAATAGCATAATATGACGCTATTTGCTCTATGTTCTGGGCCTCCATGATTTCTGCACCGGCGGCAATACTTTTTTTCACCTGTCTTAGCTTGCTTTTGCTCATTCGCTTTCGCATTAGGATTTCATCAGTACAATTCAAATGAAAGTTCAAATGCGAGTGATAGGTAAAGCCTGTTTTTTTAAAAATATGGTGGTATGGCCGATAATCGTTGAGGTTTCTGAATTCAATATAAATAACCTTGTTTTTTAATGCTGCAATCAATTGTAGGAACATTTCGACCGCATCGTTCTCCTCTATTTCCTCGGAAAAAATCGGGCCGCCATAAATAATGGCCCTGCTGGTAAAGTTTGATTTGATTCCTTTTTCTTTTTGGATAATCCCAGAAAGTAACGCAACTAGTCTATCCATTTTTCGCAAGGTATAAGTGAATGTCTCTATGTTGGCAGCTTTAAAAAATTGAATTGCCCCAGGGGTTTGGAAATAATTGCTGGTTCTTGCCTGTAACATCCGTATCCATTCACTATCAGAGACGGTATTGTAATCGGTTTCAATTTGTATCCGTTCTTTTATCATGTAATAGTGCTATAAATTGTGACTAATTTTTCTGCTATTAAAGCTGAACTTAAATGTGATATTTTGGTTCTCCCTGTGGTTTTTTCAGTCACCTTCAACGCTTTTTCCAACTTGTTGGAGATGTCTTGTTCATGGGAATCTGTGATGAAACACCCGTCTGTATCGCCAATTACCTGTTTCACGTCACCAACATCCACCGCGACTATTTTACAATTACAAGCCATGGCCTCCTTTATAACATTTGGAGAGCCTTCCCATAAGCTTGTAAGTAGCACCACGTCCGCTGCATTGAAATAAGCTGGCATTAACAGGTTCGGAATATCCGTTAAGGTGTGAAGTTCTGCGGAAATGGATGAATCTATAGATCTAAATCCTTTCTCAGCCAATGGATAGTTTTTTTCCCTTCGTTTTGGATTGGCTGCGAACAGCACATGTTTCTTGGTTGTATCCCATCCTGTCACTTTTAATGCCTGCTCCCTTGAAATGGGCTTAAACTTGCTGAAATCCACTCCGTTGGGTACTACACTGACATTGGACAGCTTAACCGAAGCTTTCATGTCTTCAGATTTTACTATTACTTTTTTCCAGAAAATATTTTTAAATATTCTAATGATGTATTTTAATAAGGGTGATGCTTTTACATCGCTTCCCATTAAGGATACTACCATTGGTTTTGCTCCGGCCAATGCAGCCGCAAAAGCACTGAGGGAATAGTGAGCATGTACAATATCAGAGGGGTTATCCTTTAAATAATTACGGAGTATGAAAATATACTTCAAGTAACCTTTGATTCCTTTTTCCTTAATGGTGAAAAAAGTGATTTTATGGCCTATCTCTTGTAAAGAAATACCCTGATTATATACTATTGGAGATATACCTTCTTTAGTATTTCCGCTACTTACAAAAAGTATATTCATGTTTTCTTGTTTTAGGAAATACGCTTCAAGTTGGTCTCTATTGTTTGTCCTTTATCTTTTATTAGAAATGAGGCAATACTATCGGCGTATGCTTTTTCTATTTCCAACTTTTCTTCAACAAAAGTCCATTTATTATTTATTTTGGTAAAATATCCTTTTGAGTAAGGAATGCCCGCCGTGCCAAAATAGAGGGATTGAAATTCGATGAGATAAAACTCTTCTCCATCATATGCTATATCCATGGAAGTATGAGGGATATCCATTTTTTTAAAAAGGGTCCATGCATAGTCAAATAGCCCATCGGGTGCCTCTGCTTCCAATCCATAGAAGTAATTGTCATAGCCACCACCACTTGCCTTTATTCCTCGACCATTAAGAATGGGACGTTTGAAGATGTACAGTTTTTCACCAAAAAAGTACACTTTCCAATCATTGACCAAGTTTGGGATAAGTTCTTGCAGTATGAATTTCTGACGGTATAAGGATTCTCTTATATATCCTTTATGGCGCAGTGATCGTATGTAATCGCGTAGATCGCTTTTTAAGTTTCTTCTACTTATTTTTTTTACCTTTTTAATTAATTCTTGTTCATTCTTTACTAGAGCTACTCCCGTACCCGATGCCCCCGCCGATGCTTTAAACACAACAGGAAACGTGATATCACTCAATTTCATTTTTAAATCTTTCAAAGAACCGAAAACCGTGGAGTTCACATTAGTGGTTATGCCCAAATAATCTCTGGTCATTTCCATGAATACTTTGTTATTGTTCATCTTAAGATGGCGGTAACTGGGTACTACGTTCGCTCCCGACAGTTCTAGTGCGTATATGAGGTCTTCGATGTATGATTTGTACTGATAGCCTATGTCTTCTGAAGAAGTATAAATAATATCCTTGTCCTTAAAGGAACCGTGCTTCAAATCAATTTCATTAAGGAATTTATATTCAATTTGAATGCCTAGCTCCAAAAAGTATTTGGACAGTTTGTTTTTGTCCATTCCACTTCTATAGGGGATATCAAAATGCTTTGACCCGAATTTTGATTTATAGTCTAACAATGCAAGTAGTGTTTTCATGCGATTTTGAGTTTTGTAGTGATTTTTTCATCTTGTAGGTTATAGAGAATTGCCAAGGACATTAATAGCGTATCCCTTTCTTTTTCAGGGGTGAAGTCCGAAAGATTGGCTAACCTGTTTGATAATTCTTTGTCATCAAAAAGAGGGGTTTTATGAAAGAGCGATTGTAGTACCACCCTATAATGTTGTACTCCTGAAACAATGCCTAGGTTATCCAAATAGGTTTTCTTGACTTTTCTTTTCAGTCGCTTTTGAATGAAGGGCAAAATGATATTCAAACGATGTAACGGACTTCTAACATCTCTTGGAGTATAGCCTTTTCCTGTAAGTTGTTGGTAAATGGTGGTATTCGTTTTTCGGATGATATCAGCATAGATGTATTGTCCTTTAACCCTTTTCAAAGGATTCTTAGTAAAAAAGTCATTATTGGCACCGGCATATTTGGATTCAAGCAAAGCTTTGACGAAATCAAAATCCAAAAAAGGAGTTCTAACATTAAGGTATTGCTGCTGAGACATAACCCATTGTCCAAAAAACTTTCTGAATATCTCTTCGAAAACGAACACATAGAATTGTTGGTTTAAGGAAATATTTTGTGGTAACCCTTCTTTGTAAGCTATAACTTCCTCTATCAGTTCGTCAAGTTCTGTCTCAAATTCTTGCTTGTTTAATACCTCCAGTGTTTTGGAGTTTTTAAGTCTAACTCTAAGTTCCGTTTTGGTGTTGATTTTAAAAACATCCGTTAGCGCTTGTGAAGTAACTGCTCCAGCAGTGTGTAAAGCCCTGAAGAGCTCACTGCCACATACTCCAGATATCAAATAATTGGATTTTCTACTTATTTCTTTGGCGCTGAAGGGAAAATGAGCATATAAAAATCCATTGCCTAAACAACCTGAGGTTGTAAATGCATTGGCACTTTTAGCATATGCTTCTTGAATATATTCGGTAGTACCCAGATTAAAATATTCATAGGGTATACTAAGGGATTTCGCATTATTTTTTGGTATGGTCACATCATCGTTCGCGGGTCTCCCAAAAGAAAAAGTAGAAAAATTCTTTTGAAGATAACTAGCACAGCTTACCAAAGTTCTTCCATCGAAACCACTGGTGAATGCGATGTGAAAATGCTCATCCGGAAAATAGGATGCCGTTGTACCTATAAACAAATTACTGAGTTGATTTGCCGTTTTTGCTTTTTTACAATTCTTGTAGAAGTTGATGACCTCAAAGTGATTTTGAATTGTAGCGTCTTGACCCTGCAGTTTTATGAAACTGTTACAGGGCAGAAGTTTAATTTCTTTGTACTTGGTTCTATTGAAGAATCCGTAGTTAAAAAGCAGGTTTTCAAGAATAAACTTTTTATCAATTTGTAAAGAACCCTGAGCGTGTTGTTCAATCCAATGATATGATGTGCCTATTAGTTTTTTGTCATTCGTAATGTAAATTGGCAACAGGCTAAAAAAGCTTTGGTATATTTTTATGCGCTCACTGTCGATAACAACTATGTAGAAATTACCCTTTAGTTTTGGAATATCCTCATCTTGAGTAGTGAAAAGCAGTTCTTTGGAGTCTATTAAATCACCAAAAACAAGATATCTTTTTTCTTCGTTCTGAAAATCGGAATACACGTCATTTCTGGTGTAAATGCACCATTGATCGGCCAGTTCTATCACATTATCAGAAAGATATTTGGATTCTATCGTACTATGTATTATTAAAAAATCGTTCATGGTGTACTATTAAAAAAGACCGCGATTAGAGAGTTTGAAAACATTCCATGCTAGAATTGCTAGAAAGATAAAGCTGAGGTAAACGAACCAATGTTTCTCTTTTTCTTGATATTTTGTGGTGATACCATCTGACATAAAAACAATCAAGAAAGGCAGTGCCAATATTTGAAAACGGTCTTGAAAGGATATCCCCGAAAAAGCCAGGATCATTATATACAAGACGGCAAAACTCGCCGGAAATATAGCGGTTGCCTTCCGCAGTTTTATAAATCGCAACAATCCTAAAAAAACGAAAAAGTACATGATGTTTCGTATAATTTCATTCTGAAAATGGGCATAGATACCTAACTGTCGTTCTTCAAAGTCCAACAGGGATGGGAAAGGTGTTATGATTGCACCGGATACCAATAAAGGTGCTATCAATGCAGTAGTATAACTTATTCCCCTATCTTTTGAAGCCTTGTCGAGTTCGTTTCCAAATTGTTCTGAGCTAGACTCTATGGCACTTTCAATGTGTTTATCCATAGAGAGTTCATAAGTGACGAACAAGCTTCCCAGAATTAGGATCAAAGTGATAAAACCAGCAAAAACCCTATAGTTTTTGTTTTTGGTCTTGTAAAAGACAATTTGTAATAAAACGCATCCTAGCAGTAAAGGCACAAGCACGGTTCTGAAAAAGAAAATAGAACCAAAAAGTAGCAACATCGTAATGGTATTGGGAATCCGAAATGCATTTGTTTTGATTATCCGTGTTGTGTAGTAGGCAATATTCGCAATCAGAAAGATCAGAAGGGTCTCTTTTAAGAGCATACCTGTAAACCACAATAACGGAGGCATCAGCATGGTAAGTATTCCAGCAACCCTGGCCTGTTTTTCACCATAGGCGAATTGGGTGATCTGATAAACTCTTAAAACCGTAAAACTGGCCAGTATCGCGTTACTGATTTTTACCGCCGTAACACTTTTTCCAAAAATGGTATAAATGAATCCGATGTAAATAGAAAATCCATAGTCCGCTTCGTTCTTCCAAAAGTATGACAGCGCCTGAAAAACATTTCTGCCCTCATTTAATGCATCAGCAACTATGACTCCAGAATAATGATAGTTCCAAGCATCTGATGCAGCTATTTCAAAAGGGAGGTTATTGGGGTCATATTCCATTGTCAAAATATACATCGCGGCAACTGCGATTAACCTGTACAATAAGCTGTGAAAGAAAAGTCTAGTCTTGAAATCACTACAATTCCTCCAGGCATTTATATATCCCCTAACTCCTAGAAAGAAAAAGAGTATTATTGCAAAGCCTACTAATAATATCGGTAATGGCATAATGTAGTTTGGAAAAAAAACAATATGGCACAGCAACACAAGTATTGTGAAAAAGAGCGCTATTTGGGTATGTTTTTTACTCCAACTCATAATGTATTTTGTAGTGCTGTTCAGCGATATTTATATCATATCGTTCCTTGAATAGCTTTTTGGCACTTGTTGCCAGTGCTCTTTTTTTGTTGTGCGATAGTTGAATGAATTTTGTTAATGTGTTTTTAAAAGAGGTTACTTCAAAATTATTGGCAATAAGTCCAGTTGCGGTACTAACAATATCAGGCATACCGCCTGCGGGAGTGGTAATGATTGGAACCCCCATTGACATTGCTTCTAGGGCGACAATGGGCATTCCCTCTTGTATCGAACTTATGACCAGAGCATCTGCTTCTGTGAGTAAATCAGCTGCGTTACACATGGGGCCAGCTAAAAAAACATTGGAAGCGTTAATTTCTTTTAATTCTTGAGTAAGTACTTTGTCCGTGGGGCGACCTGCTTGAATGCACATAGCATCAGGGTATTCTTCGGCCAATGCCTTAAAACTTAATGCTAGTAGTTTATAGTTTTTGTTGTCACTGATGTTGCCAATGGCCAAAAAACGAAAACCTTCTTTTGGGGAAATGTCAAATCCATTCCAAATTTTTTTTATTTCTTCATTTTTTCTTTGAATAACATGTGACTTTATACCATTAGCCACTGTTGCGACTCGCAGTTTTGGAAATTCTTCTTCTATCGATTTTGCTATAGTACGTGATAATGCAACATGTAGTATGTTATTGTTTAGACGTCGTAGTTTGTATACAATTGCCAATACGTTTTTCCAGTTGTCGAAACTGCTATGTATGGTATGTATATACTTTATTTTTCTTTTAAAAAACGATAGTGCAAAAACATAGTAAAAAGGATTATGTAAATGCACATGAATTACGAATGGGGCTATCTTATTGATTAATTTATTTAGCTGCCACAGCTGGTTTGGGTTGTACTTGGGTTTCCAATCCAATTCAACGTGACCAATTTCCGAACGCAACGCTGCTTTATAGTTTTCGTGATCATCGGTACATCGGAGAGAAACAATAGTCACTTTGCAATATTCAACTTGTTTGTTTGCAAGTTGGACCACAAAGTTCTCTGCTCCTCCAATATTCAAGGTCGATATAATATGAACTACATTCATTCTAAACTCGTTTGCCATAAACCCAGCTATCCACTACTTGATGACCAGTAGTGTTATAAAAAACCTCGAATCCATTTGCTTCTAAAAAATGAGTCATCTTTTCTTTTATTTGACGTTTGTCCTCAAATAGAAAATCATGACATGAGACAGCGATGTGTTTGGTGATTTTTATCGCATTTCGCATACCGTCAATCATGGGTAGTTCGGAGCCTTCAATATTCGCTTTTAAAAAGTCGATTTTTTCAATTTTTTTGATTTCAACCAGGTGATCAAGGGTGATACCATCTACTTTTATACCCTTAGCATTTGTGTTTACCGCATCTACTTGATAGCTATCGCTTTCTTCGATCCATACGTCTTGATTGTGGTCGGTAATGGCGATATGAAGGTTTTCTGAATTTTCAATTTTGTTTTTAGAACACAGCTCTACTAATTTTTCATGACTGGCTTTACTTGCCTCGATGGAATAGATTTTTCCTTCTTTTTGAATATGTTCGTTAAAAAAGAGAGTTTCTGTACCGATACCGGCGCCTACATCTAATATTACATCACCCTTTTTGGGTACGTAATGTTTACATGCTATCTTCTTTATTCCATTATACAATTTGGTTTTACTGAAGTAGAAATAGGGTTCTTTCACCATATATAAATGGCTTCCATTACTTTTAAGCCAGTACATGTCATGTTCTGAATCGTATTCTATAGTATTGGTTTTTTGAATAAGTATTCTACTCACAAAGCTTAAAAACAATGCTTTCTGTCTCTTTTTTGGAAGCAATGCCACTATTGCATTTACAATTGATTCCGTAGTTTTTCGTATGAACCTTTTCATGGTTATTATGCTATAGGGTCGTTGGTTATATTTTGTTTAAAATGATTCTTTTAATTTCAAACAGTTCTTGAAACTTCATAGTATAGGCGATGCTTATGTAAAATATGGCACACAATGCTACCCCGGTTACCAGTTGAACTGGCATGCTGGGTATAAAAAAACAGATGAAAAAACTGGGGATAACAGCGAAACTGGCGGCAATGGCGTAAGGAGATAGGTCTGCTAACTGCTTTAAAGCACCATACTTAACATATGTTCCAGTATAGTATGAATTGATAAAGAAGCTAAGACAAGAAACGCTTATATAGCCAACGGTCATAGCAACTAAACCAAACTTGTAAGTAATTAGAATCGCTATGACGGTGAATATATTTTTTAGCATTTCCAGTTTTAGAAATAGATCTGATCTTCCTTTGGCATTTAAATAATTAAGGTTGATGTATTGCATAGGATGAAATAAAATATCCAAACAAAGAATTTGCAAAAGCAATACGGTTGGCAGCCATTTTTGAGTAAGCAGAACTAGAATGAGGGGTTTTGCAAAAAATAAAAGCCATAGTATCACTGGAAAAAGAACAAATCCAGTAAGCTTTGTACTTCTTACCAAAACATGTTTTGCCTTTTCATTATTATCGATCACTTTTACCATTAGGGGAAAAGTCACACTTTGCAATATATTGCCAACTAAGGTTCCAGGAACTTGCTTAAATAAGGAGGCTCGAGTATAGTATCCCAATTCCTCAGCTTTGTAAACTTTACCGATAATGATGATAAAGAGGTTTCTGAAAAATATCTTTAAAAGTTCTGATAGCATCAGCTTTGAACCAAAAGAGAAAAGTGCCTTAAACGAAGCCTTACTAAAAACAATTGAAGGAGTCCATCTATTTAAAAACCAATATAATAGGGAAGCCAATATGCCTCTAGATAAGGTATGATATACCAAAGCCCACACACCATGATCGTTAAAAGCGGCATAAATGCCTATAATCCCACCAACAACCGAAGATATAATATGCGCTATTGCTTGTATCCGAAAGTCTATTTTTTTTGACAACATTGCCTTATGTACTACTGTTGTAGACAGGATAATAATGTTAAGAGAGACCACCTTTATAAGGTCAATAAGCAAAGGTTCCTGATAAAAAACAGCAATGTAATCTGCTGTCAGGTAAAGAATGAAGTATAGAAGGAAGGCGACAACAATATTGAAAAACAGGATTGTAGAATAATCTACATTTGTGATATTCTTTTTTTGAACCAAAGCTGTATAAAAACCACTATCTACAAGACATTGCGAAATAGATATAAGTATGGTAATCATGCCTATCAGACCAAAATCTTCTGGAGAAAGTAAACGGGCCAGAACAATGCCTACGGAAAACTGTATGATCAAAGTTGAAAACTTGTCAATACTGCTCCATACGAGCCCTTTCTTCGTTTGATTTTCCAATGCCCCCATTATTATTTCATCTTAGGATACTTGTTGTAGCATACTGTTCGGTTGTAATAATGGATGATAGTCGCCCGTAAGCTTTGAAATTGAAGCATTTCTAATATCGTGCACTATTTCTATGGATTGTTTTGCATCTAATAGACCATACCCTTTTCCTTCAAGTATAGCCTCGTAACTTTTGTTGTGTAACTCGGTAAAACCAGAGCTGAACTCTATTTCTTCATTGTTTACACGAATAGATCTATACGTTCGTAGACCGGAAACCTTAATGTTATCTGGAATGTTATTGTAGTCAATGGATAAGAACCATCTTACCCGAGCTTTCTCAAATTCCAGATAGCCTGATGCACTTTCTTTATCTAATAAGTGTACTTTGTTTTGAGTGACTTTACCAAAAATCCAAGAAAGCATGTCGTAAAAGTGCACCCCTATATTGGTGGCAATACCTCCAGATTTTGAGATGTCACCCTTCCATGAATTATGATACCAATTTCCTCTAGAGGTCAAATAGGTCAGGTCGACTTCGTGAATTTTATCAGTAGGGCCGTTATCTATTTTTTTCTTTAGTGCAATGATACTTGGGTGCAATCGCAGTTGTAAAATGGAACTAACCTTTGTGTCGGACTCCTTTTCTATTTCTATCAAAGGATCAATATTCCATGGGTTGATTACAATAGGCTTTTCGCATATGGCATTGGTTCCTCTTCGCAAAGCCATTCGAATATGGGCATCGTGTAAATAGTTTGGCGTACATATACTTACGTAATCTAATTGAATATTTTTTCTCCTTTTCAGCTTTTCTATATGGCGATCAAAGCGTTCAAATTCTGTAAAAAAGTGAGTTTGAGGAAAGTAACTGTCCATGATGCCCACACTATCCGATTTATCCAAAGCCGCTAACAAAGAATTGTTCGTATATTTTATCGCCTGTATATGTCGAGGCGCTATATATCCTCCAACACCTATGATAGCAAAGTTCTTTTTGTCCATAATCTTAAGATTTGGTTACCTTATAATTGTTCAGCTTATACACTTCCAAGCTTTCTTCACAAACCGCGGTTCCGCTTTGGTCAAAGTCCAATCTGCATCCATATTCACTCATCCATCCGATTTGTCGGGCAGGATTGCCTATCATAAGTGCATAATCATTGACGGTTTTTGTTACTACCGCACCTGCGCCAATGAAAGCATATCTACCTATATCATGGCCACATACAATGGTTGCATTGGCACCAATAGTTGCACCTTGTCCAACATAAGTTTTGGCATATTGTCCTCTTCTATTTATGGCACTTCTTGGATTTGTTACGTTTGTAAACACACACGATGGCCCCAAAAACACATCATCTTCACATATGACTCCGGTATAAATGGAAACATTATTCTGAACTTTTACGTTTTTGCCTAGAACTACATGAGAAGAAATCATAACATTTTGACCGATATTACATCGTTCACCGATTTCTGCTTCTGACATAATATGTGAAAAATGCCAAATCTTGGTTCCCACACCTATAGAGGCACCTTCGTCCACAAAAGCTGTTTCGTGCACAAAGGGCGATTCGTTTTCTTTTGTTTTTATCGTATTGTTCATAACCATTTGATTAGTGAAACCGAGTGCTGCAAATGGTTTGCATTTCCTGGAGTATTATTGTCTATCGAAAATTTTCCAAGTGTCTGAAAACTCAATCGTAACTCGTATTCTATTTTTATGTTGAAACCAAAACCTACATTTAGCGTTTTGTTTATTCCACGATTAAATAAACTGGCTCCTGCTCCGGCCATAACGAAACCGGTGAACCAACTTCTTTTTGGATTGAGAAAGTAGTTCGATGTGTAATTTTTAAAGAGTATATCTAAGGAGTAGTAGCCAATATCAGATGAGTTGTCCTCACTGTTAATGGTTTTTCCTTCATTGAACTGGTTAATTGCAAAAAGGCTTTGTACACCATAATCATAATCGAATCTTTTTTCAACGGATGCGACTAATAACCGGGATACATTCCAGTTTTCTTGAATATTCAGGAGCTGTTTAAACCTGGTACCAGAATTATCTACAATGTTAAAACCGATACCGATAACCCATGGATCATGCTCTTGGGCTGTGGTAGAAATGGTTATAGTACAAAGTGTACTAAACATCAAGATTCTTATTTTTCTAGAAAATAGAAGAAGCATTATAAACTGTGTTTGGGGTAGTAATAGTACTACATAATATTTATGATAATACATTTATGTTGTGAAGTCTCTTGATTTTGTTGGGAAAGTGTAAGTTTTGAGTTGGAAAGTGTGGTTTTTAGTAAAAAATAATAGAAGAAATATCACCATGTGTACAAATAAATTAGTTGTAAAGGGGGCTTTTTTTTCTTGTTTTTTTGTAATTGTTAAGTACGAATTATTAATCCTCAGGTTTTGAAGGAAAGAGCATGCTAATAAAAAAATAGATGAAATATGAACGATGGCTTTCTTAAAACAAAAGATATAAAGTATTGGTAATCAATATTTAAGAATGCTTTAGATGAGTTAATTTGATTTTTAGAGTTTGTTTGTTTCCCTTCATATAAATTTCCGCCTTTGTATATGGGCTTTAAAAAGCGATAATATATGAACGAGAAGGAATTAATTTAAGTAAGTTAAAAAGCACAGATAAATTTCCTATATAAGAGATCTACTTAGTAAGGTAAAACCTTCTTTAATTATCTAAAAAACTGAAATACTATTCGGTTGTACACATCAACTTAAGCTATTAACACAACACATTATCGATGAAATACAACAATTTTTAACAAGAATAGAAAAATACATATATCATTGTAGGAAAGTAAGACAACCAAAGCCTGAATTAGGTCAACATCCGTTCCACCATGATGAATAACAGTCCCATCGACTCCCTAACCGGTCGATACAGTTTAAACCGCAAGTTTTTTTTCTTTTTTGTACTAACGTTAGTTTTTTCAGCGAGCATATTGAGCGCTCAAAATTGCTCCGTGAATGCCGGAGTACCTGAGACCATTTGTGCTAATAGTACGGGTTTTACTCTTTCAGGTTCCGCAACGGGTTTAGTTCAAAGCGGTCCCGTCTGGTCTCAAGTAGCTGGGCCCTCGGTAATTATTAACGATCCTAGTGATTTGAATACTCCGATTACGGGAATGATAGGTGGAAATTCTTATACCTTTCGTCTAAGTGCGGATTGTACTGACGGTAGCGCTCAATTTCAGGATGTAATTATTAATGTGGAGCCCATAACATTGGCGGATGCCGGTAGTGATCTAGCATCCTGTCCTGATAGTTCGGGGGCCCTGGTCATTAATGGGAATACTCCTGAAAACCCCGGAGAATCTGGTATTTGGACGATAGAAGGTGCTAATAGTGCAGGGGTTACGATTGATTTTCCAAGCTCCCCGACATCGACAATTGGTTTGGCCGAAGGTAATGCAGGGGTCACCACCTTGCGGTGGACCATAACCGGGCCTGAATATACTCCGGGACAGTTTTGTGATTCTTTTTCTGAGATAACCGTTACTAATTATGGAGGTGAATCTACGATAGATGCGGGTCCTGATCAGACATTGGACAATTGCTATACAGTTTCCCGACAAACGAATTTAAACGCGAGTTTTGGGGGTAACGGTATCAATGGACAGCAGGGTACATGGTCATTTGTGAGTGGTCCAAGCACCCCTAGTTTTAGTAACTCCAATAGCAATACTTCAAATGTCTCAAACTTGATCGAGGGGACTTATGTTCTTCGATGGAGTGTTGCCGGACCATGCGCAAATGGTTCAGACACGCTAACGATAAATGTCGGGCCCGCAACTCAGGATGTTACTCAAGCGGGTGCCCAGGAAACCAGTATACGATTTTGTGATCCATCTATTACAACAGCCACTCTAGTAGGGTTTGTACCGCAATATAGTGGAGAAACCGTGAATTGGATACAAACAAGTGGTCCCACATCAGGGGTGAACATTTTAGACCCCAATAATAGTACGACTCAAATCAGTGGTTTAAACGGAAGCAGTACCTATAGGTTCAACTACACGATTACCAATAGCACTACTGGCTGCGCTACGAGTGAGGAAGTGGTAATTCGCTACTCTACTACGCCAATATCGATTATAGCCAATGGCGGTGCCGATATCACGGCGGTTTGTGGACAAACAGAAATCGATATACCATTTACGACCACAGGTAATGGATCAAATCAATACAGTATAATTAGTGGTCCATCGGATTCCTCAATTGTAAATCCAGGTAATTTTCAGAACACGAATTCGCCAGCGACCATTGATTTTGACGTGGAGGGTACCTATACCGTACTCTTTAGAAAAAGAGTTTCCGGATCTGTCCAGACTGGGTGCGATGAAGCTACCGATGCCATCAATGTGACAATTTCATTGACCCCTACGTTGGCCAATGCGGGTACTCGGCAGGTGTTAGGCTGTAATATTGATAATACATCGGTTACTGGTAATGAAGTAATCATGGGAAGTTCGCTTTGGTCTCAGGTGGATGGACCGAATACGGCTACTATAGCTGACCCATATGCACGAACCACAGCTATTTCGAATTTGGTCCCAGGAATATATTCTTTTCGATACGGTGTTTCTGGAGGAAATGCTTGTAGTCCTTCGGCGCAATCCGATGTTGAAGTAGTCGTCTCTTCCCTATCCGTTGTATCGGATGCCGGATCAAATCAGAGCAATGTTTGTTTTGGTACCCCTGTGGTGATGGATGCTACTGCTCCTGTTTCCGAAAACCTAATCGGTACTTGGACGGTCAATACGGCCCCACTAGGTGATACCATAACCTTTGAAGATGTTAACAATCCCAAAACTTTGGTTTCAGGATTAGATACAGCAAACGAAACATACATTTTCACATGGACAGTCTCCAACCCAGATGATAATAGTTGTCCGGCGCCCACATCCAATTCGGTAACCATAACAACAGGAGCTACCCAAGGGCCACAACCCGCATTGGCAGGTTCCGATCAATGTTTGCCAAACGGAACTACAAGTGTAAACTTAAATGGTAATCAACCCGCGGTTGACGAAACTGGTGAATGGACCGTTCTTCCTAATAATGGTGGAATCACCTTTGTTGATAGCAGTCTGTATAATACAACCGCAAACGTGACTGCCAATGACAGCTATATCTTAACTTGGACACTTACCAAAAATGCTTCGGGATGCCAGTCGACATCGAACGATATCGAAGTAACGATTGGAGGTGATGCCACAGCGGATGCTGGACCAGATCAAAGCGCTTGTGCATCTGTATTTACTATGGCCGCCACAAGTTCGACCGGTGATGGTCTATGGTCTTTGGTATCTGGCCCGGGAGGATTTACAATTGACGACGAAACAAGTCCAACGGCCGAGTTCACCTTCGCTTTTTCAGGGCAATATATCTTTCAATGGGAGGTAAGCAATGGTAATTGTACCGTTGATACTGATGAGGTCGTACTTGAGGTCGGTATTCCTTCCACTACGGCTATAGCTGGTATTGATCAGGTTATTTGTAATGCCAGCAATGTTGTACTATCCGGAAACGCTTTTGACCCCAATATCGAAAATGGGTTTTGGACACTACTCTCCGGAGCTCCTAATACTCCTTCTTTTTCAGATGTAAATGATCCTAACGTCAACGTCACGGGACTAGTATCTGGTAGCTATACTTTTCGTTGGACGATAATAGGAGACCCTTCTTGCCCCTCGACTTTTGACGACACTGTTGTTGATGTTTTTGCACCAGCTGATGCTGGCCCGGATCAACAACTATGTGATGCTAGCAATACACTCTTGGAAGCCACTTTCGGTTCAACCGGAACTTGGGCACAAATAGACGGACCTGGAGTAAACGGAAATCCAGGAACACCGGCCACTATCTCCCAGAACCCTTCGAATAGTAGTGTGGCAGAAGTATCCATGGTACCTGGAAATAGTTATGTTTTTGAATTTACCACTGATTATTCGCCAACTTGCACCAATACGTCAGATACCGTTACCGTCAATACCAGTGCAGGACCTCCAATACCTCCCGAAGCCGGAGCGGATCAAAACGTATGTATTGCGGATACTACATCTGTAACACTGGCCGGTAATAATCCTTTAGATGATGTAAGTCCTGCGGATGGAAATCCCGATTTTGATACGACCCAGCCTGGCAATAGTGCCTTCTGGAGATTTGCCAGTGTACCATCGGGAAGCGTCGCTACTTTTGCCGATACCTCTTTATACAATACGACTTTGGACAATCTTACCGTACCGGGTATTTATATTTTAGAATGGAATTTTTCTACGGATAACTGTACAGATGCGGCTGACGTGTTGCGTATTGAGGTTTTTGAAGCTCCTTCAAACGCAGTTGTTGGCGCTGATCAAATCAACGCATGTCAGTTAGACGCACAATTGGATGCCGTGGCCCCAGCAATCGGGATAGGTGAGTGGACGCTTACCACGGACCCATCAGGCGGCGATGTCGTCATAGATAGTCCAAACTCCCCTACATCCACTCTATCCAATATTACAACTTTGGGAACCTATGTTTTTACATGGACGGTCACCAATGGAACGGCTTTTGCCAGCGGTGGTTGTGCGCCCTCGGTGTCCACACCGTACAGTATTACTTTCACGGATGTACCCCCCTCAGATGCTGATGCCGGTGGTGACCAATTGTTTTGCGACGCTACACAAACTAATCTAGATGCTACACCTCTCACTACAGGCACTGGTACTTGGACCCAAACTGCAGGTCCAGGAGTCAGTGATGCACAAACGCCAGCAAACATTACTGCGCCGAACAATCCTACATCCTTAATTCTTGATTTGATTCCTGGCACTTATGAATTTACTTGGACCAGTACGAACGGGGGGTGCTCACTTTCAGATACAATGGAAGTTATCATAGAATCCCAACCTTTGACGGCCGAAGCGGGACCAAATCAGTCTTTGGCTGAATTTGACCCTGTTGTACTAGGGGCTACTTCTCCAAGTGAAGGTACCGGAATTTGGTCACAGATTTCAGGTCCGTCTTTTGTAAACTTTATAGATGAAACGGATGCTTCCACCGCCATTACAGGTGCTTCCGTCGGTACGTATATATTTGAATGGACCGTTTCAAATGGTGTTTGCTCCGATGTCTCGGATACCGTTGAAATAGAAATTGTGGGAAGGGCCGATTTGGAGCTGACAAAATCGATTAACCCTACATCTGCCAATGCAGGTGATAACGTGACCTTTACGATTACCATCTTTAATAACGATGTGGACGGACAATCTGATGCTGATGGTATCTCGGTACGGGATATAGTACCCAATGGTTACAGCGTTGTATTGGGTAGTGTAAGCAATGATGGGGTATACAATCCTGGTAATTTGAGTATTGTTTGGTCAAATTTGGCCGTACCTAATGGTGCGACTTTGGATTTGACTTTTGAAGCCACCATCAATCAGAGTGGTTCGTACCTTAATTTTGCTGAGATAATTGCCGCTAATCAATTTGACCCTGATTCATCGGTTAACAATGCGGTTGCCTCGGAAGACGATCAAGATGAGGTCGAAGTCACCATTCAATCAGCAGATTTAAGTTTAATTAAAACAGTAAACCCTACTGATGCGAGCGTAGGCGATGAAGTGACCTTTACGCTGACCCTCAGCAATGGAGGAACCTTCGATGCCACTGGTGTTAGCCTCTCCGATGTTTTACCTTCTGGGTATACGTTGGGTACCATCAACAATGGGGGAATACAAAATGGGAGTGGCATTGATTGGACAGGGCTCTCAGTGACTGCATCAGGAACGGCCAGTGTAAGTTTTACGGCCACCGTTGATGCACCAACAGGAACTTCAAACGAATACCTAAACACCGCCGAGATAACGGCAAGTGATCAGGCTGACCCCGATAGTACACCAAACAATGATAATGGCGACCAAAGTGAGGATGATGAGAGTTCTGTTGCCATTGCTTTTGAAAATATAGACTTAGAACTGACCAAAAGTGCCAGTTCCACTGAAGGTAACGTCGGTGATCAAATTACGGTTACCCTAAATGTTGCGAACGATGATACCACCGAAACTGGAAATGGAACCGGCATAACTGTGGTAGAAACCCTGCCCAACGGCTTTGATGTCGTCGGAGGAACAATTAGCAACGGCGGTTTTTATAATGCAGGGGATCGTACCATAACTTGGAGTAATATATCCGTTGCCAATGGAGGAGATTTGAATCTAAGCTATGAAGTTACCATTAACGATAGTGGTAACTACACTAGTACGGCCGAAATAACGACATCTCATTTACCGGATGTGGACAGCACCCCAAATAACGGAATCATTACTGAAGATGATTATGATACGGTAACCTTCACCATTCAATCGGCGGATATTAGCTTATTGAAAACCGTCAGCCCTACCGCTGCCAGTGTGGGCGACGTAGTCACCTTTACCCTAACGGTGAGCAACGATGGAACCGCTAATGCCACAGGAATTGCCCTTTCAGATGTTTTACCCTCAGGGTATACCTTAGGTACCATCAACAATGGTGGCACCCAAACTGGCAATACGATCAATTGGTCCGGACTTTCTGTAACGGCATCAGGAACGACCAGTGTAAGCCTTACGGCAACGGTTGATGCCCCTACGGGAATCAATAATGAATATTTGAATACTGCAGAGATAACGGATAGCGATCAAGCCGATCCCGATAGTACTCCGAACAATGACAACGGTGATCAGAGCGAGGACGATGAGAGTTCAGCCGCGATTGTTCTAGAAGACATTGATTTGGAACTGACCAAAAGTTTTAGCTCCCTTTCGGGTAATGTTGGAGATCAAATAAC
Source organism: Maribacter corallii (assembly GCF_047345415.1). Lineage (NCBI taxonomy): Bacteria > Pseudomonadati > Bacteroidota > Flavobacteriia > Flavobacteriales > Flavobacteriaceae > Maribacter > Maribacter corallii. The sequence continues at coordinate 44,695 of NZ_JBLFEP010000006.1, forward strand.
AGCAACTATAAATGTAGCCAATAATGATATTGTCGCTACCGGTAACGGTACAGGAATTACAGTTGTTGAGACCTTGCCCAACGGCTTTGATATTGTTGGCGGTAGTATCAGTAATGGGGGGATATACAATCCAGGTAATTTGACCATTACTTGGAGCAATTTATCTATCGTCAATGGAGCGGATTTGGATTTATCCTACGATGTTACTATTAACGACAGCGGGAATTACACCAGTGTGGCGGAAGTAACTACATCTGACCTATCCGATTTAGATAGTACACCCAATAATGGAATAGTCACAGAGGACGACTATGACTCAGCTACTTTTATTATCGAACAGGCCGATTTAAGTTTGGTAAAGACGGTTAGTCCTTCGTCAGCTAGCATTGGTGATTTGGTCACTTTTACATTAACAATAAGCAATGATGGAACGGCCAATGCTACTGGTGTAGCTCTCTCCGATGTTTTGCCTTCAGGATATGCTTTGGGAACCATTAACGATGGAGGTGTCCAAAGTGGGAATATTATTAGTTGGTCTGGACTCTCGGTGACAGCAGCAGGTACGGTCAGTGTAAGCCTTACGGCCACTGTTAATGCTCCTACTGGCACACTTGGCGAATATTTGAATACTGCGGAGATAACAGATAGCGATCAGGCCGATCCCGATAGTACGCCCAACAACGAAAACGGTGACCAGAGCGAAGATGATGAGAGCTCTGCTGCTATCATATTCGAAAATATAGATTTGGAATTGAATAAGACCCTAAGTGCTAACGATGGGAATGTTGGGGACCGGATTACGGTCACAATAAATTTGTTGAATAACGACACCGTAGAAACGGGCGATGGAACGGGCATAACCGTAGTAGAGACCCTTCCCGATGGTTTTGATATTGTAGGAGGAACCATAAGTAATGGAGGTTTCTACAATGCAGGAGACCGCACCATCACTTGGAGCAACCTATCGGTTGACAACGGTAATGACTTGAACTTGAGCTACGACGTTACCATTGAGGATACCGGTAACTATACGAGTGTAGCGGAAATCACCACTTCTGATTTACCCGATGTTGACAGTACGCCTAACAATAATGTTACCACGGAGGATGATTACACCGTGATATCCTTTACTATTCAATCGGCCGATTTAAGTCTTTTGAAGGATATCAATGTAGTATCTAGTGCTACGCCGAATGTAGGGGATATCGTAGTTTTTGAATTGACGGTAACTAATCTCGGTCCAAACCAAGCAACCAACGTGCGCATCGAAGATATGGTCCCTAGGGGGTATACGTTGAATTCAATCAACAACGGTGGAACTGATATTGCCGGAACGTTTTTGGCTTGGAATATTGCCAATGTTCCGGTCGGAAATACTACGGTTTCCTATGAAGTAACCGTAAATGCTCCAACAAATGATTTCGACGAATATTTGAACATAGCGGAAATAGCCGCAAGTGATCAAGCAGATCCAGATAGCGAACCATTTAATGACGATGGAGATCAAAGTGAGGATGACGAAGATTTTTTTGAAGTTACACCTCAAGTAATCGACTTGGAATTGGATGTTTCGGTTAACGATAGTAATCCAAATGTAGGTGATACGGTTACGTTCTCCGTCACACTTAGCAATAATGGAGGTGTTCTCGCGAATGGTGTGAATATTCAAAATAGTGTTCCGCCTGGTTTTGGAAACTTAGTAGCTATATCAAATGGAGGTGCCATTAGCGGGAATAACATTGATTGGTCAGGACTTTCAGTACCGGTTGGTTCAAATACATTGGTTTTGACCTTCGATGCCGAGGTTTTGGCACCAACAGGGGTGGCAAGTGAGTATCTCAATAGAGTACAAGTTACGGATGCTAATCAGTTTGACAGCGACAGTACACCAAACAATGATAATGGAGACCAAAGTGAAGATGACGAAGATGCAGTTACGGTAACGATACAATCAGCAGATTTGGACATTGAAAAAACGGCCAATAGTGCCGCTCCTAATGTAGGTGAAACGGTAGTTTTTACATTGACCATCAGCAATTCCAGCGCAGATACCGCCACTGGTGTCTCGGTAAACGATGTACTCCCAAGTGGATTCAATTTGACTACGGTTAACAATGGTGGGGTAAGTTTTGGTAATACAGCTACATGGAACGGTCTTTCTGTTTTAGGAAATGGTGGCAGTATTCTGCTAACGTACGAAGCTACTGTAAATGCGCCAACTGCTACGCCGGGTGAATATGTGAACAATGCCCAAATAATAGCGAGTGATCAGTACGATCCCGATAGTGATCCTTCCACCGATGCCACGGTAGATGAAGATGGCAATGGTGATGGCGATGACGATGATGAAACTCTTTTGGTTTTAAACCCGGCAATCGGAGATTTATCATTGACCAAGATTGTGGTAGATAACGACATCAATCCGGATGTAGGCTCTGAAATCAGTTTTGAAATAACAGTATTCAATGATGGTCCCAATGATGCGGCCAACGTAGAGGTAGAAGACTTGTTGCCTTCTGGTTTCGATTTTGTTCTATACAGCGCTACATCGGGTATCTACAATGAAAACACGGGTATTTGGCGTGTGGGGACGGTAAACAGTGGGGATTCGGAAACGTTGGTAATCGATGTTTTGGTAAATGCTACAGGGGATTATAACAATATAGCAGAAGTAGTTGCTTCCGATGTCTTTGATTCCGATTCAACGCCTGATAATGGTTTAGCTACTGAAGATGATCAAGATGACGTAATGGTGGTTCCTATTGAATACATAGATATTTCTTTGAGTAAAACTGTAGACAATGAGACTCCTGATGTAGGCGATTCCATAACATTTACTCTTAGTGTTGAAAACAGTGGCCCTAGCGAAGCAACGAATGTTCAGGTGCTTGATATATTGCCTAACGGATTTACCTATGTAAGTGACAATGCCGGAGGAAACTACGATAGCGGTACTGGGATTTGGGTAATTGGAAACCTGGCAATTGGTGCATCCATATCCATGGAAGTACAAGTCACTGTGAACCCAACAGGTAGCTATGTGAACACGGCCGAAATAATCTCGCATACTGAAGTAGATGAAGACTCTACACCGAATAATAATGTTTTGACGGAGGATGACCAAGAACAGGTAATCGTAATGCCTCGAAGTCTAGTCGATATTTCAGTAACTAAAGCGGCTGATGACATGACCCCTGGTATTGGCAGTCAGATTAACTTTACGGTAACCGTAACCAATGATGGGCCAAGTGATGCGACCAATATTGTTGTGACCGATGTACTAGAGTCCGGATACTCCTTTGTAAGCGCGACCCCCTCAACTGGGGTTTTTGAACCCTTGAACGGTTCGTGGACAATAGGCAACCTTGCAAATGGCGCGACGGAAAACATAGTGATAACCGCAATAGTACTTTCAGAAGGAAGCTATGTGAATACTGCCGAACTAACAGACCTTAATGAGTTTGATATAGATTCTGAAGCGGCGAACAATGATGCCACGGAAGACGACCAATCAACAATCAATCCCGTGCCCGTATTGGTTTCGGATTTGACTTTAGAAAAAACAGTGGATAACGCAACTCCTTTAGTAGGGGAGAACATAGAATTTACTTTAAATCTTACAAATTTCGGACCAAATGATGCGAGGGGTGTGACCGTGGCAGAGTCTATTCCAACTGGCTACACCTATATTTCCCACACTTCTACGGCCGGGGATTATGATGAAAATACAGGTATTTGGGACCTTAATAACGTGGTATTTAACAATACGACCGAGACTTTGAATATTTTGGTTACGGTTAATCCCATCGGAGATTACAGCAATGTAGCGGAGATTATCGCGAGTGATAACGAAGATCCCGATTCTATACCGAACAATGCCCTTTCAAGCGAGGATGACCAAGACGAACAAAATACGGTTCCTGTTCCCTTAGCCGATTTGGCGCTGACGAAAACTGTAGATAAGGAATTTCCCGACGTCTCTGAGAATGTAACCTTTACCATCACCCTAACAAATGACGGGCCAAGTGAAGCCACAGGAGTGGTAGTGACCGATCTATTGCAAAGTGGATATACCTATTTATCTGACGATGGTGGTGGAACATATAACAGTGCAAGTGGTTTATGGAGCATTGGGGATGTACCCAGTGGTACTTCTGTGAGCTTGAACCTCACGACAGGTATCAACACCACAGGAAGCTATGCAAATCAAGCTGAAGTGACTTCGGTAAACGAGTTAGATCCGGACTCAACACCAAATAATAATGTGCCCGAAGAAGATGATCATGCAGAGCAAAGTACCACACCACGTGTGCTTACGGATATATCGGTCTTGAAGAGCGTCGATAATTTGAATCCATCGGTTGGTGATCAAATCATCTTCACTGTAGAGGTCACGAACGACGGACCTAGCGATGCTACCGGGGTTATCATCGAAGATATCGTGGCTTCTGGATATGATTTCATGAGTGCGGTCACTTCGAAAGGAACATACTCTGAAGGCATCGGTTCTTGGGATGTTGGTGATTTACCTGACGGATCAACGGAAACACTTGAAGTCACCGTAGTCGTATTGCCAAATGGCAATTACACAAATATTGCTGAGCTAATTGCCCTCGATACTTTCGACCCGGACTCTTCACCCGATAACAACCTGAATTCCGAGGACGACCAGGATACGGTTAATCCACAACCTACAGGCCTTGCAGACCTTTCATTAACCAAAGAAGTAAACAATGTGACACCCAATGTTGGTGATACTGTTGAGTTTACCATTAATGTTACTAATAGTGGCGATAGTAACGCCACTGGAGTAGTAGTTACTGACAAGCTGCCTATAGGGTATACTTACGTATCTCACATAACGACGATGGGCATCTATGACGAAGTAAGTGGTGAATGGCGAACCAATGGTACAATATCGAATGGGACCACAGAGACATTGCTAGTTCTTGCGACCGTAAACATCCCTTCTGGAGAAGAGGACGAATATCTGAATATTGCTGAAGTCACTGCTAGCGACCAAGCAGATCCGGATAGTAATTCTGATTCAGACACAGCGGTAGATGATTACGCGGATGGTTTGGAAGATGATGATGAAGCCAGTATCGCCGTGGTACCACAGGTTACCGATATAAGTGTGGTCAAGACAGTCAATAATACCACTCCGCGCATAGGTGAGAACGTGATATTCTCTGTAGAGGTTTCCAATGAAAGTGGTTCGCTGGCAACTAATATTGGAATTGAGGATCGATTACCAACGGGATATCGCTTTATTAGTGCAACTGCGTCGAATGGCGTATACGATGAGATTGACGGTTTTTGGACCATTGCTTCACTGGAAGCGCAAGCCTCGGAAACTTTGGAAATCACCGTTGAGGTTTTGGAGCCAGATGACTATTTGAATATAGCATCACTTGCCTTCGTAGACCAGATTGACTCAAATGAAACCAATGATAGTGCCCAAGTTAGCATTGCTCCTGGCTGTCTACATGTTTTTAATGAATTTTCCCCAAATGGAGATGGGGTGAACGAGGTGTTCAAAATAGACTGTATTTCCCGATATCCCAACAACACTCTTCAAGTCTATAATAGGTGGGGCAATATTGTTTTTGAACAAAATGCCTACGACAATACTTGGGGTGGAATTTCCAATGGACGTGCTACCATAAATGAAGAAAGAAAACTTCCTGTTGGGACCTATTACTACATCTTGAATCTAGGTGATGGATCAGAGCCTGTCCAAGATTGGTTATATATAAATGAATAGTAAACGTCCTACCCCTTTAAAATATATATCGATGAAAGATCAGCTTAAGTATATAATAGTAATAATAACGGTTTTGAGCTCCTGTTTAGCTTGGACCCAACAAGATCCCCAGTTTACACAATATATGTACAATACAATAAGTGTAAACCCCGGGTATGCAGGTTCTAGAGGACATTTGTCAATTTTAGGAATGTATCGTACCCAATGGGTAGGTATCAATGGTGCACCAGAATCCCAAGTGCTTGCAATCGATGGCCCCGTCGGAAGAAATGTGGGTTTGGGCCTAGTTATTGCCAATGATCAGTTAGGGCCCTCCAACGAAACTTTTTTGGACGCTAACTTTTCCTATACCATCCGCCTTACTAATGAAACAAAAAAGCTGTCCTTTGGCTTAAAAGGCGGCGGACGCTTATTAAATGTTGATTTTTCAAAAGGTAGTTTTGAAAATCCGGACATCGCTTTTCAAACCAATATCAACAGTAAATTTCTACCAACAATAGGAGCAGGAGTTTATTACCATTCAGAGAAGAGTTATTTGGGACTCGCAATTCCGAACTTCTTTGAGGCGGAACATTATGATTCAGAGGAACTGAACATTTCTACCGAAAGGCTTCATTACTTTTTAATTGGAGGAACCGTTTTTGATATGAGTGCTGACTTAAAACTTAAACCAGCATTTTTTGTTAAGTGGGTACCAGGGTCTCCGGTCATTGCCGATGTTTCATTGAATGCTTTGATAAAGGAGACATTGAGCCTTGGCCTTGCATATCGCTGGGATGATTCTTTTTCTGCACTTGCGGGCCTGCAAGTATCGCCGAGACTAAAAATAGGCTATGCCCATGATTTTACCACAACCGACCTTAGAAATTATAATTTCGGAACGCATGAAATTTTCTTGCGATTCGAGTTTAAATCTGAAGAACGAAAATTTAAATCGCCAAGATTCTACTAATAATTTAATCATGAAAAATAATATCCTCTTTATACTATTTACTTGCTGTGCAATGGGGTTTGCCCAAAAGAAGAACTTATCAGCAGATAAGAATTTTGAATCACTTTGGTATAAAAAAGCGGCCCAACAATATGAAGAAATTATTTCTAAAGGTGATCATTCACAAGAGGTACTTCAAAAAGCTGGGGATGCTTATTTCTTTAATACCGACATGAAAAATGCGCATAGATGGTATGCAGAGCTATTTGCGAACTATGAAAATGTCATTGCCCCCACGTATTTTTTTAGATATATTCATTCATTGAAGGGTATTGGAAACTATACTTTGGCCAAAGCCTTAATGAAAATTCACGGAAACAAACTCAATGCAGATGGATATGATGTAGCGCAGCTTGGTGTAAATGATGAGGGTTTAGATATGCTTCTGAATAAACAACCTCAATTTCTGGTGACTAATTTATCCATCAATACCAAAATGGCGGACTTTGGCACTGCGTACTACAAAGATAAAATTGTCTTTGCATCTAACAGAGACAGCCTAAACTTAAAGAGCAGGCTTTATAAGTGGAATAATCAACCATGGTTGAACTTATTTGTTGCGGATACTACGCAAAAAGGAACAGATATGAAGAACATCGCTCCTTTTTCGAAAAACATTAATACAAAATACCACGAAGCAATGGCCGCTTTTGGAAATAATGGGAATCGAATATATTTTACCCGAAACAATTATACGGACAAAAAAGTAAGGACGGATGAAGAAGGCTTCAATCATTTGAAACTTTACTATGCTGATTTCGTTAATGATAAATGGACAACTGCAAATGAGGTGCCATTTAATAGTGAAGACTATTCTGTTGGCCAACCCGCCCTCAGTGCAGATGGTAAAAAGCTATACTTCGTTTCTGATATGCCCGGAGGTATTGGCGATACGGATATTTTTGTGGTTGACGTATTGGAGGGCGATAAATTTTCTACTCCCAAAAACTTGGGTGATGTTATCAATACCAGTGGAAGAGAAATGTTTCCATTTTTGACCAAAAATAAACTATATTTTTCATCTGATGGTCATTTGGGATTAGGTGGGTTAGATGTTTTTGAATCTGAAATTGAGCCTGAATTTTCTGAGCCGGTAAACCTGGCAAAGCCTTTAAACAGCAATAAAGATGATTTTGCTTATATAGTCAATGAAGATACCAGAAGAGGCTATGTTTCGTCCAACAGGGAAGGTGGAGTAGGAGATGATGATATTTACTCTTTTGAACGTTTGGAAGAAAAGTGTGGGCAGACGGTAAAGGGTACTGTATTGCGAAAGTCTAATGACCAGTCCATATCAAATGTGAGCGTTCAGTTATTTGATGAAAAAGGGACGTTATTGGTGGAAACTGAAACAGATGCTTTTGGAGCTTTCGACTTTGCAAACACCCTAGACTGTGCCACTGCTCATCAGATTAAGATTTCAAAAGAAGGCTACGTATCAGACCAAAAAGACTTTATGACAACTGATGTGCTCGACTCCGTAAACAACCTCCAGTTGTTCATGGCAAAAGAATTGAACAAACTCATCGTAAACGAAAACGGGGTACTTAAGATTAAAATCGATAATATCTATTTTGATTTGAACAAAGCGGAAATTAGACCAGACGCGGCACAAGAGTTAAATAAAATAGTAGAAGTCATGAAGGAATACCCTAAGATGACAATCAAGATTGAGGCACATACCGACGCAAGGGGGAGAGATAGCTATAATAAATACCTATCTGATAAAAGAGCCAAATCAACAGCGAAATATATCACCACACAAGGAATAGAAAGTGGCCGTATTGAAAGTGCAATTGGGTATGGAGAAGATCGAGTGCTGAACAGATGTAAAAATCGTGTTAAATGCACTAATGCAGAACATGATGTTAATCGTAGGTCTGAATTCATTATTGTGAGCTTAGATTGAAATCAAGGACAAGAGCCGGATTATAAACTACATACAAAGAAGTTATAAAAGAGTATTTCCCTATTTAGAGAAAGGTCATTGCGCGTATATAATTTAAGGTAGTATATAAGCGCTCTTAAATATGAAAACATGCCATTTTAGCTATCAACTGTAATTCGGAGTATTGGAAAAAAGGTTTCAGAAGGTTGTATCTAAAAACAAGGTTGTGTAAAAAGTTTCAAAAAACGAGAATCGTGTTTTTGATGAATCAAGAATCAAGGAGATCTTTAATGGGGTTCGTTTAGAACTTTGAACTTTCCCATTCGTCCACTTTACAAAACTACTACTCGTGTAATAGTAGATTTCTTAAACGCTTTGGTATTTCGAAGATCAGGGGGATATTCCATTGAAATATTGACCCCAATATAGCTATATTGAAGAAATTCATAAGTTTTTTTAACCGGTAAGAAGGTTTACGCCGCTTGGAGCAATGTTCTCCATAATGCCGTTATCACTTTTTCGTCTGTTAGCAATTATTGTTTCTAAATGGCAGGTGGGATTAACGTTAAGCTTTTTTGGACTCAACAGTAGGGAACGATACTCATACGTCGCGTTTCCTTCAAGTTCGTGGTACTAGATGAAAACCATTTAATTCAAGAGTTAAACAAACACACATCCTAGAAATAAGATAGATTGTTTTATGGTTTGTGACGATCTCATATACCAATGTTGTACGAATGTATTGTGTTGTCAGTGGTTTTTTGTAGCTTTTGTATACAAAACGCAAAGCGATACATCTTCTTGTATAAGCTGGTAAACTATAAAAGAGCATCGATTTTAAAGGCAATTTTCAACCCGAATTCTTCGGTTGTCTTTAGTATGTCTTCCGTAGTTGATTAAAGCGTGAACAGCTAAGACGAAAAGGGTAGTCCACACTTTTTGGTGCTTTTACCCAACAATACGGACCTAACTAGTTTTTTGGTGAATCTTGCGGTACCGGTATTCAATCCAACTTAATGGGCTCTTTTATGACTTCTATACTCGTTGTTGGCCAATATCATAGTCGATAATAGAAAATGTGGTAGTGAACTAATGAGCCAGTGGAAGTGGAATATTGGTTAGGCCAATAACCCCTATCTCGATATGATGATTTTTGTTATTCATTCTTTGGTTCAAAGTGAATGCTAAATTACTGTTTGCGGAAGATTATTCCAATACCATGAAACGGTTGTTCTTAAGCCCTCTTCAAGATTGGTCGTTGGGTTGTATTCCAATAGCCTTTTGGCCTTTTCAATGCTGGCCAATGAGTGGGGGATGTCTCCCCGTCTTATGGTTCCATGAACAATAGGAATATTACGGATACTTGGGTCATAGTTTGATAGGAAGTGTTTTATCCAATGGGTTAAATCATTTAGCGTTGTTCTCTTACCGCAAGCTACATTGTAAACAGTATTCAATGCCTTAACATTTTTGACCAAAAGTGAGTTAATGTTTGCTTGCACTACATTTGAAACATGCGTGAAATCACGAGAGAATGTTCCATCTCCATTTATCTTTGGAGACTTATGTCGTAATAATAAATCTATAAACTTGGGTATCACAGCGGCATAGACGCTATCAGGGTCTTGATTTTTACCGAATACATTAAAGTACCTTAGTCCGATGACCTCCATTCCGAACGTTTCCGCAAATATGTCGGCGTACAGTTCATTGACCAATTTTGTTACCGCATAAGGTGATAGGGGTTTTCCGATTTTTTCTTCTCTTTTGGGTAAATCTTTAGAGTCTCCATAGGTGGAAGAGCTTGCGGCATAAACAAATCGTTTTGTATTATTGTCACGTGCAGCGATCAACATGTTTAGAAAGCCGGTAACATTTACCTCATTACTTCTTATGGGATCATCTATCGATCGCGGTACTGAACCAAGGGCTGCCTGATGCAGTACATAGTCGATGTTTTGGCAGCTCTTTTGACAAACGTTTATATTTCTTATATCACCTTCTATAAATTCAAATTTTGGATTTTTCGCAAAGTCGGAAATATTAATTGGGTTACCTGTTGACAAATTATCCAAACAACGTACGTAATTACCGTTTTTTAAGAGTTCCTCACAGATATTCGACCCAATAAATCCTGCACCTCCGGTTACAAGAATTCGATATTCGGGATTTAGTCCATTTCTTTTCATGCTTATTGTTTTTATAGTATTGGAGTATAAAAGGATAAAGAATTTTTCTATCAATAATACTAAAATATCATACTATGGTTAAGACAATATCAAACATACGTGAAGAAAGTTCTTGTTAAAAATATATGTTGTGAAAATCAGTTTTTTGTATTTGAATATTCATTTTTTGTGCTATGTATAGTTAAAAACTTCGCTCAGAGTTCGGGTTCTGGATTGAATCTTATCGGATTTAGTGAGTATGATTTAAGTAATTCAGCCTATGAATTATATGGAGTTTGGAGTTCATTTGGTTATCAATGCCTAACGCCAACCCAAAAACCGAAAAGTACTTGATAAGAAGACAATATAAAGTACGGCATGACTTTAAATCAATTAAAGGAAAACGATACGGCTAATTTGTCCCAAACTGACCTTAGAAGTAATGAAATCAATAAAAAGTACTTAATATTCTCTACTGATTTCATTAAAAGTACAGTAAAATCGAAGTAAGGACTTAAATTGAATAGTAGGGTGGTATTTGAATAAGTATTGTAGATAAAAAATACTCATAATATAGTTGACTATCCATAGGAGCTATTATGAACTGTAACATTTATATGATGCAAATCTGATTTAAGATTTAGGAGTATTAAGTGGTTGAGAACTAAACTACTATAGCGATGGAAATGGTTGGTCGCAGCAGCTATAAAGAGAAAAAACCTACTAAAAAATAAAAGTAAATCGTATATGTTTATAATATGCTTTCTGTAATATCGTTGTAAAAACAAATAACGGTATTACATTCTTTCCTTTAAGAAGGATTTATCCTCTTTATTTGTTTCAAGGTGTTCAAGTGAAAAACGCTTTTGGAGGTATATGGTACCTAAATTAATCGCGCTATGAAAGCATATAAAGAAGTATATCTGGTCGATGATTTCGATACGGTAAATATGTTGCACAGTATTCTCTTGCGTAAATTGGTTGCCAAAGCTGAGGTAAAAACTTACACCAACCCGCAATTGGCGCTTACTGATTTACGTATGACCATTCAAGAACAAGAGCGAGTATTGGTTTTACTAGATATCAATATGCCCGCGATGAATGGTTTCGAGTTCCTTGAGGTTATGGTGCTGGAAAAATTTCCCATTACTGTGGATGTCATTATAGTAACTTCCTCTATATCGAGTAGAGAAAAGGCCTTGGCCTTAAAATACTCCAAATACGTAAGGGACTACGTCACTAAGCCCTTAAAATCGGAGGGACTTAAATTCATTTTAACGAATATTCCCGGCACTGTCTAGCGTCTAATATCAGGAAAAGAATTTAAGGTAGTAAATCGCACCAAGTTTTATGTTAAGGTACTTTATTTGGAAAATGAATGTGATTTTTCTGCATCAGAAAAAACCAAGACCCCAAAAGACCCTCGGAAAAAGTTTGATAGGCTTTATATGAAAATTAGTCATAGCAACATCAAGATAACCGAAATCTGTGTTTTGGTTTCGTGAAGTTTTAAAGATATACAGAAGCAAGAGTAAGTTCGTTTCCATAAGGAGATATTCCCTTTTCTCAAGCGCTATACAGCCATTTTAAATAACCTGGCAATGGACATTGTTTTACAAATCTTTTTAAAGAACAGTCTTTTGGAGTGAGTTTAGATCGGTAATTTTTTCTTATGTACGATGACGATTACGAAATAAAGCGCCACCATGGAAAGGATTTTGGTTATGAAATCCTTGAGAATCTAGGGAATGAAAAAAATGTTAGTTTTTGAACATAATCTAGTTTCACCAGCTAAATATCAAATGCTACTATCTCTATAATGAACAGAGGTATCGTAATGTATTTGCGCGAAGATAGCTTCAAGAAATTGTTCTGAATGTTGTACAATTCACGTGTCTCCTCGTTTTTAGAGATATAGAGCTTAATCTGACTCAGATTCAAGTGGAAAATTCAGGAATACATAATTACTTAAGGCGAATGGGATGAAATGTAATTTTCATTTATGAAATTGGTGAGTGTTTTGAATGTTCACTAGTCCTTGCATTTACTATTTCAAGTAACGCCAATTCCATTAAAAATGTATTCGGTTACGAACTTTTCCGTTTCAATTGGATTTCTTTCTTCCTTCTCATGAATTATGATATTAAAGAGCCACCGTAGAGAAGAAAAAACTAAAAAAGTGCTCATCTGAATATCCATTTTACGGAATACACCTTGTTCAATACCATCCTCGATAATAGCTCCAAATTTTTCCAAATATGCTTTTCTTCGCTCCTTGAATTCACTCAATCTTGGTTCTTTGAAATTCCTCCAATCATAGACAAAAAGCGCTACTTGGTAGGGTTCATTAAAAGTAAAACGGATGTGCTTTGAGATTAAAAATTTTAGTTTGTCTTCAGATGAATAACTAGAGTCCATGACGTTGGACATGTAACCTTCGAATTCATCAAGAATATGGAAGATGAAATACTCCAATATTGAATCTTTGGAATCTATGTAGTTATAAACATTGGCAACCTCAAAATTAAAATGTTTGGCAATATCACGCATGGATGTAGCCATAAAACCCTTTTCATAAATCAATTTCAAGGTTTTCAACATAAAGTCGATCTGTTTAGCAGAATATTCCATAAGCATCAAGGAGTTTCGGTAATTCTTTAACGAATGGTCTTATTTTTTTATTGTCAATTATAAAAGCGGGGACCGAATCAACTTATCGTCATTCATAAATTAACAGGAAATATCATATAAATATTCACGTGATACCACAGATATACGGTATATAGCATACAAAAAACAGGGCTAGGCAACAATACTTGTGTTAACAATCATTTAAAATGTAATTTCAAAACATTAATTAAAAGTGAACAATTGTTAATTAAAAAAAGAATATTCCCTAACCACATACTTGATGAACTTCGATATCTCCGTCCCCGTCCCTAAGGAATTCAGATATACCTGTGCATTTTTTTTGTTTTTGCAGATGTGTATATTTCATCCGGCCTATGCCCAAGGCACTCCAATAACTTCAATCACGGCAAGTTATTTAGATGTTAACGATTCGTCCAATGACTATAGTATCAATGGTGCCGGTAACACAGGAAACTACCCATCAAATTCAAATTATAACATATTTTTTTCATCTAGTTCTACCACGGAGAACGACTACATTATCGAAAGCTCCAATAGTATATCTACTTCCGCGTCGACTTTTGATTTCGCAACAAGGGCCGACCTGGTTTTTGTGAGGAGAGTTGATAATGCAACCGTTACCGGCATAAAGGATATTATCTGGGCCGAGATTGAATCCTCGAATGGGAACAATAGGACACATAGGCCCTCCTACATTCCGAGTGTTGAAGAATCATTCAATTCTCTCAGCATCAATATTGGGTCCGATGAGTTTTTCGTCAATACGAATTCCGGAGTACATTTCAACAATATTGAGCGTATAGATTTTGTTTTTCTGAGTGGGTTTACCAGTTCGGCTCCTGCTAACTCTGGTTTTGCAGTGTTTGAACGTAATGGAAACGACAATTTTAAAATAGCTGCTGTAACTACAATTGATGCTGCGGGAAACCCGACCTCTTTTGGGAGTATAGTGAACATCAGTAGTGGTCAGTTTGGTTCGAACTTGAAAGCCGTAAACTATACAATCTTTACAAAAGAGCCAGGGGATGCCAACTTTAGACCTTCACAAAATGGTGGGACCCAGCAAGTACAGGGTGTGTATGTTTCACTGCAAGACTTAGGTATTAGTGCTGGGCAGCCTTTTTATGGATATGTAATCCTTCCCAATGATGCAATTTCTACAGATTTTACCCTAAACCCTACCAATACCAATGCTGCAAACGGTGGTATGGACCTATTGCCCGGAGGTGCGGTATTCACATCTGATGGGAATCTAACAACATTTGATACTGACCTCGACGGTGTCGAGGATACAATCGATTTAGATGATGATAACGATGGGATATTGGATTCCGTAGAAGGTACTGCGGATATTGATTTGGATGGAATACCCAATTCACAAGATTTGGATTCCGATGGTGATGGTATACCCGACAATATTGAAGCACAGACAACGGCAGGTTACATTCCTCCAAATGGAGACGCGGGTCCCGGTAATAACGGGATCGATTCCGCGTATGCTGGAGGTTTAGATCCCATAAATACGGACGGCACGGATAACCCAGATTTTCTGGATGCAGATTCGGACAACGAGGGTGGAAATGATACCACCGAAGCCAACTTGACCTTAAACGGTGATGTGGGCAAGAATGGTTTGGATAGTGCAGTAGATAATGCTTCCGATGACTACAGCGATGTCAATGGAAGTTTTGACGACACACAGACCGATAACTTTCCGGATTCCGATGGGGACATATTCGCCGGAGGTGATGTAGACCACCGGGATAGCTTTACCGGTTCGATAGATTGCGGAATAATCAACACATTATATCAAACACGTGGCAATGGGACGAACAGTACTGCAGAGGTTTACAGGTTCAATCCTTTTATTCGAGAGTACGTGCTGATTGGAACACTTCAAGGGGTGACCAATAGTTCCGCAACAAACTCTGCTTATAATGCAGTTACCCAATTGGTTTATTCATTTCCTTCGAGTGGCAGCAATACCCTTAGGGTTTATGACCCCGCGGCAAACTTCAATTTTGTTGGGCAAATCAACATAACCGGAGCGGCTGCAGGAGGTACGTTTACCTTGTTTGCTTTTGAGGACAAAGTGGGTTACATCAATGGAGGAAACATAGTGACCATAGATGTGACCGGAATCTCGAGTTATCCAGCAACGATAGCCGCTTCAAACCAACCGGTCACCGGGACTTTTTCTGGTGCTGCCGATTTTGCCTTATTGGATGGTTTTGTTTACGGTATATCTCGAACTGGTGCTGGGCAGATTCGCTTGACCAAGGTAAACCTCACTTCAGGTGTATCTGAACGTTTCGACCTTAACGAAGCTAATACAACGGTAAATAATGATCCAATTACCAGTAATTCTTTTGGAGCTGTATGGCAAGACCGTGACGGAAACCTCTATGCTTTCAACAACGGGAATGGTGATATCTACCGAATAAGCGATGTGGCCAATGCTACTGATGGGACTGATTTTACGAAGGTTTTTGTAGCCGACCCATCTGGACAGAATGACGGATTCGGGTGCGAAATACAGGCTAATCCATTGGATTGGGACGGTGATGGAATAGACAATAGCGTAGATCTTGATGACGATAACGATGGTATTCTCGATACTGCCGAACAAAATGGTCTGAATCCCAATGCGGATAATGATAATGATGGTATTCCGGCATCCATAGACGATAACGACAACGATAACTTGATAGGGAATGATGACGGAAACGTACAACCGGAGTTTGATGCCGATGGGGATAATATTCCCAATGCCTTTGACCTTGATTCCGATAATGACGGTATTCCAGATAATATAGAGGCACAAAGCACCCTAGGATATGTTCCTCCTACAGGCGACGTAGACGCAAATGGGGTGGACTTGGCCTACGGCGATGGTATCGATAATACCGAGGTAATCAATTCCGACGGTGCCTTGGTCAATAGTGATACCATTCCGGATTATCTTGACTCGGATAGCGACAATGATGGTGAAAGTGATACCCAGGAAGCTTTTGGTTCAACAACAGCCTCCAACAATGATTCTGATTTTGATGGTATAGATGATAATTTTGACAACGTGCCAGATGGTGTTTTCACTGAAGGTGCCGCACAAAATGGAATTAATCCATCGGGATTGCCAGATGCAAATAATGACCTGAACAGCGGAGGGGATGTTGACTACCGTGATGTAAAAGATACCGATGGCGATGGTGTTCCTGACGTGGATGACCCTGATGACGATAACGACGGTATTTTGGATGTTGTTGAGCAGGAGGGATTAGACCCATTTGGTGATGAAGACGGCGATGGTATCCCAAACTTTTCTGATACCACAGATAACAACACCCCAGGTGACGGCTCTACCACTGATTACACCGATGCCAACAACGATGGTGTTCCCGATGCCTACGATTTTGACCAAGACGGCATACCCAACCATTTGGATTTGGAAAGTGATGGAGATGGCATATATGATGTTATTGAAAGTGGTGCTGGCTTGCCGGATGTTGATAATGATGGTGTTGTCGATGGAAACACAGGAACCAATGGTATTCCGGATGCTGCTGAAGATGGTGGAGTGGATGGTGCCGGCGTTAGCTTTGACCCGATTGATACCGACACCGACACCGCACCTGATTTCTTGGATGTGGACTCTGATGACGATGGCAACCCAGACATTACAGACCCAAACCTATTGACCCCAACAGCGGTCGATGACAATACTACCGCTGATATTGGTGTTCCCAGAACCATTAATGTGCTGGTGAATGATGATTTCCTGGTGGGAAGTACTATTACCATTACAGGCAACGTAGGAGCAAATGGAACCTTTTCGGTAAATCAAGTGACAGGTGAGATTACCTACACCCCAGACCCAGCGGATAACAACACAACAGTTGAATTGAATTATGAGGTTTGTAACGGAACCGTATGTGCCAATGCAACCCTTTTCGTTACCGTTCCCGCTTGTGTGGATACTGATGGAGACAATATTTGCGATTTTGACGAAACCCCAGCGACGATAAATGACCCCTGCGAACCTCGTTCAAACCCCGATTGGCAACCCCAAGGTACCAACGATTGTGATAACGATGGGTTGACCAATGATGAAGAGACTACTGGTCTAGATGACCCCACTACTCCTGTCGACCCCAATGGTAATACAACAGATCCTGATGATCAGGACACGGATGGAGATGGTATTTCAGATGGTCAAGAAGCTTTGGATGGCACAGACCCCAATGATGATTGTTCTTCAATGGGTGGTACGCCTTTAGCTACGGGAGACTGTGATAATGATGGATTGACCAATGACGATGAGTTCATTCAAGGTACAGACCCCAACAATCCAGATAGCGACGGGGATAGTATCAACGACGGGGATGAAGTAAATGTGGATGGTACAGATCCCCTGGATGATTGCGACTCCAATCGTGGTACACCTTTGGGTACGAGTGATTGTGACAATGATGGCTTGACCAACGATGAAGAGACCACAGGTGTGGATGACCCGTCTACTCCTGCCAATCCAAACGGAGAAATAACCAATCCCAATGATCCTGATTCTGATGGGGATACGATTACGGATGGCCAAGAAGCAATAGATAATACCGACCCAAACGACGACTGTGACTCCAATGGGGGAACCCCTTTGGGTACAAGTGATTGCGATAGTGATGGTTTGACCAATGACGAAGAAACCACAGGCGTGGATGACCCATCCACTCCAGCAAACCCGAATGGAAATAGTACTAATCCCAACCTAGCCGACACCGACGGTGACGGCATAGATGATGGCCAGGAGGCACTTGACAATACCGACCCTAATGATGATTGTGATTCCAATGGCGGTACGCCTTTGGCCAATTCGGATTGTGATAATGATGGCCTGACCAATAACGAGGAACTTACGGGTATTGATGACCCGACCACTCCAGCAGACCCTGATGGCAATACAACAGACCCCAATAACCAGGATACAGATGGTGATGGTATCTCAGATGGACAGGAAGCACTTGACAATACCGACCCAAATGACGATTGTAGTTCAATTGGAGGTACACCATTGGGCACGAGCGACTGTGATAATGATGGATTGACCAATGATGAGGAGACCACAGGTACGGATGATCCATCCACTCCTGCGAATCCAAACGGTATTACGACCGATCCTAACAATCCGGACAGTGATGGGGATACCATAAATGATGGACAAGAGGCATTGGATAACACTGACCCGAACGATGACTGTGATTCCAATGGTGGAACACCGCTTCCTGCAAGCGATTGTGATGGTGATGGAAATCCTACCATCACAGACCCGAATCCTGATACTCCGGTAGCGCAAGATGATGCTACTACGGCTGATGTCGGTGTGCCCAAAACAATCGACATCTTGTTCAATGATGATTTCCCAGCTGGTAGCACCATTACCGATTTAGGTGCTGGAACAGCCACGGGTACGATTACATTTAACCAAGCTACGGGCGAACTGACCTATACAGCGGTAGCTTCAGAAGATAACAATACGGTAACCATAGTATATGAAGTATGCAATGGAAGTATCTGTGATACGGCTACTGTGTCGATTACCATTCCGGCTTGTGCGGATGCAGATGGGGATAATGTTTGCGACATTGACGACCCGGCACCAAATGACCCATGCGTACCGATGTCAGACTCGAACTGGCAACCTGTCGCCGACAGTGATTGTGACGGCGATGGACTTACTTACGCAGAAGAAACCACCGGGGTTGACGACCCTTCAACACCAATAGATCCAAATGGAAACGTTACCGACCCCAATAATGCTGATTCGGATGGTGATGGTATCAATGATGGTCAAGAAGCAAATGACAATACCAATCCAAACAATGATTGTGATTCCAATGGAGGTATACCTTTAGGTGACAGTGATTGTGATGGTGATGCCCTAACGAACGATGAGGAAACCACAGGTGTGGATGACCCTTCAACTCCTGCAAATCCAGATGGAAATACAACCGACCCCGATAATCCTGATTCGGATGGAGATGGTATCTCTGATGGTCAGGAAGCACTTGATAATACCGACCCAAATGATTCTTGTGATTCAATTGGTGGCAATCCATTACCAACAGATGATTGCGATGGTGATGGGTTAACGACCAGTGAAGAGACTACGGGTATTGATGACCCCTCGACCCCTGCCAATCCAAATGGAAATGCAACGAATCCAAATATTGCTGATACCGATGGAGATGGTATCAGTGACGGACAGGAAGCGTTAGATGGTACAGACCCAAACGATGATTGTGATTCCCTTGGTGGCACTCCGCTTGGTTCAAGTGATTGTGACAATGACGGTTTGACCAATGATGAAGAGACAACAGGAACGGATGACCCTTCTACTCCAGCAAATCCGAATGGAAATACAACGGACCCCGATGACTCGGATACAGATGGAGATGGTATCTCAGACGGTCAAGAGGCGAATGACAATACAGACCCAAATGACGATTGTGATTCGTTTGGAGGGACACCTCTGGGCTTAAGTGATTGTGATAATGATGGCCTGACCAATGATGAGGAGACCACAGGAACGGATGACCCTTCTACTCCTGCGAATCCAAATGGAAATACGACAGACCCGAATGACCCAGATACGGATGGAGATGGCATTAGTGATGGACAAGAAGCTTTAGATGGAACAGATCCCAATGATGACTGTGATTCCGTTGGAGGCACTCCACTGGGCACAAGCGATTGCGATGGGGACGGTAATCCAAATGCAAATGATCCAAACCCGACTGTTGCAACTGCTGTTGATGATAATACGACGGCTGATGTGGGCATACCCAAAACGGTCAATATCATATTCAATGATGATTTCCTTCCCGGGAGCGTCATCACCATAACAGGAGGTACCGCTGCAGGAACAATTTCCGTGGATCAGGCTACCGGTAACTTGACCTATACTGCAATTGCAGCGGAAGATAATTCGACGGTGAGCATCGCTTATGAAGTCTGTAATGGTAGTGTGTGTGACACGGCGACGGTATTTATCAGTATTCCTTCCTGTGTAGATACCGATGGTGACAATATCTGTGACGTGGATGATCCCGCTCCCGCAGACCCATGTATACCTAGGTCAAATCCTGATTGGCAACCTGAGGGTACCAGCGATTGTGATAACGATGGATTGACCTATGCCGAGGAGACTACGGGAATAGATGATCCTGCAACCCCAGCAAATCCAAATGGGAACATCACAGACCCTGAAAATGCGGATTCGGACGGTGATGGAATAGACGACGGTCAAGAGGCCTTGGACAACACTAATCCTAATAATGACTGTTCATCCACAGGGGGAACACCTCTCGGAACAAGCGACTGTGACAATGATAGTTTGACCAATGATGAGGAGAACATCCTTGGCACGGACCCAGATAATCCGGATACTGATGGTGACGGTATTGATGATGGCCAAGAAGTTAATATTGATGGAAGTGATCCATTGGATGATTGCGATTCTAACGGAGGAACACCTTTGGGGACGAGTGATTGTGATAACGATGGGTTGTCCAATGCGGACGAGGCAATCGAAGGAACCGACCCCAACAATCCCGATTCGGATGGGGATGGCATTCCTGATGGTCAGGAGGTCAACACCGATAATACCGACCCACTCGATGATTGCGATTCCGTTGGAGGGATGCCATTGGGTTCAAGCGATTGCGATAATGATGGCTTGACCAATGATGAAGAAATTACAGGGGTCGATGACCCATCTACCCCTGCAAATCCTGTGGGCAATACAACCGATCCTGATGAAGCCGACACCGATGGAGATGGTATCGATGATGGACAAGAAGCCTTGGATGGTACGGACCCCAATGACTCCTGTGATTCAGTAGGTGGCACACCGACAGGAGATGCCGACTGTGATGAGGATGGTTTGACCAATGATGAAGAAACCACGGCAGGCACCGACCCAGATAACCCGGATAGTGATGGTGATGGACTTACTGATGGTGAAGAAATAAACGGAGTGGATGACCCGACTACTGGCGAAACGCCAAACGGCACCAGTAATCCTTTGGACCCATGTGATCCCAATCCTAGTGACGCACTTTGCGATAGCGATGGAGATGGTATTCCCGATGGAGAAGAGGAAGTATTGGGAACTGACCTCGATAATCCAGATACAGATGGTGATGGTTTGACGGATGGCGAGGAAGTCAATAATATTGACGACCCAAGTACTACAGAGACTCCCGAAGGTATCAGTGATCCCCTTGACCCATGCGACCCTAATCCGAACAATGCACTTTGTGATTCGGATGGTGATGGACTAACTGACGGCGAGGAAGCTGACTTGGGTACCGATCCAAACAATCCGGATACCGATGGTGATGGAATTGATGATGGTCAGGAAGTCTTGGATGCAACCAACCCGTTGGACGATTGTGATTCTTCTGGTGGAACACCTTTGGATACTTCCGATTGTGATGAGGATGGGCTGTCCAATGCTGAGGAAGAGCAGCTAGGTACAGACCCGAACCTACCTGACACGGATGGTGATGGTATATCTGACGGACAAGAAGTCTTGGGCGGAACAGACCCTCTTGACCCTTGCAGTTCTATTGGAGGAACCCCGCCCGAATCGGCAGGATGTGACATTGATATTGAAAATGATTTGGTTGACCCAAATCTCAATAATGGCGCCTTTATCATCCGCAATATTGAGAATTTCCCAAACAATACGGTTGAAATCTACAACCGATGGGGTGTAAAAGTATTCGAGACCCAGGGCTATGACAACCAGGGGAATGCCTTTAGAGGGATTTCGAACGGAAGGGCTACGATTCAAGAAAACGAACAACTACCGGTCGGTGTTTACTACTACGTAATCAAATACACCCTTAACGGGCAAGGCAAGTCTAGAGCGGGTTACCTATACATCAATCGATAAATGACAACAGTGAAAAACATGAAATTCAGAACTATAACTTTTGTACTTTTCTTGATAATGGGGATAGGGATGTATGCCCAACAAGATGCACAGTATACCCAGTACATGTTCAATACCTTGGCAGTGAATCCGGCATATGCCGGTTCAAGAGGGGTATTCAGCATCAACGCATTGCACCGTTCACAATGGGTAGGATTGGATGGGGCACCAACTACCCAAACAGTCAATTTCAATACCCCGATCTCGGAACGGGTAGGTATTGGCCTTTCGGTAGTGAATGACGAAATCGGGAACGGAACCAATCAGGATACCTACTTCGATGGTGTTTTTTCTTATACCATCCCAACTTCGGATAGAGGCAAACTCTCTTTTGGACTGAAGGCCGGGGGGCATTTTTTGAGTGTTGATTTCAACAATCTTAGGAATTACCAAGCACAAGGCTCTGCCTTGGCTCCTCCAAATATCGATCGTAAGTTTTCACCAAACTTTGGTGCCGGGGTATACTATCATACGGATTCATTTTATGCCGGACTTTCCGCTCCCAATTTTTTAAAGACCGAACATTTTGATCGTTCAGGTGATGGAGGTTCCAATACTTTCTTGGCACAAGAGCGTATCAACTGGTACTTGATATCGGGATATGTTTTCAATTTGAATCCCGATTGGAAATTCAAACCTGCCGTGCTTTTTAAAGCGGTCAAAGGGGCCCCCTTACAGGCTGACCTATCGGCAAGCTTTCTTTATAATGAGCGTTTTTCTTTTGGAGCAGCCTACCGGTGGAGCGCAGCTATCAGTGCCCTTGCAGGTATTCAATTGAATGAACAGTTCATGTTGGGACTTGCCTATGACCGAGAGACCACTAAATTGGGTAATACCGCATTCAATGATGGATCTTTTGAGGTTTTCCTTCGTTATGAATTTAGAACACGTTACAAAAAAGTATTGACTCCAAGATTCTTCTAACATGAAACAAGTGACACAAAAAAATATAACGATACTGGTTTTTCTTTTTACTCTAGGAACCGTTTTTTCGCAAAATGGTAAGGTAAAACAGGCCAACAACAACTTCAACGACTACGCCTTTATGGATGCTATCGCGTCTTATGAAAAATTGGTTGAAGATGGCTATTCGGATGAACAGATTTTCAAAAAATTGGGCAATGCCAACTATGTGAATGCAAGGTACGAAGAGGCTTCACAATGGTACGGAAAACTCGTGGAACTAGAAGAAGCTGAAATCGAATCCGACTATTATTACAGGTACGCACAATCATTGAAATCGATTGGGGATTATGAAAAGTCCAACCAGTGGATGCAGCGTTTCAGTACTTCAAAGTCAACTGATCAAAGGGCCAAGAATTTCGGTAATAAAGAGGATTATCTTGAGCGTATCAAGCGAAACTCGGGACGTTATCAATTACAAAACCTATCCATTAATTCACCTGTTTCTGACTTTGCACCTTCCTTTAGGGGAAATGAGCTGATATTCTCAACTGCTCGTGACACCGGGATAACCTCTCGGAATATCCACGAATGGGATGAAGGGTCGTTTTTGAACTTGCACAGCGCTAAAATTTCAGAAACTGGGGACTTGGAGGAACCAAAAAGGTTCTCAAAAGTACTGAATACCAAGACACATGAATCTTCCTCAACTTTTTCTGAAGATGGAAATACGATTTACTTTACCCGAAACAATTCCCAAAATGGCAAGTTCTCCAGGGATGGCAAAGGGGTCAGCAGATTAAAGGTATACAAAGCAATTTTTCAGAACGAACAATGGGAAAAAGCTACGGAACTGCACTTTAATAATGATGACTATTCTGTTGCACACCCGACCTTGAGCTCTGATGGTAAAACCCTGTATTTCTCATCCGATATGCCCAGTAGCTTGGGAGCTTCAGATATATTCAAGGTTAGCATCAACGCTGATGGTTCTTTTGGAGAACCTCAGAATCTCGGACCACTGGTCAATACAGAATCAAGGGAAACATTCCCTTACGTTTTGGATGATGTACTGTACTTCAGCTCGGATGGACATCCGGGTTTGGGTGGATTGGATGTCTTCGCAGTTAAATTGGATGGTTCAAGCAATGAGGTTATCAATTTGGGAAAACCCTTGAACAGCATGCAAGATGACTTCTCCTTCATTATGGATATTGAAGGAAAAGGATATTTTGCTTCCAATAGGGAAGGAGGACAAGGGAGTGATGATATTTATGCTTTTGTGGAAACGGAACCTATCAAATTTACGTGTATTTCAAAGTTGGCAGGTGTGACAAAAACACTAGACTCAGATGATGTACTTGCCAATGTTAGAATACTGTTTATGGATGGTGACGCGATTGTCGGTGAGACCATTTCGGATAATGCTGGGAAATTTGAAATCAATTTAGACTGTAATATTGCACAGTACACAATAGCCGCGGACAAGGAAGGGTACATAGGAACAAAACAAACACTGCTGTTGGAAAAAACATCTACAACAGACTTGGTTCTGGAACTTGCCAAAGAACAGCCAAAAACACCTGTTGCAGGAACCAACCTGCTTGAATATCTGAATTTAAATCCAGTATATTTTGGTTTGGATAAATCCAATATCCGAAGTGATGCCAAAGAATCCTTGCTGAAGGCGGTAGCTTATTTAAAAGCTAACCCCAGTGTTAAGATAGAAGTTCAGTCCCATACGGACTCGAAGGCCAGTAACGGATACAACCAACGACTATCAGAAAGAAGGGCCAAAGCAACAGTTGCCTTCTTGGTAGTGAATGGAATCAACATTGACCGCTTAGAGCAAAAAGGATTTGGCGAATCCCTTTTGTCAAACAGTTGTAACGACTGGTCAAAATGCGATGATAGAGAAAATGAACTTAATAGAAGGTCTGATTTTATTGTTATAGAAGAATAAATCAAAAGTATCTTATTAAGTAGTAGTATTGAAATTACACAGGTCATTTTAACAAGCAAAAGAAATACACTAGTAGAAGCAGGTTTTTGTTGGATACTTAGAAATGGTATCCTAATTGAAGTATTTTTGATTGAAAGTTGACACTTATTGGGATGTTTAACTTGATCCAGAATCTCTGCGCACCGTTCTAGAAAACTATTATATCGAATTGGTTAATTGTTTTGAGCCCTCAAGTAGCTTGGGTGTTTTATTCTAAGAGGCACCAACATTCGTTTTGATTCATTTCTTTTTCCAGCTAACCGGATTTACAAAGATCGCTTTGATTTTCCGTTTTGAGCATGACTTTTTGAAAATCTCAAACCTCTAACCCGACCATAGTCAACATGCTTAGGTCGCAGTTGAATCTGTTTACTTTATTATTGAAAGGTGTGAAGAAAAGTGCATCGAGGATACGCTACAATTTCTTTGAAGCACTATTTTAATTTGGTCCCTCATCCAGTTAGGTCGGCACTCTACTTCATAGGTTTTTAATCCACTTTCCGCATCCCCACCATTACCCTTTTTTAGAAAGCAAAAAAACAACATCCTATCTTGGACAGCGGCATAAAGCCGCTTTGCTATTTATACGCCTTACCAAGCTCGGATATTGTAAGAAGTACAGCATCAAAAAAGGGTAACAGCATACGGCACTATGGGAAGTAAATCAAAAACAAAAAAGATGAAATCGTACAGAATCAACAAAAAGGAAGCGGAACAAAAGTTAAAGATCAAAAAAAGGGAAAACGCTCCGGATATAATAAGTAAATCATTCAAAAACCACTCGAAGGGTTCGGGGGGTTCAATTATAAATCCTTTAAATATTTAAATTATGAGTAATCTAAGAAACAAAGTACAGTTAATCGGCAACGTGGGGAACGATCCCGAAATGACCGTTTTGGAAAGCGGAAAAAAAATGATCCGTTTCTTATTGGCTACCAATGAGAATTACAAGAACGCCAAAGGCGAGAAAGTACAAAGTACGGACTGGCATACTATGGTGGCTTGGGGCAAGACCGCGGAGATCGTGGAAAAGTATGCCGTAAAAGGCAAACAAATTGCCATCGAGGGCAAATTGACCTCTCGAAGCTATGAGACCAAGAATGGCGAAAAACGCTATATCACGGAAGTGATCGTTAGCGAGGTTCTACTCTTAGGTGCCAAGAACGAAAACAAGGCGGCTTAATATACTGAACAGTTAAAATTAAAGAGGGCATCACCATCGAAAGTTCTGCCCTCTTTTTCATTACCAATAACTCTAAAATTAAAAGCAATGAAAGACAAAGTTAACGAAATACGGATAAGTTATAAAGAACGTCTTCCCTCCCCTTTTTGGAAAAAGATAAATTCCTCAAAAGATGCTGCTGATCTCCTCTTCGAGCATTGGGACAAACAGACCATTCAAGTTCATGAATCTTTTAAGGTCGTACTATTGAACAACAACAATAAGGTAAAGGGCATCTACCAACTTTCCAAAGGTGGAATCACCTCAACGATCATCGATCTTCGCATCCTGTTCGCCGTGGTCTTAAAGTCCTTATCCGTGGCCATTATCCTTACACACAACCATCCGAGCGGAACATTGAAGGCCAGTCGGGCCGATAAGGAAATCACATACAAAATCAAAAGGGCCGCCGAGCTTCTTGATATTCGATTGTTAGATCATATCCTGATCGTGCCCAATGGCGACTACTACAGTTTTGCGGATAACGGCATCCTGTAATCACAAAAATCGGAGCTATGGAAAAACTAAATTATTCGAACTTGGATAGGCAGACCCAAGAACGGTTATTGACCAAATCCAAACTGGAGATCGAACAGCGTTTTGGAAAAGATTTGAGAGCTTATGCCATCGAGAACGAATTGGACTATTCCGAAATTTTGGAAGAGGAAGCCATTCGAAACCTGTACACGTACAAATTTGTTTTCAAGGTCTGAAAAAAGAAAACAAATGCGGAACTGGGCGACTTGAAAAGTTGCCCTTTTCTTTTTAAGGAAATACAACCCTTTCCGTAATTCCGTACGGATTCCTTAAAAAAGGGTCTTTCTATTTCTTAAAAAATAGTGTTTCAGTCTTATTGGTGATAAGAGCCTTTACCTTGAGGGATAGGTATTTTTTTTTGACCCCTGCGGGGGAAAAAGGAATAGCAAGAGGATAACACGCTAAAGCGATGTTATGAAGTTTGATTTCTTTTTCAATGCCTTGAAAATGAATAGATTATCTCTGTTTTAGACTGTAATATGGCCTAGGACTATGTCAAAAGTTTGTTGCAAAACATTCGAAAAGCCCCTAAAACATTGAAAAAGTTTGTTGCAAAATGAAGGTGAAAAACAAATATAAGTATGACTATCTGGCTTTGAACTTGAGGGCGGAAGTAGTGATACGCTTTCGTGTTTTCTCTAAAAAAACAGCCCGTTCCCATGCGGATACCTTAACGGGAATGATGGACTTTTTCGAGTGGCACAACTACTCACCACACCAACGTTTCGGCAAGGACGTAATCGCCGGACAGAAGAAAAACCGCAAACGAATCGATGCCGTTATTGCGATTATCAAGTCCGTCGAGAAATCCCAGAACATTCCTATAATGAACATTGAAGCTATGCTGAAATCACTCTTTAAAGAGGAGATAAAAAAGTACGCTCCTAAATTATTGGAACCGAAAAAGGTTCCTAAATCAGAACAAAAACCCAAAGCGGAAAAGACCCTCGTTTCAAAAATCGACTATGACCGAACCCAAGAAAAACTATCTGAAGCTAGGGACCGATTGAAGTATGTTTTGGAACGGGTAGAATTGGTCAGCACCCGTTTCGGGAAGGACTTTTTAAAATTGGAAATCACTCGGGAAGAACTCGCCCGATTCAAAAGGGGCCTAAAAAATTCATGAAATGTATATAGCGATCACAGCACAGAAATTAGGGCAAAGTTATTCGAACAGTGCGGCGGATTATGTCGCCTATCTCGAAAAGGAAAACGAGGGTCTGGAACCAGAGAATCAAGAGTATTTTTTCAACCAGACCGAAGACCGAATTGCGCCTTGCAGGGTCATTTCTGAAATCGATGCCAATACCGCAAAACTTAAAAAAACCGAACCCAAATTTTACTCCATTGTGGTCAGTCCAAGCCAAAGGGAGCTTCAAAAAATCGCGAACAATCCAGAACCTTTAAAGACCTACACCCGAGAGTTGATGAAGGAGTATGCCAACTCCTTTTACCGAGAGAAACCAATTACGATCAATCAGATAAAATACTTCGCCAAAATAGAACAAGAACGCACCTGTCGCGGCTTTGAAAAAGAAGTGTTGGAAAACGCCCCAAGCCGAAAACGGATCGCCAAATTGGAGAACGATATCCGAAAAGTGGCCCGTGGGGAATTGAAGGGAAATATCAAAAAACTGGAGCGGGAAATCACAGCTTTAAGACAAGCCGCACCCCACCAGATCAATGGCAAAATGGTTGTGGCCGGAATGAAAAAAGAGGGCAACCAATCCCACATCCATATTCTCGTAAGCCGTAAGGATGTGACCAACACTTTTAGCCTTTCCCCTGGATCGAAATACAAGGCTTCGGAAGTAGAAATGAACGGTAAAAAAGTACAACGGGGTTTTCATCGGGACCAGTTTTATGAGAAGGCGGAACAGGTCTTTGATAAGCTCTTTGGCTATGACCGCAACTTTGTAGAGACCTATACGGCAAAAAAAGCGTTGATTAAAAATCCCGCTTTGTTTCGGATGCTCTTGGGAAACCTGCCTACCAACGAAAAAGCCCTTGCCCTTAAACTACTCTCCAAATCGGAAATGCGCATTCCCTCCATACCCACGAACAAAGTGCAATTGGCCTTAAAAGTGTTTCACAGATTAAGACGGGGAATGCAACGGGCCATCGAATCAGGATCAATTGGAATTTAAGTTAAAACCATGGAAGAATTGAATCTAAGTATTGTTGTCTTGATCCTTCTCCTCGGAAGTGGTCTTTGCTTTCTTTTGGTGCGTTTCATCAAAGAGGGATTCTTTATTAATATTTTTTGGATCGGTTGTGGTCTTTTTTGGGTTTGGTCAAATGCCCCAGATCAAAAACAGTTCCTTTTGATGCTACTACTCATTGGTTTGCCCCTGTTGTTTGTCAATATCCTCTTTTACGTGTTCTTTCCAAAGGGGGGCGAATCGAATATGAATAACAGGTATCGGGTCAGACTTCAAGTCTCAAAAGGGAAACTGCTCTTGGAAAACATCCGCAGGGGAATCGCCATTATCGGGGCAGCAGGAAGCGGTAAAACGGAAAGTGTTGTCTATCCGCTTTTGCATCATTTTAGCCAATGGAACTTTAGTGGGGTCATCTATGATTACAAGGACTTTGAGATTACCGAAATGGCATACCCCTTATTCAGTCAATGTGACATTCCCTTCTTTATCATTTCGTTCGATACCATACATTCAAGGGTCAATCCCATTGCACCCAGATATCTGCCCGACGAAGAAAGTGTCAACGAGCTTTCACGTGTACTGGTGGAAAATCTATTGGAACAGAAGGACAATAACATGAACTCTACTACCCGGTTTTTTAATGATGTGGTCGAGGGACTGGTCGCGGGAATGATATGGCGTCTGAAAACGGATTTTGAAAAATTCTGTACCTTGCCCCATTTGATTGCCCTGTATCAATATTTGGACACGGCCCAACTTATCGAGTTCCTATCGGACAACGTTACCTCAAAAGCAATGGCGGATGCATTTATTAACGGAGTGGATTCCGAACGGCAGACGGCAGGGGTCAAGAGCACCTTGGCCAATGCCTTTAAAAAGATCAGTACCCAACGGATCTTTATGGCGCTCTCGGCGGATGAAGTCGATTTGAATATCAATCACAAGGATAATTTGGCGGTTGTTTCGGTAGTCAATAACCCGAAAATCGAAACTTCCCTCTCCCCCGTTATCGCGACCATCATCCATACCATGACCAAACAGATGAGTGTCCGTAACCAAAACCCTTCTTTTTTGTTGATGGAGGAAGCAGCAACCCTAAGGTTGTTGAACATGCACCGCATTCCCGCTACCTTACGAAGCTACGATATTGCCACGGTCTACGTTTTACAGGACAAGATTCAGAACGATATGATATACGGACCTATGGCCAGCAGGGCAATTTTGGCCAATCTGTCCTATCAGTTCTTTGGGAAGGCCAATGACCCGGATACCGCCAAATACTATGAACGCTTTTTTGAAATCGTAAAGAAGGAGACCAAAAGCGTGAACAAGGGCTATAACCTCAACTTTGATACCCGGGTCACCAAAGGGGAACGGGAAGTAGCAAAAAACCGTGCCGATGTGTTCTATGGACTGCAACAGGGGGCTTTTGTCGTGCTGGCGGATGGTAAGGACAAGAAAGTGCAATTCGAAATACCTAAGATTATCAGACAGTTGCCTTTACCGGAGCGGAATCTAAAGGAAAAGCTCCAGGAGAATTTTGAGAAAGTTCATTGGGAGGCAAAGACGATTTTAGTTAAATAAAACATGTCCTTATTTGAACACTTCCAAAATCTCATTTTCCAGGATATAAGCGGAACCAATGATTTCTTTGGCCTTTTTAACGCTCGATTCACTTTCGTTTAGACCTGCAATTTCTTGTGCATTGTTTTGATTCTCCCGAATTAGTTGTAGTATGTTCTCAGACATTGAAATCCTCTTAGTAAACTTTTAGGGAAGATATTAAAATTCCTTTAGTTTTAAACGGTCAAAACCTATGCAGTTAAAAAAAATCGATAGGGCTATTTTTAAAACTGTATTCGATATGAGGCTTAGGTTTAAATCCTTAATTTCCGGTAAGCTTTTTGTCCAATGGAAAACAAAACCTATAGAAAATGCCAAAACTGCGGTACCGTTAATCTCAACAGGGATTACTGCCAAGAATGCGGTGAGATTGTCAACATCATATTGAAACGAAAAATTGAGCGTGAAAACAAGGCGCTTGAAAGGGAACGAATAGAAAAACAAAAGGAACCGAATAAAGTGACCGTGTTTTTTGAAAGGGCCAAAACCCACCCTAATATAATCGTAAGAAGCCTTGCTCTCTTCTTCTATTCAACTTGGGTTATCGTATTGGCGATAGGCTCGTTTTTTGCCCTATTATTTGGATACATTGCTGCCTGAAACTTCAAAAAAGGAACACCATCATCACCTTTCTCAAATACCGTTCAATAGCCTTTCAGTGGATCAAAAGCTTTTACTTTCCGATTTGCTGTATGCTAGCGGTTACCCTATATTTTTGTCAGCTTTCTGATTTTAATGTTTCCAAACTGTTGAATAATTATTTCAATGATTTGGTTTGTATGCCAATTGTCCTTAAGATTTGCCAATATGTAGTTCGCTATGTGAAATCCAATGCGGAGCTTTATATTCCCTTAGCACTTCAACTAGTTTTAACCTTGGTGTTCAGTGCCTACTTTGAATATCTGCTTCCTAAATACAACCCGAGATACACCGGTGACGGGTTTGATATTGCTATGTATTTTTTAGGGACGTTGTGCTTCTTTTTCATAGAGCGACCCACATATCTAAAAAAACTCAAAACCCTTTAAAGTTGAAATACTAGGGGTTATTGGGAATCGGAATAGCGAGCATCTGGACTTACTTATTATGCACTTCTAAATGTGGAGATACTTGGGTTTCACTTGAATCGGCATACTCTTTACAGAAGGCGCAATTTGTAAAGAGTATCATTTATTCGAACTTTGTTAACGGTTCGGTTATGATTAGTGTGGGGCGTTGATTTACAATTACGATTGTGCCACAGCTCGTAGCCAAGTCTTTGTGTCTTGTTTTTTATTTTCTTGTTCAAAGCAAAATCCTAAAGATTTTGCGACATTATAAATATACACAGACCTTGGCATAAAAATCCAACCCCATATTAATTATAGGCATTGCTACCTGCTGGCTTTTACAGTTCTGATTTGACAGCATTAATTTATATGCTCAATAATCTACATTAGAACGTTTAAATAAAAAATATGCGATACTTAAATTAATTAGTGATGGTAGCCAAGCAGAGAGTTGATAAATAGGAATAAACGGAATTTATGTTAAAAGAGGAATCAATAATAGTGTTCTTTGGGTAATGGCAGCAAAAGTCAACCCGTAACTTAAATACATCCATTTTTTATGTTGCAATACATCTCCAGCTTTTATGAATGTTATTGCCTTTACTATAGTATAAATCCACATTAGAGATAGTATGGAAAAACCAATTGTAGTTATCCACCCACCCATAGCGAACTGGGCTACAATAAGACCTGATAAGCCACTTAAGAACACACTTATCGTATAAATGTATCCGATAACTTTATGGACAGTTTTATAATTGAACCATATTCTTTTTGAAAACTGAAAAGGACCTATGCTAATGGCCACTAATCCTAAAAATATATGTGTTCTAAAAGTCAATAAATACCAAGAGCTTTCGGCAATTTCTTTTCGTTCAAGTATACCGGCACCATCTGATTGAAAGTAATGTAGCGACATTACAATCATACTAATTGCACCAATAAATAAAAATAATGTAAATGCCGTTCTTCTCATTCTCCAAATGTAATAGAGTCTTTTGCCCTTAATTGTAGAATGTGCTGAATGTCAAAGCAATGATTTGAATGACAAACTAATCATTAGTTCTGGTAGTTTTGAAAGTGTCAAATAGACAAGAATTATGGGTTTTCTATAAAAAACTGCTTAACAATGGGAATGTATTTTCTAGATACTGGAACGATTTCTGTTTGATTTTTAAGCTTAAGCTTTAATCCTTGCGCATTTCCTGATATATTCTCTAGCTTTTTAAGGTTTAGAATATACGAGCGATGGCATCTTATTAAATTTGAAGTTACAGCTAGTTGCGTTTCAAATGAAGAAAGTGTAAGTCGATAAGTTATTTTTTTCAATGTATTTTCATCTAAAGAGCAAATATCAATATAGTTGCCGACTGCTATTGCATAATGAAAATCATTCTCGTTCAAAGAGAAAATTTCATTTTTTAAATCTGTTGAAATTTGGTGTGTAGTTTCTTTTGAATCTTCTAAAAGTTCTTTTTTCTTTTTTAGAATATTAGATGCTTGGTTAGTATTAAATTTTACTTTTTGGTTATAATCAAGAACTGTAATGAATGCTAATGGTATACCGCCAAGTACAAATGTCCGACTTATTATCCACCAATAGTTATACCAACTAAAAGGTAATGAGTTTATATAATTTGTATAAATGCCATTAAAGGTTGCAATTACAAATAGAATTACTAAATAAAATATCATTTGATGTCTTACTTTCCAGTTCTTATCAGAAAATACTTCAGGAAGCAATAAAGGCAAAATATATAAAAACAACACTAAAACAATGGTCGAAATACAGCCAAAGAAAAGTAATTGGAATACCTTATTTTCATTGTTAGATAAATTGATGTCAAAAGGCTCGAAAAACAACAAAAATAGAGCTATAAATAACCCGAATAATGTCGCAGTAATCAAATTTTTTAAAACCGGGTTTGGTGCTGGATATTTCTGGGTTAGTATTCTTAACATTCGGTTTTTTTCAGCTTGCAGGTAACAATCGGATAGCATCATTGATGCTATCCTTCTTATATGTCTAAGTTAATAAATATTAGAAGAGAGCTTTAGTAACCATTAAAAACAATCCTTTATTTGAACTTTCATTATCTTTCAAAATCAACTCTTGCGAACAATCTTGATTTTACAATTTTCCTTTTATAATATCCTTTGACAACATCCAACTTCGCAACCGTTGATTTCACGATTTCATTTACCTCTACGGAGTTGGGATAGGATTTACAGCCTATATCTACTATTTTACCATTTATATCCACGGTACAGAAAACCAAGGCATAACCTTCATAATTATCTGGTTTACCCATGATTTGTGCGGAAATAATTTGACTAAATGTTTCCTCCAGGCATTTGGATTTTGGTTTTCCTTTTTTGAATCCATTACATTCATTTTCAAATGGAATGGAATCCAATACCGCACAATGATAAATTCCCTTTTTTTTCTGGATATAGGGTTTCAACTTTATACCTTTTTCAGCCGTATCATCAATGTCTATGAAATGTCCCTCAGGGATTTGTGCACTTACAGAAAGGTGACAAAAAAATGCAATCAAAAAAGAACACGAACTGTT
This sequence comes from Maribacter corallii, assembly GCF_047345415.1. Classification (NCBI taxonomy): domain Bacteria; kingdom Pseudomonadati; phylum Bacteroidota; class Flavobacteriia; order Flavobacteriales; family Flavobacteriaceae; genus Maribacter; species Maribacter corallii. The sequence continues at coordinate 79,227 of NZ_JBLFEP010000006.1, forward strand.
TATACTATATCTTATTATTTTTTTCATCTTTTATTTGAACTTTAGAGAACTGGACAAGGGCATTTCATAGGAAACCCTTTTCCCTACAATATGCTGTTCTATTATTTATTCAAGAATTCGTTTAAAAATACCATTGCAAACTTTGAGTTCAAAACATTCCCCTTGCCTAAATCAAATGGGTAACTTAAGTTTTGACTGTTTCCCAAAATCACTAGAGTCAAGTCCTTTTCAAGAACTTTGAGGTATAGTCCTGAATAGGCGTTTGGTTATAACCCATAATGCCAGACTAAAGTAAGTCCCTTATACTTCTGAATGAACCAGCCATAACCGTAAGGAGAAAGGTTGTTATCAGCCAATTCAAAAGGTTTTAGAACCTTCTCTTTACTTTCACTTGAAATTACCATATTATTGTTAAAAGCCTGGTCAAATATTAATATATCTTTTGCAGAAAAAACTAGGCCAGCACCAGCATTTAAGGGGAGGTAGGGAAATTCACTTCTTTCAATATATCCATCAGCATCAATGGCATATGGCAAGGCAATTTTGTCCAACACCAATTTTTTTGATTTATCTAATTGCGAAGAAGCTGAATGTTTTAAGTTCAGTTTTTTAATTACCAAACTATCAACCCATTTATCAAAAGTCAGTTTTGTTACATTCTCCACAACATCAGATAGCATTCCGAAGAGGAAGCCATTGTACTTATAATCTGAACCGGGAATATTATCAGCGGTGTGCGAAAAATGATGTTTTAATAAGATGTCGTCGCGTTCAGGACGATACTGATCCAAGAGAACTGAATATTCTGGCATTTCATCATTGAAATACTCTAGTGTTCGTTCGCAGCTTCGAACATAGTCGGGATAATATTCCTTAATTTTCCAATTCAAATCGATTTTTTTTTCTTCTACCAACTGCATTAAAATTGTTGAAAAAATAGGTTTGGTCAATGAAGCAATTCGCAAGGGTGTATATCCCGTCATTGGAATTTCTTCCTCGATGTTCGCCATTCCAAAACCTCTAATTAAGTGTATGGAATCGTTAATAGAAATTCCGATACTAATTCCTGGAATCCTATATGCTATTCGCAAAGAATCTACTAGTTGCTCAAAAGCGGAATTAGCTGGTTGCTCGGATTGGGTAATCTTAGTTGTAGTATATTTTTTCTTTGCTTCGCACGAAGCAAAAATAATGACGCATAGTAGAAGTGTGAATTTACTCATATTATATAGTGCCAATACTGTATAGATATAGTTCCAAGTTACTATACTTTTGTTTTGGGGAACTTCTAATTATCTAGATTTAACAATCCTTTTATTGAACTTTTGTTTAACTCAGTTTTTTATCAGGGTACTTATTTAATATGGACCCATGTTCTAGTCGCGTCATAGTCTTTTATCACGATTTCTTTCGCCTTAAGTCACTATTATATTTTTTCTTTACTCTTCCTAAGTACTTCGAATCATCTTTGAGTTTCTTTACAATCCAGTGTACACATTCAATATTATAAGTGCTGCGATTTACTACGCCATGATCTCTGTGATATTTATTATTTCCAGATTTCCATTTTTGGTCCTTGCAAATAGCAGTCCAGTCATTCATATTCATTGTACGAGGAGCGGTCTTTGAATTTGGGAAAAGTATATCTAGGTCTCCTGTACTTAGTTCGGTGGTCAAACGCTTATTTACAGCTGCTATTACCATTTTTGATAATAATTCGTCAGAGTGGTCCGGCGCATCTTTGCTAACTTTTAGTTGTTTGCCTTCAATCAGTTGATTCAAATTAAAGTCCTCTTCACCTGGCTTTGCAAACCGTAATTTGTGCTTGATATGTATAGCAAATTCATTGTCTTGTTTTTCTTCAATCTCTTCGAGGACTGAAGTAATGATAGGACGAATCTCGTTGCTCAAATCTTTACCGTATTTCATCTTCATAGCGTCCCACTGAATGGCCGTGTCCCCAGTAATAAGGGTCATTAAACCAACCGCCGAGTCCGGGAGTAAAGGTTCTTCAATTTCCTTTTTCCATAGTTTAATGAAATTAATTACCGCTGCTTGAAATATTGGGGAGTAAACACCACCAAGTTCAGGCAAAATATGATGTGTCGAAGTATTTCTGAGATCAATTAGCTTGTTTAAGTTGCCATATACGTTGCTCCCAACACCGAGAATTTCTTTAGCACACTCATCAAAACCTTTTGTTTTACCACTTTTTTTAGAGCTGAAGATGGCATCTTTACCTTTTTTTGCTGATATCAGTCCTTTAAGCAGATGTTCCCAAGCTGCACAGTGAAGGAGCGTAAAAGCCTGAAATCGATTTTCTAGGCTAGGTCGATTGTATATTTCTAATGAGAGAATATAGTTATCCTTTGCCTGTTTAAGTAATCTCTCGGATTGACTCATCGGGCCAGCGTTATTTGCTGCTATACCCTTTTTAGTACTAAGACGAGTAATAAATTGTTCAAGACTAAGGTGGCTCACAGGCTTAGCAATGTAGCGCTTTTCACTTTTTTTACTTATTACTCGATGCCAATCGTTTCTACTTAATTTCGCCCTCACAGTTCCCTGTAGACTGTATCCAGTAGAATCTGCAATCTGCTTCTGAGTGAAAGATGTTCCAGCAAGTTCATGTTTAGATAAAAACTTGTAGAATTTTCTCTGTTTGTCAACTACTTTGCTCATTTCCTAAGCATTGGTCATGGTTTTTGCGATTTGAGTATTAAAAAGAAAGGAATATGACCATTCATTTTTTATAAAGTCTCAATTTCCCATCAAGCCCTCGATATCTTAAATACTTATAATAAGTTGCTCTTGAAATATCCAATCGCTCACAAATTTCTGTAACAGCTATTCTGCCCTCATTGAAATACTCCTCACAAAGTATAGCTTTTTGTTGAATTTTCTTACTAATCCCTTTTGGAGCCCCAAAAACCTTTCCACGTCGTCTGGCCGATTCCAAGCCGGCTTTTGTACGTTCGATTATGATATCCCTTTCTAACTGGGCAAGTGCCGCAAACATATTTATTAGAAATTTCGAATGAGAAGATTTTTTAGTAGTGTCGATAAAGGGCTCGGTAATGCTTTTGAACTTTACGCCTTTCTCTTCGAGTTCATTCATTAACTTGGTGAAATGAATTAAGCACCTTGCCAAGCGGTCCAACTTCCAAACTACTATTGTATCACCTTCACGAACATAAGTAAAAAGCCTATTCAAGCTTTTTCGCTCTTCTCTAGCACTTGAAATTCTATCCGTATAAATGTTATTTTCTTTGATGCCTTCTCTTAGAAAGGCATCAATTTGTAGATTCAAATTCTGTTCGTTCGTACTTACTCTTGCATATCCAAATATCATGACCTTAAAGTTTAATTAAAGGTCAAAATGTAGTCTACTAAATTGATACGGTAAAATGAACTTTGCGGAGGTAATGAACATTGAAACCAAAGAAAGTCCACATAAACGGTGGGTTTTGTAAACTCTTAGTGTCCCATAAAAGGTTAATTACCGAAACCACTAAAAAAGACCAAGAATGGGACACTTTCATAAAAGAAAAGTCGCTTAGCACAAATTGTCCCTAAAAACGGCGGTTTTTTAGGACATACTCATATCAGCATACTGTTCTTTAAATTTACTGTTTTATGGAGTTAACTACATAAAAGACATGACGCAATTAATCTCAAGCTTTTATGTTGCGTACTCTATGAAGTTTTTGGATTTAGGCCTCGACTTAGAACTTTGGTAATTCTATTTCGTGGTAATGGTCAACCGAGCAACTATCAATATATATACCCATTCCTGTAGGAATATGTGCTTTATTCCAATTGTGGCCGGCAAACTCTATTAAATCTTCCTCTTTGTCCCAACGGGAAATCATAATAAACTCATTAGGATACCACTTTGTTGGTTTAGCAATTTCCAATGAAATCAGACCATTGTAGTTCTCAACAGCAGGAACCGAAATTTCCTTGAACTTCATTTCAAATTCTCCATGAAGTTCTTCTGGAATTATTGCCTTGAATATTCTAATTATCATTTTTTTATCAACTAAAAAAGAATTTTAGCCCTTGTTATGCTTACATGTGCTCTAAGCGATAGCTTTTTGGAGTTAGATTTCCTTATAGGCTGATTCTATGGTTTTTGCTAGTTTTTCTAAACCTTGTGGAGCACTGTTTTCGAACATTTGCATACTCTCACCAAAATCCTGAGCTTTTATCCCGCTTAAACCCAAACATTGGATAATCCGCGTACGACCCGAATCGATAGATTCCATTCTCATTACATTATAAAACGTAGCACCGTCCAAGGGGATTTCAATGGTAGCGGACCGTTCTGGGTCAAGCTGTGTTATCTCCCAATAATGTGGATTTTGCCCTGCAGTTTTTGTGATACCTTTGGTACCTACAGCAAAAGCTCCCTTGAGCTCTATCCATTCAACTGCTTTTCCCTCAAGTCGTTCCCAATTAGATACATCCGTCCAAAATGACCATGCAAAGGACCTGTCAGCATCACATTCGACCGAATGTTCAAATTGCCATGTGGTTTCATCCATTTAGTCTGACGTTTTTCATTAAAAGGCGCAAATTTATCATTTAATCAATAGTATTTCTCAATTCCGCCAAAACCTTTTATTAGCTTATTCTCTTTCGTCATGCCAATAAAGTTACCTAACCTTTTTTTAAATTCTTCTGGCCTTTTTCGGGCACTATTGACATATGCGACCCGGATACGTTTATATGATTCAGATAGCTATAAATAATTGTGCCAAACCGACTCATCTTTTTTTAATTGGTTAATTATATCTTCAGCATAAATAAACTCCTCGTTCACAATTAACCTTATTCCTTTCTCAATTGATTTGTGAATCATAGGTTTATCCAACAACCATTTTAGCCTTTCTTTGTTGGGTTGGGAGAATGCCGAGTTCTTCCTTCTTTTGCAAAACCTTTGGATGGTAGTTTCATCGTTCAGTGATTTAACCGTACTGTCAATCCAACCAAAACAAAGAGCTTCTTCAACGGCGTCATTGTATAGGATTCTTTTCTTTCCGGTTTTTTTAGTGGATATTCCAACCAAATATCATCTTTTGTTTCAAAATGGGTTTCAAGCCAATTTCTCCATTCCTTTCTATCGGTAAAATATCGTGTTTCGTATTCGTTCATTTCTTGTTGCTGTCATTATTCATTCATCATCGTGATATAAACTGATTTTTTATTGAGATTGGACAAACTATGATTTTCACAGATTTCAACACTTTGATTTGTCTATTGGATAGGGCGATCTTGACTCCTAAAATTAAATAAACATTGCCAGCAAATCTATCCAACCAAAATTTAATCCTATTGTTCCTCCTGATTTTAACCGTTAATCTTGATGAAATCCATACAATAGTCAAACACCATAGTGCCCAATAAGAAGAAATGTGATTCCTAACATTAAAAATGAAATCCAGCTCTCTTCCCATGTGAAATACTTTTACTTAGGGTGCACATAGTGTCTTCTCCAGGCGTTAAAACCAATATTAAGCTCGCTATTATAAAAATCTCAAAGTTTGGTAATTCCGAACATGTCCTTACTTAAATACTCATTGCAAAGGATATGTCCATATTCTTAGACTTGATACTTCCGCACCTTAGGTCCATCTCATAATCCGTACTCCAATCTTGATGATTTTCTGTAAGCTGCTTTATGGCATCAATTATATAATAAATTTCTGCATTAGTATGGGTCGGGTGAATTGATAGTCGTATCCAACCTGGTTTGGTTGAATAATCCCCATGACTTATCCGATCGGTAATCTTTTTAGAATTTTCCCGATCTACATTAAGCAAATAATGACCATATGTTCCTGCACAAGAACATCCTCCTCTTGTCTGGATACCAAACCTATCGTTCAACAACTTAACTCCCATGAAATGATGTAGATTTTCAATATAAAAAGAAATAACCCCCAGTCTCTCATTATGCTCATTTCCTAAAATATGAAGCCTCGGCATCCTATTCAATGCATCCCACAGTATCTTCAGAATCTCCTTTTCACGTTTTTGAATATTTTCCACACCCATTTCTTCCTTTAACCTTATGCACAATGCAACCTTGATTGTTTGAAGAAAAGCGGGGGTTCCGCCATCTTCTCGCAATTCTATATCTTCATTGTATTTCTGTTCTCCCCATGGATTTGTCCAGCGAACAGTACCTCCCCCAGGATTGTCCGGCACCGAATTGCGGTATAGTCTTTTGTTGAAAACCAAGATTCCAGTTGTACCAGGTCCCCCAAGGAATTTGTGGGGCGAAAAATATATAGCATCCAGAAATCGTCCCTTGCTATCATCAACATGCATATTAATAGATACGTAAGGCGCTGAACAGGCAAAATCAACAAAGCACCATCCACCATACTTATGCATAATTTCCGCAATGTCCATATAAGGAGTAATAATCCCTGTAACGTTAGAGCATGCGGTTATCGCAGCTATCTTTATTTTTCTATTGGCGAATTGCTGAACAATTTTTCGGAAATTATCAATGGTGACCAACCCCTTTTCGTCTGGTGGTATAATCACCACGTCGGCAATCGTTTCATTCCAACTGGTTTGGTTCGAATGGTGCTCCATATGGGTAACAAACACTATTGGTCTTGCCTCCTCAGTTAAACGAATGGAATCTTTGAACGCTTCATGTACTCTAAGTCCCAATATTCTTTGTAATTTATTGACTACGCCAGTCATACCCGCGCCGGAAGAAATCAATATGTCATTTTTGGTGGCCCCAACATGCGCCTTGATTATTTCCCGGGCTTTGCCATAAGCATGAGTCATTTTAGAACCGGTATAGTTGGTATCGGTATGGGTATTCGCCACAAAAGGATACATTTCTTCCATCATTTGTCTTTCAATGGGCCAGTACATTCTTCCGCTCGCCGTCCAATCCGCATAAATTAATTTAATTGCTTGGTGCACCGGTGTTTTAATTTTGTGATTTTGACCTATAATTCCTGTTCGGTATTTTGAAAAATAACGTTCCATTTCTAAAAGGTCAAAATCATCATTTGTGGCCATAATCTCCATATTTGGGTTCATAACATATATATTTTATTTCTTCATATAAAAAGGGAAAACCACATAGGTGTAAATGATACAGCCTAGACAAAAGTCAAATACTGAATCTAAAATCGCCAAAGACATCCAAAAAACGGCAATGGTAAGTGAAGCCAGTTCTAAATCCAAATAGAATAGCAGTATGGATGTTACGCCGCATAACATTCCCAGCCTGGAAGCGAATTGTTTTTTTGACAGATCTATTTTTTTGACCTGCCGATTAAGGACATTTAGAATCCCCGACGCGATCATTCCCATTGGGCTATACCTTGGGTGAAAAACAGCTCGTATAAACGTATCTGCGGTTGCAATTACCAATAAAGCAGGATTCTTGGTGTAGATGAAGACCATCATAAAGATTACAGATATAAAAACCGTGGCCCTACTCTGATTGTTATCGACTTTCTCTTTTGAAATTGGACAGATTATTGATTTCATTGTACTCAATATTATCGTGTTATGAAAACGTATTTTTTTGAGTTGGGTTTAGCTCAATAAATAAATGACTGTTCGACCAATTAGGTAAACGAGTGGAAAAAAAATGGCACAGGCAATAGCTACCAGCCATTTTTCCAATTTGCTTTTTGGTTCATATAACTCTTCTGCCTTTGACTTATCGATTTGGTCCCCGTCACTTTTAAGTATCTTCTTTTTATGTTCTTCTTTAACCATCATTGTAGCACATTGAATGTAATCCCATAGTATCATCTATGGTTTGTGGTCGTACTTAGTTAATATTCTATGAAATCGGCCTCTATCATTACTCAAATAATTGTCCGTTTATCTTCTGATTTGGCAATCGAGGGCTGATATAATAAATCAAACCTTTTACAGGAATTTTCTAAACCATGAAGTCACTTGTTGAAAAACCTCATCTCTGTAATCACTTAAACCATGATTTCCATTTTCGTAAACAATGTATCTGTAAGGAATTTTATTACTTTGAAGTTTAGATACGAACTTCAAATTTTCTTCGGTAGACGCACTTTTATCATCAGAACCTTGAAGAATCAAGAAAGGGATATCTTTCGGTAATTTATCTACCCAAAATATTGCGGATCTCTTCCTTAATACTTCTTGCCTTTTCGGCGTTTTATATTCAGGAATAAATGTACCCCACCATTCATCAAGAGGTGGACGATCTTTAATAGCTCTTACTAGATTTACCGATGAACCGCCGACCACTACAGCTTTTATTGGCAATTTTTTACCCTTTAAAGTCAGGAATGTCGTCATACCCCCGCGGCTCCAGCCAAACATACCTAATCTTCCAAGATCGGCCTTAGGTTCACTTTTTAACAGGGGAAATAGGTTTGTCACATCATTTATATCGGCCCCACCATATTCTTCTTTCCCTTCACTACCCCCATTGCCTCGATACTGACTAGCGACAACCACAAATCCGGCTTTAGCCAGTCTAGCCAGTTCACCAATGCCGATTGAACTGACATAATGTGTTAGGGATCCATGTTCCAAACTACCCCCTCTATTGTATATAATGCAGGGGAATTTTCCATTTTCACTTGGCAGTAAAAGAAATCCTTTTACTTTAAGTCCATCGCTTAAATAGGTAATTCCAAATAACTCAATATCTTCTAGTAGTGTATATCTAGTAGAATCAAGTTTTGTGTGTCTTAAAGGGTCATAAGTTTTTGGGTCTAGTGTTTCAGTTTTTAAAATATAGCCGATGAACTCATCAAAATTTTGTATTCGAGTTTTCGAAACAATTTTTCCATTTGTCTGAGCCAGTACGTTTATAGTTACTATCTGAGCAAGAGCAATTATGAAATATCTGAACATAATATGATTGATTTTATTAAAATGATAGGAACAAATTGATTTAGGTCTCTTAATTGAAAGGGAATCCACTCTTGCCTGGTCAAGTGCTTGCTGTCTTTGGAATCTTTAAATAGAGTTTTTAATTATTGCAATAATGTGGCATATATTTCTGAGCGTACTTTTTCAATTTCCTCATGAAGTGGGCTATATGTCACGGTCCCTAAATTGATCGCAATAAAATAATAAAGGTTTTTCTCTGGAATGTAATAAAGTTCACAACCTGCGCCAATCCCACCACCTGAATGTCCATATGCTTCCATCCCACCGATTTGCACATAATCCAACCCCAGACCATAAGCATATTCACCATCCTCCTTTGCCACCCATTGTTTCATGAGGTCAACGGTTTTATCAGACAACAACTTTCCTTCAATTAGGCCTTTCAAAAACTTAACCGCTTCAATAGGGGTGGTCACTATACCATCATCGCCAATCATATGTTCGACATTTTTGCGCTGCAGGTAAGTAGCGTTTTCCACTATTCCAGTACTGTTTCGATCCCAATAACTATTCACCAATTCAGGATAGTTTAGAAAATTGTCATCATTTTTATAAAAAGTACGGGTAAGACCTAATGGCTTAAAAATAGTGTCATCAATAAATTTCGCGTGGTCTCCCGTCAACTCATCTAGTATCAAGGCCAATAAAACGTAATTTGTATTGCGATAACTATAGCGGCTCCCAGGTTCAAAATCAAGAGGTTTTTTCTTTACGTAGCGCAGATAGTCCTCTCCTTTAAAGGGATATTCAGGACTTTGCAAAAGTTTGGTCACATAGTTTGGATCAAAATTGTACTCAGGAATGCCCGAAGTGTGGTTCAAGAGCATTTTTACACTGATTCTTTCTGCTTCTAAAACGTAGTTGCTGATTTTTTCAGGGAGATAACTGGTGATAGGACTTTCCAAATCAATTTTACCCGTTTCATATAATTTCAAAATTGCAACCGCATGGTATGTTTTGGCGACGCTTTGCAAATATTGAAGATTACAAATTTGCATGGGGGTCTTGTCTTCGATTCTGGAATACCCTTTGGTAGAATACCACCAACCACCTTCCGAAAATATGGCGATTGAAGCTCCGGGGACCCCGCTTTTAACAAGTTTTTCCATGGCTTCATCCAAAACCTTTGATTTTGCAAAGCTTTCCATAGACTCTGAAGATTTGCAAGCGGCTACTTTAAATTCCTGAGCATTGACACTGTTTAAGACAATAGCAATCCCAATTATGTATATAAAAGAAAGAATCGTTTTCATTTTTTTAGTTGTTAAAGTGAATTCGTGACCCAACTTGTATTAAAGTTTCTGGCACCAAGGGAATACTCTCGTTATACCCTTTCAGCGGTACGAATTGATAGCTTACGAAAGGTGATATATAGGTTTTTTCTGAATACTCGTTATGTCCCAGGGAAACTCCAACCGGAAGAGCAAAAAGTCCTTTGCCCTTTCTTCCAACTCAAATCCACTCATCGTTTTCCTGCTTGAATGATTGTGTGGGTCTGGATGTCAACATATAGCCTGCACCCAATTTCAGTTCAGTATAAAAATTATTGGTTATTGTTGGTCGCCACACTGCTTGGGAATATAGGAACAAACCGTTTCCAACATTTTTATTTCTGTACCACATCAAATTAAATTGTTGCACCCAATTGTGATTGCCATTATGACTTACTTCGGTACCTATGCCGATACCTATGTTTGATAAATTGGCTTTCAGGTTTTTAAAAGGCATAGATAACGAATGAAATTGCAAGGTTATGACCAAAGGAAAGTTCCTATAATCCATAGCAGGTTCGCTCTGACCCCTTATGGAATGTGTAAACCAACAAATTATCAGAAAAAACAAAAATCTCTGTTTCATAATTTAAGTAATTGACGATTCAAAAATAGGGGCCACCCAGAATGGAAATCGTGGTAAACCTCCTCTTTTATGTTGAAGTGTAGTGTTTATTCCCCTGAGATGTCAAGGTATTGACCGAAACCACCTTTTAAATGAAGGAGCTTTTAAACGGCTAACTGAAATTTTGATAGGAAAGAATTCATTTTCATGGAGTAGCACAAGAATTTTCCCGTTTTCTATTCGTTGAAACCCGGAAATCATATTGCGATTTATAATGTATTTCCTATTCAATCTGAAGAAAGCGTCAGCTGGCACACTATTTTCAATTCTTTCTAGTGAATCATCCAAATAAAACCTCTTTCCGCCAATATCTTGTGCTATCGTATATTCTTCATCAACAAAAAACCCCGCCAGGCTTTCAAAGTCTAATTTCAAGTCTTTTTTACCAAGTTTTACGATAAATCCATCCGCTTTTAATTTTTTCTCATCAGCTATTTTTTTCTCTGTTTTTTTCCATTGATTGTAATAATAGAGTCCGAGATATATAGCATTTATAAAGAAAAACCAAATTCCGATAATTATGAGGTCAACGGTGTAGAAATGCAATGGCGCTCTTTCACCTTTTGCAATAAAACTTGATAGCTCGGTTAAAAAACTGATAATGGCAAGTCCAAGGAACATGGTCGTTGGCAATTGTGTAACCAAACGTTTTGTCAAGCCTTTCCTGTAAGGGAGTTTTATGTCTAGGTATAAAATCAGTTTTCTTACAAAATACCAAGCAATGTAACCAGTAACGGTATCTATGGTATACGTTAGGAGTAGAAACCCATTGAACTTAACGTTCGCGTAAGTAAGGTAATAATTGATAGCACTTATAAAAGGTATCGTAACAAGGAATAGGGAAACATCGGGATAATAAAAGGACCGATTTTTATCACTTTTTTCCATGTGCTGTTCTCCACGAAGGGTTTGCAAAGCTTTTGATAGTAATACTGTATTTATTAAGACCTATCAAAAATAATGAGATTCACTTGCAAATAGAAGTAATTTTTGAATTAGGAACGGCTATGTATGTAATTGCACAAAAATACTTTGAACATAACCTTCGGAAGAATAAAGAGAGCCGTGCAAAATTGGCACTTCATTGTTGTTGAATTTTAAAACAAATTTTAAGAGGTTCGGGGTAAAATCCGATCTTGTTAAAAGAACCTTTTTTGGCACAACTTTCCTTTCAAAACATTGTGTAATTATCGCCACCTTTATTTAAACTCTTTACATTACGCCTTTTGGCAATCTTTTTAAGATTGTTCTTGCATTCAACAAATTGTACTTCAGAAAAGCATCACTCTTTACAAAATCCGCTTTTTGTAAAGAGTATTAAATCTTCAAAGTTTTCTTCTAAGTACCAACTCCCGATTCCCTTTCAATTCCTTTAATCTTAACTCCAATTTCTCATTATCGCCCAAAGTGAACTTTGTAATCACATAAACAAATCTAGAAGTCTGCCCATGCTTTATTGTCTTCGGCATTTCATGGACATATTGAGGCTTTAGCGGTACGGATTGATAAGAGGCTCTGCGTTTCTCATTGCCTATGGCTAATGCTACTTTCAGATAATCAATGTCAAAATCAATACCAGATTCGTTCTTGATCTCGAACTGCATAAAGACCAGATCCTCAAAATAGACCATATTCTTTATGGCCAATGACATACCTTCTTTTCGCTTGATAATATTCTTACGCTCCGGTCGTTTGAGGATTGCTTTTGATGATTTTTCCAAAAACGCTTTTGAGTACTGTTTATGTACTACCAAACTGGAATCCAGTTTTATGGTATCACGAATTACAAGAGACTCCCTTTGATGTTCATGCCCGATACTTTCCGAAAAGAAAACAAAACGGTTCATCTCCTTCAATGAATCAGCATACTTGATGATGTATGAATATACCTTACCATCCGTAGTGACCACAAGAAGATTACTTTCTTTTCCTTTGGTTGCCTTTAACAGCCCCAAAGGTTGTGCGCGCTCTCGATTATAGCTAAAGACAAAGTTATTTGCCCCGACGATTCCCTGCCGGATGTTGGTCGGAAAGAATAGCGCCAAGTTCATTTTTTCATTGGCATAAATAGTATCCGGTTTCTTTGTCTCTTGACCAATACTTGAAAGAAATGTCAAAAGAACTATAATCGTTAATATTCCAGTTTTCATGATTACATTTTTAAAATTAATGCCCATTATGGGCTTTCATAGTTTTGGTCTTAAAATGAGTTTGTAATTATTGTTGACGGTAACTTTTATGTTTCTGTTGTTACGTTGGAATACTTTTTTCACTCCACTTACCCCGGTATTGACCACCCCTGAAACATCGGGAACCCCAGGAATATTGAATTCTGCAATCGCATCGCCCAAGACCTCGTTGAAGACATCGCCACGAAAACTGTTTCGTATGTATATGCCTTCCAGTCCGTCGGCATTATCATAGGCCTTTAGCCTCATCGGAATTCCCTCAATATTTTCCACATTTAAGAAGACCCGGTTCGGCCGGAACTTTACAATTCCGTAGAGCAGGGTATTTTTTTTGATTTCCAAACCTTGTAAAGTAGTGTTTTCGGTTACCCGCATCTGCAACCTGTCATTGACCTTTATCGTCTGTTCGCCATCGATTTCGACTACCAAAGATTCGCCAGTGCCATCGGCCAAAACTTGGGGACTGACCGCAAAGAACAACTGATGTTCCAGACCCATGGCCTTCAATGGCGAAATAGTGTCCTTTGTATCGATTACCTCGCTTTTCTTTCTCCGCTTTTTGCGTAATGGTTTTCTGGTTCCCGAAGCTGAGGAATCTTGAGAGTAATCTATACGACCGATTCGGTATATGCTATCCACGATACGCTGTTTCTTTTTGTCCAAAAGATCTTCATCGTATATTCCTGATTCATCCAAGAATCGTTCATCATATATGCTTGGGGCAATCCGTTCCCTTTCATCTTTTATGGCATCCACCGCCACCTTTTTTGAGGAGTACATATCCTCCCCCTCTTCCAGCTCGGGAACCAAAGTCTGTTGGAGTTCATTGGCACTTTCATCATCCGCACCCAAAACAAAAACCGAATAACCGATGATGAATAGGATGACCACTCCGATGACGGCAGCAAACACTATTTTCTTTTTGTCCATTTTCATAGCTCGTTTTTTAAGTTCAATTCACTCCTGCTCTTTTACCTTCTTCAGGGAATTCTCGAAATAATTGGTAATCAGCAGACCATGCGTGTTCTTGGGATAGTTTCGGTCTACCGTAATAAGTCCTCCCGTTGAGACCATTTCATAGCGGTCGATTACAGAACCTCTGTTGATCTCGAAAACGGTTATAGTTTTAAAGCGATAGGGTTCGGCCCTTAAATCCACTTGTGATTCGACACTCAATACTTTTTGGACCAGGGAATATTGCAATATCCGGTTGTAGACCCCATCGGCCTTTTTCTGCCGATAGACATTGTCCACCGTGCTGTTTCCCAGCCAAAGGGCTTTCTCCAAATTGCTTTCATAGTTACTGTCATCGATACCATAGAAGTATTCATGGAACAGTTGCAAGTGGGACAATGCCTCGACCTGAAGGTTTTCCTTTTGGGATACCAGCTTCAGGGGAATAACGGAACCGTCGGTATTCACGGCAAAGGCGCTTCCCATCGCTCTCTTGTACATATTGAATACCATCACCCCTGAAAATACGCTTGATAAAAGTGCTGTAACAGTTACTACAATCGTTACATAGCGGTTCAATTTGAGCACATCATAAATGTTCTTATACGGTAGTTTCATTTTTTTATGTTTTCATATATACTTTAATAATCTCATGAATAATTTACCTGCGGGTGCTACCCGCTGAAGAGTTTTAGCGTAAAGGAAGTCGCCCTCTTGTAAAGTTTGAATTTTAGGAAGACGATAAACCCAATGGTCGCAGCTTCCACTAAAATCTTTATGGTGGTATTGTCCGTTGGTCCTCCCCAGAGGTTCGTCCAGAAATTGGCGTTGATCTCCGAATACAATTGGTTCACGAAAATGTTCACCAAAAAGAAGGCCGGTACGAGCATATAGACCGCAGCATACAATTTGAAAAAGGTATAGGCCATAGTCCTAAATTTCTCAAAAACCGCCAAACTGATGACCAAGGGAAAAAAGGCCTGCATGATCCCGAGCAAGAAATACCGCTCCGCTAGGAACAAGGGATAGATGAACAGGTCTATCATCCATAGGATGAGTCCAATAAAAAAGCTGAACATCTTTATCCCGAATACGGGGGTGACCAAAGCTTCGTACAACAAGGCCCAAGCTTTTTTGGCTGCATCGAAAGCACCGACATCCTCTTCAATTGGTATTTCCTGCAATTGCAAAGGAATCAAGGCCGGAGCAGTATCACGATACTGACCTTCTATGGCAACTAAAATACCATCGAAAAAGCCCAGGATCTGGGTTGAGAATATGACCAATAGGACGATTACAAAATTCTTGGCGAGATCCCTTGGGGATAGTCCCCATGAATATCCTTCCTTATCGGCAACTCCCTCATTGTATTTTTTGAGGATATTGACCAAAAAGAACAACACGGCCAAGACCTTAATACCTCTAATAGTATAGGTAGAGAAGTCGGTGCCCTTGATCGTCTCAAAGACAGCGTCCACATATTCAAGTCCAATGCTTAAGGAAATCATGAGTTCCATTATTAGTAATTTGTTTTTCGGTTATTGATCTTGTCCTGCATTTCACGAAAGGCGATGATATCACGATACCGCTCAGTCTTACGCTCGATTTCGGTCACCATTTCCTTGGACTCCTGTTGGTGTGCACGGATGGCCCGCATGCGTTCCCCATCCGTCAATTTCAAATGGTCGCTGGAGAGGATTTCGTTTATGAATTCCAAATCCTCTGTGGCTTGATCTAAGATGGCATTGAACGAGGTCGATATCCGTTCCACTTCATCCGCCCTTATATGCGGTGAATTAAGAATATCCCTTAAATCTCCCTGCACCGTATCATAAAGGCGTTTGTTATTGCGGATGAGCTCTTGCACCGCCTTTAGTTTTTCAATGGCGGCACTGACCTTTTCTATGTTCTCTTTTTGCTTTTTCAGGAATTTGACCGTCTTGATGATATTGGCGGTCTGCTTTCCAGCTTCCAACAGTTGTTTGACAAAGGAGATGAAGTTCACATTGTCATAGACCGGAAACCCCTGGCAGGCAGCGCCTGCAGGCATTAAAAGGGCCAAAGTTAGAGCCGGTACTATGGTCATTTTTCTGATTTTTTTTCTAATCTTTATTTTCATGATTTCTTGGTTTTGTGATGCCGAAACTTTTGGCTTTCGTCATCTGATTTAAGACTCATTATTCATGCTATGCAGCTTTACGTTCCAAGAACCGTCTGATAGCTATTTCCATATTGTCTTCTTCCTTATAAAGTGCCATTATGGCCTCGTTGTCGGAGCCGTCGGTTAGGTAGGCTGCGAATACTTCGGGCGGCACTTCCAATCGGAAGATGTTGCTCTCCTTACCGATCTTGATGAACATTTCAGTATACTTCCGTTCTCCCGTCAAATCGTTCTTGATGGATTTCAATTGGTTCAGGTCGTGGCTCGAAAGGTTGAGCCTTTTGATCAATTCATCATACCCTTTTTCATTGTTCAGGCTATAAATGACCTGTGTATTTTCAAGGATACTTGCAGAGGTGGAGTTATCGGGAAGTTGATTGATCGATTGTAAAATGATTCCGATGGCCCCTTCCTGTTTCCGGATGGCCTGATAATAGAATTCCACACTTTCCAGTACATTGGGGAACTTCAACTGTTTGGCAAACTCATCGAATAGGATGATTCCCTTTTCTTCTTTATTCCTCCAAATCGTTCTTTGGATGGCCGTTTTGATGAGTTTTAGCATTACGGATAGGATTTCCTTGTTGTCCTTGACCTCATCGAGTTCGAAGACGATCAATCGCTTGTCCTCGATTTTATAGGATTGGTCCTCGCTCATCTCAAAGAGGAAACTGTACAATCCGCCCTCCACATATTCCGAAAGGATATGGAGGAAACTGGTAATGTTGAAATAAGGGGCATCAATGCCCAATTTTTGTAAAAGGGTATCTCTATCCTTGCGAACAAACCTGTAAAAGCTCTCCAAGGAATGGGCAGCGGAAACAGTTTTGTAGTAATGTTGAAGGATTTTCTTCAGCGATACCGATTGTGCCTTGGTCACTTTTAAATCCGACGCAAGTAGTTCAAACAGAAAGACGGATAGGTCTTCTAAGCGCTCCGGACTGATATCGTTTACATCCGAGATATAAAAGGGGTTGATACCTAAGTTCTTTCCGCTCTCATAACGCAGAACAGTATACTGCTCAGGGTATAACTGTGCGAACTTGGTATACGAACCCCCTAAGTCGATAATGACCAGACGGAGATCCATTTCAAAATATTGACGCAGGATGTTATTCGCCAGAAATGATTTTCCTTCGCCCGTCGGTGCGAAAATGGCAAAGTTTCGTGCCTTGATCCGTTTCTTCTTTTCGTCCCAAACATCTTTGAGTACGGGAATGTTATGTTCGCGATCATTAAAGATGATACCTGTTTTATCGGATTTATAATTTGTGTTGTTTATCAGCAAGCAAAGGGCATGCTTCAGATCGGTCACATAGAGATCTTCATTTGAAAAGTTGGAAGCGAAACAGCAATAACTATTGAGAAAGTAATTTTTCCGTTCTTCGCTACTGGGATAGTAGGGAACGATATCCAGCTCTTTAAACTCCATTTTTATTTGAGATGAGATTTTTTTTAGGCTTCGCGCCTCGCGATGCCAATAGATGACGTTCAAGTGTCCGCGTATGATCCGAGAACTATCATCGGTATTAATCTGGTCTTGGATGTGTTGGATTTTCTTAAGGATGACCTTATTTTGAGAGCCGAAGTTGGAACTCTTGTTCAGTTCCTCGATTTTCTTGTCCAACAGCTTGCGCCATTTTTGTTTGTCGTCCAAATAAATGATTTGGTTGACCACATGGTTTTCGTTTAGGGAAAGCCCAAGTCCATCTATAAAACCTTGATGGAAACTGAAATCATCCGAGGTGAAGCGTTCGTTTATTTTGCTCGTCTGGACTTTCTCCCCAAAACAGCTTTCGCTGTTCACGGCAAGAACATCGAAATGATTCTCTCCTATTTGGATGTCTTTTCTTCCCAATTCGATAGCTGTATCGAAACCATCATTATAGCCATTGAAATAAGCATCGCTGATGCCTATTATTTCATCCGCGTTAAGGGGTGTCATTAACACCTTTCGTCCATTATTGATAAATGAAACCGAGTCGTTGACGGCCGCTTTGAAACGCTGCAGATTTTCTTGTAGCACTTCGGGAATCTTTGCATCCGCTTTGCGAAGGGGGTTGACATATTTTGAGTTGTTGAGCTGTTTGTTCTTGGTAAGTGTAAAGAAGAGATACCCATGGTGTTCCATATGCTCCCTTCCTTTAAAGTAGTCGTGCGTGGCCCTCGATAGAAAGGTGTTATTGGGTAAGTTTTCCGAAGTGAAAGATTTTTTGAAATAAACATCTTGTTTATGCACTACGGTTCCGACGGGTAAGGATTTCATTGCCTGGAACCAATTGCTATGCATGTCCTCGAAATCTTTTTCCGAAAGGGAATAGATCTCAGGAAGCCCTGCCTTATAGCAGGCCACCACATTTCCGTTGTTACAGAATAACAAGTGGTCCTTGATGTCCACGATGGGTTGATATTTAGAGATATTGATTTTCGACATGGTTCAGGATATTGTCTTTTTTATTACTGATACTTTTAGGGAATACTTTTCTGATATTGAAAAGCTGAGTGCTGCTGCTCATCTTGTTTAAGGCCACAAAAAGACCAGCGTTCCAAATGAAAAGTGAGAGCACCATGATCAAGCTGAAAGAGAAAATAATGACCAACAACGAGGCGACGACGGACACCATCAAAAGAGCAAAGAGTGATATGGGGAGACCCCATATCAACGCCCCTTTACGGATGTTGCGGTATACCTCGTAGCTTCTCATTACACTACTATTGAAATTAGATAGGTGAAGATGCCTACCACTGCTCCGGCAATCAGAACGAATACGAGTACCCGTGTAATCCCTTTTTTAAGATCTGCGTTCTCCCCAAAAAAGTGTCCCGCATTGAATAAGAAACCAATCAAAAAGATTACCCCAAGGATGATAGGGAAAATGCTTCGTATAGTATCGGACACTTCATTGACGGAATCCTCAATTCCACCGATCTGTGCATAACTGGCAAGGCTCATTAACAGCATGGCCAACGTAAGACTCTTCACTTTTCTCATAATTCTAAAATTTGTGGTGCGCTGATAAGGGCACCTGTTTGCTTATTTTTTTGTCCGCTAGGATTTATTGTGAAATGTAGAGTTGAATACCATTTTTGAAGAGGAATTCTTAAAAATTAACTGAATTGGCCGTTAATTTTTGATGAAAACGCAGTTTTTGTAAGTAATCTTTAAAAATTGTTTAACGATCCTATTATTATGGTTCATTCAACATGAAGACCAAAAGACCATATGTTTTAGTAGTACTACTATTGATACTCGGTGTTGCATATGCACAACAAGATTCGAATCGAAAGAAGGTCATTCTTCTAGACCCTGGACATGGAGGTATCGACTCAGGCACGACTGCAGAGGACGGTACCACGAAAAAAGATGTCGTTTTGGATGTAGCCATGAATATGGTCAAGTTGAACCAAGATATACTGGACTCCAAATATGAGATATATTTGACTAGGGTAGGTGATACCCTGATCGATTTGGAAGATAGGTCACGGCTTGTTCAATACCTAAGACCGGACCTATTCATTTCTTTACATTGTAACCACAGCCCCAGTCCAAAAACGAACGGTGTTGAGGCCTATGTCCATGGAAATAATAAAAAAGTGATCGGACTTGCAGAATCGATTATCCACAACCTCAATCAAAATTTAGGTCTGAGGTACGGTTCCGTGAAAACAGGTAATTTTCATGTTTTGCGGAAGGGTAGTGAATATTGCCCATCAATACTCTTGGAATTGGGATATTTGTCCAATTTGGACGAGTCCCATTATTTAGAACATCAAGGGAATCGGAAAGCTTTGGCATTGGCTATTTTAGAATCGTTTAAAAGGATGAAGGATTCTCTTTGACTAAAGCTCCCCGTTAAGTCTTTTTGTTTTTAGTTCAGCACGCAAATGAAGGTACATGGCCTCTTTAAGAGCATCATCAATTGCAAACCCTTTCAAAAGGGCGTACCCGGTTACATGCGAATGGCAGAATTCATCAAGGTCCCCTTTTGGACCACATAACTTATTATATAGCGGAATTATTTCATCCCAATTCAGTTCATAAGGTTTGGCCTCGACAACTCCATAGAGGATATTGTTCAATTTCTGTAGGGTCTGGCCCAATGTCTTTCTTGTCATCCCAAGGTTTCGGATGAACTTAAATGGCGTTTCGTTATCGTTCAATTCTATCGGTTTTAAGGATAAGTTTCTTTCATTTTTCTTTGTTATTTATTTAGGAAGTGACGATTTAGGGTTTCTCTATTATTGAAATAAAAATTTAGAGCAGCCGCAATACTTAAACCCATGGTTAGTAAAAATTTAATATCCGGTTCGTTGAAAACGGTGGTACGTGAATTGCTTAGTATGATAATGATCTGATATAGACTAAGGGTTACGGGAACTAGCAGAAATGGACGGTATAATTTATGAATCGCTTCGAAAAACCATCCCACCCAACCCAGATGCGCGAACAAATGAATTAGGAACGTATAAATGAACACACGATAGGAAGAAAAACCAAGAACATACCCATCTTGGTCCATTAGAAGGGATTGAAGCCCGAAATCCGGTACCCAACCCTTTATCCCTTCACCACGAACAGTAATGGTATCATGGATGTAGGGAAGCGATGACAAAGCTATTATTGCCATCGCTTTTAAAAAATGATCAAGTATCCTGATCTTTGATTTCCTTTTTGTCGATACTGTAGATTTCATCTGTTGTTGATGTACTTTCTTGGTCACAAGAATAGATTAAGGACACCGTTAACAAAAGGGCGACAACCAATAAGGTTCTTCTAGGGCTCATAGTTTTAGGATTTGAAGATTAATATCCTATCTTAACTATTTATGCTTCCTTAAAATTGTTTGATTGTTAGAACTTTCGATGTACGACATCCATGTTTTGATAAAAAATAAATATAGGAGGTTTTGCAATAACTTGAGCATATGAAAACCCCATATTTACTGGGTTTTTCGTTCATTGAAAAACTAAAAACCTCTCTTTTCTTTGCCTAAGAATTATATTGAAACCAATCCCATGGAAAAATGTTTCATTTTAAGCACTATTTTTCAATTCCAAAGCATCTGGATTCATCTCTATATTCACCCAAAGTAATGGGTGCTCACTGGCAGCATCCTGTTCTTTTTTCAGGGTTTTATAAATATCCCATTGTGGTTGCCGGATTGGCCATATCGCTTTTCTGTCCATTCCACAATTTTGAATTCTTTCCCCAATCTGTGGAGAAGCAAGTAAATAATCCAGTTGCTCCATATTTACGCCCTTACGAAAGCCCCCCAATCTATAATAACCGGAATCGGTACCAAAGTCGGGTTCCACGTCGAAATTAGTATAATCCGCGATGTCGGTTACATCCATGTCGGTTATCGGCGCAAGGCATTTTGAAAAAATAGGCGCATTTAAAGTCCCCAAGATTACAATGGTTTCATTACCTACGGAGCGAAGCTCGTTATAAACTTTGGAAACCATCGATGCCTGTCTTGCCCTTTTTGATGCATTGGCCTTATCCTGCAAAGACGAATCGATGTGTACACATAGAATATGGATCATCTCTCCTTTCGGTGTTTCAACCTTGTAAACCTGTAAGTCATTTTGAAATAGTAATGATCCATCAACATCACGTTCACTCGAATGCGATTTTATCGTTTTAATTCGGAATCCGTTCTTGACCATTATGCCCATACCAAGTCCGCACTTATTATTGCCATCAAGGTGTATTATATCCTTGTAGGAGGATTCAAGACTATTTTGGTATAGCATTTCATTCATTTTTAATAGGGCATAGCGGCTCTCTACTTCTTGAAGAATCAGGATGTCCGCATCGCATTTACCGACCACTTTTAGTTTATTATAGAGCGCACCAAAAGGAATAGGAACGGTATGCCATTTGGACTCTTCATTTACAAATTTCGAGTATTGAAAATAGAGATGAGTGTCCTCCCGATTTTTGTAACTTTCAAGTTCTAATTGTCTTGAAATGTTCGTTTTAAAAGACCTTAGACCATTAAAATCGATATGCCCGGTCAGTTCACGCATTCTCAAAAAATCAGTTTCTGTTTTCTCGCCCTTTTTGAACAAGCTGTCAAGTTCTCTAGTCCACTCAGTTATTTTTTGCTCATAGTTATCATTTATCAGGTCGATATGACGATGAAATATGTTCTGGATATTGAAGGTCGCTATTTTCATGCCGCTTTTCTTTTAAGTTCCACTTCATTATCCCGAAGAATCTCATTGATCTTTTCTTCATCGTAAAAGATAATTCCACCAAGTTTGGTAAAAGGTATGGTTCCATTTAATCTAAAGTTTTGCAAGGTACCCGGACTGATTTCCAATTTTTGCATGACCTCACTGGATTTTATCCAATGGTCGATACCTATTGTTCCATGATTAATTAATAATTGTTTGATTTCATTTAGCAGTTCCGTTCTGAATTCGGCTAAATCTTCGGTAGTAATAATGTTTGCTGCCATAATTTTTCTGCTTTAAAAAAAGTTAAACTTCAATTGTTTTAATAATTATCCAGACTAAACCGGAGGAAACAGATATGTTTCATAATCCGCATAAGGACTAAATTCATACTTATTGTTTATTGTAAATAGCAAGAAAGGTCAAGAGTAGTGGAGTAGCCTTGAGAAGCAGTGGGGATGATAAACTTAAATCATAAGCATCAGTTTATCAAAGTGTTGAATCCGTTATTCATGAATGTTTGACTCTGAATTCATGAATAAATCTACAAGGCCTTGAGAAAATTCGAAATAATAAGTTCAGAGAGATACGGGTCACAATTTTGATTTGTATTTTCCATTGAGAGCTTGGTAATGTCTCTCCATCATAAAGTAGAGAACAAATTCCTGTAGCCTATTTTTAGAACGGAACAACCTATTCAAGAACATATGTAAATAACTCTGAATTCGGCTATCTAAGAGAGAAGCATCGGTAATTGAGGTGATTGACAAAATAATGTTATCAGCATCCTGGCTATAAATATCAATAATATTCCTAAAAGACCTGTTTCTGTTGTTCTGCTCTTCCTGAAACGTCAAAAATTCTTCAAGTATTAGTCTATTTCTTTGATATTTATTCCTTAATTGTTTTTTAAAACGTTTATCAAAACGAAACTCCTCGCCGAATGACCTCAATACCCCTTTAGTGAAAGATAGCTTTTCCTTTAAACTATATCCAAATAGTTGCAAGATGCAGTTAATACTTTTGGCGCCAAATAACCATCTATCATCGTGAATTTCAATATTGGGACTATTCGAAAAGAATTGAATAACCATTTGACTATCAAAAAAAAACAGTTGCTCAAAAAGATGAATTGTATCTTTTCCATATCGTTCTATTTCTCTATGGTAGGTATCTATTTGAATTCTGTGAATAAGATCTTCATTGACCATTGTACTCATTGATCTGCTTAATTCGCGAATAAGACCAAAGGTGTCTTCAAGTTTAGTGCATTTAAATCGTACTCGGAGATGATAATCAGGATCACTATAACGAATAAAAAACCATTTCTCTATACTTTTATCATCCATAAAAATACGAGTTATTGGTCCGATGGTTTCTAAAATAATTCGCTCACAGGTTTTTGGTCCTGCATAAATCTTGTAGTACAACCATTCTTCCCCTATAACGAATGTTCTTTTAACCTCATTCATTTAACAACAGTTTTTCTGGCATTATAGAGCGAAACGACAAATTGGTTACAATAGCTTCCTTCGTTTGAAAAAACCGGTCCTTTTTCTTTGCCTAAAAACTCTTCCAAAATAAAACTCTTCTTACCTTTTATTTGATCTAGTAACATTTGTAAGCAGGTCATATTTGTTGTGTGAATTAAAAGGCTATTGTCACCTTCAATAAGACAAACATATTTGGGAATTTTTCTCTTTAGCATAAATTCTTTAGTTAGTAGAAAGAGTTCATCTATCTTATCATAACATTCTATTAACGGCTGAATATCTTTCCTTTCTATTTGCCACATAGCTTTGGAAATTATAATTCCCTCGAATTCTACTCTCGGCAAAAAGTTGAATAACTTTTTTAATGGCCCCCAATTGAAACCTACCCAATTCCTTTTGCCCTCTGTTTGAAAATGAGCTAAAAACTGGTATAACGGTAGTTGACCTAGAGAATAGTTGTGTGCATTCCCAAGTCTTGTAAGAACTTCTTTATTCAGTCGTTTAGATTTTAATCGTAATCGACTTTTTGAATCAATGGATAAAAAAAGATCCTCAATATCGATTTGATTTTGTTTGGGTAAGGTAGAATTCGATAGGAAAGGAATTTCAAAAGATCTGAAAGAAGGTCGTATTAGAACATTCCCAACCCTATCTTGCGGCATATGAACAATTTCTGCAATAATATTATTGGCATTCATCCCCTTCTCCTTGGAGACTATTTCTTTAACAAATTCATGAATTTCTTGATTTAAAAAACAAAATCTACCCAACAAGTTTACGGCCGATGACCCTCCAAAACCGGAAACAAAAAGTTTCTCACTACCATTTTCTTTATTAATCTCAATTGTTCCACTTATTGTGTCGGGTAGGTCATTCCAATTTAGTTGAAATTCGTCAAAATCTTTTGTAATGAGCTTGATGGTATATTCACTATTATTTAGACACTCTTGTATTTTTCTATTTAACAATTCATGAAATACATTCCATGGTTTGTCTGTATTTATTTCTTTCTTTTCAGGAATGCTTAAATCTTGTAAGAAATAGTTAATATCTCCGTGGCTTCGATCTCTTTCGAATCCTAAGCCCATCTCAACATCCATTACCTTTGGAAGTGACATCTCGCGATATTCATATCGCTTTTCAAATTCATTTTGAAAAATTTGAAGTTTGTCCTTGCGATACGGAAGGGTAATCTTGTTGAAAAGAATAAGGACTTTTCTGATTTTGGGTAACCATTTGGAGTCTAGGGTATTTGCATGCGTATTTTGGAGCATGTCAGTTTGAAAAAAATATTGCTCTTTGTGATTTATTTGAAAGAGTTTAAGTTGTCGAATTATTTGAGCGTAGGCTTTCTTTCTGTTGCCAAAATTTGAATCTAATTCGTCAAGCATCAGTAATATTTCTTTCCAAGAGGAAAGCATTCGGCTTGAATCAGATAAGTTTTGTAAGATTGCCTGGATATGTTCGTGAAATTCTGGTCCGCAGACAGGTGGTTCTAATTCGCTAATAAGAATTTGATTTTCAACAAGTTGCTCTGTAAAGGCTATAGCTTTGTCTAATGAAACATTAATTTTTACTAATTCTCTTGCTATATTAGAAAGAGTACAGCCCTTTGCGGCAATTTTTAAAACTGCATTTAGATATTTACCAGAGGTTACTTCATTTATATCATGCGTTCTATTGCCTTCTTCGTATGAGTATTCAATGTACCTGATTTGTTGTCCAACTCGATAAATACTAGAATTCGGAAAAAAAAGCAGTTGCCCTCGAATTGTTTTGTCTTGCGATAGTTTTTGCGCCAATGTAATGGCAATCCCCATGTCCAATCGTGTGGATCTTAAATTATTTTCGGGTGCACACAACCATATGTTGGTAGACTTGGCAAAGTTACCAAGGGAAACACCAGCAAATAAACCAAAAGGAGTACATCTAGAACTCATTCGAATCAAATACTTTAAAATTGATAGTTTTAATTTATTAGCATATTTAGGATTGCTGATATGACCTTCTTGCCATTTCTCAATTTCATTAAATAGCGATGGAGAGGCTAAATAAAGAGCTTCCATTACAAGTTTATTGTCAATGAGACGAATAACTTCTTCATCTGAAATTATCTTTTTGTCCAATAGTTTGAAAACAACATCCGTTGGAAGTAGAGGTGAGCGTAGAACGTATTTTTTGAAGAATTGGTATTCCATATTACTCATTTACCTCATTTACGAAACCATAAGACTTTGGCTCCATTTTAGTGGTTTGGAAGACAAACGAGATAGGAGAGATAACCCTACTCCCGATACACCACTCAGTATGTCAGTTTCTTCTTTCCATTCCCATTTATTATTTCGGTATTTCAGAAAAAGGAAACCAGTTTCGGAATCTGGATGATTTGACATTGCCATACTCTTTTCGAACCAAAATGTTGCAGCTTCCTTAAATTCTTCGACTGTTGTCATTTTGTACAAGTAGTTAAAGATTAACATCAATCCACTGGACCCATGACAGAGACAAGCATCTTTGACCAAATTCGTATTCAGATTTCTTCTTTTAGAAGTATGTAATAGGATTGACACCGCTTGAGACGAAAGTGATTTATCCCGGAGTATTTTTCCAGCATGCCAAAGTGAGAGCCCGATACCTAAATCGCCACGGCACCAAGCAAGGCGAGAAGGTGGATTTTCGTTAATTGGGTTGGTCGTTACCTCTTTTGGAAAAAGGGAAAACTGGTTAGTGTAATTCATGCTTACACTTCGTACGAAACTTATGGCTCCGTTCAATAGGGGGCGAACCTCTTCCCTAAAAGCAAGAAAAACAAACAGTCTGGATAAAAAATTGATGATACTAGACATACCATGCGCTAGACCTAGGTCTACATTATATTCCTCTTTTTCATTGACCACATTCGCTGACCAGCAATAAGATTTTCCTTGTTTAATAGCTGATGCCCTAAGTTGAAGTATTATTTCAAGGAGTTTTTGAGAATAAAATTCTTTTGATTTAATCGATTTGCAGTTTTCCAATCTTTTAATCAAATACATTCCCAAACCCACATATCCATGCAAAAAATCAAAGTTTTGGTTATCCAAGTAGACTTGATGTGTTTCAATATAAAAATTATCGAACTCTTTGAAAAAATCATTGTTACTTAAATCTATGAATCTCTCTTCTTCCAACAAACTAAGCCCCCATGCTACACCAAAAATGCCAGAGCAGTAGGTTGGAAGGTTAAAGCCATTGTCAATTTGGGTTAATAAAAGGTTAAGTTGATTTTGCGCCAAATTTTCTATGCCGGCACTATCGATAAATCTTGAATAATAATATAGGAAAATAATACTACCCATATTTCCGGACAATAGCCCTATATCGGATTTTGCCTGACTTGGTTTTGCCAAAGCCTGATAAATCAAATCTAACTTACCAGTTAGTTTTTCTCTCTCGTCGCGTTTCAAAACAATTCCTAGTATGTTATTCTAACTGATAGTCCGGATGACCTAGTTGCCAAAGTGCAAAAGAGTAGAGCATCGAGACATTCCTAAAAAAGCCTCTTCTTGAACCGTCACCAACGTGACCAGACTCAAATTGAACGGACATGAGTACTGGATTTTTTGTATCCGTCATATTTTGAAGGCGTGCAATAAATTTACCGGGATCCCATGGGGTTACTTGACCATCTTTCATTCCAACATTTATCATAACGGAAGGATAAGAGCCATCTTCTTTCAAATGATGATATGAGTCCATTTCCAAAAGTGCATTAAATTCTAAAGAATCATTTACTGTGCCAAATTCGTCAACATTGGCAGGTCCATTTGGCTGAAATTCGCTTCTTACCAAATTCAACGAAGGGGATTCCATAATGGCCACCGCGTATAAATCTGGTCTTTCTGTTATTGATCTGCCAACAGCAATTCCTCCGGCGCTAACTCCTCTATTTACTAGATATTCAGGGGAGGTGTAATTATGGTCTATTAAATATTCTGAACATGAAATTACATCTTTCCATGTATTTGATTTGGTAGTTTTGAAACCGGAGGCATGCCAATCATTTCCTTTTTCTCCTCCACCTCGAACATGAGCGATGGCAACTATTCCTCCTTCCAAAACCCAAGCTTGCCTTTGAATACTAAATTTGGGACTATAGGAGGCACCGTAAGCCCCATATGAAATCAAGAGTGTATTGTTCTTACCTTTTTTTTCGATTCCATTTTTGTAAATAAGTGACAGCGGTATCATCACTCCATCGTGTGACTCTACTTCAACCTCTTCTACCACGAAGTCTTTAAATTCGGGAAAGGATATTTCTTCAAGCCCCATGTCAGTAAATTTGCCGGTATTTATGTCATAATTATAAGTTATCCGAGGTGATAGCCAGCCAGTAGTGGATATCAATAAGAACTCCCCTCTTTTACTTATACGAATACTTCCTACCGGTTCGGGAAGTTTAATTTTCTTTGTTTGACCATTATCAATTAGATATAAATTGGCATTGACTCCATTTGTGATTGTCGAATAAATTATCTTTTCATCAAATACTTCGAAGTCACTGATGACCTCATTTTCATTTTCTTTGACAACAACTTCTGGACTTTGAAAGTTCAAAGAGTCCAGTGAAGTTTTGCAGATTTTAAAATTGGCAGAGTTTTTCGCCGTCTGATAAATCAAATTATTACCCGCGATAAAAAATTGATCTATTTTCTCTTTATCGGAAAATAAAAGTTTCCACTCCGTATCTTCAATGTTTTCAATTTGAAAAGGTTTATAATACGTGTTATTAAACTCGGCTACGCTACTTATTTTTCCAATCAAAAGGGGATTGTCTGGATTAATTAGTTTAACTATCGGAAAATCTCCTTTTTTAAAAGGTAGATTAGGTTGGGTTTGTCCAGAGAAAATGATTTTGTCTTCCTTTTGATCAGCTCCTAGAAAGTGAAGTTTTGTTTTGGTTTCTAGAAGATAGGTTGGGTCACTATAATCGAAGTGTGGAATATTTAGATATAGAAAACCAGAACTATCAGGTAACCATTCAATTCCTCCCAGAAAGGAGGCGTTAAGACCAGTTAATACCTCAGGAAGGAATGTTTCGGTCTCAAAGTCATAAATAATTAGGTCAGATTTTTTTTCTCCTTTAGGAGATAAAGAAAATGCTATTTTTGAAAAGTCCCAGCTAACCTTGAAATATTGAATAATCCAATCCGACTTATACTTTTCTGGGTCAAGAATGAGTATTTCTTTACCGTCTTTATGCTCTCGGTAATAAAAAGAATTTGAATTAGTTTCTTTATTAGGCTTGATATAGAAATAGGATCCATTTCCATTGAGGCGATAAAGCTGTAACTTCTCTTCGCTTCTACGATCCAGAAATAGCATTTTTTCTAGTAAAGTATCTTTAGATTTAATTCGTGAAAGGATGGAATCAGTGAGTATCCCTTGATTTTTGAACCAAGTTTGAATCAGCGTATCATTTAGCTGCTCAATATTGCTATAGGGGTCTCTTACCGTCAGACCATGAAAGTTCTCGGTCTTTTCTTTTTTTTCTATAGACGGATATTTGATTTTGAAACTCGTCAAATTGGTGCAGGAATTAATTAGAATAAAGAGAAAAATTACTGTTTTCAATTTGAAAGTCATATTACTAAGATAATTTATATTTTCAAGAGTAAAGCTGCCTATTTAATAGACAGCTTTTCAACACAGACTTGGAATTTTAATCAGGGATCGCAGGAATTATCCTTGGTTGCCTGTTCTCCACATTCGGGGTCTTCAACATTGGTTCTATTAGAACCGCCGAATATGAAACCTGGTTTTTGAAGCTTAGCAATCTTAAATTTTTGGAATACGAGTTCTGAATCTTTTTTCATTTTGTTCATTTATAGGTTTATAAATTTCTTATCAAAATAGGGCTTCTCCTGATTTCCTTGAAAAAAAGAATGTCGATATTCATGAATTCGGACTTCATTCCTCCTTTTTTGTCAGTTGTTTAATATAATAGGAGGGATTTAATCCTGTTTTATTTTTAAATGCCTTTGAGAAGGATTCCGAAGTATTAAATCCCATTTCTTTAGCAATCCCTTCAACTGAGTACTGGTTTCTCAATTTCTTGTTAACTCTTAATTCCTTAATGGCATAATTAATTCTGAGGTCTTTCAAATAATTAGAGAAGCTTTTTGATTTGTAATCATTAATTACAATTGATAGGTACTTAACATTCGTATCCAAAAGAATTGCAAGGCTTTTAGAAGTGATATTATTATTGAGAAAACCTTTTTCGATTTCAAATTTTTTTAAACCCTCCATAATATGATTCACAATTGTTTCGGGGATTTTCTCCGCTCTAACGTTACTTTTTTTCTCATCACTTTTCGATGAAGAAATAGAGTTAATTTCATCTTCAACAATTAATGCTTCAAATTTCTGCTTGAGTTTTAATTTATTGCTTATTTGGAAATACAAAACTATACCTAGGACCAGTAGAAGGCTTAAAATCGCGATAATTGTCTTTTTATTTCTTTTTTTGTCTGCGTTCAAACTATTAATTAATTCCTCCTTTTTATTTAACAATTCAGGGGTGTCGAATACCTTAAATATTCGAGCAGAAACATCCATTCCGTTTTGTGATATAATACTATCAAACAAAAGTGTCTTGTTGACAATTTGATATTTTTTATTTTCATCAGTAAGAGAATTTATCAGAAATACATATCCATTTCTTATTTCTGCCGGTTTTAATCCTGTATCGTTAGATATTGAGTCCATAGCCAAATACTCTTTAGCGGCTTGGCTTAGATTACCCGATTTCTCCTCTATTCTTCCGAGATAATATAGAGCCAGTATCTTGGTTCTATCATCTTTGGAGGCAGATGAAGTCTCTAAGTTTTTCAGCACTCTTTTGACAGAATTTCTCGCTCTTTCAAAATCTTTCTTGTGCAAATAAAAATTAGCTTCCTCTAAACTAATTTTATTGTACAACATCGGATAAATAGATTTGGTTCTTGAAAGGCCCTCGGTAATATGTGCTTTCGCAGAATCGATTAATCCTAAACGTATAGAATTCTTTGATAGAAAATAAAGTATCTCTGAATATGCATACGGATTGAAGTTTTCCCTATTCTTTTCAAAATCCAAGCATTCCTTGAAAATTTCTAAAGCTTCTTGGTAATAACCAATTTCACCTTTAATGATTGCAATATTGTGTTTTGCTGCATATTGATAGGAAAGATTGTTCTTTGTTCTAGAATGTTTAAGTGCTTCAATAAAATTTTCTAACGACTTGGTGTATTGCTCTTTTTCTAAATAATAATTTCCCTTATAAAAGTAGGGAAGCATCGGAAAAAATTTAGAGTCTTGTTTGAGCGTAAGGGAAATGGCCTTATCTAGAAGATTTAATTTGGATTGTTCATCCTTTTCATAAGAGGATAGCAAAGTATACCCATGAGCTTCCTCAAATACTTCTTTCTCTCTAATGGCCTTATCGACATAAACTCCAATATAAGCTTTGACCATTGTGGTGTCTTCTGATACTTGTCCAATAATAGTTGTGATTTCTCTAAAAGTGAGGCTTTTTGCGTACTCCAAATCGGTTTGCGACTTGCTTTGTTGTCCTGAAGTAGGAAAACAGTACAGGAGCATAACTCCCAACAAAAATCTAAGGCCAATATTCATGGATTTTTTTCGTGAGTCTTCAAGATGAGGAGGAATGTCAAAAAAAGCAAAAAAAATCGGTAAAACCCTATCAAATACCCAAGAACAAAGGAAAAAACATGAAAAAACCGTAGCACGGAATTCATGAATAAAGAATATTGATTCATGAATACAGATATCATTTAATTGCATTTGCAACTAAACAATATGAAATTCACAATGTCTATATCGCGAAATGACAGGTGGAATCCGAAAAGCCTTTCAATAGAGTAGGATCATTTATAGCAGGCTATTAATTCCCTTTGTCAAGTTTAAACTAAAAAACACCATTTAAGCTACTTAATAAAATTCGCTTGAGTCTTAAATGATAATTTTAGAATGATGATAAAAGTATTTAATATTTCTGGTATTTAAATATTTGTTTTATGAAAAAAAGGAGTTTAACAGGTAAGTTGACGCTTAATAAAAAAAGCGTTTCAAACCTAAACATGGGTGAAGTTTACGGAGGAACAGGTGGTTGTTACTCGTGGGATTGTTCAGGTGCCTCGTTGCAAAGACAGTGTAACGGAACATCTACTCAAGATGAAGGATCTCAATGTAAGTGTAAATAGGGACCGGTTTATTTTGGCCCGGAGTTTAAACTCCGGGCCTCATTGAGAACTTCTGATTAAAGTTGCTTTCAATTTATGAAAAAAGAAAACTTTACTTTAAGAGAATAATTGTGTAATACTAAATGAATTAGTATTTTTTTGTAATCTAATTCTTATTTCAATTATATAAAGAATAATGAAAACGAATATTCTATTGATAAACTTCCTTATACTGATGCCTTTTGTTGTCACATGTCAGGTCATAAGAGGGAGGGTAATGCATCAAGGCTATCCGCTCGCAGAGGTTAATGTTTTGATTGATGGTACTGAACGAGGAACGCAGAGTGATTCTAAAGGAAAGTTTGATATAGAAGCAAAACTAGGCGATGTAATTCTTTTGTCTTATTTGGGGATGAAAACAAAGAGAATTCAAATCAATAATTACAAGACTATTCAGGTTAATTTGGTAGCGTCGCCCAATGAGTTAAAGGAGGTTGTTGTTAAGGCAAAACGTAATGATGCATCCAAAAAGAGATCCAAGCCAAAGGAGATTAATTCTTTATTTGGTAATAAAAAACTAGAAGGAATGGGTTCTGCGGTCAGTTATATTGATGGTGCTGAAATAAGGAATTCCGCATCCCTAGATTTAGTCGCTGCACTTACTGGAAAAACTCCGGGATTTAGACCAACTAGTGAGGGAGTTGTATTAAGGGGGTCGGGTAGTATTGGTAATGCAACATATGCTTTATGGGAGGTTGATGGAATTACTTACGACGGTTTTCCGCCACCTATAGATATTAAAAATGTTAAAGAAGTTTTTATAGTAAGGGGATTGGCAGGAACTAATTCTTATGGTTCTCGGGGTGTTGGCGGAGTTATTGTTGTTAAAACGAATTTGACTTCCGGCAGATCAAATTCTTCTAAAATTTTAAAAAATGTTTATTTGAATAATCAAGTTTTTTCAGAAGATGCCATACCATATGAGACACCAAAAACCCTTAAAAAATATGGCATGTTAGGTTCAAAGGAAGATGTTGGATCATTAGTCAAAAGTGTTGGGAAAGATATTGTTGCTCTTAGACGACTCGCTTACGAATATGAAGAGTTAAGTGATATTGAACTGGCAATTCAGCTTTATCGCCAAGTACTAGTTCTTTCACCAACTGATCCTCATTCGTACAGGGATTTGGCAAATGCATTCTTGAAATTTGGAAAACCAACCAAAGCATGGAATATGTATCGTGCTTATTTGAGTGAAAGTGAAGGTGATTTTGATGATGGAATTGGCAAAATAATGTTTCATGAAATGGAGAGTCTTTACTATAAGAATGATATACGAAACGAGTTAAGTGATTCTTTCGTTCCAGAAAATGAATTTATAAAAACTGGTAAGGGAACAGTTCGCATTGTATTTGAATGGGTAAATCCCAATAAACAATTGAATTTAGAAGTTGTCAACCCAAAAAATCTAGTTTTTCAATCAAACCTTGGCGATGAAACTGTAAGACCATCTCATATTAGTGAATTCTTTTTAGATGACGCAATTAAAGGTAATTGGCAGTTTAATTTAACCATTAAAGACGATTTTGATAGTCATACTTACTTGAGGGTAACGATATATGACAACTGGAATACTTTCATAAAGTCCTCTCCTCAGATTAAAATATTCCATTTCGAAAAATCTGATTTTAGAAAGTATGAGCTTTTCTCCATTAAAATTTGAATTAATTCAGCGGCTTCTTGATTTCGTTTTCGAGAAAGAATTTAATAAGAAAAAAACTAGATTATATAATTAGTTCTACAGCATGAATATTCGATTAGAAGTGCAATTGCATGAAATTGCCACTATTACAGCAAATAGATATAAAGAAGTACCCCATATAGGGGTGTTGGGTGGGAAATCTGGAATTGCTCTCTTCCAATTTTATTGCTCAAAGTATTTTAATCAAGACATTTATGCAGACAACGGATTGAAAATACTTGAAGATTGTATTGAAAACATAAACAAGGGTTACATAAACTCACCATACTGCGGAGGTTTGGCAGGTTTTGGATGGGTAATACAACATTTGCATGATCAAGAGTTCCTTGATTTGCCGGCTGATGAAATCCTCTCTTCAATGGATACCCTTTTACTACAGCAGATGAGAAAGGAGTTGTCAAATAAGTACTTAGATTTTTTACATGGGGCAATCGGATACGGTTTTTATTTTTTAAAAAGATATAAAGGAACTAAGAACGACAGATTAAAAAATCAATATGTTAGTTGTCTCACAGAATTAATTAATGGTATTAAGGAGAATGCCCTTTTTGAAAACAACACAATTTTTTGGAAGTCAACTTTAGATGCAAGAGTTGGTAATAAAGGTTGCAATTTGAGCCTAGCTCATGGTATGGCTGGAATCATCAATTTTTTAGTTCGCATGGCTACTATTCCCTCATTAAAAAATGATTGCAACATTTTGCTACGAGGAGCCAGTAATTTCATTGTTGACTTTTATAACAAATCAAACAAAGAATGTGTTTCATTATTTCCAAGCTGGATAGAAGAAGACTCTATTCCCGAATATGATAGCCGATTAGCTTGGTGTTATGGTGATTTGGGAATTGGTAAATCATTGGAATTAGCAGCGATGGAAATTGAAAATAACGAATTGGAAAAACAAGCACTGGAAATTCTTGAAGAAAGTGCAAAAAGAGTAGATGCATCTAATACAAGGGTAATCGATGCCGGAATATGTCATGGCTCCTTTGGGAATTTTCTGTTTTTTAATGAAATTAATAATCAACATCCATCATCTAAATTTCGAGAGGCCATGGATTTTTGGATTAACGACGGATTGTCGAAATGTACAGATAACCCTAAAGAACCCTACCTTCAATGGCAAGGCAAGGATTTGGAATGGCGATTCGAATTAAATGTTTTAGAAGGTGTTAGCGGTATTGGTCTATGTATTATAGATTATTTGTCAGATGAAAAAAATAATTGGAGTGAATGCTTGTTGCTCTGCTAATACCAAAATCAATGAATATAAACCCATATGAACCGCTTTCAGATTTTGTAATCAGAACTCCTCTCTTAGAGTTGAATTTTTTTAAAACATTAACAGAAGGATGCTTAATTACCAAAGAATGTATCATTGAAAAATACAAAGACCCAGTGGTTAAAGAGGCAATTTTTTTAGCTTCTCCTACACTTTATTTTGAAGTTGAAAAATGGATTAAAAATGATTTGGATCATAAGAAAGAAGAGAAGGTTAAACTTTCTCTATTAAAATACCTTAGCCGTATGTCGTCAAGATGTACGCCTTTTGGACTCTTTGCCGGATGTGGAATTGGAACTTTTGCAAATGAAACTACTGTAGCGGTGGATAAGTATATCAACCATACCCGATTTACCAGACCGGATATGAATTATCTTGTTTCCCTTTCTCAATCTTTCGCCCGAAGAAGTCATATTAAAGCTCAACTTAAGTTTTTCCCCAACTCTAGTCTTTATATTTCTGGGGACAAAGTAAGATATGTAGAGTATTTCTATGAAGAAAATAAAAGACGACATCGAATTGTAGAAATTGATAATTCAAATTACCTACGCAAAATATTGAATAGGGCAAAAAGTGGAGCTAAAATAAATGAGTTGGCTAATGAAATTTTAGATGAATACCACATTATCGAAGAGATTATAAGTTTTATAGAACAACTCATAGATAGCCAAGTTTTAACAAGCGAGTTGGAACCCTCCGTCTCAGGTCCTCCGCCACTTGATCAAATTTTGAAAACTATTGAATATAAAAAAGACTGCGAAAAAGAAGTTGTTTTTTTAAAGAGTTTAAAATCTTATTTAAATGATTTAGATAATAATTTGGGAAATCAACCTTCCGATTATTTATCTATTAGCAATCATATTGAAACTGAAAATACAGACTTTCAATTAAAATATCTTTTTCAGACCGATATGGAGTTAAGTATGCTGAATTGCCGATTGTCCTATGATATGGTGGATGAATTAAAGGATGTAATGAGTCTTTTAAATAGAATTTCCAAGCCAGACTCAAATAACGATCTCGAGAAGTTTAAAGATGCTTTTCTTGAAACTTATGAGAGTAGAGAGATGCCTTTGTCACAGGTTCTTGATGTAGATACTGGAATAGGATACGTTCAAAATCAAATCTCAGGCGACATAAACCCATTGGTTGATGACTTAATACTGCCTTTCCCAAATGATTCTTACAAGTCTAGTAAAATAAATTGGGACATAATTGACCAAAGGATAATGGATAAGGTAGTAGACGCTTATAATGGGAATCTTAAAAAAATTGTCGTTGTTGAAGACGATTTTAAAGATTTACCGATTAGGTGGAACGATTTGCCAAATACAATGTCGACAATAACGGAATTGATAGACGACGACGGAAAGATTAAATTAAAACTTTCAGGCTTTGGCGGGTCTTCGGGAGCCAACCTTTTGGGAAGATTTTGCCATGAAAAAAGTGCGTTGACAAGTCATACAAAACGTATTGTTGAATTTGAAGAAAGTATAGAATCAAACAGGATTTTAGCAGAAATCGTACATCTGCCAGAAGCACGTGCAGGAAATATTTTAATGCGTCCAAATTTTCGGAAGTACGAAATCCCATACTTATCAAAATCCCAAATAGATTATAAACAGCAGATACCCTTGGGAGATTTGTTTATTTCAGTTAGAAACAATCGAATAGTTTTAAAATCGAAAAAACTTGAAAAGGAAATAATTCCGCACTTAACAAATGCACATAATTTTTCGGCAAATTCACTTCCAATTTATCATTTTCTTTGTGACATGCAGACTCAGGGTTTGAGGGTGAGTATAAACTTTGGGCACAGTTTTCTTTTTGAAAAATTAGATTTCTTTCCAAGAGTTGAATACAAGAATGTTATCCTTAAGGTTGCACGATGGAAGGTGCTGAAGACTGAGATTCAATTTTTGTGCGACTCCAAAGAAGACATATCGAAGTTAAAAGATGGAGTTAATCAATTAAGACTGCGAAGAGGTATCCCAAAAATGGCTTTGTTGACAGAAGGGGATAATGAATTATTGATAAACATGGAAAATATGACCTCAGTCTTAATGCTTTTGGAAACGGTCAAAAACCGAAAAGAATTTATTCTTTCCGAGTTTCTACATGGAAGTAACCAACTTATGAATGATGGAAGATGTTTCGCCAATCAGTTTGTATTTACATTTTACAATAGTAAGAAGAAAGAACTTGAAACTCTGAATTATGCCTAGCCAAGTGCAAAGAAAATTTATTTTAGGAAGTAAATGGGTTTACTACAAAATATATTGTGGGCCAGGAACAACAGATAGTGTTTTAACAAAAGCTATCTTGCCGGTGGTGCACCAATTGAAGATGGAAGAAGTAGTTGAAAAATGGTTTTTTATTCGATATTCAGATCCAAGTCATCATTTAAGAGTAAGGTTTTTGATGAAAGATAGCTCCCATATTTTTAAAGTTGTAAATAGTGTTTATTCAGAACTAGGAGCCTTTTTAAATCAAGACCTCATAAAGAAAGTGCAGCTAGATACATATCAGAGGGAAATGGAGCGCTATGGTGAAAATACCATAAATTTATCTGAATCGCTTTTCTGTTTAAGTAGTGAATCCATATTAAACTTCTTGGGCCTCATTGAGGGTGATGAAGGAGAGAGGCTAAGATGGCTTTTTGGTCTAAGAGCTATTGATAACCTTTTGAATGCATTTAATTATGAATTGGAAGAGAAGGCTTCTTTACTTGAGGAATTGAAAACTGATTTCGGAGTAGAATTCGGGATGTCTAGGCCATTAAAAAAACAACTTGATTCCAAATATAGAAGAGAAAAGAAGTCTATTGAAAACTTCTTTGAATTAGATAGAAAAATAAAAAACGACTATTACCCTATTCTTAAAATTTTGTCCGATGAAAGAGAAAAGCTGGAGAAAATCGCACAGCAGATTTTGTTTATGGCTGAATCTGAAAGGCTTAAAATATCAATAAATAGTCTCTTAGGTAGTTACATACATATGTTGATGAATAGGCTCTTCAAATCTAAAAACCGATTGAATGAAATGGTGAGCTATGATTTTTTATTTAGATATTACAGGTCCAAAATGGCAAGAACTAAAAATAGTAATGTAATTACATCAACTCATACAACCCTAATTGAAAGCAAAATTTCCGCATTATAAACAACCTGATTCCAAAGATTGCGGCCCTACATGTCTGCGAATAGTTGCCAAGTTTTATGGTAAGTCAATTTCAATTCAGAAAGCTCGACAGTTAGCGGAAACAATTCGCTTGGGTAGTAGCTTAAAAGGACTCGGTAATGCCGCGGAAACTATTGGATTTAGGACCATAGGAGTTAAAATATCACTGGAGCAATTGAGAGAGGCGCCGCTCCCTTGTATTTTGCATTGGAATAACAATCATTTTGTTGTTCTTTATAAAATAAAAAATGGACTTTTTTTTATTTCTGACCCTGCCTATGGACTTCTAAAATACGGTCTTAAGGAATTTTTAAAATCTTGGAATGGTAGTGCTGAAAGGGCTGAGTCACAAGAGGGAATAGCCCTTTTGTTAGAACCTACCCCAGACTTTTTTGAAGATAAAACCGAAGATAAAACAGAAAAGATTAATCTTTTCTATTTAACAAAATATTTATTTCGCTACAAGAAATTTATTTGGCAGCTTGTCATTGGCCTAATAGCAGGAAGCCTTTTACAATTGGTTTTTCCATTCTTGACACAAAGTATTGTTGATGTTGGTATTAAAAATCAAGATTTAAATTTTGTTTATTTAATTCTTTTTGCGCAATTAGGACTGTTTCTTGGCCGTACCTCCATTGAGGTTATCCGTAGTTGGATACTATTACATTTGAGTACCCGAATTAATATCTCATTGGTTTCAGATTTCTTCATAAAATTGATGAAGCTTCCAATTTCTTTTTTTGATACACGTATGACCGGTGATATATTACAACGTATTAATGACCACAAAAGAATCGAACGTATTCTTACTACCTCCTCTTTAAATGTACTTTTTTCAATGTTTAATTTGGTGATATTTGGTATTGTTTTAGCGTTTTACAACCTATATATTTTTTTGATTTTCTTAATCGGTAGTGTGCTTTACTTCTCTTGGATTGCTATTTTCCTTAAAAAAAGGGCTGACTTGGATTATAAGAGGTTCACACAGGTTAGCCAAGAACAGAGTAAGGTTATTGAATTGATCAATGGTATGCAAACGATTAAACTCAACAACGCTGAGAAAAAAAAACGTTGGGGTTGGGAATTCTTGCAGGCAAGACTCTTTAAAGTGTCCATTGAAGGACTTATTCTAGAACAGTATCAAAACGTTGGGTCCGGTTTTATCAATGAATTCAAAAATATATTGATAACAGTTTTATCTGCCAAATTAGTAATTGATGGTAATATTACCTTGGGTATGATGTTGGCTATTTCATATATCGTCGGACAGTTGAATTCGCCTGTAAGTCAACTAATAGGATTTGTACGGGAGTTACAAGATGCAAAAATCTCTCTTGAACGATTATCGGAAATTCACAACAAAAAAGATGAAGACGAAGGAATCAATAATGAAATTATAGAAGTCAATGAATTATTGAATTTTAACATTGACTCTGTTTATTTTCGATATTTAGGTTCTGAGAAATCCATATTTGAAGGTCTTAGCCTAAGAATACCTGCAAAAAAAATTACGGCTATTGTTGGTGTTAGCGGTAGCGGCAAAACAACCTTGATAAAGATGCTCATGAAGTTTTATTCGCCTGACAAAGGTGAGATAAGACTTGGGTCTCATAACTTGAATAATGTTTCACATAAAGTATGGCGAGAAAAATGTGGAGTAGTAATGCAAGAAGATTACATTTTCAATGATACAATTGCTAGTAACATAGCAGTAGGTGTTGACTTCATTGATAAAAAACGTTTAGGTTACGCGGTGGATGTCGCTAACATCAAGGATTTTGTCGAGGAACTACCTCTTTCTTACAATACTAAAATCGGTATGGAAGGTGTGGGACTAAGTACTGGACAGAAACAGAGATTGCTCATTGCCAGGGCCGTCTATAAAAATCCCGATTATCTTTTTTTTGACGAAGCAACTTCGGCATTAGATGCCAACAATGAAAAGATTATCATGGAAAAATTGAACAAATTCTTTGCGAATAAAACTGTGGTCGTAATAGCACACCGCTTGAGTACCGTTAAGAATGCTGATCAAATCGTGGTATTGGACAAGGGTCTTATTGTTGAAATAGGTAACCACGAGCAGTTAATCTCAAAAAAAGGTAGCTATTTCAAATTAGTGAAAAACCAATTGGAACTGGGTAAATAGAATTTAACGGATGTCTAGCAAATTAGAAGAAATAGATCTTAGGAGTGAAGAGATACAAGAGATTCTTACACGTGTGCCAAATTGGATGATTCGTTGGGGAAGTGCCCTATTCCTGGCGTTAATTATTTTAGTGGTAGTCATAAGTTGGTTTGTCAAATATCCAGATGTTATAGAGACAGAAGCTCTTTTGACCACAAAAACGCCACCACAGAAGGAATTTGCTGGTTCTACTAGTAAGCTAGATACAATTTTCGTTAGGGATTCCCAACTAGTTGAAAAAAATGCATTGCTGGCAATACTTGATAATTCTGCAAATGCCAAGGATGTTTATTATTTAAAGTATATTTTGGATACTATCAATGTCAGAAATCAAGAAATTTATTTTCCAATTTATGAGATGCCAATTCTCTTGCTCGGGGAAGTTGAAAATGCCTATGCGACCTTCGAAAATAATTATAGTGACTACATTTTAAATAAAGCGTTAAGTCCATTTAATAACGAAGCAATAGCTAATAAAACTTCTCTAAATGAGCTAAAAATTCGTTTGGAAAACATGCAGTCCCAATACTCTTTAAATCTTAGGGAATTTAAACTGAAAAAAAAGGATTTAGACCGTAATGAATCTCTGTATAAAAAGGGTGTTATATCACAATTAGATTTTGAAAAGAAGCAGCTGGAAATTCTTAATTCTGAAAAAGGATTAAAAGATTTGGGGAATTTAATTTCTCAAACAAGACAGTCGATAGCTAATGCTGCTAGAGATGTTAAGGGCACTCAAATTTCAAGAACTACAGGAGAGGCCAAGTTGATGAGGAATGTTCTACAGTCTTTTATTCAATTAAAAAAGTCCATTCGAGACTGGGAGGATCGTTTTGTCCTTAAATCTGAAATCGAGGGACAGGTGTCATTCCTTAATTATTGGAGCAATACTCAAACTGTAAACAAAGGGGATTTAGTTTTTACTATTATTCCTAAAGATAACCAGAGTTATTTGGCCAAAGTTCGAGCAGCACCTCAGAATTCCGGTAAGATCAAATTGGGCCAAAGCGTAAACTTAAAGCTAAAGAGCTTTCCAGAAACTGAATTTGGAATGCTAAAAGGAAAGGTGAAGTTCATTTCCCTTTCTCCGGATAAAGAGGGGTTTTACCTTGTGGATGTTTCCGTACC
Organism: Maribacter corallii; assembly: GCF_047345415.1. Lineage (NCBI taxonomy): Bacteria > Pseudomonadati > Bacteroidota > Flavobacteriia > Flavobacteriales > Flavobacteriaceae > Maribacter > Maribacter corallii. The sequence continues at coordinate 120,799 of NZ_JBLFEP010000006.1, forward strand.
CAACAACTTGGTAACTACCTATAACAAAAAGATTGAATTCAAACAGGAAATGAGGGGTACGGCTGAAATCATTACCGAAGATCTTAGGCTATTGGAAAGATTCTTCTATCAGTTTAAACAATTGTTTGACAATTAGGTATGCCTTCCTTTCATCTATTTAATAAATAAATTGTCCGTATTGTGATATTTTACGGTCAAGAAACTACTTTCGCATTAACTTCATCCAGAACATCGTTCTCAAAATCCCTTAAATAAATTTCTGTAGTAGTAATTGAACTATGCCCCAAACTCTCACTAATTAAAGCTGTGGAAATACCCATAAATTTTGCGATAGTGGCCCAAGAATGACGTATATAGTATGTTGTAAAATCCCCTTTTATTCCTGCGTCTTTTGCGATTACCTTGAGCCTTTCGTTCATTCTCCTGCGTTGGGACTTGTATTTTTGGAAATTTTCGGTACTACCGTCATAATTAGTAGGGAACAAATAATCATTAGGTTCTTTATCCTTCAAATAATAGTCAAGAATCATCCTCAATTCTGGAACAATTTTAATAGCAAAGGGCTGCCCGGATTTGCTCCTACCATAGAAAAGGTGCATGTCAGTGATATGTTCAACCTTAATTTGTACAAGGTCAATAAAGTTCATACCACGGCAATAGAACATGGTCATCAAATAGTTTTTAGCGTGCCAAAAGGCTGAGTTGGGCTCATATTTGAGATTCTTGATATTGGATATTTTCTCCTTGGTAACCGACCTTTTCTTGGTACGGGTAGAAGAAGGTATTTTGTATACCTTAAAGGAATCTTTAATAGGGGTAAACTGATCCTCGTCAATTGCTGCATTGTAAATGGAGCGGATAGCCCTCAAGTAAATACTGATGGTATTTATTGAATTTCCCATCCCTAATTGATAGGCTTCGAAATTCTTTAAATAGGTTACTGTAATATCATATAGTTTTAAATCTTTGCCGCCATTGAATTTTACCAGTGCAGCAATTCCATCTTGATACCATTTGGCCGTCCCTGCTCTGTTAGCGGCTTCTTTTCTTGCTATAAGGACATTTCCCCATTGTGTTAAGGAGATATCGTTTTGAATTTTCTTTTTCAGTTCTGATTTAGGGTTATAGTCCCATTTGTCTTTTATGATATCTAGAAGTCTGTCAATTGAAATCCTGTGGATACTATTCCCAAGTTCGTTTAATACTCCTTTAGCCTGATACAACATCTCATCAAGTTCAAAACCTATATTGTCACAATCCAAATTTTTGTTTATACCAACGGATTTCCTAAGCTTGCAATTTATGCCATCCCAACCTAACATTGTGGTGGAATATTTTGATGGAATGATTCGAGGTTTTTTATGAAAAACACGAATGCAGATAGGGTAGGTTCCATCTGATTTTTTAGAGCTTTTCCTTGTATCCAATATCAGTTTTACTTTAGCCATCTTTTCTATTTCTTTAAAAAAAGATACGACAATAATTGCACACTTTTTGCACACTTTTAGTTGATGCTAGATGATATCAAATGATAATAAAAATTTAATAAAACATTGAAAAACAGATATTTATATTATATGTGATGTTCGGATGAATTGCTAAAAATTTGCCTTACAAGCAGGGGGTCACTGGTTCGAATCCAGTAGGGCCCACATCGTAAACAAAGGCCTTCGAGAAATCGGAGGCTTTTTTTGATTCATGTTTTTTGTAAAAAAAGGAATCATCTTTTTTTACCGAGATACTTTTCTGAATAAAATAACGTTAGGGATAAATCTAAAAGAAATCTTAACGTTTTTGACCATTCATCGATCTTTTGTCTTTTTTTATGTATTTCGTAGTCCAAAAGGATACTTTCGTCGTATAAATAGGGATTTAAGGAGTTAACATCTCCTTAAACAAAAATGTTATAAAACATAGTTTAACCTGATTTGTTAAAATTTGCTTCTTGGAAACTTAGATATTCTTCAAAGCCGGTTTTAATGAATCTTTTATTTTGTAAAATAATTTTAACTCCACTAAACCCTTTTTTACTATGAGATTAAAAACTACTTTATTTTTATTTACTACTCTTCTGTACTTCACTCAGGTCGAGGCCCAGTCTTGTGATGGCGCCGATTTTGAGGAAAGAAATGGAATAGCGATCCTTGAGTTGGATTCTAAAGTCTCCGGTTCTTGGAAAAAGGAGAATATTTCTGGAGCTTCTGGCGGTCAAGCATTGACGTACAGGGGGTCGGATAAATTCAATACTCCGGGTACTTCTGCAATTGTGTATAAGGTGAAAATAAATTCTCCTGGAACTTATAGATTCAAATGGAGAAACAGAATTAGCATTATTGGTTCTGGACCTGAGCCTGCCAACACGGAGCACAACGATTCGTGGTTGAAAATCGATGCATCTGATTTTTATGGTGCTACAGGCAATACTAGAGTGTATCCTGGGGGATCTGGTAAGACACCAGTTGCCAAGGGGTCTACTTCTGGAGGTTGGTTTAAAATTTATACCAACTCAATAGGATGGAGCTGGATAACGCGTACCAGTGATTTTGAAAATCACAATATTTATGCCAGATTCAATAGTGCCGGTGTTTACAACATACGGGTATCTGCACGTTCTAAGGGACATAGTATCGATAGAATGGTACTTTACAAGGAAAATCAATATTCAAACTCAGAATCTGAGAGTTTAACAAGAGCGGTTACCAGTTGTTCTGGCGGAACACCTCCACCTACTGATAATGTCGCACCTACCGTAAGTATCACAAGTCCGAATGGTGGGCAGACTTTTAACGCAGGTAGCAACGTGACTGTTAGATTATCGGCTAATGATTCAGATGGAAACATCACGAAGCATCAGATTTTTGTCAACAATAAATTGGTGGATACTGATGGGGCAGGATATTCTCCACATGTTATAAATAATATTGCTCCAGGTAACTATGCAATAAGGGCCACTGTTACGGACAATGGAGGTAAAACGGCTTCTCAAACGATTAATATATCTGTTGGAGATGATGACACACCTCCCCCTCCTCCAACGGGAAATGAGGCTCCTACAGTCAGTTTCAAAAGTCTTTCAAACGGTGATCAAGTAGCGGTTGGAAGTACAGTTTTTGTTGGGATAAATGCGAACGACAGTGATGGGAGTATTGTAAAGCACCAAGTATTCGTAAATGGTAAATTGGTAGATACCGATGGATCGAACTATACACCACACCCTATTCGGAACATCTCTGCCGGAAGTTATACTATTAAAGTTACGGTAACCGATAATAAGGGAGCAACAGGGTCAAGTACAGTTACCATAACTGCTGGCTCTGGTACGCCACCACCTCCAACTAATTCCGATATTTCCTTTAATTTAATCAATGCATCAACAAACAGTAGTATAGGGGCATTGGTTGATGGTTCTTCACTTAATTCCTCTAAGGTGCAAAATGTCAATATTAGGGTAAATGTGCCATCAGGTACCAGAAGGGTAGGTCTTGAAGTACTTAGAAATGGAAACCGAGTCAAAGTAGGATTTGAGTTCTTTTGGCCTTATTCGGTTTATGGTGATACTAATGGCAACTATCAAGGAGTAACATTACAAAGTGGTACGTATACCTTGATTGCTGGTGCCTATTCAAGTACAAGTGATATCAATAGTGTTATTGCCCGCAAAACCATTAAGTTCACTGTAGGATCAAGTTCTGGTAAATCGGCAATCTTGTTCCCTAACCCAGTTTCTACTGACGGCAAGGTATCTGTAAGGTTGCCTGAAGGTGCTTCTGGAAAATATGAATATAGTGTAACAAACTCTTTAGGGGTTCAGGTAGAAAAAGGAACATTTGATGCTGCGTCTTCTCAAAGAGATGTAGAGTTGAATCTGTCCAATATTGGAAGGCAAGTTCAAGGTGTCTACTATATGACACTAAGTTCATCAGGATCCAAAGAAACGATTCCTCTTATAAGAGAATAAGTAGATTCTTAATATACTAAAATCGGCTCCTTTTTTAAGGAGTCGATTTTTTTTGTTCCAGTTCAAATTATACTTATTTCTGAATAAGGTGATTAGGGAAATCTTGGATGTTTTCGCAGCAAATCTGTTCCATCACCTGTTGTAATTGCGCTTTTAATAGAGAAATAGTGTGGTTTCCACCTTCAGCGCCTAATGCCGCTACTCCGTACATAAAAGAACGACCCATAAAAGTGAATTTGGCACCACTGGCCATTGTTCGGGCGATGTCAGGGCCAGATCTAAGACCACTATCCATCATGACCTCAATTTGGCTGCCATAGGCCTCAGCGATACGTGCTAATGGTCGAATGGTCGACTCACCAGCGTCCAACTGACGCCCACCGTGATTGGATACGATGACTCCGTCCAAACCGAGCTGAATGGCTTTCTCAACATCGGCTTCACAAGCGACACCCTTCAAAACCAACTTTCCTTTCCACATGTCCCGTATAGGCTTGATACGCTCCTCATTTAAGCGACCTGAGAAGGTTTGGTCCATAAATTGTCCCAGTTGCTTTAAATCCAAATTCTTTGGCATGTAAGGTCTTAGGGTCTCGAAATTAGGTTGTCCGTGCCTAAGGGTTTGAAGTGCCCAATTAGGCTTACCCATAATTTGTAAGATATTGGCAATCGACATTTTTGGAGGCATGGCCAAACCGTTGCGGATGTCTCTAGGTCTAAAGCCAAAAGTGGGTACATCCGATAGGATAACTAGAACGGGGCACTCAGCAGCTGCCGCACGTCTAATGATATCGTCTCTCAGTTTGGTTTTGGCGGGATGATAGAGTTGAAACCAGGCTTGTCCTTCTGTAATTTCGGAAATACGTTCAATGGCACTGGTCGATACCGTACTGAGCACGAAAGGAATATTGTGTTCGAAAGCGGCTTTTGCTAAGATTTCGGGAGATCTTGGCCACATTAAGCCTTGGAGTCCCACAGGGGCAATACCAAAGGGTGCATCGTACGAATGACCAAAGAGCTTTGTCTTCATATTTGATCCGCTGTGTTTGCTCAGGTAATAGGGGAGGAGCTCCACCTCTCGAATTTCAGCTGTATTCTTATGTAGGTTGATATCCTCGTTACATCCCCCATCTAAATATTCAAAAGCGAATTTTGGAATTCTTTTTTTGGCTTTGGCCCTCAGGTCCTCTACAGATGGGTATCGACTATCGAAGTTTGATTTTCCTTTTTTCGGCATAAGTCTCGATTTATCCTTGGCCAATAATTAACTGGAGCTCTTCATTATTGTCTTGTAAAGCCTTGGCTTTATTCGAAGTTATTTCGGTTTGCCACAAATATACCCGTCTTAGGCCTTCCATTTTTTCAAGGTCGGTCAAACATTCGTCGGTTACTTTTGTACGATACAGATTCAAAGACTCAAGGTGTTTTAGTGCTGATAAAGCTGCTACACCCGGATCACCAATATTGGTTTTTTCTAATTGCAGGCGAGTAAGGTTCCTGAAATTTGCGATGGTCGCGAGTCCTTCATCCGTTATGTTCGTATTGGCCAAAGAGAGCCAGGTAATGTGCTCTGCTGCCGGCTCAAGACTCCTTAACTGTTCATCGGTCAGATCGGTACCTGAGAATTTGACATCCAAAAGCGGATTGGTCGCGCCTAGAATCTTTACGGTGAAACCATTTTCCTCAAGATTGGCAATGGTAACACTGTCCAAGGGTGGGATATTGACCGTTTCATAGTAGGGTTTCGGATTTGTGTCTAAACTATAGCGCCGGAGTAGTGTAGGCTTAATGCTCTCGGGGACCTCCAAATCAGTTAACGATTTGTCCGCTGCCGCTCCAGAAGCGATCCACCACTCCAAAACCTTAATTTCGTCATAGGTCAATGGATCCCCAACAGGAGGCATAAATTTGATATTTTTCTGTGGTAGGGTTACCCGTCGGAATAATTCACTTTCGATAACATTGCCCGATAAAAATGCAGGACCTCCGTCGCCTCCGACGAGCATTGAATCTATCGAAGCCATGTTCAAACCACCTCGCTGTACTTTATTATCGTGGCAAGCAAAGCATTTTTGTTCAAAAATGGGTTGTACCAGATCGTTGTATACAATAACGGAGTCTGCAGCGGAAAAATCCATGATATCCGATTCTTCGTTCAACATAAGATTTTTAATGGGTTCTGGAGCATATTCGAATAAATAGGATGCGCCGTGGGTAAGATTTCCTCCTAAATGCCCTTCGAAAATCAAAAGTCCCAGAATCAAAAGGTTGGTAATGCGATGTGTTGCTGCCGAATGTCTAGTCGAATCTTTTTTCAACCACCATCCTACCAAGGAAATGATTACAATAAGAATGCCCACCCAACGATGCAGGAAGAGATCGTCTTCGAAGTAAAGACCTGTTTCTCCCAACCACCATCCACAGAAGGCTGCGAAGGCTCCACCGATAGCTCCTAAAAGCCAGGCGTAGCCAATAAGATCGCTAAGTTTTTCGGTTTTTTTCCAACGTTGATACCATTCCATTAGAATTCCTAAAAGCAAGAATCCTATCGGGAGATGTACTAGTATCGGGTGAAAACGACCAACAAAATTGGTAAAGTCAAATGCAAGAAATAGGTTCATTTATACTATTTACGGATTTATATTCTATTTAATTTTATAGGATAGGACTTATTCGATGCCCATTGCGGTACATATAGATTACCATCGCCATCAACAAGGACGTCATGGGGATTCTTGAAAGTACCTCCGTCATATAGCGGTGTGTCAAGTATACCGTCTAAATACCGAGGCTTATCTCCTCCTGGAAAAGAAAGGACTTTGTTGTTTTTGTCCAAGACGGCCAACATGCCGTCCCAGGTATCCCAGGTTTTTGTCACGATTACCGCAAAATAGAGGTTCTCGCCATGAATAACAGGTCGACAAATGGAGCATCCAGGAAGGGAAATCGTCTCTAAATGTTCACCGTCCAGCGAAAAACGTTTGAATTCCTGACTGGCCCTAGAAGTAATTAGGAGGGTTGGATTTTCCTTGTTCCGCGTATCCAATGTAATGCCATGGCAGCAATTGAATTGATCGTCGGCCTCGCCAGTTCCACCAAAATGGGAAATGTAGTCGCCTTTCGCGCTATATTTTATGATGAAGTTTTTGCCATAGCCGTCGGCTACATAAAAATCGCCATTTGGAAGTATGGCCGTTTCGGTAGGCTTAAACTGATCATCGCTTGTATATCCTGAAACTTCCTTAGGGCGTTCGAGGGTCATGAGAATTCTTCCGTCCAAAGTGGTTTTGCTTACTTTGTGAGAATCTGGATCGGTAATAAAAAGAAACTGGTCTTTACCCTCACCAGCAATAGATAGGCCATGTGCTCCTGGAAATTCGGTTCCCCATGATTCCAATACTTTTCCGGATTTGTCATACACCAAAACGTTATTGTTGTTCGCGCCGGTGGTAGTCATTAAAATACGGCCTTGGTCATCAAGTACCATTTCATGACAGTCGTTAACAGGAATTTTCGAGGGGTCTTGAATACCCCATTCCTGATCCACCGTATACTGAAAATCACCATGTCCTACTCTTTTCGCAGCACCTCCTCTCTTTGTAATGATTCCGAAAGAATAGTCAGGTAGGGCAATACTAGCTGCTGAAGCGGCCAAGGTTTTTTTAATAAAAATTCTTCTTGTATTGGGTTTCATGTTCCTTGTTTTTTGTGAGTTATCATGCCAGTATTTCTTTAACGACTTCACCATGCACATCGGTAAGTCGATATCGTCGTCCCTGAAATTTGAATGTCAGTCGTTCATGGTCTATGCCAAGCAAATGCATTAAGGTGGCTTGAAAATCGTGCACGTGTACCGGTCTTTGGACTACGTTGTAACCAAAATCATCCGTGGCACCCAGAGAGAATCCTTTTTTGATTCCGGCACCGGCCATAAAGATGGTAAAGCATTTAGGATGATGGTCACGACCGAAATTGGTGTCGGTAAGTTGGCCTTGAGAATAGTTGGTTCGGCCGAACTCTCCCCCCCAGATGACCAAAGTATCTTCGAGCATGCCGCGTTGTTTCAAATCGGTTATCAATGCTGCTGTGGCCTGATCGGTCTCTTTACATTGAACTTTTATAGCACTGGGTAAGTTGCCGTGTTGGTCCCAACCTTGGTGATAGAGTTGTATAAATTTCACATCACGCTCTGCCAAGCGCCTCGCCAAGATGCAGTTGGCCGCAAAAGTCCCAGGTTTTCGACTATCCTCTCCGTACATATCATAAATATAATCGGATTCATCCGTGGTATCCATGATTTCAGGTACTGAGGTCTGCATTCTAAAGGCCATTTCGTATTGGGCCATTCTAGCCAAAATCTCAGGATCTCCCAAATCATCATGGTTTATCTTTTCGAGACGTTGTAACTGATCCAATTGTTCACGTCTGGTCTTTCCGTCGATGCCGGGTGGATTGGTTAAATAGAGTACTGGGTCTTTTCCTGCCCTGAATTGTACCCCTTGATGTTGAGAAGGTAGAAAGCCATTCCCCCACGCTCGCGAATATAGGGGTTGTCCGAATTTGTCTTTCGTGACGAGCACCACGAATTCAGGAAGGTTCTTATTATCCGTTCCAAGGCCATAACTTACCCATGAGCCAATTGAAGGCCGACCGGGAAGTTGGGATCCTGTTTGAAAGAAGGTTACGGCCGGATCGTGATTGATCGCTTCCGTATACATTGATTTGATAAAGCAAAGATCGTCGACTATTTTCGCGGTATGCGGCATAAGTTCGCTCATAAGGGCGCCGCTATCTCCATGTTGCTTGAAAGAAAATGGCGATCCGGCAATGGGTAAAGTGGCTTGACCAGAGGACATTCCTGTCAATCGCTGCCCCTGTTGAACACTTTCGGGCAGATCTTGACCATTCATTTTATTTAGTAATGGCTTATGGTCGAACAAATCTATTTGCGAGGGTGCTCCACTCTGAAATAGGTAGATAACACGTTTTACTTTAGGTGGAAAATGGGCCTGCCCCAGAACGCCGCCGCCATTGAGATTTGGAATGCCGGAAAGTGATTTCTCTTTTCCAAAAAGACCCATAGGGTCAAGCATTGAACCCATGGTCAACGCTCCCATTCCTAAGGTGGTCTTGGTGAGGAAATCTCTTCTCGTATAGTTTTTTTTATGCTCGTGGGTACACATGGTCTTATCTTTTCATATAGGCTTCGTCATGGTTCAGCATCGTATTGGCTACCATGGTCAATGCTGCTGTTTTTGTTTTGTCCAAATTGTCTTCCAGTTGCTGTTGGCCTACGGATAACAGTTGGTCAGCTTCTTTCGGAGCCTTTTTGAAACGCCTTTGTTGTGTTTCGAAAATTTCCTTGAAAATCGTCTTTTCTTCTTCTTTCGGATAACGGCTTACTGCTAATCGAAAACCGTAGGTGATCTGTTCATCCAATGATGTTCCACCTTCTTTTTGCATTCTAGAGGCAAGAACTTTAGAAGCTTCCACAAATTGGGTGTCGTTCATTAGAACCAATGCCTGAAGTGGTGTGTTGGTATTTTCCCGTTGCACAGTGCAAACCTCTCGGCTGGGCGCGTCAAAAGCGGTCATCGCCGGATGGGGCGATGTGCGCCTTATAAATGTGTACAGCCCTCTTCGGTAAAGGCTATCGCCCTGTGATTCTTTATAGTTCAGTAATTTATGCGAGAAACTGTTCTTTTCGATCCATAGCTTGCCTGGTTGATATGGTTTTACACTTTCTCCACCTACTTGTTGAACCAAAAGTCCACTTGCCGCCAACGCATTGTCTCGAATCATTTCTGCCGGTAAACGATAACTGTTGCTCCTTGCCAAATAAAAATTATTGGGATCTTTTTCTCTCATTTCTTCGGAAACTTGGGAAGACTGACGGTAGGTATGCGACATCACCATTGTTTTCAAAAGCGCCTTGACATCCCATCCACTTTCTATGAATTCTACGGCCAACCAATCAATCAATTCAGGATGCGAGGGTAAAGCTCCCTGAACTCCAAAATCTTGGGGTGTATCTACCAAGCCTTTACCAAATAACATTTGCCAGTAACGATTCACCGTAACTCTGGCCGTCAATGGGTTTTCTTCGGAAAAAAGCCATTTGGACAAGCCCAATCGATTTTTTGGATAGGCGTCGGAAAACTTGGGCAATACTTCAGGTGTATTGGGTTCAACTTGATATATGGGTTGCGAATAGTCTCCACGATTATAGGCATATGCAGGTCTGTTTTGAGGCATTTCTTCCATGACCATAACTTCCATCACCGGCATCATCAGTTGCAACCACTCGTTTCTAAGTTCTTTAAGGTCGGCCGCTATATTACGAACTTCGGGAGATTGGTTGATCTTATACTCTTGTACCAGCTTTTTTTCCGGAGCTTCTTTTGAAGAACCATCTTTGGTAAGAAGTAATACTTCCAACGGTGTCAATTCTTTTGAATACATTCGAATATCATCAAGGGCACCTTTGAAAATTCCATTTTCTCCCGTAAAGCCCCTGTAACTTTTCGCTACTCTGACGGGTTGCTTATAAAGGGTATGAACCGCTGACCTTATGGTTTTGATGGATTTATAAAGATTATCATGACCTACTTCACTTTCCACTTTCTTTCCATCGATAAACAATGATAACCCTTGGGCCTTACCGGATCCATTGTATGAAAATGCAACATGTTGCCATTCATTTGTTTTAAGAGAGTCTTTCGATTTTACGTGAATATAGTTGTGCGGCAAGGAGTGAATCAATCTAGCATTTAGGTAGTTCAGGCTGTCAAGATAAAAGTCCCATCCACGCCAAAAATTATTTTTTTCGCCTGACGTGCCCATCAGTGTTTGCGTTTTCAGCTTTTCTCTTTTGGTGGTTTTCAGCCATAGACTTCCAGAGAAGGTATCTGTCCACTCGAAATTGGGAATGTTATTCAGATATACTTCATCGTACTCCCCCGTAAACACCAGGGCATTCCCTTTTTTACCCTCAATGATTCCAGGAGCTTTGGATGCCGTTGCATTCGTAGTGCGGTCTATGACATAGGTGTCGCCTTGTCGGGCTACCTTATCGAAAGGATAATGTCCCAAAAGCTCTTTTTTGGTTGCATCTTTAGGTAAGGTTGTGATATAGGTTTCGAGATTGGCAAGTTCTTTTTTGGTCAACTCAAGTGTTTGCTCTTTTGCGGTAATTAGTTTTTCTAATTTGCCTAGTTTTTCCTCCGTTTCAGTGTCTGGTAAGGCAAGCATCGGACCATAATTGCCATCATCACCGGTCATACCCAGTTCTTTTACATTGTTGAAGAATGCAGTTAACCTATAGTAGTCTTTTTGGGAAATGGGGTCGAACTTATGATCGTGACAACGGGCGCAGGAAACTGTTAGGCCCATAAGCGCTGTTCCAACCGTTTCTGCACGGTCCCAAACGTAATTTAATCTGAACTCTTCCTCGATGGCTCCTCCTTCTGCTGTCATTGGATGGTTTCGGTTGAAAGCCGTTGCCAGTTTCTGTTCTTTGGTAGCTTTGGGAAAAAGATCCCCGGCCAACTGCCAAGTAACGAACTGATCATAAGGCATATTCTCTTTAAAGGCATTGATGACCCAATCGCGCCATGGCCACATAAGTCGCCAACCATCAGCATGCAGGCCGTGAGAATCGGCGTAGCGAGAGATGTCCATCCAGTCTAGGGCAAGACGCTCCGCAGTGGCATCCGTTTGTAACAGTCTATCCACTACCTTCTCATAGGCATCAGCGCTTTTATTCTCTAAAAATAAATCGAGTTCCTGTACCGTTGGAGGGAGTCCGGTCAAATCCAAACTCACTCGACGGAGCAATCGTTCTCTGTCGGCCTCTGGGGCAGGCTGATATCCTTTTTGCTTCAATCGCCCTTGAACGAAACCATCGATTGGGTTATAGCTCGGCCAGTTGTCATTGCCGATCTTGTGGTTTGGTCTTTCGGGTTTAACAAAGGCCCAGTGGTCTTTCCATTCCGCTCCTTGTTCGATCCATTTGATGATCATTGCCTTTTCATTTGGTGATAAGGACAAATTTGATTCAGGTGGAGGCATTTGAATTTCGGGATCATTGCTCAATATGCGCTGCACACTTGAACTACGTTCGGGTTTGTTTGCGACAAAAGCCCGTGCTCCGCTGGATAAGGTTGAAAATGCCTCTTCGGCCAGATCTAATCGAAGTCCTGCTTTTCTTGTGTTCTCATCCGGCCCGTGACAATTAAAGCAACGGTCGGAAAGAATAGGTTTGACATGAAAGTTGAAATCTACGATTTCAGGAAGGTCTTCGTAGGCATCGGCCACTTCGCTGGGCAAATCAGGCCCACATGAAATCACCAGTAGGCAGACCCAAAGAGCTATGGTTTCCGAAAAACTTATTTTTTTAAGCGGTAGCATCCTTTAAAAATACATTTTTTTCTAAGATTACTTGGTGAATTAGAAGGAGTAGATCATATCTATTATCAATATGCTCATATATGACTCACTTCTTTAAACTTTTGCCAAGAAGGGTCTGCCGGTTTGATAAAGTTTGAGGAGAGATTGGTGTTTGGTCTTAGGGATATCAAAAATATGTTTTACTTTTACCAACTCTTAAAAAAGGGATATTAGCTCAGTTGGTTTAGAGCGCTGCCTTGACAGGGCAGAGGTCACTGGTTCGAATCCAGTATATCCCACATTTTTCTTCTCTCATAGTAAGGAATCCAATCTCAGGATTTGTTTTTACCTAAAATTTTCATTTTTTTTTCAAATTAATTGTGACCTCTATAAGAAAGCTGTGTCTTAAGAAATGTAACCATTTAATAGAGAACCTAACGATGTTGAACTCACTACTGCTTGATCTTTTTTTTGGAGGGGGCATTCTCATTTTTTTAATAACAATTGGCACAATTTGGCCCTCACTGTTTCTAGAAAGAAGTAAGAAAGGAATAAAGTCAGGAGCTAAATGATGGCTCGTTTCAGTAATACAAGCGATGTCCAAATGAATCATTTGTTTTGAAAATCGTTTAAACGTTATGTACAGCCAGGTTTTCTCAATTAAGTCTATGATAAGGGACGGCAATTTTCTTTTGAAATTTGTAAGGTCGTAAAATTGGTTAGTTTGCGACATTTATAGACTTGTTGTTTTTGTAGGTTAATTTGGTTGTCAAAGCCCCGATTTTATCGGGGCTTCTTCTATTTTGATTTCTTTGTTCATATTATTGATTAACAAAAATGTAGGTTAATTCTGTAATTTATGAAGGTTTTTACCGTTGTAAGGATTCGAGTTTCTCATTTACTAAGTCCTTGAAAACATAAAGTGTTAAAAATGTGACTTTTTCTTGAAAAAGGTGTCTAATATGAATATCGAACCAGAAGATTGATTTGGAAACGAAAGAAGCATTCGGTGATTTAACGGACAAAGCGTTGGTTAGAAAAATCGTCAAAACGAAAAATACCGAATTATTTGGAGTGTTATATGATCGATATTCTAAGGCAGTTTACAATAAGTGCTATAGTTTTTCGAAATCACATTCTGAAGCGGAAGACCTTACCCAAGATGTTTTTTTGATGTTATATGTGAAATTGGGTAGTTTCAAAGGGCGGTCTAAGTTTTCAACATGGTTGTATTCGTTTACGTATAATTTCTGTGTGAATTATGTAAATCGAAATAAACAGCGGAAAATCAGTGAGGCTTCCGAAAGCCTAAGCGAAGAAGATTTAAGCTTAAATGAAGAGGTTGGCGATCTTAGTATTTATGAGATGCGAACAGGAATCTTAAAAAAAGCATTGGGTTTAATTCGTGCGGAAGAAAAAAGAATACTCCTTTTAAAATATCAGGACGGGGTCACTATCAAAGAACTAACCGAAATATTGGGCCTGAGTGAAAGTGCCGTCAAAATGAGGCTCATGCGTGCCAAAGCCTCGCTCTTGAAAACCTACAATAAAATAGCTTGAAATGTCAAAGAAAATTGAGAACCCGTTCGAGAAAATGGAGCAATCCTGGGAGGAGGCCCCTCCTCATTTGAAAAATAAGGTGATGAATGATATTGCCATGGCCAAACTACTAACCGAAATGGCGTCTTTGTTTACCTGTAATTATAAAGAAACCATTAACGAGATGATGAAAACAAATTCTTGATCGTAATAACTAACTAACCAAAATACCTTTGACTTATGAATAAACTAGCGGAATGGAAAGACCTCACCTATGAAACACTTTCGCCTGCACTTGGAAACATTGCTTCCGCAATACCCAATATACTAGGCGCGATTGTCGTATTGATTATCGGATGGTTCGTTAGAAAGGCGGCCCGCTTTGCATTGAAAAAACTCTTTAAGTTGGCGAAGGTCAATCGTCTTTCAGATAAGATCAACGATGCCAAATTGTTGGGTGATGGTAACCTCAATATCGATATTGAAAAAATAGTTCTTGGTTTTGTCAAGTGGTTGTTGCTACTTGTTTTCGTGATTATCGCGGCTGACATGGTCAAATTGACCATTATCTCAAATGAAATAGCCAACTTACTGCGCTATCTGCCGGTTTTGTTAAGTGCTATTGTGATATTGGTAGTCGGCCTGTATGTGGCCAGCATGATACGCACTACTCTGGTCAAGGTATTTAAATCAATGGCTTTTACGGGGTCTAAAGTAGTAAGTTCCGTGGTGTATTATATCATGGCCATTTTCGTCACGATTACAGCTTTGAATCACGCCGGTATCAACACCACCATTATTACGAATAATTTCACGATAATATTAGGTGCGTTTCTTTTGGCGTTTGCACTCGGCCTCGGTTTAGGGTCTAGAGATGTAGTCGCCAGCTTGCTTAAAACCTTTTATGCCAGGAAAAAGTACAATCCAGGTGAGGAAATAAAAGTGAATGGGGTCATTGGTACCATTGAATCCATTGATCATATGTTCTTGACCTTGAAGACTGCGAAGGGTCGATTGGTACTCCCTATAAATGAAGTAGTTGAAAACCGTGTGGAATTGGACTGATGGTTGTGGTGTGTGTTCAAGTTCAAAGGAGCTTCAATAATCGCTCTAATGCCATGCCTCTTGACCCTTTGATCAATATGTGGCATTTTCTGTCCACAGGGTTGTTCTCCAGGTATCTTGAAATGGTGTCGAAAGAAGGAAAGGTCTGTAAAGGCGTGTCGATGGCATTGAAGTTTTCACCAATAAGATATAGTTCTGAAAAATGCAGCTTGCTAGCAAAATCGGCAATATCTTGATGTTCTTGGTAAGCAGCCTCCCCCAATTCGAACATGTCTCCAAGAAAGACCACTTTGTTTTCCCCTTTCATGCAACTGAAGTTTTCAAGAGCGGCTTTCATACTAGTAGGATTGGCATTATAGGCGTCAAGAATGATTTCATGACCATTTTTCTTTACTATCTGTGATCGATTGTTTTCCGGCACATAGCCTTCAATGGCAGTTTTGATAGCGGCTAATGGAACATTAAAATATTTCCCCATTACTACCGCAATGGCGCAATTGGTAAAATTATAACTGCCTATCAACTGTGACGCTATGTCTAGATCCTCCACTTCAAGTCGCACGAACGGATTCGCGCTTATGAACTTAATTTGATAATAGTGCGGGTTGGTTGTGCTAAAGCCAAACTTTTTGACATAGGCCCCAAGCTTTTCTAACTGAATAGAGTCGTCGGCATTTAAAAAGACCGATTTATTTAGCGCCATCAAATAGTCATACAACTCACTCTTTCCTTTGATGACGCCTTCGACGCCACCAAAACCTTCTAAATGGGCTTTGCCAAAATTAGTGATATACCCAAAATCAGGTTCTGCAATGGTAGAGAGAAAAGCGATTTCTTTTTGGTGATTGGCCCCCATTTCGATGATGGCCAATTCGGTGTCTTGTTTGATATTGAGAAGCGTCAGGGGTACTCCGATATGGTTATTGAAGTTGCCTTTGGTCGAAACGATTTTATATTTTTTTGACAGTACCGCGGCAATCAATTCTTTGGTAGTGGTTTTACCGTTACTACCGGTTAAAGCGATTACCTTGGCCTGACAGGATCTTCTATGATAGGTAGCAAGCTTCTGTAAGGTGGTCAGTACATCTTCAACTACAATGTGATGATTTGATTTTTTATAATCGATATCGTCTATAACCGCCCATTCCGCACCTTTCTCCAAGGCTTGCGAAGCATAGCTGTTTCCATCGAAATTATCGCCTTTGAGTGCAAAGAAAATACAGCCTTTTGTGATTTTTCTTGTATCCGTCGATACAGTGGGAAACTTCAGAAATAGCGCGTGTAATTCGGGTATGGTCATATGCGGTAAAAATACAAAAAAGCCCTAACAGTACTGTTAGGGCTTCTTGATCTTTATATAGCAATTAATTATTTTGCCTTTTTACCTCTCGGGGTTTTGTTCTTTGTTTTCGACTTAGAACCTACCCTAGACATTGCGCATCGAAAGCCGATATAATCGGTAGCCATATATTGTGGCAAATACCTTCTTTGTGCAGGGTCTAACCAATAGGCACGATCTCTCCATGAACCACCTTTGAATACGCGAACTTCATCATTGATCAATGAGGTTCTGTTGTTTGATTTGTCATACTGACGTACGATGCTGCCAGCAGAATCACGTTCTACCTTGTGTCTTGGTGAATCATACATTTTTCTTGCGGTCGCAGGATCTTCATCATCACTGAACTGATCGAAGAATCTAGAAGAACCTGGGTCGCCATCTCTATATCCTCTGTTATCACTAGAGTCAAAATTGGTTCTCAAATAGGTTTCTTGTTCATCAACAGGCACCATTTTGAT
Organism: Maribacter corallii; assembly: GCF_047345415.1. Lineage (NCBI taxonomy): Bacteria > Pseudomonadati > Bacteroidota > Flavobacteriia > Flavobacteriales > Flavobacteriaceae > Maribacter > Maribacter corallii. The sequence continues at coordinate 137,549 of NZ_JBLFEP010000006.1, forward strand.
TTCACCAGGAAGATTGACTGCTACTACTTTTCCATTAGGTAGGGTGTCATACACTACCGAATCTCTTAAGATGTTGACCTTGCCATCTTCGCCAATGGCGGTTTTCATGTAAATATTTCCTCTGTAATAGTTGAAATCACTCACTTCATCATCAACTATAGGACGGTAAACATCGGCAACCCATTCAGCTACATTACCGGCCATATCATAAAGGCCTAGGTCGTTTGGCTTGTAAGACATCACCTGAGCGGTAATATCGGCACCATCGTCAGACCATCCCGCAATTCCACCGTAATCACCTTTTCCTTGTTTGAAGTTGGCCAACTGATCACCGCGACCAACACGTTGACCATTTCTGGTGTAATCACCCTCCCAAGGATATTTTTTTCTACCTCTATAATTGTTATATTCTCGAGCCCCTTGATTCGCTTGGGCCGCGTATTCCCACTCGGTCTCTGTCGGCAATCTGTATTCAGGCATAATCACCCCACTGCTTCTTTTAGCGAAGGTGCTGACACTATCTTTTTTCATTTTGCCTTGTAACGAATCGATTTGACCGTTGTAGACCGATTCTGGTCGGTTCAAATAGGCCTCTGTACTAAACGTACCTGCTACTTCACCACTGGCCGCCTGATATTTGGCATCTTTTGCCAAGTACCCTTCTCTTTCCAGCATTACTTCGTTCACTCGATCTGTTCTCCATTCCGCAAACTGTGTCGCTTGAATCCAGTTGACTCCTACCACGGGATATTCGGCATAGGCAGGATGGCGTAAATAGTTATTGGTCATGGTTTCGTTGAAACCCAATCGATTTCTCCATACTAAAGTATCCGGTAATGCACCTTTGTAAATATTGGCGTATTGCGGATTTTCCGGAGGGTAAACACTCTTCAAATAGTCAAGATATTCCAAATACATCACATTCGTCACCTCCGTTTCGTCCATATAGAATGACTGTACATGTTGCGAGGTAGGGGTGTTGTTCCAGTCGTGCATTACATCATCTTGTACCTTACCTTTTGTAAATGTACCTCCCTCAACGAAGACAAGGCCCGGGGCCGTTTCTTGCTCCTTGAAATCGGTGTTATATTGAAAGCCACCTTCTTTGGCATTTATTTTCCAACCTGTAGCTCTTGATACATTTTTGGAAGAAGACGAAGAGTTTTTACAGCTGGTAACCGTAAAACCTCCCGCTATAACTGCGCAAGAAAGTGCAACTTTAAGAAACTGTTTTTTCATAATTAGGACTTGAGTTCAAATGGTTAAACTACGTTGCTTAAGTAGTTTGGAATTGTATTTTGATTCAATTAATAGGTCATTCGGCATATAAAACGACGATTTATATATAATATTTCATCGGGTTTAAAATTATTTGCCATATGACGGGAACATTATAGCAACAGCTTATGTTCTAAAAGTCATAACGGTATAAATTCAATAATAGTATGGATAGTTGGTCTTTTCTGAGGAGTCTAATTTTGTGATGCAGCTCTACAAAAATAGCCTACCGGATGTCTTTGGAAACGCACGGTTTATTTTCCATGATTTTAATACTATAATAAGGTGTATTTCGAAAAAATAATCCCTTTATTGCACAAGATATTTTTAAAATACCCGTTTACGTGTCATACGTCCAATATATTTTAGCTTTTGGGTGTAATTTTAAATATTTGCCAATTCAACTTAGCTATTTAGAAATGAAGAAAATTCCAATACTATTTGCACTTATTTTCGTAGGTAAATTTTATGCCCAGAATAACGATAGGGTAATTACTACTGCGGTTCCTTTTTTGACTATTGCGGCCGACGCAAGATCTGCTGGAATGGGTGATATGGGTGTGGCAACTTCAACTGATGCCTTTTCCCAACAATGGAATCCGGCGAAATTCGCCTTTGCCGACAGAAAAATAGGTATAGGTATAAGTTACACGCCTTATCTAGAAAGCATTATCACCGACATTTCCCTTTTGAATGCCAGTTTTTATAATAAAATCGATGACCAAAGTGCATTTGCCTTGAGTTTAAGATACTTTACTTTGGGGGAGATTGAATTGCGACAATTTGCGAACGATCCAGGTACCTTGGCGAAGCCGAATGAATTGGCCTTTGACGGTTCCTATTCATTGAAGTTAAGTCAAACCTTTTCGATGTCGGTCGGTGGTCGTTTTATTCGGTCCAATCTCAAATTACCTCAAAATGGCGATGTAGATTCGCAAGCGGCCAGTTCATTCGCAGTAGACGTTTCTGGTTTCTATAGATCTCGTGAAATCGCTTACAATAGTTTTGACGGACGTTGGAGAGCCGGTTTCAATTTTTCGAATTTAGGTGGTAAGATTCAATATGACGAAGGCGGACAAGAGAACTTTTTGCCTACCAACTTAAAAGCAGGTGTAGGTTTTGATTTTATCTTGGATCAAGATAACGTTATTGGTTTGACTACTGAATTCAATAAGTTACTTGTGCCTACTCCGCAAGATTTTAATGGTGATGGCACCATTGATGCACTTGATAATGATGAGTACCAGCAAATAGGTTTCTTCAGCGGTATCTTTGAATCCTTTGGAGATGCGCCCGACGGTTTTGGAGAAGAGCTAAAGGAATTTACTTGGGCCCTTGGTGCCGAGTATGTCTATCAAGATTCTTTTATGATTCGAACAGGATATTTCAACGAAAGTGAAGAAAAGGGTTCCCGAAAATTCTTTACCCTTGGTGCAGGTTTCCGATTTAAAGCTGCCCAAATCGACCTGTCCTATTTGTTCTCTACTTCGCAAGTGAGAAATCCTTTGGAAAATACATTGCGTTTTTCCCTGACTTTCAATTTAGGCGAAGAATACTTCAATGATTAAATAAATTAGTGTGACATATAAAACCCGCCATCGAGCGGGTTTTGTTATTTTTGGTCAGAACCAATGGAAATAGGTCATGGAGAAAAAAAAGATTTCTTTTGATTTATCTGTTTATGATGCAGTTGAAAGTCTGCCGGATGATGAACTTAAGTTGATGCAGGCCGCTATTGCGGCCAGAAAGAATGCATATGCTCCCTACTCCGATTTTTATGTAGGCGCAGCCGCTCTTCTTGAAAATGGTGAAGTGGTCATTGGTAATAATCAAGAGAATGCTTCTTTTCCCGCCGGACTTTGTGCTGAAGGAGTGGCGGTGTTTCAAGCCGGATCACGATTTCCTGGTGTTGTTATCAAAACTATCGCGATCTCTGCAGCTTCGAATAAATATGTGGTGGATAAGCCTACTGCTCCGTGCGGCATTTGCCGGCAATCGATTTCCGAATACGAGAATCGTCAAAAGACCCCGATTTCATTGCTGATGGCAGGTGAAAAAGGATCTGTGTTCAAATGTGAATCCGTAGCCGATATTCTTCCCCTAGGTTTTGATAGCTCTTATTTATAGATGTTTTTTTTAATTAAAGGTGCTTTCTCAAGACCTGAATTCGATTTTCGAAATCCTCAAAAAACACCCATTATTTTTCATTAAACCTTATTTTTCCACTATTGATTTAATACGTATTTTTGTTTTCCGTTTTCATAGGAAATGGCACGAAAAAAATAAGTAATTCATGGAAAAAATCACCAAAGAGGTCTACCTGAAGTGGTATGAGGATATGCTGTTTTGGAGAAAGTTCGAAGACAAGTTGGCAGCAGTATACATTCAACAAAAGGTGCGTGGGTTTTTGCACCTTTATAATGGCCAGGAAGCCGTTTTGGCCGGAGCACTTCATGCTATGGACCTGACCAAAGACCGAATGATCACGGCCTACAGAAATCACGTTCAGCCCATCGGTATGGGTGTTGATCCAAAAAAGGTGATGGCTGAATTATACGGTAAGGTAACGGGTACCTCCATGGGGATGGGAGGCTCTATGCATATTTTTTCAAAAGAACATCGTTTTCATGGAGGTCATGGAATTGTGGGAGGACAGATTCCTCTAGGAGCAGGAATGGCTTTCGGCGATAAGTATTTTGGCAGAGACAATGTGACCCTTTGCTATATGGGAGATGGTGCCGTGCGACAGGGTGCTTTTCATGAAGCTTTGAACCTTGCGATGCTTTGGCAACTACCGGTAGTTTTCATATGCGAGAACAATGGATATGCCATGGGTACCTCCGTAGCCCGAACCGCACATTCAACTGAAATTTGGAAACTGGGCTTGGGATATGAAATGCCATGTGGACCAGTAGATGGTATGAACCCGGTGACCGTGGCCGAAGAAATGAGTAAGGCCATTGAACGCGCAAGAAGTGGCGGTGGGCCAACGTTTTTAGAAATGAAGACCTATAGGTATCGAGGCCACTCGATGTCCGATGCCCAACACTATAGAACTAAAGAAGAGGTTGAGGAATACAAAAAAATAGATCCTATTACACAAGTACTCGACGTGATCAAAGAGAAAGCGTATGCTACCGATGATGAAATCACGGCTATTAATAAAGGAGTAAAGACCAGAGTCGCTGAATGCGAAAAGTTCGCCGAAGAATCAGATTATCCTCCGGTACAGCAATTGTACGACATGGTTTACGAGCAAGAAGATTTTCCTTTTGTACAACATAAAGCATAAGTAAATGGCAATAGTAGTAAATATGCCCCGATTGAGTGATACTATGGAAGAAGGCACTGTTGCCGCATGGTTGAAAAAAGTGGGCGATAAAGTAGAAGAGGGGGATATTCTAGCCGAAATAGAGACCGATAAGGCCACTATGGAGTTTGAGTCTTTTAACGAAGGAACCCTTCTGCATATTGGGGTTGAAGAAGGAGATACGGCACCCGTAGACGTGTTGTTGGCGATTATTGGTGAAGAAGGAGAAGATATTTCAGGCTTGTTAAACGGAAGTGGAGCTGCGGAAGTTATGAAGGAAGAAGCGCCAGAACCAAAAACCGATGCCGCCCCACCTACGGATTCCGATTCGAGCGCAACGGAAATTCCTGAAGGTGTCGAAGTCATCAAAATGCCGCGACTTAGCGATACCATGGAAGAGGGTACGGTGGCAACTTGGTTGAAAAAGGTTGGTGATACGGTAGAAGAAGGTGATATCTTGGCGGAAATAGAGACGGATAAGGCTACGATGGAGTTTGAATCCTTTTATTCGGGTACGCTTCTATATATAGGAATTCAAGAAGGGGAATCTTCCCCTGTCGATGAGGTATTGGCCGTTATAGGCCCCGAGGGTACTGATGTAGATGCCGTTTTGAATGCAGGACCTTCCGAGAGTGCTTCACAATCCACAGCTTCTAACGAAACGAAACAGGAAACAACGGCAACTACTGACGATAAGCCTATTGCCGAAACCAAGGGCGTGCATGACGGGCAACGGATATTTGCTTCGCCATTGGCCAAAAAAATGGCGGCCGATAAAGGTGTTGATTTGGCCGATGTAAAAGGCTCTGGAGACCATGGTAGAATTGTCAAAAAAGATATTGAGAACTATAGCCCTGCCGCTACGGCTACCGCGGCTATAGCCACTCCTGTTTCTGAGACGGTTAAAGATACCATTGATGTATCGGGAAGTGCCATAGCACCTATTCGACTGCCGGTGGGTGAGGAAAGTTCGGAGGAAGTGAAGAATTCGCAGATGCGGAAAACTATTGCCAAACGTTTGGCTGAGTCAAAGTTTACTGCACCCCACTACTACTTGACTATTGAAGTGGATATGGATAATGCGATCGCATCCCGGAAACAGATCAATGAGTTACCCGATACCAAGGTTTCGTTCAACGATATGGTAGTCAAGGCCTGTGCCAATGCCTTGAAAAAACACCCTCAAGTGAATACTACTTGGAAAGGCGATACAACACAATTCAATCATCATATCAGCGTAGGTGTGGCCGTAGCTGTAGCCGATGGTTTGGTTGTTCCGGTCTTAAAGTTTACGGATCAGATGAGTTTGACGCAAATCGGATCGGCGGTCAAAGACTTGGCAGGTCGAGCAAGAAATAAGAAATTGACTCCGGCGGAAATGGACGGTAGTACTTTTACGGTTTCCAATCTGGGAATGTTCGGTATTTTAGAATTTACGTCCATTATCAATCAACCGAACTCCGCAATATTATCCGTTGGTGCAATTGTTCAGAAGCCTGTCGTCAAAAATGGGGAGATTGTGGTCGGTAATACGATGAAGTTATGTTTGGCCTGTGACCATAGAACCGTTGACGGTGCTACTGGAGCACAGTTTTTGCAAACGCTTCGCGCGTATTTGGAGAACCCGGTAACCATGTTGGCCTAAACCAAGAAGATCTAAAATCTAATTTTGGAAAAGCATCTGCCAACTGGTGGATGCTTTTTTGTCTTTAAAACTATAAAACGAATTGTATGAGGTACTTTCTATTCTTGATTATCTGTCTGGCAGTGGGATGCAAGGCGATGCCGGAACCTTCAACTGCTGAAAGGGTAGGCGAAATTATGGATTATATGGCCTCTGATGCCCTTCAAGGCCGTGAAGCGGGAACAGAAGGTATCGCCGTTGCAGCGGATTATATTGAAACGCTTTTTAAGGAAAATAAAATCGCACCTTATTTTAAAAGTTATCGAGATACCCTTTCGAATTTTGAGGGTGTTGCGTATAATGTAGTGGGTTATCTTGAGGGGAAGGATAAAAACCTCAAAGATGAATTTATTATTATAGGGGCGCATTATGATCACATTGGTATTACCAATTCGCCAACTACCGATTCGATAGCCAACGGGGCCAATGACAATGCTTCGGGCACTACCACGGTTTTAGAATTGGCACGGTATTTTGGCAAAACAAGAACGAATAAGCGTAGTATTATTTTTGCTTTGTTCAGTGCGGAAGAAAAAGGACTTTTAGGCTCCGCCCATTTGGCCGAAAAATTGAAGGCGGAGAATTTGAACCTGTACACTATGTTGAATTTTGAAATGGTGGGAGTTCCCCTCAGGGAAAAAGATTATTTGATGTATGTCACCGGATATGAAAAATCGAACCTAGCGGAAGTAAGTAACAGCTATAGTAATGAGAAGCTTATAGGATTTTTACCCACTGCGAAAGACTTCAACCTCTTTCAACGATCGGACAACTATCCCTTTCATGAAAAATTCAATGTTCCTTCGCAGACCTATTGCACTTTTGATTTTACCAACTTTGAGCACTACCATAAAGTAGGGGACGAAAACGCACTTATGGACTTTGAACATATGGCATCTCTTGTCAATAAGTTGGTTCCTGTTTTCGTAGGCATCGTTAACGCTCCAAATCGAGAGATAAAATATAATTAGATGGCAAATGTAATTATAACGGGATCAAGCAGGGGAATTGGCTTTGAATTGGCAAAACTGTTCGCCGATTCAGGACATCAAGTGTTGGCGCTTTCACGAAATGATAGTCCAATACTTGATTTAGGACACCCGAATATTAGTGTGTTTCCATTTGATTTGTCTAAGCCCAATGATCTCGAGCGCCTGACCGACTTTCTTCAAAGCTGGGAAACGGTTGATATTCTTATCAACAATGCAGGTAAGCTTTTGAACAAGCCTTTTTTGGAAACTTCGGCGCAGGAGTTTGAGGAGGTGTACCGTGTCAATGTTTTTGGGGTCATGGCCATGACCCAAGCAGTGCTTCCAAAGATGCCCAGAACTGGTCACGTGGTGACGATCAGTTCTATGGGAGGGGTTCAGGGTAGTGTGAAATTTCCGGGTCTTTCTGCATATAGTTCTAGTAAAGCAGCCGTGATTACGTTGACCGAATTGTGGGCCGAAGAGTTCAAGGCGTCCGGTCCTTCTTTCAATGTGTTGGCCTTGGGGGCTGTGCAAACCGAAATGTTGGAGGAAGCTTTTCCGGGATATCAAGCGCCAATTAGTGCGTTGGACATGGCAAGGTATATCATGGACTTTGCCTTGATTGGATCTAAACTCTATAACGGAAAGTTATTACAAGTTTCCAGTAGCACTCCTTGATTCGTACGTTCATTGTTGAATAATGGATACTCTTTGTATAGTATCTAGCTCGGGAAACGCCTCAAAATATGTTGTACGATCGTTGTAGAGTAAGTCAAGTTTTGCAGCTGATTTCCCTTCATATCCCGAAAAGAGGGCCGTTACGACCTCCATTCCTTTGGTTACTTTTCCAAATGCAGGAAACCCGACTACTCCCTTGTAATTAAGGGTGTCAAGTCTTAGGTTGTCGGTAAGGTTGATATAAAGTTCCGTCGATCTTGTTTCTATCCCACTGCGTGCAAAGCTTAGAGTGCCTTTTGTATTTCCTAAAATGACTTTTTCATCTGGAACCTTGATTCGGTTCCAACTCTTTGAACTAAGGGTGTCACTACTGCCGAACTGGGCGACAAAATTTGGAATCACCCTATAAAACACACCGTTTTCAAAATGCTTATGGTTCACCAGTTGAAAGAACCGATCGGCGGCTTTAGGACTCCACTTTCGTTGGACCTCAATTTCAAAAATACCTTCCGAGGTCTCAAATCGAGTAATAAAAATCTCAGGAGCTATTTCTTTAGCCCACTTTGGAAAACCACAACCAATCAATAAAACGGTAAATAAGCCAATGATTGTTTTCATTTGGAAAATTGGTTCATATGCTTCAAGCTTACATCATCTTTTGTCGAGTCGATAACTTTGAGCCAATTTTTCCGCCTAGCCAGGCCATAGGCAGATAGGCGAGAAGAATATCGGTGATGGCAAAGCAAGTCGGCCCGGGAAGCATGTAGTTAACTATGACTCCTCCAATTAGGAATAAGATCCCAATGCCAATCGCAAATTTCATTTTATGCTTCGTCGCTATCCAACTTGCTATAAAGGCTCCCGTTAAGGTACCCAAAGCATGGGCCAAGAAGGGAAATACGAAATATTTGAAATCTAAGGTCGGCAGTACTTCCCCCAAGGCCTGCATGTCGGTGGGGTCAACCCCTGGAATGGGGAGTATGCTATGGCCTAGGTTAACAAGTGCCATATTAATGGCGCTTCCCCCAAACCAACCAATTACAACAGCTAAAATATTTCTTACTACGGAATTCATGGGTGCCCTATTTCAGGTCAAGGTAATAAATTAAAAATTATTGCCCTATGGGATATGAAGGGTTGAACTGTGTAAGGAATACATTGCTAAGGGCGACTTCATCGCCTTATTCCAAGTATCGATGAAACATGGGCCTTTCACTGTTTTGATACGACAAGGTATTCTTTGAGCACTAAATGACTTATTTTTGACGTAATGGATGACGTTTTGAAAAAATACCTTCCTGAACGGGCCGTTTCGCCTTGTCTAGCTTTAATCAAGGAGACCGGGGTACATCTAAAAATTGTCAATGAACGGGTGACTCGTCATGGAGACTATCGGAAAATGCCCAATGGTCAACACCAGATTACCGTAAATGCCAATCTCAACAAGTATAGGTTTCTCATTACTCTGGTGCATGAAATAGCACATTTGGTTGCATTCGGCAAGTATGGGCGTCATATCAAACCACATGGTATTGAGTGGAAGAAAACCTTTCAATTCATGATGCTTCCCTTCATTCGACCTGAGATTTTTCCATCAAAATTGTTGCCCATTTTAGCCAATCATTTCAAAAATCCCAAGGCGAGCAGCGATACGGATGCAAAATTATCAGTAGCTTTAAAAAGTTTTGATTTTCGAGACGACTCAAAATCATATGTTTTTGAATTACCATACGGTAGCGTTTTTCGCATGTATAATGGTAAATTGTTTCAAAAGGGAAAGAAGCGCGTTAAGAGATATGAGTGTATTGAATTGGCTTCGGGAAAAATGTATTTATTTCAGCCAAATGCTGAGGTCGAATTAATGAATTGAATCCTTTTTTACTAGAACAGAACACTGTATTAATAGGGGTAGCACTGATGAAAACTGAAGCGCCACCCCGCTCGTAATATTGAATAAATGAATAAAAACTATTACGCCGTTTTAATGGCCGGGGGAGTGGGATCCAGATTTTGGCCTATCAGTACCTCAGCGTATCCGAAACAGTTTCATGACATGTTAGGTACTGGCGATACCCTGATACAAAAGACATTTAAGCGTTTGAATAGGTTTGTTCCAACGGAAAATATTCTGATTTTGACCAATGAGCGCTATAATGATTTGGTCTTGGAGCAATTGCCCGCGGTCAAACAAGAGCAGGTGGTTTTAGAGCCTGCGATGCGAAATACGGCGCCTTGTATCTTGTACGCCGCTTTGAAAATCCATAAAATGAATCCTGATGGGGTCATGATAGTAGCTCCTAGTGATCATTGGATCGAGAATGAGAAAGCATTCGAGACTGATGTAGTTAGCTGTTTTGATGCCTGCGAACAAGAAGCTGCACTCTGTACTTTAGGGATCACACCTACCTTCCCGAATACAGGTTTTGGGTATATTGAATTTGAAAAGGAGGGAAAGACTAATTTGAAAAAGGTAGATCAGTTTCGTGAGAAGCCGAACTATGAAACGGCCAAAGACTTTTTGAACCAAGGTAATTTTCTTTGGAACGCGGGTATTTTTATGTGGAGTGTAACCACTATCATCAATGCGTTTAAAACGCATCAAAAAGAATTATATGAACTTTTTGAAGAAGGTATTTCTGCTTATAATACTGATGCGGAGGCAACTTTCATTAAGGAGAATTACCCAAAAGCCGAGAATATTTCCATCGATTACGCCATTTTAGAAAAGTCGAAGTCGATCTATGTACTTCCGGCATCCTTTGACTGGAATGATTTGGGCACATGGGGTTCGTTATATGAGAAGCTCGACAAGGATGCGGAGCGTAACGCTGTTGTCAATGCAAGGGTACTTGCAGATGAGGCACATGGGAACATGATACGTAGCTCAGGAGACAAAATTGTGGTGGTCGACGGATTAGATGACTATATCATTGTAGATAAGGAAAATGTACTTTTGATTTATCCAAAAGCCAAGGAACAAGATATCAAACAAGTCTTGAATGCGGTACGTGCCAAGTTCGGAGACGAATACGCCTAATAATGAGTGAAGAACTTGACCAAAATAATATAAGCCCCTCGGAAGAACCGGTTCAAAGCAAAGAAGATGTCAAAAAGGATTTTCAGGGTCTTTTGGGCAGTATCAAGAAGTTTCTATCCGAACTTCTGGATATTCGAACGAACACCGACCAAGAAGCAACTAAAGAGGCTATTATTGCGGATATTCCTTTTAAAGGACATACCTCGTGGATTCTAATTTGTTCTATTTTTATCGCGTCGGTAGGGCTAAACGCGAATTCTACTGCCGTCGTTATCGGGGCCATGTTAATTTCACCACTGATGGGGCCAATTCTTGGAATGGGTATGTCTTTGGCGATTAATGACATCGACACGCTGAGAAGGTCCTTGAAGAACCTCGCGGTTATGGTAGTTCTTAGTGTACTTACAGCTTATCTGTTCTTTGCTATCTTTCCCATAAAAACAGAATCCTCAGAGCTATTGGCAAGGGTCAAACCCGATATAAGGGATGTGCTTATAGCCTTTTTCGGAGGATTGGCACTGGTTATTGCAAGAGCCAAAAAAGGAACCATTGCCACCGTAATTTTTGGTGTGGCTATCGCCACGGCCCTTATGCCTCCTTTATGTACGGTCGGCTATGGTTTGGCAATCGGCAGATGGGATTATGCAGGGGGAGCGCTACTTCTTTTTGGCATCAATACGATTTTTATCGGCCTAGCTACTTTTTTGGTACTTAAAATCTTGCGTTTTCCTATGGTGCGCTATGCGAACTCAAAGCGACGCCGTTTGATAGCCCGTATGGTTTCAGCGATAGCTTTGGCGGTGATGATACCTGCCGGATATATCTTCTGGGGTGTTTATCAAGAGTTTCGATTTAAAAGTGATGCCGACCAGTTTATCTCTCAAAATATAATGCCCTATAAGTTTACTAAGGATGGACGTTTCTTGGAAGATCTTAGTGATATAGAGTTCAACAAGGGAAAAGCACCGACCATTGAATTAGTGTTCATGGGCAGTGAGGGCGTTCCTGAGGGTGTCATCGCAACTTGGGAAGCCAACAAAGCACAGTTCAAGCATTTGCAGGATTGTGAATTGAAGATCATACAAGGCTCGCAAAATCAACAGGCCACACAGCTGAGATACGTAGAAGAATTGTACCAATCGCAAAAAAACGAGCTGCTGGGAAAAGATGAAAAAATCAGATTGCTGGAAGCTGAATTGGGGCGTTTGAACAAACTGAATGCACGGCAGATTCCTTTTCAGGATATTAGTGCCGAAGCACAGACCAATTATGAGAACTTAGAGTATTTGGCCTTTTCCAACGCCATCCGAACCGATTTTAAAAAGTTGGATACCGTTGCCGTCTTCGAAGCAAAGTGGAAACGCGAGGCGAGGCGGGCCGACGTATTAAGAGATGCCAAAAAACTACATAGTTGGCTAAAGATACGTTTGAAGGATAGTACCATTCTCTTGACAGAAATCATACAAGATTAAATAGATAACAAGAAAAAGACTACTTCTTGCTAATTTCATTGCTACGAGGGCTACACAGTTTGGCATAATCCCTTTTCAACCAAGATGGTTATTGTATATTATCGGTGCAAAAAATGAGGGTATTAGTTACGCTCTTCGATATACATTTGACGTACCTTTTTGAAAAGCTCAGAGGAGTAAACGAAATTGGTGACCGCTTGGTTATCCGTTTTAAAGATTTCGTGCTTGGTACCTTCCCATTCTTTCAGACCATCTTTTAGGAAAATAATCTTTTCACCGATTTCCATGACCGAATTCATATCATGTGTATTGATGACGGTCGTGATGTTATATTCCTCCGTAATCTCTTGGATGAGGTTGTCGATCAAGATGGCGGTTTTGGGGTCAAGGCCTGAATTGGGTTCGTCACAGAACAAATACTGTGGATTCATGACAATGGCGCGCGCTATAGCAACCCGCTTTTGCATCCCTCCGGAGATTTCGGATGGATACTTCATATGGGCATCTACGAGATTTACCCGTTTTAAGACGATGTCGACACGATCCTCCATTTCCGACTTTGCCAGTTTGGTAAACATTTCAAGCGGAAACATCACGTTTCCGGCGACGGTCATACCATCGAAAAGTGCACTTCCCTGAAAGACCATCCCCATATCTTGCCTCAAATCACGTTGTTCATCTCCGCTTAATTCCGAGTATTTTTGTCCGTCATAAACAATGCTTCCTTCCTCTGGCGAAAAAAGACCCAACAAGCACTTAAGGAAAACGGTTTTTCCCGAACCACTTTGCCCGATAATCAGATTGGTCTTTCCCGTGTCGAATACGGTAGAAATGCCCTTTAGGATATGGGCCTCACCGAACGATTTATGAATGTTGTTTACTTCGATCATTAACCTAAGAGTAATTGGGTTAGAATGTAATTTGTGATAATGATCACCACACTGGTCCAGACAAAAGCTGTGGTACTCGCTTTACCAACCTCTAGGGCTCCTCCACGCATATAAAACCCATGAAAAGAGGGTATCGTTGCTATGATAAATGAAAAGATAAGCGTTTTGATAAAGGCGTAAGTCACATGAAAGGGAATGAACTCCATGGTGAGTCCCTCTACAAAATCCGCACTCGTCAAAAAACCACCAAAGACCCCGGCGAGCCAACCGCCGAAGATACCGACATACATGGCAATAGCTATAGCAAAGGGGTAAAAGAGCATAGCGATTATTTTTGGGAACACAAGATAGTTGAGGGCATTGACCCCCATTACCTCGAGGGCGTCAATTTGTTCGGTGACACGCATGGTGCCGATACTTGAGGTGATATAGGAACCTACTTTCCCCGCCATTATTATGGAAACAAAAGTGGGCGCAAACTCGAGTATAATCGATTGTCTAGTCGCGAATCCGATCAGGTTTTTCGGAATAAGTTCACTTGTAAGGTTCAAAGCGGTCTGAATAGCCACAACAGCACCGATGAAGAAGGAAATAAAAATTATGATACCCAATGACCCGAAGATAAGCTCATCTATCTCTTTCAAGATCAAAGTCCTCATAATCCTCCATTTGGTGGGTTTTTTGAACACTTCGACAACCATAATCGCATAGCCACCGATATCAGCTAGGTACTTCATTAAATGTATTTAGACATCTTGATGTAAAAATAGCAATAATGGATTTGGAATTCACCTTCATTTAAAATAATAAGGTTTTATTTAGCTATTTTTGTTGTCAAAATCGTATCGATGTTAGGGAAAAAAACGACATTCTTCTTTTTGTTCATACTTGTGGCCACAAGCCCGCTCTACTTGGTTTCCCAAAAGAAATCAAAGAAGGTAGACGCCACTCAACTCAAGACTTCGCCCAAACTGGTGGTCGGCATTGTCGTAGATCAAATGCGCTACGACTACCTCACACGCTTTTGGGATCAATATGATGAAGGTGGGTTCAAAAGACTGATCAACGAAGGTTTCAATTGCAAGAACAATCATTTTAACTACGCGCCAACTAGTACGGGACCTGGGCATACCTCCGTGTATACCGGAACAACGCCTTCTAGGCATGGTATTATCGGCAACAATTGGTATGACAAGGTGAACGAAGTAGAAGTGTATTGTGCTTCCGATTCAACTTATGCTTCGGTAGGTACCTCTTCCGATGCCGGGCAAATGTCACCCCACCGTATGAATGTCACGACTATTACTGATCAGTTAAGGCTTCATACCCAAAAGCGCGGAAAAACCATTGCAATTGCTCTTAAAGATAGGGGGGCAGTGCTTCCTGGAGGGCATACCGCAAATGCCGCCTACTGGTTTCATGGTGCCGATGAGGGACTGTGGATTACAAGCTCTTATTACATGGACCAGCTACCAAAATGGGTAAAGGATTACAATGAGTCCGGTAAGGTCAAGGATTACAAGAAGACCTGGACAACGATGAAGGATGTTAGTACTTATGTGGAAAGCGGTTTGGACAAGAATAGGTATGAAGGGCTTTTCGAAACAGAGACCACGGCTACTTTTCCTCACGATACACCGAATATGCTAAATAAAAATGCGGATTTTGAAATCTTGAAGTATACGCCATATGGAAATAGCATCACTGCCGACTTTGCCATTGAAGCGCTTGAAAAAGAAGGATTAGGATCTGATACCATAACCGACTTTTTAGCCATCAGTTTTTCCAGTACGGATTATGTAGGCCATAAATACGGGGTGAACTCAAAGGAAGTAGAGGACACCTATATTCGATTGGACAAAGATTTGGAACGTCTTTTCAAAGCACTTGATAAAAAAGTAGGAAACGGCGAATACACTGTTTTTCTTACCGCTGACCATGGTGCTGTGGATGTGCCTTCATACTTGAAGGATATGAAAATACCGGCAGGCTATTTTGACTCGGATGCCATGAAGGAGCGCTTTTCCGAGTTTTTAAAATATACTTTTGGAACTACCGATATTATTAAAAACTACTCGAACTATCAGTTTTTTCTAGATCATAAGATTATCAAGAACCTAGATATGGACTTGGCAAAGGCAGAAGAGCTGATCGCTAAAGAGTTATTGGGTTACGAAGGTGTTGATCAGGTATTCACGGGTCACCAAATGTGGAATAATCATTATACTTCGGGCATTCCTTA
Organism: Maribacter corallii; assembly: GCF_047345415.1. Classification (NCBI taxonomy): domain Bacteria; kingdom Pseudomonadati; phylum Bacteroidota; class Flavobacteriia; order Flavobacteriales; family Flavobacteriaceae; genus Maribacter; species Maribacter corallii. Next base: position 153,111 of record NZ_JBLFEP010000006.1, read on the forward strand.
TATTCTGCAACAGGGATACCATCAAAAGCGATCAGGTGATATTCTGATGGTTTTAGAACCTGGGGTCGTGACCTATCACGAAACAGGTTCCACCCACGGATCTCCTCAAATTTATGATACACATGTACCGCTGCTTTTTTTCGGTAAGGGTGTGAAAAAAGGAAGTACGGTAGCGCGTACCGAAATTCCTGATATCGCTCCAACAATCGCAGCGTTGTTGGGTATAGCCTTTCCGAACGGAACTACAGGTAAGCCCATCGCCAAAGTATTGGAATAATCCACTCGACAATGAACGAAGGTCCTATTGGTATTTTTGATTCTGGTGTAGGGGGTACTTCCATCTGGAAAGAGATCAGAAAGCTGATACCCAATGAGGATACCATTTTTTTGGCGGATAGCAAGAATGCCCCATATGGAGAAAAGTCACAAGATGAAATTCTTAGTTTAAGTATCAAGAACACAGAGCTCTTACTGCAAATGGGATGTAAGCTCATCGTCGTGGCCTGCAATACGGCCACTACCAACGCCATTAAGTACCTACGGAGCAATTACCAAGTGCCCTTTATAGGAATTGAACCGGCCATTAAGCCCGCTGCCCTGAAATCGGCTTCCAAGACCATTGGTGTTTTGGCGACACGAGGTACCCTATCAAGTAGTCTCTTCCTTAGTACATCAGAAATTCATGCCAATGGCATAACGATAATAGAACAAGAGGGTACTGGTTTGGTACAACGTATTGAGCAAGGGGAAGCCCATTCCGATGAGGTCAGGAACTTACTGATGAAATTCATCGAACCTATGTTGCGGAAAGGTATAGACCATTTGGTGCTGGGGTGTACCCACTACCCATACCTTATTCCCGTGTTGCGTGAATTGTTACCCGAACATGTGACTCTTATAGACTCTGGGGAGGCGGTGGCCCGGCAAACGAAAAGCGTATTGGAACAAGGTGTTTTGCGCAACCGAACAGACGCAAAAGGCGTATATCGATTTTATACAAATGCGGATGTCGCTATTCTCGATACTTTTCTGACGGATGTAAATGTGCCAATAGAAACATCTTTTCTAGAATTTTGAAGTCTTATCGCCTAACGTAGGTCAAATAGGTGAAATCGAAGGCGTGTCTTTCATCTTTTGGATGGTAGTCTTCCGCAATGAGTTTCCAACTTTCCAAATCTATCTCAGGAAAAAAAGTATCTGCCTCGGAAAAATCCGCATGTATTCTGGTCAACTCGATTTTAGTAGCGAATTTTAGGCTCTGGGCATAAATCTCTCCACCGCCGATAATATAGGATAATGAGTCTTTTTCAACCGCCTTAAAGGCCTCTTCTAAGGAATGCACCACACTGCAAGCCTCAAAGTCTACCGCGTAGTTCCGGTCTCTTGTGATAATGATATGTTGTCTTTTTGGCAAGGGTTTTGGAAAGCTCTCAAAAGTCTTTCTACCCATGATAATAGCATGCCCGGTAGTCAAATTTTTAAAACGCTTAAAATCGTCCGGTAAATGCCACAATAGGTCATTGTCCTTGCCCAAGGCATTGTTTTCGCTTGCTGCGGCTATTAATACGAGTTCGTTCACGCTTTTTTTTTATTGATTTTAGATAATGGAAAATCGGTTTCGATCTCCTTTTGCAGCTCAGCGATACGTGCTCTTTGTTTGGCTACCAATCGTTCGCGTTGCGATCGTTCCCAGTCTTTGCCCATAAACTTTGATGTCACGAAAACATTGAATGCGTGAATGGCAAAAAGAAATGCCCAAGCGGTAATGCCCCAAATAAACCAGTCATAGCTCTCCCCGTATTTCAAGATTTTATTGATTAAGATCAAGAAGACACTGCCGATCAAAAAAATAACAAAATGGGTGAAGAGGTTCTTCTTTTGATTGATTCTTTTTTGGGCATGTTCAAGCAGTTCATGTTGCTCAAGATCTACTGGCGATATGTCCTTTTTCTTAGAAAACATGGCAATACCTATCTTTACGACAAAGATACTCTAATTCAGTTTTAGCCAAGACTTTTATGGAAAAGACCCGAAAACTATTTCCCGCCCTTCGCAATCAAGTATATGTGAATACTCCGGTATATGGACCACTTTATGATAACTTGTTGGACTGGCGTCAAGAACATGACCTTGATTTTTTGCTGAAGGCGAGCGAAATGCGGCAAACGAGCCTCAAGGTACTATCCGATACTAGAACCACGGTAGGTCAATTTTTTAACTGTAAGAGGGAAAATGTAGCATTGATCAATAATTTTTCGACAGGCTTGAACATGCTTTTGGAAGGATTGGATCGTACCAGAAAAGTGGTATTGCTCGAGAATGATTATCCATCAGTGGAATGGCCTTTTGCCAGTCGCGGTTTTCCGGTGACTCACGTTAAAATTGATGAGCGGGTCGAACAGGGTATTTGGGAAACGGTGAAAAAGGAAAATAGTAGCATTTTGGCCCTTAGCATTGTGCAATGGCAAAATGGATTCAAAATAGATCTGGACTTTCTTAAGAAATTGAAAAAGGAATATCCCGATGTATTGATCATTGCCGATGGAACCCAGTTTCTGGGAACCACGAATTTTGATTTTGAATCATCGGCAATCGATGTTCTTGGGGCTAGTGCCTATAAATGGTTGTTGGCCGGTTATGGCTGCGGTCTGATGCTCTTCAAAGATGTCGTAAAAGATGAATGCGACCTAAAGACCATTGGCTTCAATGCCGCTAATGCGCGTCCTGAAATGGAGAATGAAGTGCGTTTTGCAAGGCGTTTTGAACCCGGACATCTGTCTTGTCTTAGTTTTGGGAGTTTAAAATTCTCGTTGGAATTTTTAACGCAAGTGGGCAAAGACGCCATAGCGGAACACAACAAAAAATTGATAAAAAAAGCATTTCTGGAGTTTAATGAACTCGGACTCCTATCCAAGGAGATTACTATGCGAAAAGAACACAGTACCATTTTCAATTTCAAGGGTGGAGACACCCTTTTTCGAAGTTTAATGGATAATGCTATTGTTTGCGCCCAGCGCGGAGGTGGAATTCGTGTTGGTTTTCATTTTTACAACACCGAAGACGATATCGATGCTATTGTAAGAATCTTAAAAACAAGGCTGTAGCTATTGCCAATCGTGAAAAATTCGTATCGCTTTTTTTTGTAGGAGTGTTAAATGTTATCAAATTATTACGAAAATGATAAAAATGACTTTAGTCATTGTAAATGAGCATTTTAATGCTTTAGCTTTGTGCCGAAATTTGAAAGCACTTAAACAAATAATTTATAATCTTTTAAAGTAATTTATCATGGCAATAGCAAAACAGTATTTAAAGACAAAACCAGTTTGTAAAGTAACTTTTACGGTACCAGCTGAAGAAGCGAAGAAAGTAGCTGTCGTTGGCGATTTCAACAAATGGAAAGCGAATAAGGCAAGTGAATTGAAAAAATTGAAAAACGGAAACTTCAAAGGAACCTTCGAATTACCAAAAGAATCTACTTTTGAATTCAAATATATCATTGATGGTAACTATGTAAACGATGCGGAGGCTGATCGTTACCAGTGGAATGAATATGCTGGTTCTGAGAACGCGGTTCTTGAACTGTAGTTTTAAGCGAAAATCACAAAAACCGGAATGTATTTCACATTCCGGTTTTTTTATTCTGTTATCTCAACCCCTTTCCAAAAAGCGACCCTTCCCTTAATACCTTTGGCGAGTTCGCTTACTTCTGGGTAATACCAGGCTGCATCGGGATTGGTTTTACCATCAACTTCGATTGAATAATACGATGCGACCCCTTTCCATGGGCAAGTGGTATGTGTTTCGCTGGCTTTGAAGTACTCTTTTTTGATACTTTCCGACGGAAAATAATGATTGTTTTCGACTACGACGGTTTCATCGCTTTCCGCAAGTATGGTGTTGTTCCAAATGGCTTTCATCCGTTTTCTTTTAGGTATATATTACTTTGTATTGACATAAATGGAGTAGAAAATGTTGGCTTGAACATGAAGGGCGGTACCCATTGATGCGGTATCTAAGATCCGCTGAACACTTTCGAACACTTCGTCTGAGCCGAATCTTGATGCCAATTTCCGATAAGACGATTCTTCAGCTAGTATAAGATGTGCCAATTCTGACGAAGAGACACTTAAGTCAACCACTTCCTTTTCCTCGATTTTTAAATCCAACCTTCCATCAAGTAAACCTGCAAAGTTGACTGCATGATCGTATGGAGGTCCAACATTTTCCGTGTTCCCTAAGTCGAGTATGGTATCGAAAGCTTTCAGTACCACCTCAAAATCGTAAACGATAACTGGTGCACCCTTCTTACTGAGTCGCACCACTTCATTATAAAGGTCTTGTGATTTAGAGTAGAACAGTACTCCAGCGAACGTTATGATGTCATAGGAATCCGAACCTAAATCCGATTCTTCGAGAATCGCGTTGAGGTATTTTATTTTCGGGTTTTGAATCGCAGTGTCTAACATGGCCGAACTCGGATCGATTCCGATTACGGAATCGCAATAGTCCGCCAGAGCAATAGTAGAGCGACCAGTGCCGCAACCGACGTCTAACCCCGTACCGAAGCGTTCGCCTTCTTCAATACATCTCTCCAGAATAGGCGCATGTAGTGAAGGTCGAAAAGCGGCATAGTGCCCTGCTGTTATTTTGGAGTATGCTTCGGACAAGTTATGCTTTTTTGAAAACGTAATTTTTATACTGTTTTTGAGCGTCAGTGAATTGAGTTACAATTTGCAATCCTGATTCTTCTGCTAGCCAATGTACTGTTCGGTCATCATATTTTTGAGAAATTTCGGTATGAATGGTTTCCCATGGGTCGAAATCGATTTTCAATTCCAATTGCTCAATACTTACCGACTGTTGCGTCGTGGATACCAAATAACTTTTGGCTGTACCCGATTCAGGATTGTACACCTCCCAATGAAAAAAGGCATCTAGATTAAAGTTGCCCCCCAATTCCGAATTGATTCGAGTCAAGATGTTTTTATTGAAAGCAGCGGTGATTCCCGTTGCATCGTTATAGGCATCCAATATGGTCTGTGGATTTTTCTTTTGATCAAAACCGACAAAAAATAAATCGTCTTCTTCCAACAGGTCTTGCACATTTTTTAAAAAGGTAATCGCTTGATCATGTAAAAGATTACCAATGTTGGAGCCTAAGAAGAGAATTACCTTTCTGTTTTTTTGCTGTTGGGCCACCTGGGCCAGCGCTTCAAAATAGGTGCCTTGAACAGGTTTGACGTTGAGGTTGGGCAACTCTCTTTGCAGTGCATCGTGTAATAAGTCGAGCGCATTTTGGCTGATATCGATAGGTACGTATTGAAAATCGATGCCCTTCTTATCGAAATGGGATAGTAATACTTTCGTCTTTTTCCCGTCCCCTGCACCCAGCTCCACTAGGTCAAAAGGCAAGTGATCGGAGGAGAAGAGTTCAGCAATTGCCGTCTTTTGCGCATTGAAAATCTCGTACTCTGCATCGGTCAAATAGTATTCGGGCATATTCATGATGTCTTGAAACAGTGCATCGCCCTTGACGTCATAAAAGTATTTTGAAGATAGGTGTTTTGGGTAGTCGGTTAACCCTTGATATACTTCGTTTTCAAACGCTGTTTTGAATAGAGTTGCTGTTTTTTCGCTCATGAAAAGTATGTCGTAATTACTTGGCCAATCTTATCCCAGTGAATTGCCATCTTAAATTTGTTTGAAAGAAATTGCGATAGGTAGCTCGCGTATGCTTTTCAGGTGTGGCTACCGAACCACCTCGAAGCACTTTTTGATTGACCATGAACTTGCCGTTGTATTCGCCCAAAGCTCCCTCTGCTTTTTCGTAGTTCGGGTACGGTAAATAGGCGCTTTCGGTCCACTCCCAACGCTTCCCCCAAGGAAAATACCGTTGCGCGGTTTCCCATTCGAATTCGGTAGGCAAACGGCAATTTTTCCATTGCGCAAAGGCAAAGGCCTCAAAGTATGAAATATGGGTTACAGGGGTATTCCCGTTTAGTTCTTGCAATCCCGATAGGGAATAATGATACCATCGCCCCTCGATCTTATACCAATATAGCGGGGCTTCAATGTTCTTGTTTGAGATCCAATCCCACCCTTCGGCGTGCCAAAGGTCAAACCTCTGATACCCCTCGGCGTCGATAAATTCAATATACTCCTGATTGGTGATCAATTTGTTCGAGAGTTGAAAAGGATGCAGGTATACCTTGTGTCTACCCAATTCGTTGTCATAACAGAAGTCTTGTGAATCATGACCAATTTCGTAAATACCCTCATCAACAGAAATCCATTCTTGTTCGTGGGTTTCTATAGCATGTTCCTCAAAATTATTGGCGTAAGGGGGAAGCAACGGATTGTTCCCTAAAATGAATTTAATATCGGTCAGTAAGAGTTCTTGATGCTGTTTTTCGTGATGAATACCAATCTCAAGAATATCGAGCAGCTCTTGTTCTTGATGTGTCGAAAAAAGCCGTTTCATTGCTTGTGTTACGTACTTTCGATAGGCATACACTTTTTCAACCGAAGGTCTAGAGAGGTTACCCCGGTCAGATCGGACGACTCTTTTGCCTACGGTTTCATAATAGCTATTGAAAACGAACGAAAAATCTTCGTCGAAAACAGTATAGTCAGTGGCATGAGGTTTTAAAATGAACTCCTCAAAAAACCAGGTGGTATGGCCTAAATGCCATTTTGGTGGAGAGACATCGACTATGGGCTGCACTACATAGTCTTCAATTTCCAAAGGAGAACAGATGTCTTCGGTGTGCTTACGGGTTTTCAGAAAGAAATCCAATAAAGAGTCGGTAAGAACCATAGGTATTTTACTTTCCCTAAAGATAAGAATTTGAGTAGAAGGTATTGATCTTTCCGATTCTTAAAACAACCTTAAACCGCAACCACGCCTTTTATGTGAGGGTGTGGATTGTAATCGACCAAAGTGAAATCTTCGAAGGTAAAATCGAAAATATCCCTTACCTCAGAATTAAGAACCATCTTCGGAAGTGCCCGAGGCTCACGGCTCAATTGCAGCTGTACCTGTTCCATATGGTTGTTATAGATATGCGCATCACCAAAGGTGTGGATAAATTCGCCGGCCTGGTAACCGCAAACTTGGGCCATCATCATCGTAAATAGGGCATAAGAGGCAATGTTGAAGGGTACGCCCAAAAAGATGTCCGCACTGCGCTGGTACAATTGACACGACAGTTTGCCATCGGCCACATAAAATTGAAAGAACGCATGGCAAGGAGGCAAAGCCGCTTTGCCATTGGCTACATTCTCGGAGAATGATTTTGAGGTGTCGGGCAATACACTGGGGTTCCATGCGGAAACTAGCATACGCCTACTGTTGGGATTGTTCTTTAAGGCTTGGATTACTTCTTGGATCTGATCGATTTCGTCATTGTTCCAATTTCGCCATTGATGACCGTAGACAGGGCCCAAGTCCCCGTTTTCATCGGCCCATTCGTTCCATATTCGTACGCCATTCTCTTGAAGGTAACCGACATTTGTGTCCCCTTTTAAGAACCATAATAACTCATGTACAATGGATTTCAGATGCAACTTTTTGGTAGTCACCATAGGAAAACCCTCACTGAGGTCGAATCGCATTTGATATCCGAAAACACTTACTGTTCCCGTACCGGTACGGTCTCCCTTTTGATTGCCCTCTTTTAAGACATGTTTTAGTAGGTCGTGATATTGTTTCATAGTAGTGCAAATTTAAAAGGTAAAGGGTAAAGCAGGCATGTTTTACAACTTTGAGTTATTATATTTTATCAACCAGAAAATTCTTTTCTGCCAAACAAACCTATTTTTGAACGTTGAAGCAGTTAAATTTGTTCTCAAACGTAACGAAATTTTTTTTGACTCGTCTTGCCGGTATGATAACAGTTTTACGCCTACGATTTTCTACGATCCTCCTATTTTTTTCTATTATCGGTTTTGCCCAAGATGTTGAAAAAACCATTATGGGGTCCATTTTAGACAAGCAAGATAAAACTCCTATTTCCTTTGCATCCATCTATATTAAAGGTCAGTCAATCGGTACCATTTCCAATGAAGAGGGAAGGTTTGTTTTTCATTTCCCTCATACGGATAATTCAACTATTATTGTGGTCTCAAGCCTCGGTTATGAGTCCCTTGAAATGAGCATTGATGAATTTAAAACCGGAGAAGCTATTTTTTTGAGTTCTAAGGTCAGTCAGCTTGATGAGGTCGTGATTACTTCCACGAAAAAGAAGAAACTAACGGCAAGGCAGATTGTAAAGAAAGCCTACAAGACCATTGCCGAAAACTACCCCGTTCAACCTTACATCCTTGAGGGCTTTATACGGGACCTTCAGAAAGAGGATGATCAGTACGTTGAGTACTTGGAGTGTGCTGCGAAATTCTATAATCAAGCTCATTTTATTAAAGAGGAGCCGGATGTGGAGTTGGTGGAAATTCGAATAAATAGCATAGCGCAGAAAAACCCATGGAATGAAGAATGGGAAAGAAAAAACTCGATTATGGACCTAATAGAAGACGACTTCATTCGATTCGATTATGGGCCGATAAGAGCAAAAGGGGGGTGGCAATATGAAATAGAGGATGTTTTGCCTTATGATAGTAGGTTCGTCTACAAAATAAGGGGTGTTGATGCGCCGTTTCAAGAAACCATATTATATATAGATACGAAGTCTTTTGCTTTTGTGAGAATGGAGCTGACCAGGAAGAAACACAATAGAAGATCTTGGAAAAGAAGATTGACAAATGGGGAAGAGATTAGTTTTTATCATGTCATTTTTGAATACCAACAGTACCAAGGGAAGATGTATTTAAAATATCAAAAAGAAGAGGATACATGGGAGATTTATGATATCGAGGATACCTCTAAATTACTGTTTGTCAAAAATCCTAAAAAGGAGTTGTTTATAAATAGGATAATCACTGAAGACCTGGCTACTTATTCCTTTCAAGAAAATATGACCAAGGGGAGTAGTATTGAGAATCAGTCGGGAGAATATAACGCCAAATTTTGGGCAAACTACAATGCACCTCTGGCAACTAAGAAACTCAGCGAAATCGAGAAATACTTGAAAAGTACTCAAAATTAAGTCCCTTCGAAATAGCTGTAACCCTATTGAAAAACGACTTTATCCCAAAATCATTCCGGCTATAGTGGCAGAGAGGAGCGAGGCCAAAGACCCCCCAAGAACGGCTTTTAATCCGAATTCGGAAAGTGTTTTGCGTTGCCCCGGGGCCAATGACCCGATACCTCCGATCTGAATACCGATGGAAGCAAAATTTGCAAACCCACAGAGCATGTAGGTAGCCATAATGACAGATTTGTTGTAGCTTAAACTAGGTGTATTTGACAAATCTTTGAGAACGGCAAGCTGTTCATATGCGATAAATTCACTTGCTACCAATTTTATTCCAAGCAGTTGTCCCATTTGTCCAATGTCGGCACTGTCCACACCAATGAGCCACATGAGTGGGGCTAGAACAGTTCCTAATATTGAATCAAGTGATAACTTGTCAAAGGATGAATTATCAGCAATAAATTGGTTCAAGGAAGTCCAATCTCCGATTAGGCCAAGTCCACCATTGAGCATTGCAATTAATGCAACAAAAACAAGTAACATTGCACCGACATTCAAGGCTAATTTCAATCCTTCCGAAGTTCCGTTCGATACCGCATCCAAAACATTACTTCCTATTTTTGATTGATTTATCTTCACCTCTGAACTTACTGTTTCGGTTTGCGGACAGAGAATCTTGGATAAAATAATTGCTCCAGGAGCTGCCATAACAGATGCCGCTAATAAATGACGTGCGTACAATATTCTTAGCGCCTGATCGCTTCCCCCAAGCATCCCAATATAGGATGCCAAGACACCACCAGCCACGGTCGCCATTCCTCCAATCATAACCAATAGGATTTCAGATCTTGTCATTTTTTCCAAGTAGGCTTTGATGAGCAATGGAGCTTCTGTCTGGCCTAGAAAGATGTTGCCTGCAACACTTAAACTTTCTGCACCTGAAATTCCAAGGGCCTTGGTTAACGCCCAAGCCAAGCCTTGAACAACCTTCTGGATTATCCCAAAGTAGTATAGAACCGAGGTAAGGGCTGAAAAGAATAAAATTGTGGGCAGGATTTGAAAGGCAAAAACATAGCCAATATTAGGATTGTTCAAATCCATTAGATTTCCAAAAAGGAATGTCGAACCTTCTAAAGTAAAATTTAATATTTCATTAAAGAACCTTCCCAAGATATCAAAAAGCCATTGAACAGCTTTGATTTTTAAAATTCCCACCGCCAAGGTTATTTGTATTCCTAGACCAATTCCAACAGTTTTCCAATTTATCGCTTTCCGATTCGAGCTAAAAAGAAAAGCGATCAATATAAGCACTAACATGCCGAGAGCTCCGCGTAAAAAGCTACTCAGTGTAAACCCTTCATTGAGGATTATGGTATCAGCTTCGGTGATCATTCCGGCTTCAACGGCAATTTCAGAAGTAGTGGCTTCTGTAATTTCTTGGGATAGGGCGGGGAAGGCAATAAATAGAACGCATAAAAGAATCCAGAATTTGGCTTTCATATGTTCTTGGTTAGTGACTTAGTTGCGTTTGGAGATTTCGTCCCTGAGCTTTGCCGCCTTTTCATAGTCTTCATTGGCAACGGCTTTTTCGAGCTCTTTGTTCAATTCATCAATAGTCAATTCAGTATAACCATCGGTCGCACCTTGTTCGATTTCGACGGTTTCGCCTTCCTGTAAGATCTCATCGACCATAATGCTATCATCACTTTCTTCTTTCTCCTTGTCCTTGGAGGAAAATTTCAAGAAAATACCCGCTTTATCCAAAATGGTCTTATAGGTAAATATGGGTGCATTAAAGCGAAGGGCCAATGCGATGGCGTCACTGGTTCGGGCATCAATGATTTCCTCGATTTTATCCCGTTCACAAATGATACTGGAATAAAAAACACCATCCACTAGTTTATGTATGATCACTTGCTTTACCACGATCTCAAAGCGATCGGAAAAATTTTTGAACAAATCGTGCGTCAAGGGTCTAGGAGGTTTTATTTCCTTCTCTAGTGCAATGGCGATGGATTGTGCCTCGAAGGCCCCGATGACAATAGGAAGCTTCCTGTCGCCATCGACTTCATTCAATATCAGGGCATACGCACCATTCTGCGTCTGGCTGTACGAGATTCCCTTTATTTTCAATCGAACTAAACTCATAGATTTTGAAACTAAAAAAGACTGTTTAAACAAGAGGAGGAACCTAGTTGTTTAAACAGCCTCTTAATGAGGGCAAATTAACAAAATTTAAGCGTTCTGGGCTTTAAATGCTTTTAATTTTTCGATAAGCTGCGGTACAACTTCGAAGGCATCCCCTACAATACCGTAGTCGGCCGCCTTGAAGAACGGCGCTTCCGGATCCGTATTAATGACCACTTTTACTTTTGAAGAACTTACTCCTGCAAGATGTTGGATGGCCCCAGAGATTCCGATGGCGATGTAGAGGTTACTGGCCACTGGTTTTCCGGTTTGGCCAACGTGCTCACCATGTGGGCGCCAGCCTAGATCGGAAACCGGCTTTGAACAAGCGGTCGCCGCGCCGAGAACATCGGCTAGCTCTTCGATCATCCCCCAGTTTTCCGGTCCTTTCAAACCCCTTCCCCCAGATACGACGATATCAGCGTCCGCAATGGTCGCTTTGCCCACTACTTTGTCGATCTCTACCGACTTAGTTGAGAAATCGGTATCATTCAGTGAAGGGCTAAAATCTTCTATAGCAGCTGAAATCGCCTCTTCCTTTGCACCATAAGCGTTATTGGAAACACCAATTATCTTGACATCGGAAGTGATTTCCGTATGAGCAAAACCTTTGTTGCTAAAGGCGGTTCTTTTTACCGTTAACGGACTCATTGCAGTAGGTGCTGCAACTACATTGGGTACATAGCCCGCGCCAAGTTTACCCGCAAGAAGCGGAGCCAAGAACTTGGTGTCAGCGCTGCTACTAAGCACAATTACTTTCGCCCCCTCTTTTTCCGCTGCCTCGGTTATTGCATGGGCAAAAGCTTTGGCATTGAAGGTTTGAAGTGCCTCGTCCGAGACATTTAGCACTTTTGATACACCATAGGTGCCCAACTGAGCGGAATCTTCCGCATTAATTGAAATTGCCGTGGCGCTTGTACCCATTTGCTTTGCTACTGCATGGGCATATGAGGCCACTTCAAAGGCATTCTTTTTGAACTTTCCGTTTTCCGATTCGGTATATACTAATACTGACATAAATGGTATCGAATTTCAATTCTCAAAGTGTGAGTTCCAATAGTGCTATTGGAATTCGACATTGTGAATCTGTTATTTTAAATAGCTTTTGCTTCGTTGTGAAGAAGATCGACAAGGTCAGTGACGTTATCGACCAACTTAACGGCACCTTTGGCCGCCGGTTTTTCGAATTTGGTATCCTGGGTCGCCTTCATGGCATCTGTTGGTTCTACAACATTCAAGGCCTTTTTACGCGCCATCATAATGCCCCGCATATTCGGTATTCTGAGGTCACTTTCTTCGACCAATCCCTTTTGACCTCCAATGACCAGAGGTAAGGTGGTTTCGATTTTTTCTTTTCCACCATCAATTTCGCGCATCGCGGTAGCGGTAGTGCCATCCACTTCTAGGCCGATACAAGTATTGACAAAATTCATATCTAAAAGCGTCGCAAGAATGCCAGGGACCATACCTCCGTTGTAGTCAATGGACTCTCTTCCTCCGATGACCAGATCATATCCGCCGTTTTTGACCACTTCGGCCAACTGTTGTGCCACGAAAAAACCGTCGGTCGGCTCTGCATTCACCCGTATGGCTTCGTCTGCACCGATTGCCAAAGCTTTGCGTATAGTGGGTTCGGTCGATGGTCCGCCTACGGTTGCCACGTGTACGCTAGCCCCTTGTTTTTCTTTGAACCACATGGCTCTGGTCAACCCGAATTCATCATTCGGATTGATTACAAATTGCACACCGTTGGTGTCGAACTTCGTATCGCCCTCGGTAAAATTTATCTTTGAGGTCGTATCGGGTACGTTGCTTATACAAACTAATATTTTCATTATTGTAATGCCTTTAAAAATGCTGCGCTAAGATAAGTATTAATTTTCAAATTTACTATGCGCGCATAGTAAATTTTATAGTTTTTTTGATTCGGTGTTGGAATGTTTTGAGCAATAATTTGCTACTTTTGCATGCGTTTTTAGCACAAATAAGAAACTTGGTTATATGAAAACATTACAATTCCGTGAAGCCGTTTGTGAGGCGATGTCCGAAGAGATGAGAAGAGATGAGTCCGTTTATTTGATGGGCGAAGAAGTTGCCGAATACAATGGTGCTTATAAGGCTTCGAAGGGGATGTTGGATGAGTTTGGGGCCAAACGGGTAATCGATACACCGATTTCCGAATTGGGTTTTGCAGGTATCGGCGTAGGTTCGACCATGACCGGTAATCGGCCCATTATCGAATTCATGACCTTTAATTTTGCATTGGTCGGTATTGATCAGATTATCAATAACGCTGCTAAGATCCGTCAGATGTCCGGTGGACAATTTCCTTGTCCCATAGTTTTTAGAGGCCCTACTGCTTCGGCAGGTCAATTGGCGGCCACGCACTCGCAAGCCTTCGAGAGTTGGTATGCCAACTGTCCGGGCTTGAAAGTTGTTGTGCCCTCTAATCCAGCTGATGCCAAGGGATTGTTGAAATCCGCAATTCGTGATGATGATCCGGTCATTTTTATGGAGTCGGAGCAAATGTATGGGGATAAAGGTGAAGTTCCTGAAGGGGAATATACCATTCCATTAGGGGTTGCCGATATTAGAAGAGCTGGCAATGACGTAACCATAGTATCTTTCGGAAAGATTATTAAGGAAGCGGACAAAGCTGCCGATGAACTTGAAAAAGAAGGTATTAGTTGTGAGATTATCGACTTGCGTACGGTCAAGCCTATGGATGCCGAGGCCATTCTAACTTCCGTTAAAAAGACCAATCGTCTTGTTATTCTGGAAGAGGCCTGGCCTTTTGGCAATGTAGCGACTGAAATCACCTATCGGGTGCAACGCGATGCATTCGATTATTTGGATGCCCCTATTGTAAAGATAAACACTGCAGACACGCCGGCACCTTATTCTCCTGTGCTTTTAGCTGAATGGTTGCCAGACTACAACGATGTGATCGCCGCTGTTAAAAAGGTGTTATATAAATAAGGTATTTCATTTTGTAACGATATGTTTGCTTCGCCGACTACACTTGGCGAAGCAATTTTTTTTATGGTATACTATTTGATAAAGCAGAAGCGTGATTATAAATACTTAATGAAGCGACTTGTATTAGCCCTTATGTTGATGGTACCGCTAGTCACCTTGGCCCAGACCAAAGTGGGGGGTACAGTGTCAGATGAAAGCGGAGCGCCCATTGCGTTTGCCAATGTGCTCTTCAAAAATTCCACCGAGGGTACCATAACCAATGAGAACGGTAGGTTCTACTTTGAATCGGATGCGACTTACAAGACGCTTATCGTTTCCTTTATTGGCTATAGAAGCCAAGAGATCAACTTGCCTTCTCGCGTGAATTACGACATGGAAGTTGTTTTGGAAGAAGAAACCGAACAACTTAACGAGGTGGTATTGATTTCGGGGAAACAATCGAAGAAAAACAACCCGGCCGTAGAGATTCTGAAGAAAATCTGGGCTAAAAAAAGGGAAAATGGTGTTCGAAAGTTTAAGCAATACGCGTACGACAAGTATGAAAAAGTGGAGTTCGACCTGAATACCATTGATAGTGCTCTGATGAGGAAAAAGGTTTTCAAGGGATTGGAATTTATTTTTCAAGATTTGGATACTTCCCGAATTACGGGTAAAACGTACCTCCCTATTTTCTTGAACGAAACCTTCTCCAAGGTACATGGCGACAATATCCTAAAGGAGGAAAAGGAAAATATCTTGGGAAACAAGAATTCAGGATTCGATAGTAACCAAGCCATAATCGCTTTTGTCGCCGACCTCTATCAAGACTATGATATTTACAATAATTACCTGAAGTTCTTTGACAAGAGTTTTACAAGTCCGCTTTCCCGAACGGGCGTAGATACCTATAATTATGCGTTGCGCGATAGTGCATTTATCGACAATAAATGGTGTTATAATATTGTATACTATCCACGGAGAAAAAATGAATTGACGTTCAAGGGCGATTTTTGGGTGAACGATTCTACCTATGCGATTAAGAACATTAATCTCGAGGTGACCAAAAGCGCCAATATCAATTGGGTAAAAGAGATTTATATTGAACAGGAATTCGATGTGGTCAACGACTCGGTTTTTCTGTTGAAGCGTGACTATATGTTGAGTGACTTCAGTTATCAGAAAAAGGAAAAATCACGCGGCATTTATGGTAAGCGCACCACGGTGTATGATAACTACGAGTTCGATATAGAAAAAACCAAGGATTTTTATAAAGCGGATAAGAATCCATACGACCCGAATGCCGTGATACAGGAAGACACATTCTGGGAAAAGAATCGTCTGGAAGAACTGAATAAAGATGAATCTGGAATTTACAAATTGCTCGATACGCTGAAAACAGTCCCGAAATTCAAATCGTACTACAATCTTGCGAGTATTTTGGGTTCTGGTTATGTGGAAATCGATAAGTGGAATATGGATATAGGCCGCATCTACGATGTCTTTGGCTTTAACGATGCCGAGGGTCCACGAGTTCGATTAGGGGCGCGAACCTATTTTGGTGAAAACGACCCTTGGCGTTTGGAAGGTTACGGGGCATATGGTTTCACGGATAAAAAGTTCAAATACGGTGCATCCGCTAAATTTCTGTTGGATAAGAAAAACAGATTGATTTTATCTGGGGGCAATCGCCGTGATGTAGAGCAGTTGGGAGGAAGCCTTACCGCGACCAACGATGTTTTAGGAAGGAGTATTGCCTCTTCGGCAGTACTTACGGTAGGGGCCAACAACCGATTGACGAGTATCAACTTAAGCGCTTTGAACCTTGAAATGGAGCCGGTGACCAATTTCCGTATTGGTTTAGGGTCCACCTTTCGAACACTCCGTTCGGCCTTGCCCGATGCCTTTAGCTTAGATTATGTGGATGCAAGCGCTGATACAGGGGTTTCTTCTGAAATTCGACAGTTTGATGTGAATGCCCTATTGATTTATACCCCGGGCAAACGAACGATAGGGTATGGTGTCGAACGTCGCGACATCAATGATGAATACAGCACACTATTATTGAAATACACCAAAGGTATCGATGGTGTTTGGGATAGCGATTTCAATTATAGCAAGTTGCAGTTCTCTTATAGCCAACCATGGCAAGTAGGAGGTTTTGGGCGTTTGTTCAGTACCGTGGAGGTTGGTAAAACTTTTGGGGATGTACCCTTAGGTCTTCTGAATGTTGTGCCAGGCAATCAAACTTTTTTCACGACCTATGGCACCTTTGCCAATCTGGATTTTTATGAATTCGTTACCGATACCTATGCTTCGGTACATTTGGAACATAACTTTAATGGAAGGCTGTTTTCTAGAATACCATTCCTTAGAAAATTCAATCTCAGGGAGATTATCGGTCTTCGAGGGGTTTGGGGGCAGCTATCCGATTCGAATATGGCCTTGAGTGCACCGGCTACTATAAACACGCCGTTACAAGCACCGGATGATAGAATTTATTATGAATACTCATTAGGAATCGGTAATATTTTTAGGATTCTCAGAATCGATTTCAACTTTCGGGGCAATTATTTGGATAGCCCGAATGCGCGACCATTTGCCATAACAGGTACCTTTGGTTTTAGCTTTTAACGTTGCCTTACTTTTCCCGACATCTTTGTAAAGGTGGTATGGGTAGTCGAAATGGTTGAAGACTTTTTTAACCTACATGTAAAACCTATACTATTGTTGTACCTTAAACGTTAGAATATCTTTGCGGACTAAAAAATAGCGAAAATGCCTAAAAAAGAAATAACATTCGATGTGTTGATCGAAATCCCCAAAGGGAGTAGAAATAAATACGAATACGATTTTACCCTTCATAAAATTCGGTTTGACCGAACACTCTTTTCATCGATGATGTATCCAGGTGACTATGGTTTTGTTCCAGAAACTTTGGCCTTGGATAAAGACCCGTTGGATGTCTTGGTGATGACCACTGAACCGACCTATCCCATGGTCGTGATGGAAGTAAAGCCCATAGGTGTTTTTCACATGACCGATGAAAAAGGTCCGGATGAAAAGATTATCTGTGTTCCTGTGAACGACCCTGTTTGGAACAAGAAGAACGATATCAGCGATATCAATCCACATCGAAAAAAAGAGATTACCCACTTTTTTAAGGTATATAAAGACTTAGAGGAAAAGAAAGTCGATACCGGAGGGTGGGGCGACGCAAAGGAAGCAATTAAGATTTATCACGAATGTGTGAAGCGTTACGAAGAGAGTGACCACAAAAAGAAACGCACCTTCACGATTTAAAATTTCAGCTCCAAAAAAGCCCCATTTATAGTTAAATGGGGCTTTTTTTATTCTCTATGATTTCACTACTTTTGCCCCCGTTAGAAAAAACTAAATAAATAACTCAACAATGGAATTAATCGTAAAATTTTTACCTGTATTCGGAGTGGTGGCCCTTCTCTATGTGGCCTGGAAGAATGCATGGGTAGGCAAGCAAGAAGTCGGTGACGCCAAAATGGCTCGAATCGCAAAAAATATTGCCGATGGGGCAATGTCTTTCTTGAAAGCCGAGTACAAGATCTTGTCGATTTTTGTAGTGGCTGTAGCTATTCTTTTATTCTTTAAAGGAAGTAATGAAGAAGGCTCTAACGGTATGGTGGCCGTCTCTTTTATAGTAGGGGCGATCTGTTCGGCTTTAGCCGGATTTATTGGAATGAAAGTCGCCACCAAAGCGAATGTGCGAACCACAAATGCTGCAAGACAATCGCTTGGAAAAGCCTTGGAAGTAGCTTTTGCAGGTGGTGCCGTGATGGGACTTGGTGTTGTCGGTCTTGGTGTTTTAGGATTAAGCGGATTGTTCATGTTGTATAGTGGTCAAGGATGGGCCATCGGTGAAGTGTTGAATGTACTTTCCGGATTTTCACTTGGAGCCTCTTCAATTGCCTTGTTTGCACGTGTTGGAGGTGGTATTTATACCAAAGCGGCCGACGTTGGCGCTGATTTGGTAGGTAAAGTCGAAGCAGGTATTCCTGAAGATCACCCACTAAACCCTGCTACGATTGCCGATAATGTCGGTGATAATGTCGGTGATGTTGCCGGTATGGGAGCTGACCTTTTCGAATCATACGTAGGTTCTATTATCGGTACCATGGTATTGGGTGCTGCGTTTACTCAAATCCCTGCTTTTGCAGGAGCTTTTGATGGTTTGGGCGCTGTTTATCTTCCTTTGGTATTAGCTGCCATTGGTATAATCATGTCTATCATCGGTACCTTCTTTGTGAAAGTAAAGGATGGTGGAAATCCACAGACTGCGTTGAATATCGGCGAATTTGGTTCTGCTGGTTTGATGTTGGTCGCTTCTTATTTCATTATTACCATGATGCTTCCCGAAAGCTGGTCTTTCGGAGGAACCGAATATTCTGCGTTGGGTGTTTTCTTCGCTGTAATAGCTGGTTTGGTTGCTGGTTTGGCAGTAGGTAAAGTAACCGAGTATTATACAGGTACAGGTACAAAACCCGTAAACGCTATTGTGAGACAATCCGAAACCGGCGCAGCGACCAATATCATTGCTGGCCTCGGGGTAGGTATGATGTCTACGATGTTCCCTATTTTATTGATCGCTGCTGCGATCTTGGTTTCGCATCACTTTGCCGGACTATATGGTATCGCGATTGCTGCAGTAGGGATGCTTGCCAATACCGGAATCCAATTGGCGGTTGATGCCTACGGACCGATTTCCGATAATGCAGGAGGTATCGCTGAAATGGCGGAACTTGAGCCTGAAGTACGGGAAAGAACGGATAAATTGGATGCAGTAGGAAATACAACGGCTGCCATTGGTAAAGGATTTGCGATTGCCTCCGCAGCTTTAACGGCTTTGGCCTTATTTGCTGCCTTTATGCAAACTGCAAACGTAACTGCAATTGATGTTTCAAAACCGACCGTAATGGCTGGTCTGTTGGTGGGAGGAATGCTTCCATTCGTATTCTCTGCATTATCAATGAATGCAGTTGGTCGTGCCGCAATGGCCATGATCGAAGAGGTACGACGTCAGTTTAGGGATATTCCACAATTGAAAGCGGCCCTTGAAGTAATGAGGGCTGTTGATTCCGATATGTCAAAAGCGACCCCTGAACAGCGTGCTACTTTTGATGCTGCTGACGGCGTTGCCGAATATGATAAATGTGTTGCGATTTCCACGCAAGCATCGATTAAAGAAATGGTATTGCCTGGACTATTGGCGATTGCCGTACCGGTTGCCGTCGGATTTATAGGTGGTGCCGAAATGTTGGGTGGACTTCTAGCGGGAGTTACAACTTGTGGGGTGCTCATGGCGATTTTCCAGTCCAATGCTGGTGGTGCTTGGGATAACGCTAAAAAGATGATTGAGGAACAAGGTAAAAAAGGTACAGATGCGCATAAAGCAGCTGTGGTAGGTGATACCGTTGGTGATCCGTTCAAGGATACTTCCGGACCTTCTTTGAATATCCTATTAAAGTTGATGTCCGTTGTTGCTTTGGTTATTGCACCAAGTATCGCGATGGATGTAGACACTGGTATGGCAACTACTACCGAAGAAGTTTCAAAAACCATCACAATGAATGTCGAAAATGATGATATGGCCGAAGCTACAATTGCCTATACATCAGTTGTGAATGGAGAAGAAGTGACCGAGGAGAAGACCATTTCAGGTACCAAAGTAGAAGTGGAAGCCCAGTTGCAAGAAATGAAAGATGCTGAAGTAAGAACTGAAGGCGTACAAAAGGAGATTGTGATTGAAAAGGAAGTCAATTAATAGGACTTTAGTTTTTCATTGGATATTGAAAGCCATCTGACAGACGTCGGATGGCTTTCTTGATTAAGGCTATTGCTTATCTGAGGTATAGAACCGTATAAATAAAACCATCTTTATTTACTATATAGGGTTGATCGTCATATGCTTTTAATTGAGTCTGAAGTTGATAGGAATCGTAAAGGCTACTTTCACGTTTTTGTCTCTCTGTTTTCCGGGTTTCATTTGAGGGAGTTTCCCGATTATTCTTCCAGCTTCTTTTTCTAAAATTTGGTGTGGTCCTCTTAACTTGATTCCACTTATGGTTCCATCTTTTTGGATAGTGAATTGAGTAAATACTTTTCCTTGAATACCCATTTCCTGAGCCATTTCCGGATATTTAAATGCTTTTGAGATATGCTTGTTCATCATTTTCTGGAAGCATGCGCGTTTGTCCTGATCATTTTCACATCCAGGGAAAACAGGTACTTCTTCAATGTTAATCCAATCAACTTTTGGTTCTTCAACCACTTTTTCGAAATCTATATCTTCTAATGTTTCGATGACCGTATCCGGCTCCGGTTCTATAACTTCAATAACCGTCTCAATGGTTTCCTCTTCGTCAGGTATAACTTCTATAATGGGAGGAGTCGTAATTTTTTTTGGAGGAGGTGGAGTTTCTATTTCAAATAGTTCAATCTCTTCAATTAGCTCTTCATCCACATTCATGGAAATACTATAGTCTGGTGTTTCAAAAAAGGTTTTCCATTCCAATGCCACGTAGGTCAGCATCAATACGGAGAAGAGGCCAACAACGAAATACATTCCACTGTTTCGATTCAAATCTTTTTTCGGATTTTTTTTAAGTTCCATTTCTTTTTGATTTTTGAGTCCATTTCAAGAACTCGGTTTACATAAAATTTAAAAGCGTCGGTAGTCTTTAGGAAATGATGGGTTGTTTATGTAGTTCAATCTAGAACAGTATGCCACGATAAGCAATGAGTATTGAGGGAACGAACCCTTTTAATGAGGGAACAGGTTAATTTTTAACCAACCTGTGAGGAATGTCCTTTGAAGCTTTTCTATATTTGAAGTAATGGCACTATTCGGTAAGAGAGACAAACTGCAGATCATCAGCTTTCAGAGCTATGGAACCGATACCCATTTGTATGTCAGGGGCCGCGCCTTGGAGGATGAAAAAATCGATTTGGCCCATCAGGGTTTGTTCCGTTTATTCTGGAATTCGTTCAAGCGGTTCGAGACCGATGAGGTGAAACATACCAAGCTTCGTCTGACCTTGCCCGACAATCGGGTATTCTATACCGAAACGGATCATGAGGGCTACTACAAGTTCGATGTGCAGGCTGATAACTTGCTCAGCTTGACCAATTCTGAAGGCTGGGTAACCTGCGAACTGGCGTTTGAAGCAACGGATTTGAAGCATGAAATTTCGAGGGCGAACCGATTTCCAGGGGAAGTACTTATTCCTTCTGAAAAAATCGAATATGGCGTCGTGAGCGATATTGACGATACCATTTTACATACTGGCGTGGTATCGCTTTTGAAATGGCGGGTCATTGTCAATACCTTCTTTAAGAATGCTGCGAAAAGAGTACCTTTGAAAGGAGCGGCTGAACTATATCATACGTTCCACCTTGGAAAATCAGGCAAAAATGCGAATCCCATTTTCTATGTGAGTCATAGCCCATGGAACTTGTATCGCTACCTTGATTTCTTCTTGACCGAGAACAACTTTCCAAAAGGCCCCATACTGCTGCGCAGCATGTCAAGTTTTCGACCTGGAAAATCAAAAAAGCCACACAAACAGAATGAGATCCTGGATATTTTGAGCACCTATCCGCAGTTAAAATTTATCTTGATCGGTGATAGTGGTGAGAAGGATGCCGATATTTATAAGGATATCGCCGAGAAAAACCCAAATCGAATTTTGGCCATTTACTTGCGCACGGTCAACCATAAAAAGAAAATACGCCGAATACAGGCCTTGATCGACTCTTTTTCCCTAGTACCCATGGTGTTGGTTCGTACAAGCGAACAAGCCATTGAACACGCCAAGGAAAACGGTTTTATTTAAGTTCGAACAGACCGTTGATTTCGGCATCGATCTTGTTGATGACATGACCTAGGTCTTCAGGTTCATCCACGAAGTCAAGGTCATCGACATCTATTACCAGAAGATTGCCTTTTTCGTACCCGTGCACCCAAGCCTCATAGCGCTCATTGAGACGACTGAGGTAATCAATGGATATGGTATTCTCATAGTCACGGCCACGTTTATGAATCTGCTTGACCAAATTCGGAATCGAACTTCTGAGGTAAATCAGGAGGTCGGGAGGTTGAACCAAACTCTCCATCAATTCGAATAAACTCGAGTAATTGGTGAAATCACGGTTGGTCATCAGCCCCATGGCATGGAGGTTAGGGGCGAAAATATAGGCGTCCTCGTAGATGGTACGGTCTTGAATGATATTCTTGCCCGATTCCCTTATTTTCAAGATTTGGCGGTATCTGTGATTCAAAAAATAAATCTGTAAGTTGAAACTCCAGCGTTCCATTTGGGTATAGAAATCATCCAAATAAGGATTGTCTACCACATCTTCGAAGTGCGCTTCCCATTTATAATGTTTGGAAAGTAATTTTGTCAATGTGGTCTTTCCCGCCCCAATATTTCCCGCAACGGCTATATGCATACTTTAAAGCTATAATGATGGTTAGTTACTCCGCATAAAATCGATAGCATACAATATACAAAGTATATCGAGTTCACTCAAAAAATCATCGATGAAATAAGGCTTTAAATTTATTTCTACCCATTATTTTCGGATTGAAGCCCGTGGGGGCCACTGTTGTCATAAGCCTTCCTTTTTCGAACCGCTCTTTTTAGCGGCAATTCTTTACCGATTCATATCGGCAACAAAACTATTTTCATATTTTTGCACCTGAACCAAGAGGAAGGATTTGACTGATTGCAACCTCTAGACCCTGGAGCCTTCAGGGTGCAAAAATGCTAAAGCAGTTGATATTAGCAAGCTACTATCACACTTCTCAAAGCATTACGGCCTATCCTTCGCAGATTTTTTGATTATTATGTCGTATTTATTTACATCTGAATCCGTTAGTGAGGGGCATCCTGATAAAGTTGCCGATCAAATAAGTGATGCCCTACTGGATAGTTTTTTGGCTTTTGACCCTGAGAGTAAAGTGGCTTGTGAAACCCTGGTGACCACAGGTCAAGTAGTATTGGCGGGCGAAGTGAAAAGTGATACCTATCTCGATGTGCAGCATATTGCACGAACGGTCATCAATCAAATTGGATACACCAAGGGCGCCTACCAATTCAGTGGGGATTCCTGTGGTGTGATTTCATTGATTCACGAGCAATCAAAAGAGATCAATCAAGGTGTTGACCGCGGTAAGAAAGAAGAGCAGGGGGCCGGTGACCAGGGTATGATGTTTGGGTATGCCACCAATGAAACGGCAAATTACATGCCGTTGGCCCTTGATATTTCGCATAAAATATTGCAGGTTTTGGCCGATTTACGGCGTAAAGGAAAGGAAATTGATTACCTCAGGCCGGATGCCAAGTCGCAAGTAACGATCGAGTACTCCGATGATAATGTACCGCAACGAATCGATACTATTGTGGTGTCCACCCAGCATGACGCCTTCCACAAAAACGATGCGAAGATGTTGGCAAAGATCAAAAAGGATATCGTTGAGATTTTGATTCCGAAGGTCAAGAAGAAGCTGCCGAAGAAAATACAGAATCTGTTCGATGACCAGATTAAATACCATATCAATCCAACCGGAAAGTTTGTTATCGGGGGCCCACATGGAGATACAGGCCTTACAGGTCGAAAAATAATTGTGGACACCTATGGGGGCAAGGGTGCACACGGTGGTGGCGCCTTTAGCGGAAAAGACCCGAGTAAGGTGGATCGCAGTGCGGCCTATGCGGCCAGACATGCGGCAAAAAACCTTGTGGCTGCGGGTGTCGCGGATGAGATATTGGTGCAAGTCAGTTATGCTATCGGTGTGGTTGAGCCAACTTCTATTTTTGTGGATACCTATGGAACGGCTAAGGTTGATTTGACCGATGGCGAAATTGCATTGAAGGTTGAAAAGCTATTTGATATGAGACCGTTCGCGATTGAGAAAAGACTGAAACTAAGAAATCCGATTTATCTAGAAACCGCGGCTTATGGTCATATGGGTAAAGAGCCTAGAATCACCACTAAGATTTTTGAATCTCCCTATAACGGCCGGGTCGAAAAGGAAGTGGAACTGTTCACTTGGGAGAAACTCGATAGGGTAGAGGCTATTAAAAAGGCATTCAAACTCTAGAAGAAAGTAGTAAATTATGTGAAGCCCGGCAATTTGATTGTCGGGCTTTTTTCATCCCTGCTTTTTCTTTAGTAGTTTTAGGGAAACTTAAATCATCACTATGCGAAAGTTAGCCCTCTCATTGATAACCCTTGTTATGTTGTGTGTCGGTTCTTGTGTCAAAACCGTCAAGCCGGAAGCAGAGGAAATCTCAAAAACCTATGTGGCCGACAATTATACCAAGAATGAGGTTGCCATTGAAATGCGTGATGGGGTCAAGCTACATACCACCGTTTATTCCCCAAAGGATACTTCCAAAAAGTATCCCATCATTATGCAACGCACCCCGTACAGTTCAAGACCATATGGTGAAGGGCAATTCAAAGAAAAAATAGGTCCTAATATCCATATGATGCAAGAAGGCTATATTGTCGTGTATCAAGATGTTAGAGGACGTTGGTTGAGTGAAGGGCATTATGAGAACATGCGGGCCTACATTCCGAACAAAACATCGAATGAAGACGTGGATGAAAGTTCGGATACCTATGACACCATTGAATGGTTGGTCAATAATGTGGAAAACAACAACGGACGTGTAGGTATTTGGGGAATTTCATACCCCGGGTTCTATTCCACTTACGCTACGGTAGATGCCCATCCGGCATTGAAGGCCGCTTCTCCGCAAGCTAGTATCGGGGATTTCTTTTTTGATGATTTCCATCATAACGGAGCTTATTTATTGAGTTATTTTAGGGCTACTTCCTTATTTGGTACCCCAAGGCCCAATGGTGACCAGCCCATTGATACGGCTTGGTACGGCCTACCTGATTTAAAGACCGAAGATCAGTACCAGTTCTTTTTGGATAAAGGCCCGCTTAAAAATTTGAATTCCTTTTTTGAATACGATATTAAAGACGTGGTATCGATAGCACCAGATGAAATGACCGATGATTTCTTTTGGAATGAATTAAAAGAACACCCCAATTACGATGAACTTTGGCAAAGTCGAGGGCTTATTCAACATTTAAAGGACGTGAAATCGCATGTGGCGACTATGGTTGTGGGCGGTTGGTTCGATGCGGAAGATCTATACGGTCCCTTGGAGACTTACAAGAATATTGAAAAATACAATGAAGGAAATTATAATACCATGGTATTCGGTCCTTGGGATCATGGGCGCTGGTCAAAGCGTGATGGACGTACGGTTGTGGGGAATTACTATTTCGGAGATGGCATTTCAGAATTTTTTCAGGAAAATATCGAAACCAAGTTCTTTGATCATTTTCTTAAGGGAAATGGCGATAAGAACAGCGGACTTCCAGAAGCCTATGTGTTTGATTCCGGAAGAAAGGAATGGAAGCAATACGATACTTGGCCTCCGGAAGGAGTAGTCAAAAAGGATATGTTCTTATCGGAAAATCAAGAATTAACCCCAGAGCGGAAAGCTGAAGTGGGAATTGAATTTATGAGCAATATCAAAAAACCGGTGCCCTATTCGGAGGATGTAAAGTCGGTATTTACGCCCAGAAAGTATATGACTGACGATCAGCGTTTTGCCGCTCGACGCGCTGATGTGCTTGTTTTTGAAACCGAAGTTTTGGAAGAGGATTTGACCCTTGCAGGAGATATTTTAGCCAAACTCAAAGTAGCTACGACAGGCGATGCTGCGGATTGGATTGTAAAGGTCATCGACGTGCATCCTGCCGAAACGGAAACTAATGAAGAAATGCAAGATCATTTAAAAATGAGCAATTACCATCTGATGGTACGCAGTGAAGTGATGCGAGGTCGTTTTAGAAACAGTTTTACAAATCCCGAGCCTTTTGTTCCGAATGCAAAAACCGAGGTGAACATTAAATTGCAAGATGTGTTTCACACCATTAAAAAAGGACATAAACTTCAAATACAAGTACAGAGTACCTGGTTTCCACTGATAGATCTGAATCCGCAGACCTATGTGGAGAATATTTTTAAGGCGGACGAAGAAGATTTTAAAACCCAAACCCATACGGTGTTTACCGATTCAAGTATTGAGTTTTCGGTGTTGGAGTAGGTAACGGTGTGGTGAGGCCGTTGTTAAAGGAGTTCAGGTGCTGTTGGCAGCGGTTTCTACTTTTTTTCTTCGCGCAAAATTCTGTCCATTTTTCGACCTTTTGCCAATTCGTCAATAAGTTTTTCCATACGTCTACATTGTTTGTAGACTTCAAATTCATCCGCTATTTCCTCAATTCGATACCCGCAAACGACTCCTTTGATCAAGTGTGCGTTTGGATTTATTTTAGCTTTTTGAAAAAATGTTCTAAATGTTGCTTTTTCATCAATAAGTGCTTGTAAAGCCTCTTGATCAAAACCAGTGAACCATTTAATTACATGGTCTAGTTCTTCTTTTGTTTTACCATTTTTCTCTAGCCTATTCAAGTAAAGTGGATAAATGGATGCAAATATCATATGAGCGACTTTTTCATTTTTTTCAGCTGTAACTTTCATGTCTATTGGTTTTTAATTTCAAATTCATTGGTGCCAACACATGCAGACAACTACAAGTTACAACAGATTTCAATAGTAGGAAATAGAGCTGCTAACAAACTAGTTTCCTTTCTCGAAATCAAGAAGACCGGAGGCGGTATGCTACCCTAGTAAAAGACTGGGATTTTTGTGAAATTTTTCCAAATCATTAGGTTTTTAAACAATTCTGACTTTTATTTGTGGTCTCAAAGTTCAAACACGTATTGAATAGTTATCAAGAAAGGTGGAGGGATTAGACCCTTTGAAGCCTTAGCAACCCTTGACTCCTCCCGATAGCTATCGGGATCAAGAAGGTGCTAAATTCTATCCGTTGATCAATGGGCAGATAACGCAAAACAGATTGTTCATACAATCTATTCGCTTTCTTATAACTTTTTGATTTAACCTTGCTGCAATGTCGGCTAGCTTGGGTTTGGCTTTTAATGATTTTTTGTGATTCCCGCGGAGGCGGAAATCTAGTAAGAACCAGTGTTCCAATAAAAAAACGGACGCGCAAAATGTACTATTATGAGCAATCAAAGATTAGCAACAAATGCCTTACATGCAGGTCATGACACAACACAAACAGGGGGTACGCGAGCAGTGCCTATTTATCAATCCACTTCGTATGTTTTCAATGATACCGATCACGCCGCGAATCTCTTTTCGCTAGCCGAACTTGGTTTTATTTATACCCGATTGAACAACCCTACCAATCAAATATTACAGGATCGATTGGCGGCAGTAGAAGGAGGCGTGGGAGCCGTGGTCTTTGCTTCTGGTACAGCGGCCATTTCCACAGGCTTATTGACGCTTTTGAAAGCAGGAGACCATATCGTTGCTTCCAGTAGTTTGTATGGAGGCACCTTTAACTTATTGAACGTTACTTTGCCTAGATTGGGCATTACCACCACCTTTGTTGATGCTTCAAAACCTGAAAGTTTCGGGGAGGCAGTTCAAGAGAACACCAGAGCCTTTTTTGTAGAGTCTTTAGGGAATCCGAAGTTGGATGTTTTAGATTTAAAGGCGATTTCTAAAGAAGCCAAAGCAGCAAAAGTGCCTTTTATCGTAGATAATACGGTGGCTACTCCGGGATTGTTGAATCCTATTGAGCACGGCGCAAACCTAGTGATCCACTCACTTACCAAATATATTGGTGGTCAGGGCAATTCTCTTGGGGGAGCGATAGTCGACGCCGGTACCTTCGATTGGACCAACGGGAAATTCCCAGAGTTTACCGAACCTTCCGCAGGGTATCATGGTTTGGTGTATAGCGAAGCTTTAGGCGCTGCTGCATTTACATTTAAGTTGATTTTGGAAGGATTGCGTGATTTCGGCGGAGCATTGAGTCCGTTCAATGCGTTCCAAATTATTCAAGGTTTGGAAACCTTGCCGGTACGGATAAAGCAGCATAGCGCCAATGCTTTGGAATTGGCCACTTGGTTAGAAGGAAGGGAAGAAGTCGCATGGGTGAACTATCCGGGACTCAAGAGTAACAAGTACTATGATCTGGCACAAGAGTATTTGCCAAAAGGGCAAAGTGGCTTGGTGACTTTTGGAGTTAAAGGCGGGTTTGAAGCAGCCAAGAAATTAACCGATGCCACGAAGGTATTTTCGTTATTGGCGAATATCGGTGATACAAAGTCACTTATTATCCATCCGGCAAGTACAACACATCAACAACTAACAGCAGAACAACAAGAGGCTGCCGGTGTCGGTCAAGACCTAATACGCCTATCGGTAGGGTTAGAAGATATACAAGATTTAAAATCAGATTTAGAGAATGCTTTCGCTTCGATCGACAAGTCGATTTTAGCTTAGGAAAGTCACTTCGGCTTCGCTCAGTCATGAAATAGAGTCGGCTGAGCGAAGTCGAAATAACTAGTTGACTGTATCTCGACTCCGCTCGATATGACAGAACCATACCTTTAATATATGCTCCACCACCTAAAAATAGCAAACTATAAAACCATCAGCGGTGTAACGCAAGACATCGAGTTATCCTATCAGCTTTTTGGAAAAAAGCTACACGAGGCGCCTATTGTATTAGTGAATCACGCGTTGACCGGAAATTCGAATGTCACCGGGAAAGAAGGTTGGTGGGCTTCTTTGATCGGGGAGGGTAAGTGTATCGATACGAAAAAGTATACCATTCTATCCTTCAATATTCCAGGGAATGGATACGACAAATTCACCATCGAAAACTATAAGGATTTTGTTGCGGGTGACATTGCCCATATTTTCTTAGAGGGTTTGAAAGGCTTGCATATCGATTCCCTTTTTGCGGTTATCGGGGGTTCTTTAGGTGGCGGCATCGCTTGGGAAATGGCGGTTTTGAACCCGAAACTGATCCAGCATCTGATTCCCGTCGCCTCCGATTGGAAATCTACCGACTGGTTAATTGCCAACTGTCAGATTCAAGAACAGTTTTTGGTGAATTCAAAGCAACCCGTTCATGATGCGCGAATGCATGCCATGTTATGCTATCGTACACCTGAGTCTTTCAAGGAACGCTTTAAAAGGAGTACCAATGAAGAACTGCAGGTGTTCAATGTGGAAAGTTGGTTGATGCATCACGGTAAAAAGCTACAAGAACGATTTCAGCTTTCCGCCTATAAGCTCATGAACCAACTGCTGAAGACCATCGATGTGACTCGTAATGGCGATGAAAATTTTAAAAACCTTCAAAATAGCGATACCAATATTCATATCGTCGGAGTGGATTCGGACTTGTTTTTTACCGCCAAGGAAAACAAGGAGACTTTCAAGCAGATTGCCCAGGCCAATAGCAATGTGACCTATGGTGAGATACAATCACTTCATGGTCATGACGCCTTCTTGATCGAATTTGAGCAATTGCAAAAACTTCTCTCGGGCATTTTCAACCAAAACGGGAAGTCGAAGCGAGTCAAGGTTCTGAAATTCGGCGGAAAATCACTAAGTAATGGCGAAGGCATCGGTAGGGTCTTGGAAATCGTACAATCAAAGGTTGCGGCAAATGAAAATATTGCTGTGGTACTATCGGCTCGGGAAAAGGCTACCGATCAGCTGGAGGCGATGCTCAATAAAGCAGCACAAGGAAAAAATTATATCAAGGATTTTGAGGCATTCGAAAAGTACCAGCAACACACCTTCGGCAACGTCAATCTCTCTCAGGAATTCAAAAGTTTGGCAAAGCTCTTCGAAGGGGTTTCCCTATTAGGCGATTATAGCGCAAAAATCAAGGATGAGGTGTTGGCCTATGGGGAATTGATTTCCGGTAAGTTGTTAACTAAACTGTTGATCGGGGAAAACATAAATGCCAAGTTCATAGACGCCAGGGAACTGTTCAAAACAGATGATACGTTCGGGGATGCCAAGTTATTGGAAAATGTTTCGAAAGAAAATGTGTTGCAAACGTTTTCATCATTGACGTCCGACATAGTTCCAGTATTTACCGGCTTTATTGCCGCTACCTTGGAAGGCGAAACAACGACCTTGGGCAGAAATGGCAGTAACTATTCCGCGGCCTTGCTCGCGAATTTTCTAGATGCCGAAGAGCTGCAGAATTATACCCATGTTGATGGAATTTACACGGCCAACCCCGATTTTGTGCCAGAAGCCAAGAGGCTATCGAACTTGTCATATGAAGAGGCGAACGAACTGGCGAATTTCGGTGCTACCATTTTGCATGCAAAGACGATTATCCCGTTGATCGAGAAGAACATCCCGTTGCGAATTCTCAATACTTTCAACAATGACAATGAGGGTACCTTGATCAGTGCAAAATCAAGCAAAGATGGTATTAAATCCCTTTCCATCATCGAAGATGTGGCCTTGGTCAATCTTGAGGGTAGGGGACTTTTGGGAAAAGTGGGGATCGACGCCCGTATCTTTAGAGCCCTGGAGGAAAAGAACATCAATGTCAGTATTATATCCCAGGGTTCCTCTGAACGCGGAATCGGGTTAGTGGTGAACGAACCTAATGCCATAAGGGCCAAACAGGCTTTGGAAAAAGAGTTTTCAAGGGATTTCAAATCCAAGGATATCAATATGATTACGGTAATCAATGACGTATCAGTGGTATCCATAGTAGGGCAAGACCTGAGCACTTTTCATAAACCCTATAATGCCCTGATTAAAAATCAAATCGTTCCATTGCTTTTTAATAATACGATATCGGGAAAAAATGTAAGTCTAGTCTTGAAAAAAGCAGACCTTCACAAAGCCTTAAACGTCATGCACGGTCAGATTTTCGGTATTATCAAAAAGGTGAACCTTGCGATATTTGGCCATGGTAATGTTGGGGGGACCCTTATCGACCAGATCTTAAAATCATCAGAAAGTATATCCAAGCGAAAAGGAATCGATTTGAATGTGTTTGCCGTGGCCAATTCAAGAAAACTGCTTTTGAGTAAAAAAGGAATTCCTAAATCATGGAAATCGGCAATCGAGTCAAGAGGAGCCGAATACAAGATGAGGGATATCTTTAATTTTGCAAAAGAAAACCATTTAGAAAACCTGATTGCAGTGGACAATACGGCGAATCAGGATTTTGTGGCACATTACTTCGACTTTGTGGAGAATGGTTTTGATCTGGTTTCCTCGAACAAAATAGCAAACACTTTGGGTTTTGATTACTATCAGTTACTTCGTGAAGAACTGACGAAGAATCAAAAGCAGTATTTGTATGAAACCAATGTGGGCGCTGGCCTACCGCTGATCGACACCATTAAATTGTTGCACCTGTCAGGTGAGAATATCACGAGGATCAAAGGTGTTTTTTCGGGTTCATTAAGCTATATTTTCAATACGTTTTCGGAAGTCAACGCACCCTTTTCCCAGATATTAAAAGATGCGATGCATAAAGGCTTTACCGAGCCGGACCCTAGAGAGGATTTATCCGGCAACGACGTGGGAAGGAAACTATTGATTTTGGCCCGTGAGTTGGAGCTGAGCAACGAGTTTACGGACATTCAGATTCAAAACCTGATTCCAGAGCAGTTACAACAAGGAGAAGTGGCCTACTTTCTAGAGCATTTGAATATGTTGGATGACAAGTTCAATGAAATCAAGAAGAATCAAAAACCGAATCATGTACTGCGTTATGTGGGGGACTTGCATGGGAACCTCCAAAAAGAAAAAGGGGTGCTGGATGTTGAACTGGTTTCAGTGCCTAAGGAGAGCGCGTTAGGTCAGGTCAAGGGTTCGGATTCCATTATAGAGATTTATACGGAATCATATGGGCAGAATCCCTTGGTCATTCAAGGAGCTGGGGCGGGAGCGGCAGTAACTGCCAGAGGCGTTTTTGGAGATATTTTAAGAATTGCCGAAAAAGGATGACTTCGGCTCCGCTCAGTCACCGAATTGTAAGATGGTATTTCAAACTGTTGACTGAGCGTAGCCGAAGCCAAAACCAGGTCAAGCGTAGCCAAAGCCAATACAAGGTGAAGCAAAGCCAAAACCAAATAAAGTTGAATACATGAGTAAAAATAAGTTCGAAACCAACGCTATACGAAACCAACTGAAACGTTCGCAGCATCTCGAGCATTCGGTGCCCCTTTACATGACTTCAAGTTTTGTGTTTGAGGATGCCGAAGATATGCGTGCTTCATTTGCAGAAGAGAAAGAGCGTAATATCTATTCTAGATATTCGAATCCGAATTCGTCCGAATTTGTGGATAAGGTCTGTCAAATGGAAGGTGCAGAGGCCGGTTTCGCCTTTGCTTCAGGAATGGCCGCTGTATTCTCGACTTTGGCTGCTTTATTGGAAGGTGGTGACCATATTTTATCGGCGCGAAGTATTTTTGGTTCAACGCATTCGTTATTCAGTTCTTTTTTTCCAAAGTGGAATATCTTACACACGTACTTTAAGATTGATGAGTTGGATGGCCTTGAGGAACTGATCACTCCGAAAACCAAATTGATTTATGCCGAGACACCGACCAATCCTGGAGTGGATGTCTTGGATTTGGAAATGCTTGGAAACATTGCCAAAAAACACAATCTTATTTTGGTCATTGACAATTGTTTTGCGTCACCATACTTGCAACAACCCATTAAATTCGGTGCTGATTTAGTCATTCATTCGGGCACGAAGTTAATGGATGGTCAAGGTAGGGTTTTGGCCGGTGTCACGGTCGGGCAATCGGCATTGGTTGATAAGATATATCGCTTTTCAAGAATTACGGGTCCAGCACTTTCTCCTTTTAACGCATGGGTCTTGTCAAAAAGTTTAGAGACTTTGGCGGTGCGTGTGGACCGTCATTGTGAAAATGCACTGAAACTAGCCACTTTTTTAGAAGATCATGACCAAGTGAATTGGGTGAAATACCCATTTTTAAAATCGCATCCCAAGTATGGGATTGCCAAAAAGCAAATGAAAGCAGGTGGTTGCGTGGTCGCATTCGAAGTAAAAGGAGGGTTGACAGCAGGTCAGCGATTCTTTGATTCGATCAAATTATTGTCGCTATCCGCCAACTTGGGTGATTCAAGAAGCATTGTTACGCACCCAGCCTCGACAACCCATAGCAAACTAACATCTGAAGAACGGGCAGAAACGGGTATTACAGATGGTATGGTTAGGGTTTCTGTTGGTTTAGAACATATTGATGATATCATAGATGATATAGCCCAGGCGTTAGGGTAGTGGATTATTTCACGGCATTCCAAATATCAAGATACATTTTCCAGTCACCTTCCACCTTGCGCCAAATAACCACATATTTTCCTTTCCAACTACTTTCTTCGCCGTTGGCGCGTTTGGTTTTTCCTTCATAATAGCCATAGTCATAAGCTTCATCGCCGATGACCTTTACTTCCGAGGGCATGAGTTTATGGTAAGTGGTTTGGACTCCTTCCGGCAATTTCCAGTAGTTCAATATGGCCTCTTTTCCCTCGAGTATTTTCATATTGTTAGGAAATAGTTTGGCGTCCTCGGTGTATGATTCAACGATCATCTCATAATTGGCCCCAACCACATAGCTAGAGAAGTCTTGCGCGTTTTGGAGAATTTGATCGATATCCTTCTGGTTTCCCGAGAATTCTTGGGAATAACAACTGATAGTTACAATCAGTAACCCAAAAGTAAGGAGATTCTTGAATAGAGTGGATGTCGTCTTCATAATCACCACGGTTTAGTTAAAGCCTAAATTCTTAATCCCTTCATGGCTAACCTTAATGGCTTCGAGGGGTTTCATGGTGAACGTCATGTCTTGCTCTACCATGTAGTACTCCATACCTGATTTTTCCTTTTCTGCTAATATTTTGGCAAAATCGATTGTGCCCTTGCCCACCGGGGCGAACTTCCCTTCGTCATCCATATCCTTGACATGCCAGATTTTAAAGCGTCCGGGATATTTTTCAAAGTAGGCCACCGGATCCGCGCCAGCCTTGGTGACCCAAAAGAGGTCCATTTGAAAGTTGACCAAATCCGGATTGCAGTGGTCCAGCAAATAATCGATCGGCACGATGCCGTCAGCATCCTCCATAAATTCAAAGTCATGGTTGTGGTACAATAATTGAAGTCCAGCGGCATGTGCTTTTTCTCCTAGCGCATCAATGATTTCCGCTAAATTCTTTGCTCCACCGGTCATGCTCATGGTGTTGGTCTCATTGTCATAATTGAATAATCCCATGGGTGGGATCGGAACGACAAAATATTGAAATCCTGCGGCTTTGGCGTCAGCCATCTCCTGTTCTGCATTGTCCAGGGTGACACTGCTTTGGTGTGTGCTTATAGGACGCAAATGGAGTTCTTTCAAATAAGCCTGAAAATCCTCGGGCGACATGCCATAGTACATTCCATCGGCATATCCGGCAGCTTCAATATTTTGATAACCGGTTTCGGCCACGGTTTTCAAGGTCGCTTTCGCATCTTCGGTCATAGCGTCGCGAACAGTATAGAGGGCCAATCCGCCCACCTGGGCTTTTTCAGTTGATTCCATAGGTTGGGCGGCGCCGGCTTCGCTTGAAGTACTCTTCTTGTCGGCCTTTTCTTTACATGCTACAAAGCCTAAAAACAAAAAGGCAAGTGTAGCGAATCGAAATATCATTTTCTTCATATTGTTTAATTTCAGATGACGTTTTTGGTTTGTAGAATACAAGTATCCAACTATTATATGGCAAGTAAGTTACTTATGTTTTATGGCTTCACAACTATCCTTATCAGCAGTTATAGTATAAAAATTACCTTATAACTTGTTTTTGAAAATCTTCCCATCTTTCATAATAAATTTCAGATACTTTTCAGGATCGGCGACGATGTCAATATTCTCCAATGGATTACCTTCATAAATAAGAAGGTCGGCATAGGCACCAGCTCTTATGACACCTAGTCTTCCTTCCGTATACGGATTGATTTTTCCTGAGAGCGAGAATAGACGTGCATTGCCGGAGGTAGCTTGTTTCAGAACCTCCAAAGGCGAATACCATTTGGTACGGGTTGTAAATTCTTTTAGGGCGTACGATTCGTAACCTAGATCTCCATAGGCGTCAGAACCAAACCCTACATTGATGTCATATTTTTTCGCTAGCTTAAAAACATGGTCCGTTCCTTCTAGTACAGGCTTTATTTTTTTGAGCAAGGGTTCTGGTATCGTGTCTTTTCCAGGAACCCAGAAACTTGCTGGGGTCTCGGTCCAAAAGGCTTGTGGTACAAGCCATGCGTCTTTCGCTTTGATCAATTTAATGGTTTCTTCATCGATGAGATGCCCATGGTCAAGACATTTAACGCCTGCCTTTAAGGCTCGAATGGCACCTTTGGATTCATAAATGTGAACCGCAACGTAGGTGTCCCAATCAGCTGCTGCCTGTACTGCCGCTTCTAGTTCTTCAAGGGTGAATTGTACAGAGTGAATGGGGTCGAAATCAGAGGAAATGCCGCCACCGGCCATAACTTTCAGTTGGGTCGCTCCTTTTCTCAAGTTCTCCCTTGCCGCCTTTAATACTTCCGGTACCCCATCCACCACGAAAGACCAGCCCAATAAATCTGACGGATGCATTTGTCCTCCTGACAATTGAACGCTGGGCTCATTGGAACTGCGGAAATCACCATGCCCTGATGTCTGGCTAATATAGGCTCCTGAAGGGTAAATACGAGGTCCGGGAATCAGGCCTTCATCTACTGCTCTTTTGATGCCAAAAACCGGACCTCCCAAATCACGAACTGTGGTGAAACCCAACATCAAAAAATTCTCGGCCGCTTTGGCCGTCCTAACGGCAGTATACATCCAATGCGCTTCATTTCTAGATTCTTTATCGCTCATGGTGGCCGACAAATGAACATGGGCATCCGACAAGCCTGGAATTAGGGTGTGCCCCTTTCCATCGATGACGATGGCATCATCAGGTTCGGAAATGGTTTTTGAAATGTGTTGAATAAGGTTGCCCTTGATGAGTACACTGACATTGGTATTGAGCACATTGCTTGTTCCGTCCCAAACATTGACATTCTTTAGCAGTGTTGTATGCTGTGAATAGATTGCAAGACCTATAAAGGAAAAAAAGAGTGTCAGGAATTTGGTTCTCATAGGGCTGGTGTTGTGGTGGTAGTTGAAAAGTTTAAGTGAGAAAGGTAAGCTTTTCAATCAATAACTCAATTTTTGTTTTTTCATGGTTCGCCTGTAATTCATGGCTACAGCATCAAATTTCAGATGTAGCTCTTCGGTAAAATCGAAAGGAACCTGCTCGGGCCGCTGTGATTCAACAATACGCTTATCCTGATCAAAGATAACCTGCTCAAACTCCTGTAAAATTGTATCGGGTTCATCGAGATTATAGTTGCGGCCGATCAGGCAGAATCCGCGACATTTGGTATTGGAAGTCGGTTGCGAAACGAAAAAATAGACCATACCTTTTTCACCGCCCCATCCCAGGCGTAGCACAATGGTGTACGGCAGATGTAATTCATAAACACTTTGGCGCTCGGGCTGTACGACATCCTCATTGGCAAAAACCGGAAAATCATCACTATTGGTAGCTTCTGGCCGCACGACTGAGTAGTGAAGCACCGCATCTTTGACCGTGACCTTGCATTCCGGAACTTCGGGACGGTTTGGGTCTCCCAGTAAACCAGGGTGAACCCATGGGAAATGGCCAAAATCGGTAAAATTCTCCACTTGTCTTGAGCTATCGCTATTCCAATCAAACGGACCTGTTTTGACCCATTTCCAGGTGTCTGTTCCAAACTCGGGAATATCTGGCAATTCATAGGCAGCATCTTCCAAGGCAACCCAAATCAAGCCATATCTTTCTTGACAACGGTATGCAGGGGTTTTTGCCTTTGAAGGAATAGCTACATCCGGAGCTTGTGGAATCTTTACGCATTTTCCCTGCTTATCGAACTGCCAAGCGTGATACGGACAAACAAGGCAATCATCTTTTATCCAACCTAGGGACAAAGCGGTTCCTCTATGGATACAGATATCACGCATGGCATGGACCGACCCATCGACCGTTCGCCAGATGACCAGTGGTTCGTCCAACAAAAAAGTGCCAAAGGGAGTGTCGGGCTTAATTTCTTCACTATAACCCACTGGATGCCAGCAAGCGAATAATTTCTCTGGAAATGAAGTTTTTTTAGGTTCCATAGGTTTTTATATATGAACAAATGTTCATGTAAATATATATAATTGTTCATAATCCTCAAACTTTTCTCTATTTTTGGGGCATATAGGTTAAAATGAAAAATAGCGCCAAGAAAGAACGCTTCTTCGCAGTCGTATTGAAACTAATTCATAGAAAGGGCTTTAAGGCAACTACGATGCGTGATATCGCCCAAGAACTGAATTTCGAAGTGGCGAATGTCTACAACTACATTCCTTCAAAACAGGCACTGTTAGAGACGTATATCTTCGATACACAAAACGAATTTCATGATGCGATGGAGCTTATTCTAGAGTCATCCTATGCCCCGGATGAAAAACTACGACATGTCATCTCCTCGTATATTCGCATAACAACGAAGCGACCCTATGAGCAGGCCCTTCTGGTCAATGAATGGCGAAATTTGAAGGAACCTGGATTGCAGCGGTTTCTGGAGCGAAGAAAGGCGTATGAAAATAAACTAATGTGGCTTCTTGAAGACGGAATGGAACAGCAACTTTTTAAGTCAGCTGACCCGAAAATAGCAACACAGACTATTTTGGCTTCTCTTCGTTGGTTACACAACAGCTATCTTCAGGACGATACGCCAAAGAATCCGATTGAGCTTGAAAAACAGCTCCTAACCTTTATTTTCAACGGCGTGTCGGAGAATGGATAAAGTTGAGCTATTTCCGTAATTCCAGTACGCTTTACCTATTTTAACTATCTTAGCGACATGCTCTCCAAAAAGACAAAATACGGACTCAAAGCCTTGACTTTTTTGGCTTCCCGAAAAGACACCAAACCCGTGCAAATTGCGGAAATCTCGCGAGAAGAGAATATTTCCCAAAAGTTTCTGGAGAGTATTTTGCTCTCCCTTCGAAAAACAGGTTTTCTGGGCTCCAAAAAGGGAAAGGGTGGAGGATATTACCTGATTAAGGATCCAAGTGAGATCCTAATGACCGATGTCATGCGTATTTTGGAGGGGCCCATTGCAATGGTCCCCTGCGTAAGTCTCAATTTCTACGAAAAGTGTGATGATTGTCCTGATGAGCATACCTGCTCCGTAAACAAACTGATGCTCAAGGTGCGTGATGCCAATTTGGAGGTCTACCGCAACAACACCCTTGCCGACCTGGTATCTTTCTGATAGCGTCTTGTCGAAATTTATGCGACAACCACTAAATTATTCTCAATTTACATGGTGTTTTGTTAATAATCTATTAAATCTATAGGGTAAATGAAATAAATTAGGGGAGCTTACGTCTTAGTTAGGGAATTAATTCTATTTTTGAATATCCTATTAAATCCATAGGAATAATAATTATGAAGATCAACCTAGATTTAGACTACTATAACAAGCTCTTCAGACATCAAGGTCCGAATGAGATTATCGAATGGGCGCTGCAATTGTCCGATAAGAGAATCGTCACCACCAGTTTCGGTAAATACTCGGCGGTGCTGTTGAGCACCTTTAGTAAAAAAGACCCTGATATTGATGTGGTTTATTGTGATACCGGCTATAATTTACGGGAGACCTATGCACATGCCGATTACCTGTTGAATAGATTTCATCTCAACCTCAATACGTATGTGCCCATGCAAACAAAGGCATTTATCGAACACCGACTGGGTTTTCCGAAGGTAGATGAGCCAGGTTTTACGGAGTTTACTGAAATCGTAAAACTTGAACCATTCAGAAGGGCATTGAAAGAGCATGACCCTGACATTTGGTTTACCAATATCAGAGTGCGAAAAACCGAGTATCGAAATTCCAAGGATATTTTGAGCTATAGCAAAGACGGAATTTTAAAGGTGAGTCCTTTTTATTACTGGTCCGACGAAGAATTGGATGTCTACTTGGATCAAAATCATCTACCGAAAAATAGTAACTACTACGACCCTATTAAGGCACTCGAAAATAGGGAATGTGGCATACACCTACAATAAGAAATGCAGAGTTTTAGAACAGAAATAGAAAATCCTGTAATCGAGAAAGACATTCTCGAATTGGAACGCAAAATAAATGAGTTTCATAATGGCAAGCTTGATGAAGAGAAGTTTAGAAGTCTTCGGTTAGCCAGAGGAGTGTATGGCCAGCGACAGCAGGGGGTACAAATGATTCGAATCAAACTGCCCTATGGTAAAGTTACCTCCAAGCAGTTACATCGAATCGCCGATGTGTCAGATGAATACTCCACTGGTCGCTTGCACATTACCACGCGACAAGATCTTCAGATTCACTATGTAGACCTGAATAGAACCCCTGAGCTGTGGTCGGAGCTTGAAAAAGATGAAGTCACATTGCGAGAGGCTTGTGGGAACACCGTGCGAAATGTAACGGCAAGTGAAACGGCAGGGATTGACGTTGACGAACCCTTCGATGTATCACCATATGCGCATGCGTTATTCACTTATTTTCTTCGTAATCCGATAAGTCAGGAAATGGGTAGAAAATTCAAGGTTTCCTTTTCGGCAAGCGACGCGGATACCGGATTGTCATATATGCACGATTTAGGCTTCATTGCCAAGATAAAGAATGGTATTAGGGGATTCAAAGTCATGTTAGGGGGTGGTTTAGGTTCACAGCCGCGACATGCCGATGTGCTTTTCGAGTTTCTCCCATCGGAGAAAATCATACCCTTAATGGACGGTGTCATCCGCGTATTCGATCGCTATGGCGAACGAAAGAGTAGGGCGAAGGCGCGAATGAAATTCTTGTTGAAGGATGTAGGTCTAGAAGGATTCAAATCGCTTTTGGAAGAAGAGCAAAAAGCCGTGCCTTATAAAGTATTTCCTATTGATGCCTCAAGTTACCCGGAGATAAAAGTGGCGACCGCAACTGTGCCTCCGGTCGAAATTGAAGACAAAGAAAGTTACGAAACATGGAAATCGACCAATCTGGTCCCACAAAAACAGCCAGGTTATGTCGCTATTGGGATTAAAGTATTGTTAGGCGATTTTTATACGGATAAGGCCAGGATATTGGCCGATTTAGTTCAGAACTATGCTGCCGGGGAAATTCGATTGTCCTTACGTCAGAACATATTGATTCCTTTTGTCCGAGAAGAGCAGGTTCCTTTTTTCTATACGGAGCTAAAAAAACTTGGGTTTGTAGAGGCGGGCTATAATAAAGCATTGGATATCACCGCTTGTCCGGGTACCGACACCTGTAATTTGGGGATTGCCAGTAGTACCGGAATCGCAGAAGAGTTGGAGCGGATTATCAAAGCCGAATATCCACAATACATCAGTAATTCGGATGTGGTCATTAAGATAAGTGGATGCATGAATGCCTGTGGTCAGCACAATATGGCGAACATTGGTTTTCAAGGTATGAGCATACGCACTAAGGATAAATTGGTGGCACCCGCCCTGCAGGTATTATTAGGTGGTGGGAATATTGGAGATGGGCAAGGTCGTTTTGCAGATAAAGTGGTCAAAGTGCCAAGCAAAAGAGGACCAGAAGCATTACGCTTGATCTTAAATGATTTTGATGCTAATGGAAATGGACGTACGTATGCGGATTATTACTTGGAAAAAGGCGAGCACTATTTCTATGATTTTCTCAAACCGCTGACCGATATCGACACCTTGACACCACTTGATTTTATTGATTGGGGAACGGAAAAGCGCTATGAAAAGGCTATCGGTATTGGCGAATGTGCCGGGGTGGTGATCGACCTAATCGCTACCTTACTTCTTGAAAGCAAGGAAAAAATAGAAAAAGCGAAAGAGAGTCTAGATGAAGGTAAATGGGCAGCTAGTATCTACCATTCCTATTCCTCCATGGTGAATTCGGCCAAAGCCCTACTGACAGCTGAAAAGACGAAGGTGAATACCCATGCCAGCATCATCAAGGATTTTGACACGAAGTTTGTTGAATCAGGACGGATAATCGTTTCAGGAGGATTTGAAGCGCTGGTGCTACAATTGAATAAAAACGAGCCCACTAAAGAATTTGCAACAGCTTACTTGCAAGAGACTAGCGTCTTTTTACAAAAAGTAGAGACTTTTCGGGAAAAAGAACTGGCATATGTATAAAGAACCCAAATTAACGGTGGTGGGCGCTGGCCCTGGAGATGTTGAACTGATTACCGTAAAGGCCATTTATGCCCTGCGGGCTGCAGAGGTAGTTTTATATGATGCACTTGTCGATCCTGAATTGCTGTGTTTCGCTCCTGACGCCGAACATATATTTGTTGGAAAACGAAAAGGATGTTATGCCTATCAGCAAGGGCAAATCAATGAACTCATTGTGAGTCGTGCCAAAAGTCATGGTCATGTTGTGCGCCTTAAAGGAGGCGACCCTTTTGTATTTGGACGGGGAGCCGAGGAGATGGAATATGCAGTTGCTCACGGAATTGAAGTCGCCATGGTACCGGGCATCTCATCGTGTTTATCCGTTCCCGGGTCCCAAAATATACCTGTCACCAAAAGGGGCGCTTCAGAAAGCCTTTGGGTCATCACCGGAACCACAAAGGAACACAGATTATCGAACGACATTCGCCTAGCGGCCAAGTCAACGGCCACGGTCGTGATATTGATGGGTATGTCGAAACTTTCCCAGATCGTAGACCTCTTCGTGAAAGAAGGCAAGTCTCATACGCCGATAGCTATCATACAGAATGGGACAAGGGAAAATGAGAAAGTAGGAGTGGGTACGATTGACTCCATTGAGCAGGAAGTGGATCGCCAAGGGCTCGCCAATCCCGCAATTATTATTATCGGGGAAGTAGTGCGCCATCGCGAACGGATTTTCGAAATACAACGGCAATATGGTCAAACCGAATTAGTACACTGAAAATGGAACGAAATAACCTGTATCCCATTTTTTTGAAAACTGCAAACCTTCATGTTTTGATTGTAGGAGGAGGAAATGTGGCCGAAGAGAAATTGACCTTTTTAACGAAGTCGAGTCCAGACGCCAAGGTCACCATGGTATCTCCCATGTTTCGAGAGGCTACCAAAAAATTGGCTCAGCTGTACGATGTTGAAATGATTACCGATACCTATTATGCGAAATATTTGATGGGTGCCCATATGGTTGTTGCAACCACAGACGTACCGGAAGTGAATATTCAGGTGTATCATGATTGCCGGTCTTTAGACAAACTGGTAAATGTAGCCGACAATCCTCCCTATTGTGATTTTTATATGGGTGGTATCGTGACCAAAGGCAATGTCAAAATAGCGATTTCCACCAATGGGAAATCACCAACAACAGCTAAACGGCTTCGTCAGTTCTTTGAAGAGGTGATTCCGGAAGATATCGATCAAATGGTAAAAAATCTCAATGTCTATAGAAAAACCCTAAAAGGTGATTTTGAACAAAAAGTAGTAAAAATGAATGAAATCACGCAAAAATTAGTCGAAAGAGTATAAAAGACGTTAGTATTCCGGACAAACCGTTAGGGTCGTCAGCGCAATCGATAGCAATTTTCACCCTACTAATTCAAATATTATAATACGTAAATAAAATGATAAAAACAGATATACTCATCATCGGAGCCGGCCCTACAGGCCTCTTTACGGTTTTTGAAGCCGGACTTTTAAAATTGAAATGCCATCTAATAGATGCTTTGCCACAACCTGGCGGACAATGTTCCGAAATCTATCCGAAGAAGCCGATTTACGATATACCGGCATTCCCGGAAATTTTGGCAGGGGATTTAGTATCCAATCTGATGGAGCAAATTAAACCTTTTGAAGCGGGTTTCACCTTGGGTGAAAGAGCTGAAACGTTGGATAAGCAAGAAGATGGCTCTTATATCGTGACAACGAATAAGGGCACTCAACACCATGCCCCGGTAGTTGTTATTGCTGGCGGATTAGGTTCTTTTGAGCCTAGAAAACCACCCATTGAAAATATACAGGAATTCGAGGATAAAGGGGTGGCCTATATTATCAAAGACCCGGAAGTGTATCGTGATAAAAAAGTGGTGATTGCCGGAGGTGGCGATTCTGCTCTGGATTGGGCAATCTATTTGACCGATGTAGCAGCCGAGGTTTCCCTCGTCCACAGGAGAAATGAATTCCGTGGCGCCTTGGATTCGGTTGAAAAGGCCTCTGAACTGGCGAAGCTGGGAAAAATAAAACTATTCACCGAAGCAGAGGTGAAAAAAATATACGGGGATGAACAGGTTGAGGCAGTGGTTATAAAGCACAA
Source organism: Maribacter corallii (assembly GCF_047345415.1). Classification (NCBI taxonomy): domain Bacteria; kingdom Pseudomonadati; phylum Bacteroidota; class Flavobacteriia; order Flavobacteriales; family Flavobacteriaceae; genus Maribacter; species Maribacter corallii. Next base: position 196,699 of record NZ_JBLFEP010000006.1, read on the forward strand.
TGATTCAAGTAGAGGAGAGACCTATTTGGAAGTAGATAACTTCATCCCCTTGTTTGGTTTATCCCCAAAACTTGGCCCCCTTGGTACCTGGGGACTCGAAATCGAGAAGAATGCGATTCGCGTGAACAATGCAAAGGATTATCAGACCAATCTTCCCGGGGTATTTGCAATAGGTGATGTGAACACCTACGAAGGAAAGTTGAAATTAATCCTTTCCGGTTTTCATGAGGCCGCTGTGATGTGTCAATATGCCTATCAAATTATAAATCCAGGGAAGCGATTTGTTATGAAATATACCACTGTTGGTGGAGTCGAAGGTTTTGACGGCACCAAGAAGGAAGCCAAAAAAGAAGTGGTGCAGAGTATTGCCTAAAAAGTTTGCTATGACCGTGAATTAGCGATAGCCTCCGATCGATTATCGATCGGAGGTTTTTTTGTCCTGGAAGTATAAAAAACACGGGTTTTCTTGCTTTTGAATTTACTGTGCCGTTTCTTTGTCCTTAGTTCATTAATACATTGAAAACGTTATCAAGAAAGGTGGAGGGATTAGACCCTATGAAGCCTTAGCAACCCTTTAACTTTAAAGAAGGTGCTACGTTCTATCTTACCCTGGCCCGAAGCTTTCGGATGCGCAGGACCAGTTCTAAATCGATTGGTTATTAAGACAGATAACAAAAGAACAGACAGGCCGTCTACACTTTTCCTTACTTGATATTTTATTCGACCAATTTTAATTTTGGTCATTTGTTTATGGTAACGATCAAAGACGTATTACAAAAAAAAATTCTAGTGCTTGATGGCGCAATGGGTACCATGCTACAGCGCTATAAGTTCAAAGAAGAAGATTTTCGAGGGGAACGTTTCGCTGCATGGGAACACCCCCTTCAAGGGAACAATGATCTCTTGTCCTTAACACAGCCTGAAGCTATTGCGGAAGTACATCGAAAGTATTTTCAGGCCGGGGCCGACATTATAGAGACGAATACTTTTTCTGGAACCACAATCGCCATGGCCGATTACCATATGGAGGATTTGGTTTATGAACTGAATTATGAATCGGCGCGAATCGCAAAAAAGGTAGCGGACGAATTCACTAGAAAAGAACCGCATAAGCCGAGATTCGTGGCGGGTAGTATGGGTCCCACGAATAAAACCGCCAGTATGTCGCCCGACGTGAACGATCCTGGATATCGCGCCGTATCTTTTGACGAATTGCGAATTGCCTATAAGCAACAGGCGGAAGCACTTCTCGATGGGGGATCTGACCTTTTGTTGTTAGAGACCATTTTTGATACCTTGAATGCGAAGGCGGCACTTTTTGCCATAGAGGAAATTAAGGAAGAACGTAAAATCGATATTCCTATCATGGTCAGTGGTACCATAACGGATGCGTCTGGCCGAACCTTGTCAGGGCAAACAGCAGAGGCCTTTCTCATATCGATTTCCCATATTCCCATTTTATCGGTAGGTTTTAATTGCGCTTTAGGGGCAAGTCAATTGGTGCCTCATTTAGAGGTCCTGTCCAATAAAACCGAGCATGCCGTTTCTGCACATCCGAATGCCGGTTTGCCCAACGCCTTTGGGGAATATGACGAAACCCCGGAGCAAATGGCACAACAAATCAAAGAATACCTTGAAAAAGGTTTGGTAAATATTGTCGGTGGCTGTTGTGGCACTACGCCAGAGCATATTTCGGCAATTGCCGAGCTGGTGAAACAGCATGAGCCTAGGACATTGATAACTCAAAACGTTTAGATGACTGAAGCCAAGCCAAGATATTTGAAATTGAGTGGCTTAGAGCCCTTGGTAGTAACTCCCGAAAGCAATTTTGTCAATGTTGGGGAACGCACTAACGTGGCAGGTTCTAAAAAATTCCTGCGCTTGATTAAGGAAAACAAGTTCGAGGAAGCACTCGATGTGGCCCGTCATCAGGTAGAAGGTGGCGCCCAGATTATCGATATCAATATGGATGACGGCCTCATAGATGGTAAGGAGGCCATGGTGAGGTTTTTAAACCTGGTCATCGCTGAGCCTGATATCGCCCGTGTGCCCATTATGATCGACAGTTCAAAGTGGGAAATTATCGAGGCAGGCCTGCAGGTGGTTCAAGGAAAATGCGTTGTAAATTCCATTAGCCTGAAAGAAGGGGAAGAAGAGTTTGTACATCATGCCAAACTGATCAAGAGATATGGTGCCGCCGTTATCGTTATGGCCTTTGATGAAGTCGGACAGGCCGATAACTACGACCGGCGTATAGAGATTTCAAAACGTTCGTATGATATTTTAGTGAACAAGGTTGGGCTGCCCCCTGAGGATCTTATTTTCGACCTGAATATTTTTCCGGTGGCCACCGGAATGGACGAACACAAACGAAATGCCATTGACTTTATCGAAGCAACCCGATGGGTTCGCAAAAACCTTCCCCATTGTAGCGTCAGCGGTGGTGTGAGTAATGTTTCCTTTTCATTTCGAGGAAACAACCCTGTGCGAGAGGCCATGCATTCCGTATTCCTGTATCATGCCATAAAAGCAGGGATGAATATGGGTATTGTCAATCCGGCACTATTGGAAGTCTATGACGATATACCCAAAGACCTATTGGAGCATGTGGAAGATGTAATGCTCGATAGAAGGGAAGACGCTACGGAACGTTTATTGGATTTTGCCGAATCAGTTGTAGGTAAAGCAAGAGAAAGTAAGATCGATCTGTCATGGCGTGAAGAACCCTTGCAAAATAGAATCACTAGGGCTCTGGTCAAAGGGATCGATCAATATATTGAAACTGATGTAGAAGAGGCGAGGCAGGCGTGCGCTAAACCTATTGAGGTCATTGAAGGGCATTTAATGACCGGAATGAATGTGGTAGGCGACCTGTTCGGGAGTGGAAAGATGTTTTTGCCTCAAGTGGTGAAGTCCGCTAGGGTCATGAAAAAGGCGGTCGCTTATTTATTGCCCTATATCGAAGAGGAAAAATTATTGAACCCTCAGCAAGGAGATTCCACCAACGCGGGAAAGATATTGATGGCCACGGTAAAAGGAGATGTACACGATATTGGAAAAAATATCGTGAGCGTCGTATTGGCCTGTAATAATTATGAGATTGTCGATTTAGGAGTCATGGTTCCTCCGGAGAAAATTATACAGACCGCTATTGACGAAAGTGTGGATATCATCGGTCTTAGTGGTCTGATCACGCCTTCCCTCGATGAGATGGTGCATTTGGCCAAGGAAATGGAACGGAAGAACTTCACGATCCCCTTATTGATTGGGGGAGCGACGACCAGTAAGGCCCATACAGCGGTAAAAATAGACCCACAGTATGGTCAGGCTGTGGTACATGTAAATGATGCCTCAAGAGCGGTCACTGTGGTAGGCGATCTATTACAAAAAGAGAGCTCTGGCAGGTATAAAAAGGCAATCAAGGAGGATTATCATCTGTTTCGCGATAAATTCTTGAAACGCGCTGTTCAAAAAGAGTTCAAAACCCTTGAAAGTGCGCGGGCCAATAAGTTTAAAATCGATTGGGACGAAACTACCATCGTTAAACCCAAACAACTGGGAATTCAGGTCATCGAAGAGCTAGCCTTGGAAAAATTGGTTCCCTATATCGACTGGACCCCTTTCTTTCGAAGTTGGGAGCTTCATGGAAAATACCCGGATATCTTAACGGATGATATAGTTGGGGAACAAGCTACTCAGCTTTTTGCCGATGCGCAGCAAATGCTGGATACGGTCTTAAGGGAAAAACAATTGAAAGCTAAGGGTATTTTCGGTCTTTTTCCTGCCAATACGATCAACGATGATGATATTGAAGTAGCTGCGGACGAACGGTATGTCTTTAGAACATTGCGTCAACAACTAAAACGTAGGGAAGGCGTGCCTGATCATGCATTGGCAGACTTCATCGCGCCTAAAGAGAGTGGCCAACAAGATTATATTGGATGTTTTTGTGTTTCCACGGGCTTTGGTACGGCGGATTTGGCGAAGGCCTATGAGGAGCAATTAGACGACTACAGTTCTATACTGATCAAAGCTTTGGCTGATCGCTTAGCGGAGGCCTTTGCAGAGTATTTACACCATGCAGTGAGAACTGAACATTGGGGATATGCTGCCAACGAGCATTTGACCAATGAAGAATTGATCAATGAGTCCTATAAAGGTATCCGACCGGCGCCAGGGTATCCTGCATGTCCAGATCATTTAGAAAAATTGACCATATGGGATATTCTTGGGGTAGCGGATAAGATAGGAGTGAAGCTGACGGAAAGCTTGGCGATGTGGCCGGCTGCATCAGTATCCGGATACTATTTTGCGAATCCGGAGGCGCGCTATTTTGGGCTTGGAAAAATAAAGGAAGATCAGGTGCAAGACTTCGCCGATCGCAAAGGCATTGCTGTTGAGAAGGCGAGGCAATGGTTGGCACCTAACATTTCGGAGGATTGAACGAGATTTGAAGTGCGTTGCTGAAGGTGCTTCCAAGATGACTTGAATTGCGCATAGTTGAATGAAGAGATTCCCGTGAAGCGGGAGTAATAAAAGTATAGGTTGTTTATGAAAGTAACGGATCATATAAAGGAAGCAGAAGGGAAAACACTTTTCTCCTTCGAGATCATTCCCCCTGTAAAAGGACGGAATATTCAAGAACTCTATGACAATATAAACCCCTTGATGGAATTCAAACCTCCATTTATCGATGTAACCACATCTCGGGAAGAATATGTGTATATCGATCGAGACGGATTACTTGACAAAAAATTGACCCGCATGCGGCCGGGTACCGTTGGCATCTGCGCATCGATAAAGCATAAATATGATGTAGATACCGTGCCGCATGTGCTCTGTGGTGGTTTTACCAAAGAAGAAACAGAGTACCTACTGGTCGATTGTCACTATTTGGGTATTGATAACGTCATGGCCCTGCGCGGTGATGCCATGCGTGAAGAGAAGTATTTTGAACCTACCAAAGGGGGGCATGACTATGCGATTGGTTTGGTCGAACAAATTCAGCATCTTAATTGCGGCAAGTATCTGCATGAAGTAATCGAAACGGACGCTTGTTCCGACTTTTGTATTGGGGTGGCCGGCTATCCCGAAAAACACTTAGAGGCCCCGTCCCTAAAAACGGATTTGAAACGCTTGAAGGAAAAAGTGGATTCGGGCGCGGATTATGTGGTGACACAAATGTTTTTCGATAACCAAAAGTATTTTGATTTCGTTGATGCGGCAAGGGGCATAGGAATCAATGTGCCTATCATACCGGGAATCAAACCGATTGCGGTGAAACGTCATTTGAACCTACTACCGCAGGTTTTTAAAATCGATTTGCCCGAAGATTTAGTGGATGCGGTCGAAAAGTGTAAAGACAACAAAACGGTACGTCAGGTCGGAGTTGAATGGTGTGTGCAACAATCCAAAGAGCTCTTGGCGGCCGGAGTGCCTGTATTGCATTACTATTCCATGGGTAAATCGGATAATATTAGGGCAATTGCAAAGGAATTGTTCTAGGCCTTTCAGAGAAAATCGATTGGAATCGAAAACATGACATTTTATCTGGTTAACTTTGCACCCCATGAATCAAAAAGTTCTCCTTTGCTTCCTTTTTACGGTGGTGCTTGGTTTTTCTCAAGATAAAGAGGAGCAATCGTATACCCTAGAGGCCAGCCCCTTTTACGGCAGTGTCATCTTGCATAATCCTGATATCAACCATTTGATTACCGAACATCCGTCCGGAATTATTTTGGGTTTTAACCGCAAGACGTTCGGAAATGAAGAATGGCAACAATGGTATAACTATCCAGATTTGGGGGCTTCCTTTATTTACCAAGATATGGTCAATCCGACGCTAGGTAAGAATATCGGATTGTATGCTCACTTTAACTTTTACTTCTTTAAACGAAATCTGCAGCTCCGTATAGGCCAGGGAATGGCCTATACGACCAATCCATATGATAAGAATACCAATTTTAGAAATAATGCTTACGGCTCGACCTTACTGAGTTCTACGTATTTAATGTTGAACTTTCAGAAAGAGAACATCATTAAGAATCTTGGTATTAAGGCCGGTATTTCGGTCATTCACTATTCCAATGCAAATGTCAAAGCTCCGAATACTTCGACGAATACGTTGGCCTTTAATGCAGGGTTGGTATATAGTATAAATCAAGAAGAAGAGGTCTATATCCGACGCGAAAAAGAAAAGATAACAGAACCCATTCGCTATACGGTAGCGCTCCGAGGAGGAGTGAATGAAAGTGATGTAATTAATTCCGGTCAATATGGCTTTGCGGTTTTTTCGGGGTTTGTTGACAAACGGTTGGGGAGGAAGAGTGCCATACAATTGGGTGCCGATATCTTTTTTTCGAACTTCTTAAAAGAGTTGATTCGGTTTCAATCGATTTCCTTTCCGGAGAATGAGATTGCTGCGGATACCGATTTCAAACGTGTGGGGGTCTTCATAGGCCATGAATTGTTCATCAATAAATTAAGTGTCACTAGTCAGCTCGGATATTATGTGTACTACCCCTTTGATTTTGAAGGAAAAGTGTACAATAGAATGGGGTTGAAACGCTATTTTGGGAATCGCTGGTTTGGCGAAATCTCACTCAAATCACATGGTGCGGCTGCCGAAGCCGTCGAATTTGGAATAGGGATTAGATTATGATCATGAACAGCACGCAAAAAAAACAGTTTAAGAGAACTTTAGGACGAAACGCTCTTCCATTCTGCCTATTGTACCTGCTGATCTTCATAAACCAGGGATGTAATTCCAACTCGGCCTCTGATTGTTTTCAAAACGCCGGGGAAATTGTTAGGGATGAGGTTGTGGTTGCTGGTTTCTCACAAATCACGGTTTTCGAAAATGTGCGATTGATCGTAGCGGAAGGCGTTGAACATAAAGTTGAGGTGGAAACGGGATCGTTTCTCAGAAATGAGGTCAGTATCACGGTAGAGGGAAGTCGATTGCTCTTACGTGACACCAATGATTGTAATTATGTTCGAGACTATGGAATCACCACGGTTTACGTTACCGCACCTGAGCTTACTGAGATAAGAAGCAGTACCGGCTTGCCTATTAGAAGCGAGGGTGTTTTGAACTATGCAGATTTGACGTTGATTTCGGAAAGTTTTTTAAACCCGGAAAGTGAAACCACTGATGGTGAATTCGATTTGGATTTGAATGTGGAGAATCTGGCCCTTATTGTAAACGGAATTACCTATTTTAAGCTAAGGGGTTCGGCGATGGATTTCAACGTTCAGATAGCAGCCGGGGATTCTCGTATCGAGGCTGAAAATCTTATCGCAGAGCGAGTTTCCATAGACCATCGCGGAACCAATGATCTGTTCGTAAATCCGCAACAGTCTTTACGCGGGGTTATTCGAGGTACGGGTGACGTGATTAGCAGTAACCGACCCCCGGAAGTTGAAATTGAAACACTTTTCAATGGTAAACTGATATTTAAAAATTAATCCATGGCAACCCAATAACTTGTATACGGTGTGAACCCCATTCTCAAGTATATCAAAGACATATTACGCAAGAAACGTGTAGTAGGTAATGACCAGCAGCTTACTGGTTTGGTCAAGGCGGATATGTTGCTTCAAGAACTGGTTGACATGAAAAAAGTGCCCGGTATTTCGGTTACCGTGATGCGCAATGGGGAAAAGTTGTTGCAAAAGGGCTACGGCTATGCAAATATAGAAAACGGAATTCCCATGGACCCCGGGGAAACAATCTGTAGAATAGCCAGTATATCAAAGAATATAGCAGCAATCGCTTTGGCACATATGGTCAAGGATGGTATGATTTCCCTTGACGCTTCCTTTTACAAATACGTACCCTATTTCCCTAAAAAACAATGGGACTTTACCATTCGACAACTCGCCAGCCATACGGCAGGTATACGAGGATACCGAGGCTTGGAATACGGTTTGAACAAGCCCTACTCCATTCAAGAGAGTATTGCTATTTTTAAGGACGACGACCTGCTTTTCGAACCGGGTACGGATTATCTGTATACTAGTTTTGATTGGGTATTGATTTCATTGGCGATGCAGGAAGCAAGTGGGATTCCTTTTGAAGAGTATACCCGGGAAAAGGTTTTGCGCCCCCTCGATATGACAAAGACCTTGGCCCCTTCCAGAAAGAGAGAAGGGGAGGAAGAAACACTACATCTTGAAGACCGAAACCCAGGAACCAGTCGATCCAATACAGTTTTCCAAACTCGAGCAACTTACTATACTAAAAATCGCTTTGGTTTTCGAAAGGCAATACCTGTAAACAATCACTATAAACTGGCCGGAGGTGGATTTCTATCTACCTCTGGGGATATCGCAAAATTCGGCCAGGCTGTTTTAGATGAAAAAGCCTTGGATAAAGAGCATCTTGATGAATTTTTGACCTCCGAGACGGTCAAGCAGAACAAAACCTACTATGGACTCGGTTGGCAGGTGAGTGAGGATAAGCACGGAAGACCATACTACGGACATGTTGGAAATGGCGTTGGGGGGTATTCAAATCTATTCGTTTATCCGAGGGAGCAAATGGTTTTTGCGGCATTAATCAATTGTACGAACCCTGGTATACAAGACGAATTGAATATGGTACAAGACCGCCTACTTAAAATCGAGGGATAGTAAACGATCAAGCACATATTGCTTTTTAACAAAATTCTTTTATTTTAGCATTGAAGAATATTTAAAAAGTAATAAAAAGAGTACTGTAATAGTTCATTACACGTACTAATCAAAGCAAAAATATAGATCACCCGGAGTAATATTAGTTTTACTTAGATTGTAGATAAGAGGTTTGTCTAAAGAGTCGAAATAAAGCCCCCAGTATTTGGAGTAAGGGGAATCGTATTTTTGAGGTCTGACCGAATTGTTTTTAGTAAAAAGCTTTTTGGTCGTAGTATCCTCTAAGACTGGAATATGGATTTCATTGGGTGCTTGGCCCATTATTGTTGAATAGTACTCGTAATGATGAAGAAGGGCTTGAACGATGTATTCAAATTCTTCAACAATACTGTTCTGTTCAACGGAATAGATAGTGATCGAGGTGTTTTTAAAGTATATGGAAACTTCTTCGAAATCGAATGTGGGCGTAAGGGCTTGATTTAAGCCATATAGCGCATTTTGAAATTGTAGAATGGGCTTCGAAATATTGACTTTTTGGTCAGAATCATCAAAGGGCATTCGAATTAAGGAAATTATTTCAGGAAGACTGAAGCTGCAATCGACCTCTATGGCCAGGTTTACAAGTCCGTCAGAAGGCGGACAGATTACTACTTTAATGTCGGTTGAGAAAATCTGTTCTAAATTTCTTTCAAAATCTAGAATAATTTCAAGTTCACTTTGGGCAAGGGTGATTTTGGAATAATTTGTCATTTGCTAATATTTTTATAGTTTTCCTAGCATGACAATTTTTTACTAGCATGACAGTATTTAAAACTGTTGAGCTGTAAAAAATAATCAGATATTAGCAATTGGCATTCGCAAATTATAAAATATTTTTTACATAAAAAAATAGTTGATGATTTTAAATAGACTGAGAGACTATCTTCTACATCGCGATTTAAGCTTCAATAAGTTCGAAATGTCCTTAGGGGTAAGCCATGGAAGCATATCGAATGCCTGGAAACATCAAAGGAATATCGGCTCAAATGTCGTTGAAAAAATACTGAGCACCTATCCTGACATCAACGCCGAATGGCTACTTCGAGGTGAAGGGGAAATGTTGAATGCCGCGGCTAATTCAGCATCTGATTTTAAAATTTCAAAGGGAAGAACAGATGAAGAATTAATTGCACAGATACTGGCGTTTTTTGGTTTGCAAAGCCGCGAAGAACTAGTGGAGTATTTAGATAATTCTTCAAATTCTGACCGCTTAGGCCTCTATGAGCAAATGATTCTGCAAATATGGGAGAACAAATATGGAAAAGAACTTAAAGCAATCAAACTTCAATTAATGACCTTGTTTTCTGCCCATATGGATGAACAAATGACGTCTAAAGAGTCCGATACGGATGCTATGACGAGTTAAGGAATACGACTCATTCCCTCAACATAATCTAATTTGAACTGTATAAGGTCTAATAAAAATTGAATAGTGGCCTCATTACGTGTTTCATTGAACTCATCAAGAAATGCCTTCGTCCCTAATATAATTTGGCGGTAAGAAATAGTGTGTTCTTCAACGTTCTCATTTTGATGATAGAGACAATTGAAGTAAATGATCATATAGTTGAACCATTTCTTTTCATGAGTCAGCGAACGATACCGCTCCATTTCTTTGCTGAGGTCCTCAATACCTATATAGTCATCGATTTTTTGAATCAACGATTGTTGCAATTTCATTGAATATGGTTTATAGGTGACGACAAATACATCTAAATATAAAATATATTCTATTAAATAGCAACGTAAAATGGGCAATCTATCGGCGAATGTATGTACAGAATAAAACTTCGCTTCCTCCAAATTCTCAACCGTTATATTATTTGTATGGCCTATGCATGCAGAGGGGTAGTGAAAGAGAGGCTTGATATACAACGGATGACAGGTGTTGCCCCTAGTGTCATTTGTAATCAAAGTGCGCCAAAAAGTTCTGAACGTTGGACATTTTCTCTAGTGGTCCTTCGCTCGAGCTCATTTAGGAACGAAAACGATTTTGTTAACACTAATATTTATTTAAATTTTTGCGCGGATATTAGTACCTTATGAGGAATAATTTTCAGTATGACTTTGCGATCTTTGATACTAGTTTTAATCTGTTGTCTGTATGCTTGTCAGACAGCAAAAAAAGAGGGCGGGAGCAATGTATCCCCTGAATTAGTGCAGCAGTCGATCAAAAAGATCGATGTGCACGCGCACTTTAAATATTCTCGAGATTACCTTCTCGATTTTTTCAAAAAATGGAATATGCAAGCCGTTCTTGTTGATGTATCCATTGCCGATTCAGCAGGAGTCAATAGAAGTTGGAACGAGTATTTAGCGCATAGCGGTACCCAGCCTGATTTGTACTTTCTCTGTACCTCCCTAATCGGGGTTGACATTGATGCCACTGATTTTGCCGAGAAAGAGATCGAACGGTTAAAAAATGAAATCGAAGCAGGCGCATTGATGGTCAAGGTTTGGAAGAATTTTGGTATGGTCACCAAAGATGCCTCTGGAGAGTTCATTCAAATAGATGACGTTCGGTTGCAGCCCATATGGGAATTTTTAAAAGATAGAAACATTCCCGTAATGGCCCATATCGGAGAGCCTATCCAAGCATGGCGACCATTGAATGACAAGAACAATCCACATTACGGTTATTATTCGGAGCACCCCGAATACCATGCCTTCCAACACCCGGAGATACCATCCTACGAAACGATTATTAATGCTCGAGATCGATGGATTGAGAACAACCCCGAACTGAAAATCTTGGGCGCGCATTTAGGCAGTATGTCGCATGATGTAGAAATGGTGGCGCAACGTTTAGACCGCTTTCCTAATATGTATGTAGAGCCTGCAGCTCGTTTTGGTGATTTGGTAGGACAGGATTCCGAGAAGGTGAAGGCTTTTTTTATCGAATACCAAGATCGTATCCTGTTCGGAACGGACTATGGAAACTCGGTTGTCCAAGATGGAAAAAGTCCAAATGAATTGAAAAACGAAGTCCATGCCCTTGAGAAAGATTACGATCGTCTTTGGCGATATGTAAGTACCACTGATTCGATTTATGAGAGAGGACAAGAAAATGTTGGTTTAAAATTGCCCGAAAAAGTGTTGCATAAATTCTATTACCGGAATGCTATTGATTTTTTAGGGCTCGAAGCGGACTGAACTCAAAAAGTACTAGAGACGCGTCAGTTATTAAAAGCGATAGTGTAATGTGATGATATATGATTAAAAAAAGCCTGTTTTTTCTTTTATTTTTTTACAGTGTTGTGGTATGTGCCCAGGCGGCAATTTCTGGCCAAATCAATAGAAATGTTGAGGGCACTCCTGCCAAAGTACATTTGACCAAATTGAATATCGAACATATCAAGGATTTGAAATTTGCAAAGCCCGTAGCCTGGATGCTAACCAGGGAAGATGGTTCGTTCACTTTTGACCAAAAACACATTGCCGATAAAGATGCCGTGTATCATATTTATGTGAAACGGGTAGAAGAAGCATTAAACGATACGATTGCTGCCGGGGCTACCTTTATTTTATCCAAGTCGGATAAAATGATTTTCCAGAGAACTAAAGTTCCTTTCGCCGAATACACAACCACCAACGAAGCCGATAAAGAATGGAAAAGGTTATTGGCCTACGAGACGGAATTGTTACAATCGAAATTGGACCAAGATAACGAGGAGCAACAGTTAAAGGGTTATGCGAAAGACTCTCTCCGCATTTTGATGGTAAAATTGATAGGAATCAAGCAATTGGAAGAAAAGGGACTCCTTGAACAGGATATCACCAAAAATTCAGCTTTTTATCTCGCGCTTCTTTCCGAACTTAAAGAAAGCGAAATGCCCAAAGAAAACTATCTGTTTCTTGAAAAGCGTCTGGCGTTTTTAACACAGGGTACGATAGAAAAAAAATACGCCTGGAGCAAGATGGTGAATTACATATTGGGAGTCTTGGTGCTGGGGCTCGCAGGTTTTCTGATAGTTCGCCGAAAAAGTGCACCTATACCCGTCGCACTCAGCAGGCAGGAACAGAATATTCAAAAATTAATTGTTGAAGGAAAAACCAATAAGGAAATAGCAAATGAGCTTTATATCAGCATTAGTACCGTAAAAACCCATATCACCAATATCTACCAAAAGCTAAAAGTCGCCAACCGTCAGGAATTGGTGCGGAAAATGCGAAATTAGTACGGGTACTAGTGCCTATTTCCCACTACTTAAAATACGTTTTTAAACTATTCTGAAAGTCCTTTGTTATAAAGTACTTTTAGATGTCAACAAACCACTTTAACAGATGGAACCGTATGTTGGGCTGGGCGCTCTTTGGTATTGCGCTTGTGGTATATGCCCTTACGGTTGAACCGACCGTAAGTTTTTGGGATGCCGGTGAGTATATCGCTACCTCGGCCAAATTGCAGATTGCCCATCCGCCGGGGGCTCCTCTTTTACAGATGATAGGTGCGTTCTTCGCGCTCTTTGCCTATGATAAATCGCAGATTGCACTCATGGTCAACTATGTTTCAGTGGTCTCAAGCGCTTTTACCATTCTTTTTCTTTTTTGGTCGATTACCCATTTGCTACAACAACTGGTCTTCAAGATCAAAAGGCCTACTAGGGAAAACCACATCGCCATTTTAGGTAGTGCAAGCATCGGTGCTTTGACCTATACCTTTTCAGATAGTTTTTGGTTTAATGCAACCGAGACCGAAGTATATGCTACAGCAAGTTTCATTATGGCCCTATTGCTTTGGTTGGGACTCAAATGGACGGATGACCAACATTCCGTACGAAGGAATAAATGGCTACTGCTTATCTCATTTGTCGTCGGGTTGACCTTTGGTGTTCAGTTTATGGGGTTTTTAGCAATCCCTTCTATTGTATTGCTCTACTATTTCAAGAGCTATAGGCCCACGGTCAAAAATTTTATTCTCGCCAATCTCTTGGCAATCGGCGTGCTGATGTTGGTGTTCAAATTTGCGCTGACCTACGTGCTTCAACTGTTCGGTTGGTGCGAGGTTGTGTTGGTGAATTCTTTCGGGTTGCCTTTTAATTCAGGTACTGTACTCATGGGATTTTTGTTGGTCGCCCTCTTCTATTTTGGCCTGCGATATACAAGGAGACGTAAATATATGGCAGCCCATACGATACTTCTTTCCATACTTTTTTTGGTCTTGGGATTTTCATCATGGCTATTGCTTCCCATTCGGGCCAGTGCCAAAACCGTGATCAATGAAAATGACCCTTCTGATGCCCGTTCCTTGTTGGCATACTACAATAGGGAACAATATCCTGCTACCGATAGCCCCTTTTACGGAGCCTACTATTCAGCTGCGTTTGCATCGGACCATCCGGATAAGGACGATAGACCAAAATATGAGAGAAACGAGCGACTGGGCAAATATGTCATCGTAAATGACTTTGAAGGAGCACTCCGAGGATCCTCTGAAGAGCACAAAGGGTGGTTGCCACGCATGTGGAGTGAGCAAAATGCAGAGAATTACATGCGGTATTATGGGGTGCTCGATTTCACCATTAAACCCAAGTATAAAAATAATCAAGACCTAAAGAATACGGTAAACTTGATAAGACAGCAGCACGCTAAGGGTGAGATAGGGATAACCGAGTATATAACCTTTCTTAATGAAGCGAGCGACTACATCGAAGTGCGCCCTCCCACCCTAGGTCAGAATATCAAGTACATGCTTCATTTTCAGTTGGGTTATATGTATTGGAGGTATTTCATGTGGAATTTCACCGGTAGACAGAATGATGAACAGGGGCGTTTTGACGACAATGGGGCTTGGCTTTCTGGAATAGTACCTATAGATAACCTGCATTTGGGAAGTCAAGAAGATCTACCCGAGGAGGTATTGCGGAACAAAGGTCGAAACACTTATTATTTCTTACCGCTGCTCTTAGGCCTTGTCGGTTTGGTTTTTCAATTTCGAAGTGATTGGAAACAGTTTTGGGTACTATTGGTTTTCTTTTTATTTACGGGCCTTGCCATTCAGTTTTATACCAACCCACCAATATTTCAACCACGAGAACGTGATTATTCCTTGGTAGGGTCTTTCTATGTTTTTTCAATTTGGATTGGCTTCGGAGCGTATGGTTTAATCAACCTGTTAAGAAAAAAGATACGATCAGCATACGTAGGGCCGATGGTTCTTTTGATTTGTTTGTTGATAGTGCCCTTGCGTATGGCCGAACAAAATTGGGATGACCATGATCGCAGCAACCGGTATACGGCTTTGGCAATGGCCAAAGCTTATCTCGATTCTACGAAAAAGAATGCAGGGTCTATTCTGTTTACGATAGGTGACATAGATACCTATCCCCTTTGGTATGTTCAAGACATAGAGGGGTATCGAACGGATACCAGAGTGGTGGTTACCACGTATTTCGGAACAGATTGGTTTATTGACCAGATGAAACGTCGGGCCTATGAGAGTGCGCCTATTCCCTCGCAACTCGATCACGATCTGTACCGATACGGGTCTAGGGATATCATCTACTATGCGCCGATAACCGATAACCGTTGGGCTATAAAGGACTTTATGAAATGGGTGGCGAGCGATGTCCCAAGAACAAAAGTCAAGAATCTTTTGCAAGAACAAGGCCGTGACTTAAATGGGTATTCCGATAGCTATCTCGAGGCCGTGTATTATCCCACCTATAAAATAAGGCTGCCGGTCAACAAAAAAAAGGTACTAAAGACCGGATTGGTGAAGGTAGAAGATGCGGATCAAATAGTCGACTTTATAGACATCGACTTACCACAATCGGGTATCGGTAAAGCAAGTCTTATGATGCTCGACATTATTGCTAACAATGATTGGGAACGGCCGATTTACTTTTCAGGCGGAAGCTTTGACGAAAAGGAATACATCTGGATGAGCGATTTTTTACAACTGGATGGATTAGCGTACAAATTGGTACCCATTAAAACCAAGACCGAATCTATTTTCGACAAGGGAAGGATAGATAGTGAACTGATGTTTGAAATCATCAATACATGGGATTGGGGAAATTCCGGTGACGCTGACATCTATCATGATCCGCAAACGAGAAAGCAGTGGGGCGTATCCTATCGTATTGTCTTGGCACGACTACTGGAAACCTTATTGGAGGAAAACGAAATTGAAAAGGCAAAATCCATCATCAAATTGGTTCGGAAACACATTCCGATAGAACATTATGGCTATCATACTTTTGTGGAGCCTTTTTTGGATGGCTCTTTCAAAGTAGGAGAAACTAAAGAAGCTAGAGCCATGTTTGCGACATTGAAGAAAGTGTATGTGGATCGATTGAACTATTACCGCAAACGGCCAATCGATGAGAAGTACGAACGGTTGGAAACATTGATAAGTGATTTACAGTCTTACAGAAGGTTGATCGATATTTTGGTGAAGAATGGCCAAAACGCTCAAGCGGAAAAGGAGGAAAATCATTTTAACAACTATCTTAAAGAGTTTCAATATATGTTAGAGTAAGGTTAATTCTATTTTCTTGTTTAAGAATAATTGATTATCTTTAAACAAAAAAATAATGATAATGAAAAAGATAGTTTTCAGCATGCTGTTTCTTTTAATGGGTGCTACTGCTTTACAGGCACAGGAAATAACTTCTTTTCCAGGGATGTGGGGGGAATCTTTTTACCAAGATAAGACTAAGCTCTCCTGGAAAGAGATAGACGCGATAATGAAAGAAAGCCAGGCGGCGGAAATGCATTGGCAAAAATCGAAAAAACAAGCACTCGGAGGACTTGTTTTCGGTGCGGCTAATTTTGGATCTGCCATATGGCTCTTATCTAACCTCGATAAGAATGAACCGCTAACAGGTCCGGCCATTGCTGTCGCTGGAACAGGTCTTATCGGTTCTATCTTTTTTCATTCTTCAATGAAGAACAAGAAAAAAGCTATATTGGAATATAATGACTCCTTAGATAAAAAAACATCATACCGTTTGGTTCCTACAAGTAACCAAAACGGTTTTGGTCTGGCTTTGAAGTTCTAGTGTCGTCCCTTATCGATTACTAGTTTTTTGCTAAAAGGATAAGTACTATTTTAGTAGGTATAGAATACTACACCTATGAAATACCTTGTCCTTTTTACTTTTCTCCCCATTTTAGTGATGGCCCAGAATAAGTCAGCTCAACTAGATGACCTATCAAATCGTTATGCAGAATGTTCTTTTCCGCTATTGAAAGAGCTGTTGAGCATTCCTAATGATGCCTTTTATCCTGATGATATTGAAAAAAACGTAACATGGTGTGAAACCGAGTTCGGTATGAGGGGGTTTGCCACAAATAGAATTGCGACTAAAGGGGCTCCTTTAGTACTTGCCGAACGTACGCATAAGAGCGCAAAGAAGACCGTATTGATTTACCTGCAAATCGATGGGCAGCCTGTAGATAGTACACGATGGTTTCAAGAAAGTCCGTATACGCCTACCCTGAAAAAGAAAGGTCAAGATGGCGATTGGGAATCCATTCCCTGGAATCGAATTACGAATTATGAAGATGACTGGCGGGTCTTTGCTCGGTCAGCAAGCGATGCCAAGGGACCGGTGGCTATGTTTTTAGCAGCTTTGGATGCCGCCGCCGAGGCTAGCATTCGGCCCAATTATAATATTAAGGTCATTATGGATTTTGAGGAGGAGTTGGGTTCTCCACATCTGCCACAAGCCGTAATTGACAATGCTTCGCTTTTGGAGTCGGATATGTTGATTATTTTCGATGGCCCGCGTCACATCACGAATAAGCCCACTTTGACCTTTGGCGCTAGGGGAATTGCCACTGCGACCTTGACCACCTATGGACCGGTAGTGCCTCAGCACAGCGGTCATTTCGGAAATTATGCTCCGAATCCGGCACTTCGATTGTCCAAACTCCTCGCTTCTATGAAAGATGATAGTGGGCGTGTGATCATTCCTGGTTTTTATGATGGAATCCGAATAGATGAGGATACGGAAAAAATCCTAAGGGCCGTGCCCGATAATGAGAATCAGATCAAGAATAGACTGCAGATAGTGGAAGCCGATGGAGTGGGAAACTATTATCAGGAAGCCATTCAATACCCTTCTTTAAACATTAGGGGAATGCAATCGGGCTGGATCAATGAAAAAGTACGCACCATTATACCGGGTTGGGCAAGGGCGGAAATCGATGTGCGGCTCGTGTTGGAATCCAACCCGAAACGACTGCTGAATTTGATAAAATCGCATGTGCAAGACCAAGGATATGTTGTAATCGATACCGAACCTACCAAAGAAGAACGGTTGAAACACCACAAAATAGCAACCCTTACCACTGAAATCTCCTATCAATCGTTCCGGACAGATTTTGACTCCGAAGTCGGACTATGGTTGAGGAGTGCCCTGGGAAAGGCGTTTGGCGAAGAACCGATCATGATTCGGATGAGTGGTGGGTCGATACCGATTTCCCCTTTTGTAAGTACCTTGGGTATCCCCGCGGTAACGGTTCCTACCGTAAATCGTGATAATAACCAGCATAGTCCGAATGAAAACATTAGGCTGGGCAACTATCGGGAAGGTATCAAGACCATGATCGCTATTTTGAAAGAGAAGTTATGACTTCCGACACAATTGTTTAGTGCGGGTTTCGTTCTATTTCGAAATATCCAAGTATGAAAATTCTTAAGACCCAGCTACTACTGATTTTACTCGTGTTGTATGCTCCAAAAGTGATGGCGCAGGAAATTACGATGTTCTCAGGCTTCTGGGCTCCTGAGTACTATCAAGACGATAAGAAGATAAACAAGAAAGAACTGGAAGCCCTGTTTATCAAAAATGACGAAGTACAATTACAATGGAAAAAGGCAAAGACACAGGAAACAGTGGCCGGAATTGCAACTTTGGCCGAGCTTGGCCTTTTGGTTTGGGCCTATTCCGAAATCTTGGACGATCGCCGACCCAAAAACGAAAGGGCAGAAAGAGCTTTGGGTCCATTGGTAGGGTCACTGGGATCGCTAGTAATCGGGGTGATTTACTTAACTAAGGCAAACCGGTCTAAAAAGAATGCTATTCTTACCTACAACAGGCAATTCGATAAACAGACTTCTTTTTATATCACTCCTGTAGGGAATCAAAATGGTCTGGGACTGGCTTTGAAATTTTGACGGGGATTGAAAAAAAATCAAAGGAAAATAGAAATTCTAAATTAAATCATTACATTAGCCTAAGTTTAAGTGTATCATGATACAGCAATATTTTTTTAACGGTTACTTTTTTTACTTCTTTAAAAGAGGTGAGGGACTGTTATAATATATTGCAACAAGATATAGTATGGAAGTCCCGCAAAAGCGGGACTTTTTTCGTTGATAGTTTGCTAGAATGGGTTTAAAAATTGCAATACAGGGTATCAAAGGGTCTAACCATCATCAGGTGGCGCTAGACTATTTTGGTGCTGATATAGAATTAGTGGAATGTTTGTCTTTTCATCAGTTGGTAGATGAGCTTCTTGAAGGTAGAGCAGACAAGGGAATTATGGCCCTCGAAAATTCGATAGCCGGTTCGATTATACCCAATTATGCATTGGTAGATGACAATGGTCTACACATTATTGGGGAACACTATTTGAACATTCATCACCATCTGATGGTTCTGAAAGGGCAAAGTGTGAATGATATTGAAGAAGTGCGATCACACCCTATGGCGCTGTTGCAATGTCGCGAATATTTAAAGACCAAGCCCCATATTAAAATGGTCGAGGATGTGGACACAGCGGAGACCGCCAAGCAAATAAAGAAACACAATTTAAAGGGTATTGCGGCAATCGCACCTTCAGTTGCCGCCGAATTGTACGATTTGAACATCGTAGCATCCGACATACAGACCATTAAGAATAACTCCACGCGATTTATCATTGTAAAGACAAAAAACAAGGAGATTGCCAAGACGGAAATCAACAAGGCTTCCGTACGGTTTAAAACCGATCATAAACGCGGAAGTTTGGCCGCTATACTTAATGTTATGAGCGATTGCAATTTGAACCTGACCAAGATTCAAAGCTTGCCCATTATTGAGACACCTTGGAAATATGCTTTTTTTGTTGATGTGACCTTTCAAGGCTATGACAATTTTGAAAAGGCAAAATCATTGTTGAACATCATGTCGGAAGACTTCAAAGTATTGGGTGAATATAAAAATGGGAGGCTATGATAGAAACGGCCGATAGGTTAAAAACGGTTCAAGAATACTACTTCTCAAAAAAACTTAGGGAGGTACGGGGTCTTGTCGCTGAAGGTAGATCGATTATCAATATGGGTATTGGCAGCCCGGATCTTGCCCCCTCGGATGAGGTGATCGATACAGTAAAAAATGCCGTGACCGATGCGGGCGCCCATCAATATCAGAGTTATCAAGGCCTGCCGGCTTTAAGAACGGCCATTGCCGATTTTTATCGATTAAAGTTCGATGTGAGGGTCGACCCTATGAACGAAGTATTGCCTTTAATGGGATCAAAAGAGGGTATTATGCATATCAGCATGGCCTTTTTGAATCCTGGAGACGAGGCGCTGATTCCGAATCCCGGATATCCGACCTACAATGCTGTGACGAAGTTGGTGGGGGGCGTAGGCAGAAATTATGATTTGATGGAAAATCGCAATTGGTTTCCTGACCTAGGGGCACTCGAAAAAGAAGATCTTTCAAAAGTAAAGTTGATGTGGGTAAGCTATCCACATATGCCAACGGGCGCGACTGCTACGAAGCAGCAGCTCGAACAACTTGTTAATTTTGCAAAGAGGAAGAATATTCTACTGGTCAACGATAATCCGTACAGTTTTGTTTTAAGTCGAAACCCAACAAGTATTCTGAACATTGTTGGGGCAAAAGATGTCGCATTGGAACTGAATTCACTAAGTAAGACCTTTAATATGGCCGGTTGGCGTGTGGGCATGGTGCTCGGTAAGGCAGAACACATTCAATCGATACTTAAAGTGAAAAGCAATATGGATTCCGGAATGTTCTATGGCATTCAAAAAGGAGCCATTGCAGCCCTCAGAAGTGGTAAAGAGTGGTTTGATCGTCTCGATGAGGTGTATTCGTCTCGAAGAAAATTGATGTTCCAACTGGCCGATAAATTAGGTTGCTCTTATGATACCAATGCCGTCGGAATGTTTGTATGGGCGAAATTGCCTGCTGGAAGCAAACCCTCCGAAGCATTCATTGACGATGTGCTGTACGATAAGAACATATTTATTGCGCCGGGAACCATTTTCGGGAGTAACGGCGAGGGGTATATCCGATTTTCCTTATGTGTCACTGAAGAAAAGATTGAAGAAGCTATAAAAAGATTTTAGATAGCGCAGGTAGAAAGTTGCGGATATGTCGGTTAAAAATGTAGAGATAAGTAGAACCGTTACTACAAATGGATACATTCCGAATAAAGGAGGACATAGCAGGTGATTTTGACCCCAACAGGGCGTCTATATAGATTAAAGTGTAAATAAAATGAAAGTATTTATCATCGGTATCGGTTTGATCGGGGGTTCCTTTGCCAAGGATATCAAGCGCTTTGTGCCACAGGCGACCATCTATGGTATTGACGCCAATGAGGCGCATTTGCAAGAGGCGTTATCCTTGAATCTCATTGACCATATTTCGAGCCATGAGGAGCTTGGTCTTGCGGACATGGTCATTGTTTCGATTCCAGTTGATGTCTTGGTGAGCGAGCTTCCTAAGATACTGGATGGCGTAAGCGATGATTGCGTGGTTTTTGATGGGGGGTCTACCAAAAGTTTGATTTGTAGGTCCTTGGAAAATCATCCAAAGCGGAGAAATTACTTAGCGGCACATCCTATTGCTGGTACGGAGTTTTCTGGTCCTTCCGCAGCGGTAGAAGGCCTGTATGAAGGCAAGACGAATATCATCTGTGAAGTGGAAAAGACGGCTTTCAAATTACAGGAGAAGGCGTTGGCACTATTTCAGAAAATGGGAATGCGAATTCGATATATGAATCCAGAAGCCCATGACAAGCACATCGCCTATGTTTCGCATTTGTCACACATCAGTTCGTTTATGTTAGGAAAGACCGTAATCGAGAAAGAAAAAAACGAACGCGATATTTTTGACATGGCGGGATCTGGTTTTGAAAGTACCGTTAGACTCGCAAAAAGCTCACCGGCAATGTGGACACCCATATTCGAACAAAATAAGGATAATGTCGTGGAAACGTTAAACGAGTATATTCAGAACTTGGAAGAATTTAAACAAATGCTCATACAAAATGACTATCAAGGCATTTATGACGAAATGAACAACACGAACAAAATCAGGGAAATATTAAATGGGATACCCTTGCATAATAAGTGAGTTTTAGAAAAATCGATTAATACAATAACTAATATTAAATAGACGAAGACATAAAAATGGTGGAAAATAGTAACCTTTACCCTCCGCCTTTTACGCCTTCACCAAAAACAGAGTAATGGAGAATACAAAAGAAATGAGAACATGGTTGGATGATATGGGTTTAGATCATCCACTAGTAATAGCAGGACCATGTAGTGCAGAAACTGAAGAACAAGTGATGCGCATCGCTCACGATTTAAAAGATACCGATGTCAACTATTATAGAGCTGGTATTTGGAAACCAAGAACACGCCCGGGAAATTTTGAGGGTGTGGGTGCGTTGGGCTTGAAATGGCTTCAAAAGGTAAGAGAAGAAACAGGGTTGAAAACCGCTACCGAAGTTGCCAATCGAGCACATGTAGAGCTAGCTTTGGAGCATGATATCGATTTGTTATGGATTGGGGCCCGTTCAACAGTGAGTCCCTTCATTATGCAGGAACTGGCCGACGCACTGGCAGGCACTGATAAAATTGTACTGGTTAAAAACCCGGTGAACCCTGATTTGGCGCTTTGGTTAGGCGGAATTGAACGATTGCATACCGCAGGGATCAAAAAACTTGGGGCCATACATCGCGGATTTTCCACCTATGAGAAATCAAAGTATAGGAATATTCCAGAATGGCAACTGGCCATTGAGTTTCAAAATAGATTTCCTGATTTGCCCTTGATCAATGATCCATCGCACATTACAGGAAAGCGCGATATGATCTTTGACGTTTCGCAGACCGCTCTGGACCTGAATTTTGACGGACTTATGATAGAAACACATCATGATCCCGATAATGCTTGGAGCGATGCGGCGCAACAAGTAACACCTGATAGATTGGTTCAGATTATGGATGATTTAAAAATCAGAAAGGAAGACGACCCCGAAACGGAATACAACAGTCAGTTAAATGGACTTAGGGCACAGATCGATGTAATCGACAATCAGCTTATAGATACTTTGGGCAAACGTATGAAGGTCGCTGACGGTATCGGTAAATTGAAAAAGACCCGAAATGTTGCCGTACTTCAATCTAATCGGTGGAATGAAATTTTGGGAAAAATGATTCTAGAGGGTGAGACCAAAGGGTTGAGTGAAGAATTCGTGCTGCGTATGTTCAAAGCCATACACCAAGAGTCAATAAATCATCAAGAGAAGATTTTAAAGGCCTAGTCAACCAGAAATAACGTATAAAAAAGGCGCCATCATAGGAATGATGGCGCCTTTTTACTTTTGTCAATGATGGTAAAGGGATGCTGGTTTTACTCCTTCTTGAAGATGTAGCGGGTAATGAACAAGCCTTGGCCATCATCGCCACCGGCGTCGGCTTCAACACCACTGGCCACAAAGATCAATTCCCATCCATCTTGAAGCATCGCTGTTAACTTAGATGAAATCACGGCATCATTGGCAGCAATATTCTGAAAACGGATTCCGGCAATGTTATAAAAATTGAGCAGTTTTGTTTCCTCAAAGTTCTTTACGCGAATATCTGAACGTTTTGATTTGTTTCTTGTGTTGTCTTCGGCCGTTTGCTCCGAAGTATATTCACCGAAGTCCTTTTCTTCCTGAGCGTCTATAATACGAGATCTTCCGAGCCCACTTGGTACAATTGATTCTACACTTGTAATAACCTTTATTTGTTGCGCATTGGCATCAAAGGAAGCAATGAGTAATACGGTTGCGATAAAAACTATTTTTTTCATAATTAAAAATTTAAGATATGTTGATTAAAGACAATATGGTTTAGTTAAGGTTGCACGACTGGTTCAAAAAATCACTGAACTTTGGTTTTTTTAGATAAGAACAGTACTCAAAGTTAAGCGCTGTTTTTGATTTGAACCACAAAAATGGGCTTTTTGGTGAAAAATGAAGGAAAATAAGGAGACGTCTTTACTGGGTATCCGATCTTGAAATCGATTTCTCACAGCTATTTATATCAATTATAGTAGGACCCAGCTCGTTCAAAAACCTTTATTTTGTACTTATGGTCCGCAATAACAATATGGAATGAGAGGTACGGTTTATAAATCGACGGGAAGTTGGTATACTATTAAGGCTGCGGATGGAGAGTTCTATGAATGTCGCATTAAGGGAAAGTTTCGAATAAAAGGTATTAAGAGTACAAATCCCATAGCCGTAGGTGACATAGTGGAGTTTGCTATAGAAGAGGGAGGTGACGAGACTGTAGGTATTATTTCGGCAATTGAAGAACGAAGAAATTACGTCATCAGAAAATCGGTCAATCTGTCCAAACAGACCCATATTATCGCTTCGAATCTAGACCAGGTCTTTTTGCTCGTTACGCTCAACAACCCCAAAACATATCCGATATTTATCGATCGTTTTTTGGCGACGGCAGAGGCCTACGATATTCCTGTTACCCTGCTCTTCAATAAAATTGACACCTATAATTTAGAAGAACTCGCCGAGGTAAAATACCTTGCGGAGCTTTATAGGAATATAGGGTACACCTGTATTGGAATTTCAGCAAAAACGGGAAATAATGTGGACAAGGTAAAAGAATTGATGGTCGACAAGATCAGTATGTTCGCAGGCAATTCAGGCGCCGGTAAATCTACCCTGATCAATACTATTGAACCAACTCTGGACATAAAAACAGCAAGGATCTCCGAACAGCACTTACAAGGACAACATACCACGACTTTCGCAGAAATGTACGACTTGGGTTTTGGGGGGAGTATTATCGATACTCCGGGTATCAAAGGGTTTGGGGTTGTAGATATGGACAAACAGGAAATCGGGGATTACTTTCCTGAGTTCTTCACTTTGAAAAGTGAGTGTAAATTCAATAATTGCATTCATTTAGATGAGCCGCACTGTGCGGTAAAAGAGGCGTTGGATCAAGAAAAGGTGTCATGGAGCCGTTACAAGAGCTATGTTCAGATAGTGACGGGAGAAGAGGAGAACTATCGTACGGATCTTTTTGGCGAGAAAAAATGAGAGCGGTCATTCAAAGGGTTTCCAAAGCAAGTGTTACGATTGACGGAGAACTGTTTTCGGAAATCGATGGGGGTCTTCTTGTGCTCTTGGGAATAGTTGATTCCGATACCCGAGAGGATATCGAATGGCTATCCCGAAAAATAAGTAATCTGCGTATTTTCAATGATGAGGAGGGGGTCATGAACCGGTCGTTGATCGATGCCCAAGGAGAAGCGTTGGTCGTGAGTCAATTTACCCTGCACGCCGCGATTAAAAAAGGCAACAGGCCTTCTTACATCAAAGCTGCTAAACCCCATATCGCCATCCCCCTTTACCAAGATTTTATTGCGCAAATGGAAGGTGAATTGAACAAAAAAGTCAAAACGGGTGTTTTTGGAGCCGATATGAAGATCGCTCTGTTGAATGACGGTCCCGTCACAATTATCATAGATACCAAAAATCGAGAATAATAGGGTTTCGTCTATAAATTTCAAAAGTTTTGTAAGAAATTAAGTTGCTTTGCGTTATGTGATTACCACCAAACCAAACCAAATCAATGCGCTTACCAGTTTTTCTGTGTTTTCTATTTTTCTCCATACTTTCCTTGGCCCAATATCAAGCCTTAGCACTTGATGAGACCTTGACAAAGAATGCCAATGCTGTGCTTCGTCTTGATCAAATGGAGATCGAGATTCACTCAAAGAAGGAAATGGTGGTCAAGAACAAGCAAGTGATAACCGTCTTGAACAGACTTGGAAATAGACATGCAGGAACTGCTTTGGGGTATGACAGCTCAAAAAAAATCAAGGCAATAGAAATTATTATCTATGACAAACTTGGCAACCAGATAGAGAAAATAAAGAAAAAAGACTTTACCGATGTAAGTGCGGTGGATGGCTTCTCACTTTATCTTGATTATAGACAGCTCTATTATGACTATACTCCCATTAGTTACCCTTATACCTTAGAGTTCAACTATGAATATATTACCCCCGATACCGGTAGTATACCCTCGTGGTACTTTTTGGGTGGGTTCATGAAAAGTGTGGAAAAAAGTCGATACTCCATTTACTATTCAAATTCGGCTTTAAAACCGATCATACACGAGAAGAATCTCGAATCAATTCGCTTCGAAAAGAAAGAAACGGGCAGTAGTATTGTGTATACCGCCGAGAATATCGGAGCCATCAAACAAGAAAGATTAAGTCCCACTTTTGGTAAAATCGCGCCTAGGCTGATGACCAAAATCAATAATTTTCATTACAAAGGATATGATGGTGCCATCGAGAGTTGGAGTGCCATGGGAACTTGGATTGATGAAAAATTGCTGGCCGGTCGTGATGAACTGAACGAGGCGACCATACTGGAAGTGAAAAACCTGACTTCGGGTATCGAGGATGATTTGGAAAAGGCCAAGAAAATCTACAAGTACGTTCAAGATAATACCCGTTATATCAGTGTTCAAATCGGTATTGGAGGCTTACAGCCCATTAGTGCCATAGAGGTAGATCGCGTAAAGTACGGTGACTGTAAAGGCCTTTCGAATTACACTAAAGCTTTGTTGAAAGCCGTTGGTGTCGATTCTTATTACGCTGTGGTACAGGCCGGTGCCGACAAGGTTGATTTCGAGGAGGATTTTGCTGATTTGGCACAGGGAAATCATGTGATTTTGACGATTCCTCACAAGGGCATGTATTATTGGATAGACTGCACCTCACAAGTGCTGCCATTCGGATATATAGGTAGCTTTACCGATGATAGAAAGGTCTTGATCGTAAAGCCTGAGGGTGGCGAATTGGTCAGAACAACCTCTTATGTTGATGACGATAACTACCAACATATTGGTGCGTCTTACGTCATTGATAGCGAAGGAGGTATTGCCGGCAATGCTACTATCAAGACCAAAGGAGTGCGCTATTATCAGCATTTTAGATTGAATCAAGACCCTAAGGAAGATGTTATTAAACACTATAAAAATCAATGGAACAATATCAACAACCTTAAGGTATCCGAATATAGCTTGAATGATGATAAGGCAGAAGTGACATTTAGTGAGACGGTTTCTTTGAACGCAACGAACTATGCCTCATTAAGTGGTAATCGCATTCTCTTTACGGTGAATGCCTTCAACAATAATGACTTTGTCCCTGATAGGTATCGAAATAGAAAACTGCCCTTTGAGATCCAACGCGGCTTTTTGGATACCGATGAGTTCACTATAGAGCTTCCAAAAGAGTATAGCATTGAGGCGATGCCCAAAGAACGACAAATCGAAACCGAGTTCGGTTCGTATGAAGTAGCTTATACCTATGTTCCTGAAAACAATACGGTGAAGTATTCCCGTAGTCTCCTTGTTAAGAAGGGGTATTATCCTAAAGAGAAGTATAGTGACTATCGCGATTTCAGAAAGGAAACAGCGCGTTTGGATGACGCGCAAATCGTTTTGGTCAAGAACCAATAAACCAACCATACAAATTAAGAAGAACTACCATGATTAGACTTAAAATTACCGTATTTTGCCTTGTTTTTTCCGCAACTTCCTTTGTTTTAGGCCAAGATTTCAAGTTTGGAAAAGTTTCAAAAGAAGAGCTAACCGAGAACGTATATCCACAAGACTCCTCTGCCGTGGCCTCGGTATTGTACCGTCATCAAAGCGTGCGATTCTCATATACTCAAGGTGTTGGTTTTAAGCTGCTTACCGATGTGCATGAACGTGTGAAGATATATAGTAAAGATGGGTTTGATTATGCGACCGTATCCCAATTGCTATATAAAAACGGAAGTGATGCGGAATCCATCTCAGGGTTAAAAGCCTATACCTATAACCTTGAAAATGGGAAGATAGAAAAGAGTAAGATGGAGAAGTCAGCGGTATTCAAAACTTCCCGGAGCAAATACCGAAACGAGGAGAAATTTACATTGCCCAATGTAAAAGAAGGTAGCGTTCTTGAATACCACTATCAAATCACATCACCGTTCTATTCCTCCGTAGATGAAATCGACTTGCAGTATGACATACCGATTAAAAAACTGGAAATAGCCGTAGAGATTCCCGAGTATTTTGTTTTCAAACCGTTAATGAAAGGATACCTTCCAATTTCGCCCAAACTTGGTACAAAAGCGGGTAGAATAAATTACACTTCAAAGAACCGCTCTAATCGCTACTCGGCCGCAACCAATTTTGATGCGCAAACAATTGAATATAAAATCAATACAACTCATTATGATATAGCGAATGTTCCAGCATTGAAGGAAGAGCCCTATGTCAATGATATGGACAATTATAGAAGCGCTGTCAAGTATGAATTGCAGTACATTCAGTTTCCACAGGAAGCACGTGAAAGCTATTCGACAACTTGGGAAGATGTCATCAAAAAAATATATAAAAGTGACAGTTTTGGAGGTCAATTGAAATCAGGTCGATATTTCCAGGAAGACCTTGAAAAGTTGATGGCGGCCACCACAACCGAATCAGAACTGATTGCCGCGATCTTTTTGCATGTACAGGGGCGAATGAATTGGAATAGCATCTATGGATACGGGGTAGATAAAGGGGTAAAGACAGCCTACAAAGAACGATCGGGTAATATTGCCGATATCAATCTTATTCTTACCTCGATGTTACAAGAAGCCGGCCTGAATGCGAATCCGGTATTGGTCAGCACCAGAGACCACGGAGTACCAATGTTTCCCACTCGCGAAGGGTTCAATTATGTAGTTACGGCAGTAGAACTTGAAGGAGGAACGGTCTTACTCGATGCAACGAACAAATACACCAAGCCCAATTTACTACCGACCCGAGCACTGAACTGGTTTGGCAAGATGATCAAAAAAGATGGTACCGCTAAGACATTGAACCTTATTCCAAAGAAAGTTTCAAGAGAAAGCACAAACGTAAGCGTAGTCCTGAAGGCAAATGGTGATATTGAAGGTAAAGCGCGCAAGTCCTATACCGATTATGATAGTTATGCTTTCAGAAATAGATATGCAGCTGCCGACGAAGAGGATTATTTGGAGAAGTTGGAGAACAGGAATAACGGAATGGAAATTTCTGATTACGCCATCAAGAACAAGAAGACAGTTGGTAAACCGGTGATGGAAAGTTTTACCTTCAATTTGGAAAGTCAGGCCAACATTATAGGTGATAAGATGTATTTTTCACCTATGTTCTATATGGCCATGACCGAAAACCCCTTTAAACTTGAAGACAGAAACTATCCCATAGATTTTACTTATCCATGGCAAGAGAAGTTCGTCATGAATATCAAACTCCCAGAGGGCTATCAATTGACTTCCAAACCGGAGAACATGAATATGGCACTTGTCAATAAAATGGGTAGCTTCAAGTATCAAATAGTCGAAAACGGAAGTGGCCTTCAAGTCATGGTCGATTTGAAAATAAATGAAGCGGTGATATCGGCAAACTACTATGCCGACCTGAAAGAATTGTTTAAAAATGTCGTGGAAAAACAAACAGAAAAACTAGTTTTATCTAAAACTTCATCGGATGGAACTGCAGACAGCTCAGGCAAAAGTAGATAAATGGATCAAGGAACACGGGGTACGCTATTTTAACGAACTCACTAATATGGCCCAACTCACGGAAGAGGTAGGTGAGGTAGCCCGTATTGTTGCCAGACGTTACGGTGAGCAGAGCGAAAAGGAATCGGATAAATCAAAAGATCTTGGTGAAGAATTGGCCGATGTACTCTTTGTAGTACTTTGTTTGGCGAACCAAACGGGCGTTGATTTACAACGGGCTTTTGATGAGAAACTAGACCTCAAGACCAAGAGAGATCACGATCGCCACCACAATAATCAAAAGCTTAAATAGTAGTATCTTTGGGGCTCGTTTTAAAACACCGAACCTTGAAATTAAAACTAGCTTCACCTGATAGCACCTTATTCTCCTCGAGTATACAGATTACTGGCTCTAAGAGTGAAACGAATAGATGCCTCTTACTTCAGGCACTTTATCCAAATATTTCCATAGAGAATGTATCGAATTCCGATGACGCCCAAGTCATGCAAAAGGGATTGCAAGTCTCGACTGGTACGGTCGATATTCACCATGCAGGTACCGCCATGCGTTTTCTGACTAGCTTTTTTGCTTCAAGTGAGGGGAAAGAAGTTACCCTGACCGGATCAAAGCGTATGACGGAACGCCCCATCAAAGTGCTGGTAGAGGCCTTGCGCCAATTGGGGGCCGACATCGTTTACGAACAAAATGAAGGGTACCCGCCTTTGAAAATCAAAGGCAAGAAGTTGACGGAGCGTAGTGTTAGTTTGCCGGCGGATATAAGCAGTCAGTATATATCTTCATTACTCTTAACTGCCCCAAGTCTTCAGAATGGGCTTGAATTGGAATTGGTAGGTAAGATTACTTCGGTACCTTACATTAAAATGACCTTAGCCCTGCTCGAACAGATCGGGGTAGTGAGTACGTTCGACGACAACCGTATTTCGGTAGCACCCCGGACAATTGTCAATGACGCAAACCTAGTGGTGGAATCGGACTGGAGCTCCGCTTCATACTTTTATAGTATCGTAGCACTTTGTGAAATAGGAACACGAATTACTCTTTCTGCATATAAAAAGGATAGTCTTCAGGGTGACAGTATCCTTTCCAAAATATATACGGATTTCGGTGTGCACACAGTTTTCGATCAGCATAAGATTACCCTGATAAAGGCTGAAGACCCGAAGTTGAACACTGTTGGGTATGATCTGTCAAATGCTCCCGACACGGCACAAACCATTTCCGTAACTTGTTTTGGGTTGGGGATGGGCTGTGAACTGACCGGCCTACATACGCTCAAGATAAAGGAGACGGATCGTCTAGAAGCGTTGTTTGTCGAGTTAACGAAATTAGGAGCTCCCATTTCGGTTACTGAAAAAGCGCTGACTTTGAAACCTTCGAATACCATAGAGTCCGATGTGGCCATCGATACGTATAATGACCATCGTATGGCAATGGCTTTTGCTCCGCTCGCACTCAAAACCAATTTGATAATCAATGATGCAGAGGTCGTTTCAAAGTCTTACCCTGACTTTTGGAACGATTTAAAGACCTTGCGATTTCAAGTCTCCGAATTATAATTCCCCTTTTACTTGACATCCCCTATCCGCAGGTTGTATATTTGCAGCCGCTAAAAAATAGTAATCCAAAGCAACTAATTCCTCTATATGAAACTATCGCATTTCAATTTTGAGCTTCCAGAGAATTTACTCGCCGAATATCCAGCGGAAAACAGAGATGAGTCCAAGCTAATGGTCATCCATCGTGAAACGGGAAAGATTGAGCATAAGATGTTCAAAGATTTGATTGACTACTTTGATGAAGATGATATCATGGTCATCAACAATACAAAGGTCTTTCCAGCGAGATTATACGGAAATAAAGAGAAAACTGGAGCGCGAATCGAAGTGTTTTTACTTCGTGAATTGAATGAAGAACAACGTCTTTGGGATGTTTTGGTCGACCCGGCACGTAAGATAAGAATCGGTAATAAACTCTATTTCGGTGATGATGAAACCTTGGTTGCCGAAGTTATCGATAACACGACCTCAAGAGGAAGAACTTTGCGATTTCTCTACGATGGTTCGTATCTCGATTTCAGAAGAAAACTGAGGGATTTAGGTCAAACCCCTTTGCCAAAATACATCAAGAGAGATGTGGAACCGGAAGATGAAGATCGATATCAGACCATTTATGCCAAGCATGAAGGAGCGGTAGCCGCACCTACGGCCGGACTCCATTTCTCAAAGCATCTTTTAAAACGTTTGGAAATCAAAGGAGTGAATTTCGCTGAACTCACCTTACACGTAGGCTTAGGTACTTTTAACCCGGTTGAGGTAGAAGACCTTTCGAAGCACAAGATGGATAGTGAGGAATTGATTATCGATGAAAGGGCTACTGAAATTGTAAATTCTGCCAAAATCAAAAAAAGAAAAATATGTGCCGTAGGTACTACGGCCATGCGTGGTTTGGAAAGCGCGGTTTCTTCGCAGCGCACACTGAACACCTTTGATGGATGGACGAATAAATTCATTTTCCCTCCTTATGAGTTCAGTATTGCGAATGCCATGATTACGAACTTTCATTTGCCAAAATCGACCTTACTGATGATGGTCTCCGCATTTGTGGGGCATGACCTGATGAAAAAGGCATACAAAGAAGCTATTTTAGAACAGTATAAGTTCTATTCGTACGGCGATGCGATGCTGATTATATAGAACATATTTGTTTTTCCATTACGGTAGAACTGGTATACCGTAAGTTATAAATCCCTCTTTAAGTTCAATACAAGCATAAGGAGGGATTTCTT
Organism: Maribacter corallii; assembly: GCF_047345415.1. Classification (NCBI taxonomy): domain Bacteria; kingdom Pseudomonadati; phylum Bacteroidota; class Flavobacteriia; order Flavobacteriales; family Flavobacteriaceae; genus Maribacter; species Maribacter corallii. The sequence continues at coordinate 228,993 of NZ_JBLFEP010000006.1, forward strand.
ATACAACCTTCGTGAGCACAAAAAAAGACATTCGGGCCCTGACCAAAGAACAACTGCGCGATTTCTTTGTTGCTAATGGCGACAAGGCTTTTCGAGGCAATCAGGTGTATGAATGGCTTTGGCAAAAATCGGCGCACTCCTTTGATGTGATGACCAATCTTTCAAAAGAGACCCGTGAAATGTTGGCACATAATTTCGTCATCAATCACATCAAGGTCGATGTCATGCAACGAAGTAGTGATGGTACGATCAAGAATGCTGTACGCTTGCACGATGACTTGGTCGTAGAATCCGTGTTGATTCCGACAAGTACGCGAACAACGGCCTGTGTATCAAGCCAAGTAGGTTGCAGCTTAGATTGTAGGTTTTGTGCCACCGCACGACTGAAGCGAATGCGAAACCTAAACCCGGATGAAATTTATGACCAGGTGGTTGCTATCGATAACGAGAGTCGCCTGTACTTTGATCGCCCATTGAGCAATATCGTTTTCATGGGTATGGGCGAACCCCTGATGAATTACAATAACGTACTAAAAGCCATTGATAAAATCACTTCGCCCGAAGGTTTGGGTATGTCTCCGAAGCGAATTATTGTTTCGACCTCAGGAGTACCTAAAATGATCAAAAAGATGGCTGATGATAACGTCAAGTTCAAATTGGCGGTTTCCCTACACTCTGCAGTCGATGAAATTCGTACTTCCATAATGCCCTTCAATGCCACATTTTCCCTTACGGATCTTCGTGAAGCCCTTCAGTACTGGTATGAGAAAACCAAAAGTAGGATTACCTATGAGTATGTGGTATGGAAAGGAATCAACGATACGCAAAAAGACGCTGATGCCTTGGTTGCCTTTTGCCGATTCGCTCCTTCGAAAGTCAATTTAATCGAGTACAACCCAATTGATGACGGAATGTTTCAGCAAGCCGCTCAAAAAGCCATTTCCATGTATACGGAAACACTCGAACGCAATAATATTGTTGTTACAGTGCGCCGTTCGAGGGGAAAAGATATCGATGCCGCATGCGGACAGTTGGCCAATAAATCATAAGAGGTCCGTTCGAAAAGGGAACAAGCAATCCAAATCACCGTGGAACTTTATTTTTACGAGCATTACTACGGATGCGTACCAAGATACTCCGCGCTTTTCCCTAATTTTATGACTCAATTCAGACCTTACTGAAAAACGAACTTATTTTTGAAAGTCGTATCTCAAATAAAAGACCCGATTCGTACGGAAATGGAACTTTTTGAAAGCAAGTTCCGCGATTCGATGTCGTCTCAAGTAGCCCTACTCAATAGAATTACCTATTACATCGTAAACCGAAAGGGGAAGCAAATGCGGCCTATGTTTGTTTTTCTGTGTGCCAAACTCTTGAATGACGGTCAGGTTAATGAGCGAACATATCGGGGGGCTTCGGTAATAGAATTGATACATACGGCCACTTTGGTACATGATGACGTGGTAGACGAGAGTAATAAACGCCGCGGATTTTTCTCCATTAATGCACTATGGAAGAACAAAATCGCAGTTTTGGTCGGGGATTATCTGCTTTCGAAGGGACTTTTATTATCGATTGATCATGGTGATTTTGACCTTTTGCGAATTATTTCGGTTGCCGTTCGTGAGATGAGTGAGGGAGAGTTGTTGCAAATTGAAAAAGCACGCAGACTCGATATAACAGAGGATATCTACTATGATATCATTAGACAAAAGACGGCTACCTTAATAGCAGCCTGCTGCGCTCTTGGAGCTTGTTCGGTGAAGCCAGGGTCTTCAGACGTGGAAACGTTTCGAAAATTTGGTGAATTTTGCGGAATGGCCTTTCAAATAAAGGACGACCTTTTTGATTATGGCACCGAACAAATCGGCAAGCCTACAGGTATCGATATCAAAGAACAAAAAATGACGTTGCCGCTCATCCATGTATTGAACAACTGTTCAAACAAGGAGAAAAAGTGGTTGATCAATTCGGTAAAAAACCATAATCAGAACAAGAAACGCGTCAAAGAGGTTATTTCATTTGTGAAAGATCGTGGCGGATTGGATTATGCGGTTTCAAAAATGTTAGTGTTCAAAGAACAGGCATTGCGATTATTGGAAGCCTATCCGCCCTCAAGCTACCGAAGCGCTCTTGAACTCATGGTCAACTATGTGGTCGAAAGAAAAAAATAGATTTTTTTAACTTCAGGCAACAGAATGAAGATTTGTGGCGTCTATGCTAATAGAAGACAACGATAAAGACCTTGAAAATCATACCATTTTATAGTAACGAGAAGCAACTGATCAAGAAATCGGTATCAGGTGATCGTGAGGCGCAAAAGCGGCTATACGAAAAGCATGCGCCAAAAATGTTGAGTGTGTGTCGGCAATATGTCAAAGATGTGCATTTTGCTGAAGACGTCATGATCAACGGTTTTGTAAAGGTGTTCAAGCACCTTGACAGTTTTCGTTTCGATGGTAGTTTTGAAGGCTGGGTAAGAAGGATAATGGTACGTGAAAGCATATCGCATTTGAGAAAACAACAGTTCGTGGTCTTTGATGATACTGTTTTTGAGAAAACGGCCTCACCCAGTGTGACGGTCTCCTCTGAATTGGATGTAGCTCATATTCAGGGTCTTATCGATGGACTGCCTGAGGGGTATCGAGCGGTATTCGTGTTATTTGCAGTAGAGGGCTATTCCCATACCGAGATAGCAAAAATGCTCAACATTTCAGAAGGTACTTCAAGGTCTCAATTGTTCAAATCACGAAAAATGTTAAAAGAGAAATTAAAGAAGCAAAATATTATAGGATATGGCACCGAATAAATTTGAAAAACATATCAAAAAAGAACTCGAAAATCGAGAGATACAACCTTCATCCGATGCTTGGCTAAAGTTGAGCGATAGGCTAGATGATACGTCCGCTGAACAGCCGAGAAAAAAAGGATATTTATGGTACGCCGTAGCAGCATGTTTCATAGGCCTGATTGTTCTTTCTACCATTTTCTTTAAAGGTACTGCTCCAGTTTCCGAACCTGCAATTCAGGTGGTCGAAGATGCAACCAAGAGTGGTGAAGAGGTCGAGGATTTTTCAAAGGACACTACTCCGCACCCACCGGTTGAAGTAGTAATCAATGAAGAAGCGCCCAAGCAGAAAGTAGAAAGAAAGCCGACTATAGAAAAGAAGGAAATTCTTGAAACGGAAAATGCAAATACCCAACTTGCCGATTCCTCGGAAAAGGTCGAAGTTCCCTTGAGTGATCCTTCCGAGGAGATCATAAAGACCAAACTCATGGAAGTACTTGCCCAAGTAGACGCTCTAGAACAAAACCAAGAGCAAATAACCGATGCTGAAGTAGACTCGTTATTGCGTAAGGCTCAAGAAGAGTTGTTGACGGGCCCCCTTTTCCGTAACGATCAAAGTGTAGATGCTATGGCCTTATTGTCCGAAGTGGAGAATGAGCTTGATAAATCATTCCGAGATCAAATTTTCGAATCTTTAAAAAGTGGATTCCTAAAAGTTCGTACAGCCGTTGCAGATCGCAACAATTAATATTCATCAATCAATAATACATGCTCCATTCGCCCCCTTCCTCGGAAGGGGTAGGGTGAGGGTTGAGCAAATCAAAATCATTATGAGAACAATTACACTTTATTTTTTACTTGCACTCGTTGCATTTATTTCACAGCGCCTGAATGCCCAACATGAAGACTACCAAAAGAAAGTAGAGGTACTTCAAAGTTTGAAAGAAGATGTTGTTAAACAAGAAAAAGAAGCTTTAAAAGAAGAAATTGAAACTATCAACGAACAACTGAAGAATGATGATATTTCTTTCGAACAGGCAAAAACCCGAAAAGAGGCGGCAGCGAAAAAACATGCGCTGAATATCGAAAACAGCATGGCTATAATCGACAACAAAATTCTCTTACTAGAACGAAACGAAGGAGAGACCTTTATTCTATCCGAGTCGGAAGAATACGATGACGGCATGTTCAAAATCGATATCAATGGGGAGCGGGTGTTGTCTTTCAATTCTAGAGATTGGAAGGTCGATGTGAAATATGATCGCCGCACCTATATCGACCCAGTGATCGCCTTTGGACTGAACAATGCGATAATCGATGGCCAGTCGCTTGAAGATTCTCCCTATAAACTAGGAGGAAGTCGTTTTCTTGAGCTGGGATGGGCCTGGAGAACACGTGTGTTAAAGAATTCCAATGCGCTGCGTTTGAGCTACGGGGTGTCCTTTCAATTCAATGGGCTGAAACCGAAAAACAATCAGTTTTTCACGGTTGAAAATGGGCAAACCGAACTTCAGGAGTTTGAGTTTGAATTGAGAAAATCGAAATTCCGAATGGATAATTTGGTCTTTCCAGTACATTTCGAATTTGGGCCTTCAAGGTACATCGAGAGTGAAAACAAGATCCGATACTCCATTCGCAATCAATTTCGATTTGGTATCGGGGGCTATGGAGGATTTAACCTAGGAACAAGGCAAAAACTAAAGTACCGTCGTGAGGGTGAAAACGTCAAGGATAAATTGAAAAGAGGTTATAATACCTCTAACTTCATATATGGCTTAAGTGCTTATATTGGTTTTGACGGGGTGCAGCTGTATGCAAAGTATGACCTGAATCCCATTTTTAGAAATGCCACTGTCGAGCAGCGAAACGTTTCATTGGGAATGCGGTTAGACCTTGATTAATCTACTTGAAATGAAAACGAGCATAAAAAAAATACGCCCCTATATCATTCTGCTAACGACCGCCTTTTGGTTGTATAACTGCAAAGATTCCGGATCGAAAGTCGAGGCCGATCCTGGGACGCAACAGGAGAGTCAAAAAGAAGTTTTGTTGATCGGCACTTTTCACTATAACAACCCAGGTGCAGACGTGGCCAAAACCAAGTCATTCGACATTCTGAATGATGACTCACAGCAGGAGCTCGACGATATAGCACATCGGATTTCCGAATTCAATCCAACTAAGATTTTTGTGGAATGGGAGCACGATGAGCAGATGCAACTAGACTCCCTTCGTAAGCGCTATGCAGATAACACCTATTTTTCGGATGATAGTTTAAGTGATTTTTATAGAAAGAATGAAATATTTCAATTAGCGTTTAGAGCCGCCAAATTGGGGGAAATAGAGGAGATAATCGGTTTTGACTATAAAACGGAATTCCCATTCGACAGCCTTATGGTGGTCCTTGAGAAACACGAGCAAGTGGATATTCAATCCAGAATTGGAAAAATAGTCGAGGTTTTCACCTCCGACTTTGATGAGAAGATTGAAAATGGGGAATCTTTATTGGACTTGACCTATTATTTGAATACGGAGAAGTTCAGAGCAATGAGTAATCGTTTTCATATCGAAATACCCTTACTTGTGGGGCCAAAGGATAATTTTATCGGTCCGTATCTTACTTCGGAGTGGTACCGACGCAATCTATACATGTGGTCTTTAGTTCAAAAAAGTGCTACGGATGACGATAGACGAATAATGATCTTGGCCGGGGCCAGCCATGCGGCAATGTTCAAGGATTTCATAGATGACAATACGGTTTGGTCGGTCGTTGAATTAAAGGCTGTCATGGAAGACAACTGAGCTACTGAAATCGGTTAGAGGATAAGGGGGTACAGCCTCAATCCACCTGAGCGTTCCGTTGCATTTCTTCGGTGAATTCATTTTCAAAATAAACCCGTTTGCAATGTTCGCATTCGGCAATGGTATGTCTTGAGAACCTGAAAATCTTTATCCAGAAGAGGTGAAACCAATTACTGGTCTGTGAAAGGGTTAAGGTGTCCGGTTGTGCACAATAAGGACATTTCACTCCATGAAGTGATTTGATTTCTGTTTTTCCAGGTCGGGTGCCGAAGAACAATATCATGATCAAGCATTTGTATATCGTGACAAATTACATAAAATAATGGAAGAGTCTAATAGTTAAACAGTCGTATGGAACCAACAAATAGAACGGCAAGAATAGCCGGTTTTTTCTACCTCTTGCTCATTGTCAGTGGTATTTTCAGCATACTTTATGTTCCCTCCGAATTAATACTGTGGGATAATGCCGCTGAGACGGTGCAGAACATAACCAGTTCACAATTATTATTTAAATTGGGTATACTGGGTAATTTGGTATGTTTTACCTGCTTTATAGCGGTGCCGGTTGTCTTATTTAGGTTATTGCGGTCAGTAAAACAAGAGCAGGCCGCGCTCATGGTAGTTTTCGCACTAACAAGTGTGCCGATTTCTTATTTGAATATCGTAAATCATATGGATGTTCTTGCCCTTATAGACAATGTGCAATACGCAAACATACACGGGGTCGATAGCTTGAATTCTGAAGTGATGTTACTACTTGAATCGTTTAATAACGGTACTCTAGTGGCCCATGTTTTTTGGGGTTTATGGCTCTTTCCCTTTGGATATCTCGTGTATCAATCTGGGTTTTTACCGAAATTTTTTGGAGTTATGCTCATGCTCGGATGCATCGGATATCTAATCGACTTTTTGGGTTATTTTCTTTTTGAAGGATATGGGGGGAGCCTAGTTTCCGATATAGCCGGAATACCGGCTAGTGTAGGGGAAATAGGTATTTGTTTATGGCTGCTCATCAAGGGGGTCGGCACCAATAAAATAAATAAGGGTGATGGGGCTATTGCCCATGGATAGCTATTCAAAATGAACGAAAATATGTCCGATTTTACCATACATAGGGTTCAAATATCCGGCACCCTCTCTTGATAGTCGGGTTGTATGCGCGTGAATGGATCTTTAAAACCGTTTTAAATGGTGGATTTCGAATGTCCACTCCGGCGTATACAACGTATCGGTTAGTTCCATACCGTACCACGGATTCATAACACTGTCATTTGGGTTTTTGAGAAGTTGCAATTCTTGGGCGGGCATATAACTTTGCGCCAACAGCACTATTTTTTTCCCACTTTCTTGATGGATGGCCATATCGACAACAATGATGGCATGCCCAGGAAAACCACCTTTAATAAAGGTATCGCCGATGTCTATGGCATCTAATGAAATTGGTTTCATCTCTTTTTCCAAAGAAGCGGTGCCCGCGTAGCTGAAGACCATTTCAAGGTATTTCCAAAAATCGATATAGGAAGTAGAAGGCGTTGTACCGTTGGTCCATCGAACTTGGTTCCCCGAAACTTTAATCCGTTTTCCGTTCCTCCATGGAATATAATCCGCACGAAAGCCATTGGTGAAATTGAAGCCGATACTATCGTATTTCTTTTCTTTGAAAAAGTACTCGGCCCTTAAACGAATAATGGCATCGGCACATTGATGAAGATCTCTTTTTCCAATCGGTAAGTCGATAACGGCCTCATAGACATTGCTGTTAGGTTTGAAAGAACCGTCAAAATAAGTCACTTTTGAATTCACCTTCTTTAAAGGAAGTTGCCTTAAATAGTGTTGAAATGAACCTGAGTCTACTTCGGACCTTCGATAACCATCAGGTGTGGAAAACCTTTTTTCGATGGTGTTTTCCATAGGGTAGGACAATTGGTCGACGGCAGGGTGTATGATTTCCTTGTTTTTTGCAGCTGTTTCGTTGTCTTTCGGAGTGGGCCCACCACAGGCTTGAACGATAAGAAGCAAGAATACTACCGAGACTACATTTTTATACATGCCTGTATTATTTTGTTTCCACGCTCTTTTTAGAAGAGATACGACAACATAAGGCTTTTAAAGATAGGTCCCGCCTGCCAAACTAGAAACATGGACAAATGTAATAGGGCTGACGGGACTTCTCAATAAACAACCAACTGATTCTTAGTGCAACTCGAAGGAAACGGACATGTAATAATCGCGTTCGTCATTCGTGTTGCCATAGTACATCGACTCTGATATCTTTTTAGCGTTTGTATCGCTCACGTAAATAGCCTTGGCTATTTTTCTGCCTATTTTGTCCGCAATACCTTGGGCCTTCTTCTTGGCGTCATCAAATGCGGCTTTGGCATAGGTAGCCATTTGTGCATCCGATAATTCAGCTTTAAGTGTGGTATCCGAGCGGGTTACTCCTATGGATTTCACGCCTAGGAACTTTTGCATTTCTTCAAGTGAAGTGGTCTTGAATTCAAGTATTAGACCTTCCTTTTCGTATCCTAGTAGTGCATAGTGCAAGGGATCCTCTTTCAAGCGGTCACTGCTGATACCCACTTTGGCCAATTTATCCAAATAGGTCGATTTGACTTCTGACAAGCTCATCGTCTGGGCGTCATAATAGACGTTGTTCATACTGAGGATCATCTTGCTGCTGTATTCGGGGGAAATCGAATAGGTGTGATGGCCGCTTACTGTAATGTTGTTTTTAAAGTTTTGAGCGAAGGCTCCAACGGTCATAAAGACCATAATGATATTTAAAACTGCTTTTTTCATGATAATTGTTATTTGATTTTTTTCCTTTGACCAGGAAATATTGGTTGAGTTCAAATTAAATCGACTTATTTAGGTAACGCAGGCAAACGGCTAAACTTATGATATGGTGAACAAAAATGAAGCGACAATCATCCATATGCCGACAATGATTCCGAAAATGCCGAGTTTACCCTGTTTTGGGGCGATTTTAGCTCGAAATTCATCCGCTTTTGCCTTCGCGATTTCGTTCTTTGACAAGAACAGCTTATTGATAAGTCCCGACCCTAACATAAAGCCAAGAATGGCTGAAATCAGGTTGCCGGCCAAAAAGGTAATCCACCAAATGGGTGCGACCTGTAACCAGCCTAGGTTTAAAATGGCCGTAATAAGGCCCCAAACACCCCAGAAACAAAAGACAATGCCAATCCAACCTTGATAGGGTTCTATTTTTTCGAGTAATTCCTTGGCGTTTGGTTTTTTTGAAAGCAGTAACGACGGTACTGCGATAATACTTAATAGAATTAATGTAATTCCCCAGATCATAATATGGTTTTTAAAGTTATTAATTGTTGTATCGCTGATTTTCAGCTGTTAAGTTTATACACTACAAAGTTGCGTAGATTGTAATCGGGGCGTTACCCTATAGCTAGTGAAATTTGAATCCCTGAAAACGGGTATGCAGTACCAGAGATGGATAGGCTCGATGCTTTTTTAAACAAACCTTTCGCTTTTAGATTTATCTTTGCGATATTGTGAGGCTACTTCTTTAACACCTGAAATACGCAAAATTGATTTCGAAATCAACAATTGATCAAGTATATGAGACTGCCCGATTAGAGGAGGTTATCGGTGATTTTGTACAACTGAAGAAATCTGGGTCCAATTTCAAAGGGTTGAGTCCGTTTAGCGATGAACGTACTCCAAGCTTCATGGTCTCCCCAGTGAAACAAATATGGAAAGACTTTAGTAGTGGTAAAGGAGGCAATGTGGTTGCTTTTTTGATGGAACACGAGCACTTCACTTACCCTGAAGCTATTAAATACCTGGCAAAAAAGTACAACATTGAAGTAGAGGAGACCGAGCGTACCGATGAACAGAAAAAAGAGGCCAACGAGCGCGAAAGCATGTATTTGGTTTCGGAATATGCACAAGATTATTTTGCCAAAATGCTTTGGGAAAGCGAGTTGGGAAAGGCAATCGGATTGACCTATTTCAAGGAAAGGGGGTTTACTGATGAAACGATCACCAAATTTGGTTTGGGGTATTGTTTGGATCAATGGGACGGATTTACAAAAGCTGCTCTAGAAAGTGGCTATCAACTTACCTACTTGGAAAAAACAGGCTTAACGATAGTTAAGGAAGATGCCTCCAATGCTGAAGGTTCAAAAAAGTTCGACCGTTTTAAAGGTCGTGTCATGTTTCCGATTCATTCGATGAGCGGAAGGGTGTTAGGCTTTGGGGGGCGTATCTTGACCAATAATAAGAAGGCCGCGAAATACCTGAACTCTCCTGAGAGTGATATCTATCACAAGAGTAAGGTGCTCTATGGTATCTATTTTGCGAAACAGGCAATTGCCAAGGAGGATACCTGTTACTTGGTGGAAGGCTATACCGATGTGATTCAGTTTTATCAGAGGGGCATTCATAACGTGGTTTCATCAAGTGGAACGGCGTTGACCCCAGAACAGATTCGGTTGATCAATCGCTTGACCAAGAATATTACGGTTTTGTTCGATGGTGATGCTGCTGGACTCCGTGCTTCCCTACGCGGAATCGATTTGATTCTAGAACAGGGCATGAACGTAAAGGTTTGCGCTTTTCCCGACGGTGAGGATCCCGATAGCTTTTCTAAAAACAATGAGTTGGAAGAGGTGTTGAATTACCTTAGGTCTAATTCAAAAGACTTTATTCAATTCAAGGCAGGCCTTTTGGCCGAGGAAGCCGCCGATGACCCGATTAAAAGAGCAGATACGGTTAGGGATATTGTCAATAGTATTGCCAAGATACCCGATGCGATCAAAAGGGAGATATATGTACAGGAATGTGCACAGATTATGAACGTATCTGAAGGCGTACTGTTTAGTACACTGGCCCAAATCGGTAAAAAGAACCAAACTGATGCGAACAAACGTGCGCAACCCGAGCAAAAGGCATTTGATGTCGTAAAGAATGAGGTGAAGGTCGAAAAAGTCGATGTGCAATACGAACTGGAGCGGAAGATCATCGAAATGCTTTTGTTGTACGGAAAAGAACAACAAGAGTTCGAAGATTTGGTCTTGAAGGAAAATGAAGAGGGTGAATTGATACTAGAACCGGAGTCGTTGCACATTAAAGTATATGAGAAAATTTATCTCGACCTCCAAGAAGATGAGATCGAACTGACGAATGCGCAATTCAAAGCGGTCTATTTAAAACTGATCGAGGCGTTGAACGAAAAGGAAGATTTTTCGGTGAGTACTTTTCTGTCTGACTTAAATCAAGATATGGTTTCCGAGATTTCCGGTATACTGATGGAGGAAGAAAAATATGTGTTGCATAACTGGGAGCGTAAAGATATTTATCCGAAAGAAAAGAAAACCGTCATTGCCCAATTGGTCAGTGAAACGATACTCACTTTACGCTGTTTTTTAATTAAAAAACGCATGCTGGCCCTCCAAAAACATACGGAGAATAGTCATGAAGATAATAAGGAAACACTTGAGGAGATTATGAACTATTTGCAATTGAATAATTTGTTGAATAAAAAACTGAATCGTGTGCTTTCTTGACAGGCCCAAGAAACAAGACACAAAAAACCCCGAAGAATTTTTCAATCTTCGGGGTTTTAATTTAGAACTATTTGGTCGGCAGAGTTTACTGCTCTAGTAAAGCTCTAATGCTTTCGCCTGTTGCAATAAATCGACCATGTTGTCGACGTTCAACTTTTTCATCAATCTTGCTTTATAGGTACTTACCGTCTTTTCATTGAGATTAAGACCTAATGCAACATCTTTATTTCGTTTACCACTAGCGAGTAACTTCAACACTTCTACCTCGCGGGAAGATAATTTTCTGAAGAATCGACGTGGTTTCTGAGTTCCTTCATCGAAGGCCAATCGTTGAGCTAGCTCATTGGTAATAAACATGTTACCTTCGCTAACTTTTTTCACCGCCATAATTAGATAATCAATGTCGGAGGTTTTTGACAGATACCCGAAAGCTCCTGCTCTGATTGTACTCAGGGCATAAACATCTTCTGATTGTCCACTGTACATCAAAACTTTAACATCTGGAAATTCTTTCTTGATTTTTCGTAATGTAGCAATTCCATTGATTTCAGGAATATCCATTTCGAGCATCACAACGTCTGGGGTCACTTTTTCTAATTTTTGGAAAAGCTCCTCAGTAGTCGAGGCGGAATCTACAACTTTAATACCTGAAGCAGAATCCAAAACGTGCTTCACTCCCATACGGATTATGGGGTGGTTATCGGCAATTAAAACTTTAATCATTTCTGTTTTTTTCTAGATTAGAGAGACGTTAGGTTTGGCATGTATTTAAATACTGACATGCAATGTAAGGTTAAAATAGGTAATACTTAAGCAAAACTCGCTTTTTTTTCACAAAAAACCTGATTTACATCATTTTATTCGTCTATATTACGACTTTTTAGGTTAAAATGCTATAATAGTTCCTTGGGAATTTCGCAAACGGGTATTGGAATCATTTTATGATGGTTTGCCGTATTAAATTTTCTAAATATAGCAAAAACTTCTTTTTCTCGCCCATTAAAATCATCGACTGTCTTTCCTAAGTCCTTCATTTCCATGGCCCATTCCAATTCTGGATAAGAGGCGCCGATTTGATCTTCATCCGTTCGGTCATCTCCCCAAAGTCCATCTGTGGGTGCAGCTTGTATGATTTCTTCGTTGATTCCTAAGAATTTTGCAATCTCGTACACCTCGGTCTTCAATAAATCGGCAATTGGACTTAGGTCAACACCTCCATCACCATACTTGGTGAAAAATCCTACACCGAAATCCTCAACTTTATTTCCTGTACCAGCTACTAAGTACCCTCTTAGGGCCGCAAAGTAGTACAAAGTAGTCATTCGCAAACGTGCTCTGGTATTGGCCAATGACATGAATCGTTCCTCCTCATTTTCGACGGGAGGTAAACTGGCGACCAAGCTATCGAAAACGGGTGTCAGCTGTACTTCTTGTCTAGCGACCGAATCGAAATTCGATAGTAGCCAGTCAATATGCCTTGATGCCCGACTGACTTGATTCGCCGCTTGATGGATGGGCATCTCTAGACACAAGAGTTCAAGGCCTGTTTTTGCACATAGTGTGGAAGTCACGGCAGAATCTATACCCCCTGAAATACCAATGGTAAAACCTTTGATATTGGCTTGGGTGGCATAATCACGTAGCCAATTTACGATATGCTCGATTACTTTTTCCGTTTGCATGGGATAGGGTATTAGGTAAAACGATTAACTTTGCCCCTAAAATAAAGCGGAAGACATTAAAAATAAAATTTACAGAAGACTACTTTCTATGAGACCGACCTTTTTTATTGTATTCTTAGTTTTTTGCCTGCTTTATGGCTGTAATGAAAATAATAAGATCGAGGAAGAGATTTCAAAGATAGAATTAGACCTCAATGTCTCAAGATTTGATGAGGAATTCGCACAAGCACAACCTGAGAATCTTGCGGACTTGAAACAGCGTTATCCGTATCTATTTCCAGAGCAGTATCCTGATAGTATTTGGGAGGAAAAATTGAAGGACACGGTTCAACGGGAATTGTTCTTGGAAGTACAAAAAGCCTTCCCTGATTTTTCGGAGAAAGAGGCCGATTTGACCGACCTCTTTCGACACATAGCCTATTATTTTCCCTCGGTATCGGTGCCTAAAGTGGTTACTCTGACTTCCGACGTGCAATATGATACCCGGGTGGTTTTGGTCGATAGTCTTTTGCTTTTGGGGTTGGACAATTATTTGGGGTCCGGTCATCATTTTTATGAGCGTATTCCTAAGTATATCGCTACGAGTTTGGAATCGAAATTTCTGGTAAGCGATGTCGCGAGTGCATTTGCGAATAAAGTAGTCCCCCGGCCGAAAGATCGTAGCTTTTTGGCACAGATGATTTATTATGGCAAGCAATTGTACTTGAAAGACAAGCTGATGCCAAATGCTTCCGACCCTATTAAGATTGGATATTCACAAGAGGAGTTTGACTGGGCGGTTGCCAATGAAGAACCTATTTGGCGCAACTTTATCGAACAAGAGCATTTGTACAGCACAGATAGGCAGTTGGCGGCACGTTTTTTAGATCCGGCACCATTTTCAAAATTCGGTTTGGAGCTGATCGATAACGAGTCTCCAGGTAGGATTGGGCGCTATATTGGTTGGCAGATCGTTCGCTCATTTACGGAGAGAAATGAAGTTGCGGTGCAAGAGCTTTTGAGTATACCGGCTGAAGAACTGTTCAAAAAATCAAACTTCAAACCCCAAAAATAAAATGACAAAACTGCATACTTCAGAAATCACCTTGACCGTAGGCCTCGATGAGAATCGTGTGCCGGAAACCCTCCATTGGTCCGCACAAGATGGTGGAGTAGACAATGAAGAGGCGAAGGCCATGCTACTTTCGGTCTGGGATAGTAAGAACAAAGAATCACTGAAAATCGATCTATGGACCAAGGATATGCCCGTAGATGAAATGAAGATTTTCTTTCACCAGACGTTGGTTTCTCTGAGCGACACGTTTATGAAGGCGACCCAAGATGAAAAGATGACGGCTACCATGAAAGATTTCTGTGCTTATTTCGCAGAGAAGTTAGAATTGCAGGGGTGAAGCGAGTGCTATTCATTCTAAGTGTTCGTAAGGATTGATTCCTCTATCGATGTCCATAGTATAAATACCAATATTTCGAGGATTAGGCCACCTCTTGTTTCTTTTTCTGAATGTGCTCGCACATTTACTTTTCTTTTGAGCTGTTCGTTTCTTTGAATTCAATACTTCTCGCCTTCAAGTATTCCCAAATCTCGATGGAATTTTCTTGTTGTGCTACTGCTAAGAAATCCGTTTGTGACATACAATACGTAAGAAATCCATCCACATGGGTTAAGGGAATATCGAATGTCTCGACTATGGTTTGTTTTGAGAATTTGGTAATGATTTCTTTTTCCATTGTCATCTGTTCATCACGGGCAACCCTTTCCTCTAATGATTTAGTTCTCCCGGATGCCCGGTTCATGATTTTATGTGAATTGATGATCACACTTATGGTGGCGTAACCGAGAATCTGAATTAACTTTCCATGGTCGTCCATGGTACCCAACCTAACGTATTTGCCTCGGTCGGCCTCCAAAAGCAGACGTTCACTCTGTGACATCACTTCTATATCGGCGTTTGGAAGCCCCAGTGATGATGAGGTAACAGTGGGTTCAAGTCCTAGACGTTCAATATCCAAATCTATTTTACCAGTTAAATTATAGGGCGTAACGGTGACCTCCTTTAAATTGATGACGTTCTCAAGAAGGGTAATGACAACTGAATTTTTGGCGAAGATCGCGTCGGTTATTGTAATTTTCGAGGTTACATATTGAACAGCGGTAATTTGTAGGGTATCCTTTAATCTCACCTCGATGGTGAATTGCCCTAGGCTATCGGTAATCGTTGATTCTTTAGAATTCAGGTTGACGATTAAGATGTTGGACACATCGTTTCTAAGGCTCCTAACCCTGCCTTCTAGCGCTGTGGTGATTTCTTGACCAAATCCTGAAAATGAGGATATTGCAAGTAATGTAAAGAAAAACCTGAACTGTTTCCGCACGAGTTTCCGATTTGGATGAAGAACGGATGCTTTCTTGAAATGAGAAATAGTCTAAGCATCGACCTAAGCCTCTAAAATCCCATAAAAACACAAGAATCACAATTATACTGTCTTAAAATAGTGTTGTAATTCACTAGTTTGATTAGCAAATTTTTAAGATTAGGGTTTTAGGGAAACAGTAATGGGCCACCCTTCGAACTGCTGGGCTTTCGCTTGGGTTACGTCTACATATCGAGGCCAACATTCAAAGGTCGCTTCCTCACTGGTCTTGTTGAAACGAATCAATCCGTAACCTCCACCTTTTGAGTTGCTTTCTGGGTTCACGTAGGCCATCATGCTGATTTTATTATTAAAACCATCTAGGTAATCCCCGGTCCATGGAAGAGTAGTGTTCCGATTGGGGTTGGGGCCTGCCTTCTCATCTTCGGGCCACCACCAACGACTGTAGTAGTCATTGACAATTGCGGGTACGATAAATGCCCACGGGCCGTCACCGAATTCATCGATACCCTGTTTGATGACCGTGGCTAGGTGTTGATCACCAGCAATATGTATGGCTCCCGCTTTTTGAATTAACTCTAGGGCTTTTTTTCGGCCGGTTTGCGGCCAACCGTTGGAGTCCAGGTCTGCATGCAGGCGATTTTCCAGATTACCGTGAATATGCGCCCCACCACAAAAACCGGTTTGGGAGAGTACTACTTTTAGGGCATCGGCATTGGAGGCGCCCCACTGTTCAAGAAAGTCGAGTTGGCGTTCCCCCAATAAGGTGAGTCCAGGCAAATCGATAGAGGAAGGGTCGTAATCCGGATTGCGAATATGATCAGGCCTAGGACCTTGTTGCGGTATTTTGCCTTCCGGACCTGATTTGAATTTACGGTCTTCGATAATGGCAAAATCGATTCCTCCTAACGTTAAATTGGTATAGTAAACTCCGATGCCTTGTTCAATAGGGGTGGAGTCATATGGGTCGGGCAAGTGTGCCGTTTGGCAACGTTCAACCATTTTGACGTACTCTGGATGGTATTTGTACCCCCCGTCAGGGCTCCCGTTCGTTTTGGATACCTTGCCATTTTCGCCCCATAGGTTTCCTTGTCCGATATCATGGTCATCCGGGATGGTTATGGCCGGTCGGTTGCGAAAGGTCTCACGAAATTGAAGTCCGAACTTTAACCAGGCCGCCGTATGCTCGGTATGGTCGTATGATTGGTCACCCGCAAAAAAGATGACATCGGGATCTTGATGATTTATGTTTCGAACATAGTTTTCGCGCATACCCCGATCTTTGTTGGAGTTGCAGGACAAAGCCGCAATGGAAATCTCGGATTCAGTTTTGGGGTCCTTACGTATCAATCCTTCGAATTGGGCTTTTTCGCCATGACGAATGCGGTATTTGATGTCTTTTGTGGTATCCCAATCTTCGATTCGAAACAGGGCGGACCAGCCAATGTCATTAATGGTTTTTGTTTGGATTTCTTTCCAATTACCCGCTTCCTCCACTTCTAAACGTACGTTGCGTGCTTCCTCAGGGTATAAGGGATACAGTTGCGCGGAAAGTTTGAGGGTCTCGTTCGAAACGGTATAAATGCCGAAAGCGATAACACTATCGCGAGCGATTTTCAAATTGATAATGGGGTTCTCCGCACGATTCCACCAATCATTGATAGCGAGCGTGTCAACCGTAGAGAAAGGGGCAATGGTCAGCGGAACTCTTTTCTTTTCTGCTTTTTCATTACATCCCAGTAGTAGGACGATAAAAACAAGTAGAAGCGTATATTTCATATCATTTATTTTTGAATAGCGCAATAGTATAATCGAGTAGTTCTGGACCTCCATGTGGCCCATGCCCGGGAATCACGGTCTTTAATTTGGGGTGGGCTTCCTTGATTTTCTGTACGGTGGCGCTCCATGTTGACACATTGGCGTCGTCAAGATTACCGTAACCTGCGTTCAGCATCTTGACCATACAACCACCGAAAATCAGTTCTTCCTCAGGTATATAGCTCACGATATTGTCGACCGTATGTGCCTCTCCGTAGTATTGGTTGATAACCTCCTTGTCGCCTACTTTAAGAATCAGTTGGTCATCGAAAGTGTTTTGGGGTTTCTTTTCAGGGATCTCGACTAATTTGCTCGTCTTTTCGTGGGCGTAGGTCGCAATACCCTTTTTGTGGAATTCCGAGATGCCCCCTAACGCATCTATATGAAAATGGTTAGCGACAAGGCCGATAACTTTTTGACCCTTGATGTCCTCTAGCCAGCGTAGTAACTCGCGTGTGCTTTCTGGATCCGACGGGGTGTCGAAAACGAGCGCTTCTCCCTTATTCATGAAGATGTAACCATTACAGGCCACCTTACCCGAAGACTCGGTCTGTAGATATGTAATATGTACGTAGCTGTTTTTACTGAGGGGTATGATCTTTAAACTGTCCGTACTGTAAGCTGAATTCGCTTTATAAGACTTACATTGTGCAAGTGCCAATAGGAAAAGGAGTAGTAATTTTGAATTTTTGAGCATATTGGAGTCTGTCTCCATAAAGATATGATTTTAGCTTATGGATGAACAACGTGGTACACCTGAAAAATTAATATTTGTTTACAATGCGGATTCAGGTTTGGGAAACATGCTCTTGGATGGCGCTCATAAGATACTTCAACCTAGTACCTATGCCTGCAGTTTGTGCAGTCTGACTTTTGGGGCCTTTACCGAGAAGGCGACATGGAAAAGATTCAGGGAGGCGCATCCGGTGGAAATGGTGTTTTTACACAAAGATGAATTCAACAAACAGTATGCCTCTAAGTTTGGACATAAATTTAGCTTTCCAATAGTTTTGGCGGAAACCCGTAGTGGTCTAGAAGTGGGTGTCACGACCGAAGAGTTGAACGCATTGAAGAAAACGGAAAATCTGATGGATTTAATTACAAAAAGAATCTAAAGTTGTTTTCGCTGTTCCTCGAAAAATTGATTGTTTATTGCCTCAATAAAACGCAATAACCCATCACGGCCTATGGTCTTGCTCGAAGAGGTGATGAAGTGCTGTGGCGCTTCATGCCAAACCCCGTTTAATAGTGCTTGAATATAATTCTGCACTTTTTCTTCAATGACTTTGGGTTTCAACTTGTCCGCTTTGGTAAAGATCATACAAAAAGGAATGCCCTTTTCACCGAGCCATTCCATAAATTCCATGTCGATTTTTTGAGGCGCATGGCGTATATCGACCAAAACAAAAGAACAGACCAGTTGTTCGCGCTGTTCAAAATAATTGGTAATGTATTTCTGAAAGGTCTTTTTGCTCTTTTTCGATACTCTGGCATAGCCGTAACCCGGCAAATCGACTAAAAACCAATTCCCATTGATTTTAAAATGGTTGATCAGTTGCGTTTTTCCTGGTCGTCCGGACGTCTTGGCCAGGTTTTTCCGTTCCATGAGCATATTGATCAATGAGGACTTGCCCACATTCGATCTTCCGATAAACGCGTATTCGGGTAGCGGTTCATTCGGACATTTGGTAACGTCGGAATTACTGATTACAAAGTCGGCCGACTTTATCTTCATTGAAAAAGATTTTAGAAATTTCGCTTTTCAAGCCAAGCGTCAAGTACGGTGTTGAATTCTTCCGGATGTTCCATCATCGGGGCGTGCCCACATTTTTTGATCCAGAATAAATCAGAGTCGGGCAACAGTTCGTGAAAAAGCTCTGCAACGTCGGGCGGCGTGACACCATCGTTTTCTCCCCAGATAATGCAGGTTGGTGTCTGCATTTTAGGTAAATCTTGGGCCATATTGTGCCGTATAGCGCTCTTGGCTATGGCTAGGGTCTTTACAAGTTTAATGCGATCGTTTACGGTAGCAAAGACTTCATCTACAATTTCTTTAGTGGCCACTGCGGGGTCATAAAAAACATCTTGAGCCTTTTTCTTGATGAATTCATAATCGCCGCGTTTCGGATAGCCATCACCCATGGCACTTTCGTATAATCCTGAACTACCTGTAATCACCAATGCTTTTACCATTTCAGGATACATTTTGGTGTGTAGTAGACCAATATGCCCACCTAGGGAATTGCCCAATAGAATCACATCTTTCAGTCCTTTGAACTCGATGAATTTTTCAAGGTACTTTGCAAATTGTTTGACGGTCGTCTTGAGCATGGGCATATCGTAGATGGGTAGCTCTGGGATCAGAACCTTGTATCCTTTCTTGGGAAAATGGTTCATTACGCCCTCAAAGTTACTCAGTCCGCCCATGAGGCCATGTAAAATGATGATGGGGGTGCCTTCCCCCTTCTCCATATACTTGAATTTCCCGTCAACGATTATTTTTTCATCCATTCCTTAGCGAATCTGATAATGCGCAAATATAGGCATTTACATATTACAAGAAACAATTTGAACGTATTGCAAGGAAGCGCAAATGAGCGGATATTCTTGCAATTTCATTCGATTTGTATTTGGGCCAAAAGAGAAATGGGTTTTCCGTTTTCCGTAAAGCCTTCTACTGAAATTTCATAGGTGCCCAAGTTGTCCGAAGTAAAAAATTCAAAGGTTTCGGTCGCTTTGATTTTATGTTGCGGTAACCAAAGCAATTGCCGTCTAAAATCCGCGATATGCCCGGTGTCATTTGATGCGCTTGAAGAATATTCTTGTTCATAATACTTTCTCATCGCAAGCGGCCCCTTTATGTCGAAAATCAAAGGTTCTTTAACCGCCATTGTTTCTGAATAGTTTCCGTCTTTGGTTTCAACGGAAAAAACACCTTGATACTTTTTAGGCCCGATATAAATTTCACTTCGAGATATACCTATTCGCCGCATTCTTTTTACACCGAAGTCAAATAGTGCGTTGGCATCTTGCACAAGAATATTATCGACCAATATCAAGGGAGCGTCATACGAATCAATAAAAAACTCATCAGATCCTCTAACTTGAATAGTGTATTTGCCCTTACGTTTCTTAACCAGTACATCTTCTATAATTTCAACTATGGTTTCTTGTAAGGTCTTGAATCTGGTATACTCATCAAGGTTATAAACTTTTTGAAAATCTTTATACGCTGGCTTAACATAGGTTGCGGCAATAATGCTATCCGCCTTTTGCTCAAAAAATGCATTCTCAATTTGATTGTGGATACTTCGTTGCTCAAACGAGGGATTCAGATCTGATGAAATGACTAATTCTTTAAAATCAAAAGAATCCTGGCTTATCCTTGTTTGGTCCAGAATGATGTCGATTTCATTTTCACTGTCGCCCAAAATATCAAAAACGGCCTTGCTGCTTCTAGAACCAGTATCGATATTGAAATAAAAATCACCATTTTGATTGGTACGTGAAACCTTGGTCAAACCATTGTCTCCCGCAATAGAAAGGGTAATGTGTCTGTTTTCAATAGATTGCGTTAAATTTCGAGAAGCTATGCGACCTGAAATCAGTTCGCCACGCAATTCGGGCAAGTATATTGAATCATTAGGCTTTAATCTGTGTTTCTTGACTGAAATCGAATTCTCTTTTACAATCGTCGAACTTTTCTTTTGAAACGGGATTTTTACCGAGTCTTTCTTGCGTACGGAAATAGATATATTACTTGACCCTTGTTCGATGAGTTCTTCGATATCAAATTTGACCAGTTGTCTTTTGCCGAATTTTCGTTGGGTCAAGTTGATTCTGAAGGAGGGTGTTTTTTCCTTGAATAAGGAAACATTCGTTAAACTATCGAATTTTGAGTGAACAATTTCTTCGCATAATAATTGATTGTTGACTTTTGGCAGCGCTTGATACGGATTTACAATAACCAAATCAGCAATGAAAAACGATTGTTCACCTTGGTTGCGCATCCATTGTGTGAAACCTGTTAATTTATAATGTCCGGTTGCAATATCTACAGGAACGAAAAAATCACCCTGTCCTAATCCATCAACCAGTTTGATTTTATGTTGAAATACGAGTTCATCATCTTTTCCTATTAGCTCTACATAGCCAATTTTGCTGATTTCGCTAGGGGCTCTATTTTCTGCCCTAAGACAGTAGAATTTATAATAAAGATATTCCCCGCTGAGTAGAAGGTTGTCATTGTAATGGATATAGACCTCTTCTTTTGGAATAGCACTGAAACTCTCCAATTCTCCATTAGTTTGTAAGCGGTATTGCCCCAAGGTGTTTTTAGGTAATGTGAGTACTAAAAAAGCAAGTAGAATTATTCTTTTCATTTAATTCTTATTCTTCCCAAAAATCAGGTATGGTAGCACTGCCTAAAACCGTACAATCACCACATAGTCGGGGTACGACGATATAGGCTTCTATTCCACCTGTGGTCGGATTTGTAACCTCGCCCACGTAGCTTACTCGATTTGATTTAACAGGTTCGTATAGTGATGGGTCACCATTGGCAATTGTCGTTCGCTTGCATTCATCAATAAAAGGTGGCAGATCTTCATCAGGAAAAAAGTCAACATAATTGAAAAAAGTACGTTTTTCGGAAACTGAGGAGACTTCAAAAATACCAACCACTCGTTCGTTGCTATTGTCGTCTGGAAAAATGTTTCCATTGATAAACCCGGGTTGGCTTTGAGAAAAAAGACTCTCAGATCCTGAAAAATCCTTTAGTTTTTCATAAAAAGTATAGGCTTGCTGCGATAGTACAAATTGTTTTACCAGAATGCTGTAACGATGTGAGATAATGTAATTGTCTTTGTTTAAAAACCGCACCTCAAAATCACTTACTCGGTCTTCGCCGGCAACGGAATTTTTTGTTAGAATAATGGAGTTCGATTTGTCGGTAGCGTAGCATGTTCTTTCTTCCTTATCGGGGTCTCTATTGACAACGCCAACGGTCTGGAATTCTTCCGGGCCGGCCACCAGTTCAAGAGGTCCCCATTTAGGCGCGATGATTTTATAGGTTTCTTCATATTCATACTTATAGTAAGTAGAGTTACCGGTCGGGTCAAAACTGTCGACAGTGATCGCTATACCTTCGTTTCCACTTTCAGTGGTCGTTTTTTGGGCAGCAACATTTTCGATTAGTGTGGTTTGAGGCAACGATTCGGCACTTGAAGTATACGACCTGTTATCTTCAGTTGTTATCAGCAATCGATACGTTCGACCGGGTTCAGCGCCAAAAGGAATGTCAGAAATGTATTTTCCGGGTTCTGTTTCAGTAAAAGTGAAGGCCTGTTGATTGTCATCTAAAATTCGAACAGCGGCATTCCGCTCAACTAGCAGTTCACCTGCCTCTTGAGAAGATTTACTAAGAAATATCTCATGATTTTTCGATTCGTTGGATAGCGTTGCATCAACGACCAAAACACTTTCTGTCTGCGGCAATAAATCAGGAGAAAAAGGTTCAGTACATCCACTAAAAAGGTTTCCTAATAATAGAAATACCAGAATATAGGAGTGATATGTGCCTGTTTCTCTCTTCATTAAAATTTAAAATTATAGGTTATCGTAGGCACGGGAATGGCAAAAATGGAGCTTTGTAGGGCTTTTAATGAACCATCTTCGGTAACGAAAAACACAGAGTAGGGATTATTTCTTCCCAAGACATTATATACCGAAATATTCCAAAAACTATGGGCGAACTTTTTGATTTTATGATTGCCTTCGATATTGAAGCTGAAATCCAACCGATAGAAGTCAGGAATACGAAATTTATTCCGGTCACTGTACAGTGCATATTCCGCTCCATCTAAAAAATAAGAACCTACCGGAAAGGTTACGGGCCTTCCCGTTTGATAAACAAAATTCGCCGAAAAGCTAAAGCGCTTTGTAAACTTATAGTTCGTAACCAAACTAATGTCATGTGGTTTGTCAAAATTCGATGGAAAATAGTCCCCATTATTGATTTGTTCTTCAATAAAATCGCTATCCAATTTTGTGAAGGTTCGCGAATAGGTGTACCCCAGCCAACCGTTTAATCGGCCTTCGGTTTTTTTAAGAAGTAATTCTACGCCATATGCTTTTCCCTCGCCTTGAAGTACTTCTGTTTCTATCGATTCGTTTAGCAATAATTGAGCACCTACTTTATAATCTAAAATATTATTCGATTTTTTATAGTAGCTCTCCAAACTCAATTCATAGGCATTATCGCCAAAATTCTTGAAAAACCCCAGTGATACTTGATTCGCTCTTTGTGGTGCAATATTGATGTCGGAAAGTTTCCAAGTATCGGTTGGCGAAACAGTCGTATTGCTTGATATCGTATGAATGTATTGAAAAGTGTTATTGTATCCTGCTTTTACAGATAAACTTGGAGATAAAAAATACCGCGTAGAGGCCCTGACCTCAAGTCCGTCATAGGTTTTAATGATTTCATTATTGTCGAATTCTTTGATTTCTGTCAATGTGCCTTCGTTTTTTGGAACTCCTTCTTCGTAGATTTTCTGAGAAGATTTTCCGAGAGCTGTATAGAAAGAATACCGCAGGCCCAAATCAACCGACAATTTATCATTCAACTTAATATTGTCTGATATGAATAATGCCGATTCCCATCCTTTTTCCTGTTGTATTTCTAACGGCGCGACTATTGAAGCCGAGCCTCTTGGTTCTACCTCACCAGGATTTACGATATACAATTTACTTGAAAGACCATAATTGATCCTATGATTATTTCTAAAAAGTTTCAAAAATTTTAATTTCAATTCCGTCTCGTTGATTCTATAGCCCAGATTAAAGTTTTTATCTGAATTACCTTCGAAATCAATATTGAAGCCATATTGACTATTTGCCAACATGGTATTCATAGAATTCTTATCGTTAAGTTTTCGGTTCCATTTTAAAGAAAACAAACGGTTGCTATAACTATATACAGAGTCGGAAGTAATGCTGAAAGCGTCTCGGCTGTAATAACCCGTAGCGGAAATAGTATTATTCTCATTAAGGCGGTTGCTATATTTAGCAACAATGTCGAAGAATGATGCCTTGCTGTTTTTCAGTGATTCTTCATCCAAAGAATTTAGGATCCAATTGGAGTAGGTACTTCGACCGCCTAGAAGAATACCCGATTTTTCTTTTACAATGGGTATTTCCAAGGTCAAATTACTGGTGACTGGCCCCAAAGAGGCTTCGCCTGAGAATTTATCGGTATTGGGATCTTTGGTGTTAATGTCAAAAACCGAAGACAGGCGCCCACCGTATTCTGCAGGAATACTTCCCTTATATATGGTTACTCCGCCTGTTGTAAAGGGATTTAAAGCAGAGAAAATTCCAAAAAAGTGAGATGGATTGTAAATTACGGCATCGTCCAATAAAATCAAATTTTGATCGGTACCTCCTCCACGAACATTATAGCCCGCAGCACCTTCCCCGGCGTTGGTGATGCCAGGCAAGGTAATAGCGGTTTTGAGAATATCACGTTCGCCAAGAACTAAGGGAATGGTCTTGATTTCGGCCACGTTAAGCTCTACTACGCCCGTGACAACGGTTTCTACATTTTTCAGGCTATTACTTTCAACGATGACCTCATCCAATTGTTCAATACTTTCCTCCAGATTGAAATCCAATTGACCATCGTTGTACATGATGACTCTTTTCTCCATGCTCTCTATTCCCAAGGCCTTGGTCTGTAAGAGGTTCGGTCCGGCCGATAGCGCTATTTGATAGCGCCCATCAATATCAGTGCTTACACCTTTGCCGTTTTTTTTCTCGATGATCGCCAGATTTTGAATAGGTTCCCCGGTTCTACTGTTGCGGACGATTCCTGATAAGGTGAACTTTTCTTGGGTGCCAGCTTGTTGCTGCTTTCCGATACGTACGGTCTCGATCGCTGAGGTACCGCTCTCCTTTTCCGCTAAATAAAATGGCAGGGCTTCCGTTGTTTCTTGATTTGAACTGCCTAATGAATCTCGATAAAAACTTTCATGTAGGGTATCTTTAATGACCACATTTTGCGTTAAGACAATGATTCTGTAGTCGAGGAAGAAAAAATTCACCGTAGTTTGCTCAAATAGGTCACCTAGTATTTCGGACAAAGAGGCATTTTCATAAACCCCGGAGACCAAATCATCACCAAGCCACTCCTCATTGTAGTAGAAACTGATTTTTGAGGTTTGTTCAAGTTGCGAAATCACCTCCTGTCTTGAGCTGTTCTCATAACTAATGGAGATTTGTGGTGTTTCTGTTTGCGCAGATACAACAGGTATGCTGAGAAGAAGTGCTGCTATGATAAGTAGAAACTTCAATTTTTCTGCGTTTTATGGGTTTCCCTAACTGTCAAGGTGTCCAGATACTCCAAAAGTTCGCTTAGGCGTTGTTCAAAAGGTAGTTTAGGGTCCAAACCTTTAGTAAAGGTGCCTAGTTCGATTTCATGCTCGGGGAATAGAGCGGTTAGTGCTTCTATTGTTGTTATAGACGAATACTTATTTCGGTAGTGTAAAAAATAGGAGGCGTCCTCTTCCAGGAATTCATAAAAGACCAGCTTTTCACCGAGCGACTGCCTCAGCGACTTACGGTGTTTTTTAAAAAGGGAAAAAGAAGGTTTCTCAACCATCAGTTCATAAAACCCTGGTTCAACTTCAGGGCTGTTGAGGTTGAAAAAAAGATGATCGTTTACCATAAAACTCGTAATCGAGGGTTGGTACAACTGTAAGATGTCTCCCCCGAGCTTTTGTTCGACCCGCATCAAGAGTTCATCATCATAGACATTGTACTTCAATGGAAGATCAAAATAAGATTGGCCGTCGAAGACCAATGATCCCGAAACGAATTCCGGTCCGGGAAAGAATTTTGTCCTCTTGCTTTTTACACGATGCGCTTCTTCATACACAGTGCCATAGTGCAAGGCTGAATTTTCAATTCCGATGATTTCATCAAAGAGCAGATACACCTCTTTTTGACTCTGGTCTGTCTGTCCTGAAACGAGCATGGGCCAAGCGCACAACAGAATAAAAGAATTGACGATATGAAGGAACTGGTAAGTGATAATGTCGGTTTGATGTATGGTGTCTTCTTTGGTTTGTGGTGTCCGTCCGCACTGTTTTAGAGAAAAACCGGCCACCATGTTTAAAGTTATCTGTTTTTTTGATAATAGCCCCCTTTTTTAACCTTCAATGTCAATTTCTCGAAGGTGTGACACATCCTTTTTTTAAAGGTGTTCGGTGGAGTCTGGGAGAAGGATATAGGAAAAATGCCCTTGTTTTATCAACAAAGTGGTAAAAAGTGGTAAAATGTGGTAATAATATTTATATATTTGAGTTATTAAAGCGAAACCAACCATCTTAACATGATCGATTTCGATTCGCAATACGATTGTAAAGCTGATGCCAAAGGTAGGGTAATGTTGCCTGTTGCCCTAAAAAATAAGCTATTGCCAGTATTGAAAGATGGTTTTGTCATCAAGAGGGCAATCAGTGGAGCATGTTTGGAATTATGGCCCATGGCAGAGTGGCGAGTAGAGATGGCCAAAATCAAAAAACTCAACCGTTTCGTAAAAAAGAACAACGATTTCATCAGGATCTTTCTATCAGGTGTCAAAGAAATCGATATCGATAGTACCGGCCGGCTTTTGATTCCGAGGAATCTAATTGCTGTCGCCGGTATCAAAAAAGAAATCACCTTAAGCCCCGCCATCAATATCATGGAGATTTGGGATAAGGAGCGATACGAAAAAGCTGTGAGCATGCCGGATGATGAGTTTGAGGCATTGGCCGAAGATGTTATGGGCGAAGTAGGTGAAGATGCACCCGATGTATCATAATCCGGTGTTGTTGAAAGAGTCCGTTGACGGACTCGCTATTGAGGAAAATGGAGTGTACGTGGATGTGACCTTCGGAGGCGGAGGACATTCCAAAGAAATATTGAAACAACTTGGCCCTTATGGAAAGTTGTTTGCATTTGATCAAGATGAGGAGGCCATGGGAAATGCCTTGAGCGATTCAAGGTTCACATTGATCAATGAGAATTTCAGATATATCACGCAGTTTTTAAAGTTCTATGGCATTCGGAAGGTAAATGGGGTCTTAGCGGATTTCGGGGTTTCCTCACATCAATTCGATAAAGCGGAGCGTGGTTTCTCAACCCGTTTTGATGCGTTGCTCGATATGAGAATGAGTCAAAAGAATACGGTCTCAGCCTATGATGTGGTCAACTCGTACACTTATGATGATTTGAGGAAAGTGTTGTTTGTATATGGCGATTTGCGAAATGCAAATGCTATGGCCAAGGTCGTGATTGCGCAACGTGAAGCGAATCCGATTAAAACCACTCAGCAGCTGAAAGAGGTATTGCGCCAGTTTTTACCAGCATCGAAGGAGCATAAGATATTGGCCCAGATTTATCAGGCCATCCGAATTGAGGTCAATCAAGAGATAGCGGTAATCGAAGAGTTTCTTATGCAGACTCCTGATTTGATTGTAGGTGGAGGAAGGCTAAGTGTTATCAGTTACCATTCATTGGAAGACCGTTTGGTGAAAAGGTTCATAAGAGCTGGAAAATTTGAAGGAGAGCCTGAAAAGGATTTCTATGGAAACATCGAGGTGCCTTTTAAAAAAGTAGGTGGTTTGATCGTTCCAACGGCCCAAGAGGTAGCGAAAAATAATCGCGCCCGTAGTGCCAAGCTGCGGATTGCAAAGCGCATATAAAAGTTGATAAAACCGAAAATAGTGAGAAAAGGAATTTTAGACATATTAAAAGGAAAATTCTTGGTGAGTGGTGATGCACCGAAAAACTGGTTGTTTATTCTCTTCGCATCCTTTTTGGCAACCGTAATGATCGGTAGCTCGCATAGTGCCGACAAGAAAGTGCATCAGATTGCAGCGCTGAACGAACAGGTTAAAGAGCTGAGGAGTGAGTTCGTCGATGTGCGTTCGGATGTTCAGAAATTACGGTTAGAGTCTAAGGTGACCGAAATTGTTGCAGAAGACGAATTGTATCCCTCAGAAGAACCACCAAAGAAAATAAAAGTAAAGTCAGATCAGAAAGAATAGTGGCAGTAAACGATAAGAACATATTGAATCGATTGTATTTCGTGGCAGGTTGCCTCTTTCTTTTTTCCTGCGCAGTACTTTTTAAGTTGGTGAGCATTCAGGTGGTCAATGGCGATAAGTACCGTGAATTGGCCGAACAGCGCACATCTAAAATGTTCACTATTGCTCCTAATCGGGGAGACCTTATCTCCGATGACGGTAGTTTATTGGCTACTTCGGTTTCGAGATACACCATTCGCTTTGATGCCGTGACGGTGAGCGAGGAAAATTTTCAGGAAAATCTCAAACCCCTCTCTCAGGCGCTGTCGAACTTGACCGGCAAACCGGTTGCAGAATATGTGCAGCTTTTTAGAAAGGCCAAGGAGAATAGAAATCGTTACACCCTGGTAGCTAGAAACCTCGATTACTCCGAATACATGGAAGTACGTCAATTTCCGCTTTTCGAAAAGGGGCCTTACAAAGGCGGATTGATCATTGAGCAAAAAACGGTTCGCGAGCATCCTTTGGGCAAAATCGCAGAGCGCAGCGTAGGCTATGAGCGCGTTGATGAAAACGGGTACAGAACCCGAGTTGGCCTAGAAGGTGCTTTTGGGGAGTACCTAAGGGGAAAAGAGGGTAAGCGTCTAAAACAAAAAATAGCCAAAGGACAATGGAAGCCGGTCGGCCAAGAGAACATTATAGAGCCAAAAGACGGCTATGATGTCATTTCCACAATAGATATCAATATTCAAGATATTGCCCATCACGCCCTACTCGCACAGTTAGAAAAATACAATGCCGACCATGGTTGTGTAATCGTGATGGAAACCGAGACAGGCGAGATCAAAGCCATTTCAAATTTAGGTAAGACGAAGAAAGGCAAGTATTATGAACGCTTGAACTACGCCATAGGTGAGTCGCACGAGCCAGGTTCCACATTCAAGTTGATGAATATTGTGGCTGCGCTTGAAGACGGAATCATCGATACCAGTACGGTCAAGGATACTGGAAAAGGATATTGGAAAATATACAGACATCGCGTCAAGGATTCAAAGCATGGAGGCTATGGAAAAATCTCTATGGCCAAAGCTTTTGAGGTGTCTTCAAACACGGCGTTTGCGCAAATGATTCACGATGGGTACAAGCAAGAGCCCTCAAAATATGTGAACCGCTTGATGGGTATGAATCTCGGAAAGGAAATCGGATTGCCCATAAAAGGGGAGGGGAAACCAGTGCTTCGTTTTCCTGGAGATAAAGGTTGGTCCGGACTTTCCCTGGCCCAGATGGCCTATGGTTATGAAATTGCCATGACCCCTTTGCAAATACTCACATTTTACAATGCCATTGCCAATGATGGGGAAATGGTAAAACCGAGATTGATCAAAGAAGTCAAAGAACTGAACCGCACGGTTTTCAAATTCGATAAGGAAGTTATCAATCCGTCGATCTGCTCGCCCGAAACGATACTTCAGGTGCAAGACCTCTTAAAGAATGTGGTGGAGAAAAAACACGGTACGGGACATAAAATGTACTCGCCCAATTTTTCGATGGCCGGAAAAACGGGGACGGCACAGAAGAATTATGTCAATAAGGACCCCGATGTGATGACATACATCTCCACTTTCGCAGGATATTTCCCTGCGGAAGACCCTAAGTACTCTTGTATCGTAGTCATTCACGAACCCGATAAAAGTGTGGGATATTACGGTGCGGACGTTTCCGGTCCCGTTTTTAAGTCCATCGCCCAAAAGGTATATGCCAATAACCCATTAATTGACGAAGTGGAAACTTTGGACGTCAAAGATGAAAACCTCGAAAAAGCATACCAAAGCTATTACGCCGAGGCACAAAAGAAGCATGATCAAGTGCCCAATGTCAAAGGAATGTGCGGTATGGACGCCATATCGTTGTTGGAAAACATGGGACTGGAAGTCGTGGTAAAAGGCAATGGAAAAGTAAAAAAACAGTCTATCGCCAAAGGAACGGATATTAAAAAAGTGGTTAAAATAATTTTGGAACTCTCATGATGCTCTTAAAAGACATATTATATGGAGTAGGTCTCACGGCAGTGAGTGGGTCGACCAACGTCATGATAAATGCCGTGCAATTCGATTCGAGAGAAGTTGCTATGGATGATGTGTTCGTGGCGATACGAGGTCTAGTGAGCGACGGCCATGATTATATTGAAAAGGCGATTAACTCGGGTGCGAAAGCTATCGTATGCGAGGTACTGCCAGAACAGATAGTCAATGAAATCACCTATGTGGAAGTGCGCAATGGCAACTCCGCCTTGGCGATAATGGCGTCCAACTTTTATGAAAATCCCTCGAAGAATTTAAAATTGGTCGGGGTGACCGGAACCAATGGTAAGACTACGGTAAGTAGCCTTCTGTTTCAATTGTTTAAAAAGGCAGGCTATAAGGTCGGTTTGATCTCAACGATCAAGATAATGGTAGACGATACCGAGTATCAAACCAGCCATACCACTCCTGATGCCTTAACCATCAACAAACACTTGAAATTGATGAATGAGGCCGGAGTTGAGTTCTGCTTTATGGAAGTGAGCTCACATGGAATTCATCAGAAAAGAACGGAAGGCCTTGTGTTTGAGGGCGCTATTTTTACCAACCTTTCGCATGACCATCTAGACTACCACAAGACTTTTGCGGAATATCGCGATACTAAAAAAATACTGTTCGATAACCTGACAAAAAAGGCCTTCGCCTTGACCAATATCGATGATAAGAACGGGCTGGTAATGCTTCAAAATACCAAGGCAAGAAAATATACCTACGCCTTGAAGACGTACGCGGATTACAGAGCCCAGATTTTGGAGAATCAATTCGACGGACAACTGCTCAAAATAAATGATAATGAACTTTGGTCAAAGCTGATCGGTCATTTTAATGCTTACAATATGTTGGCGATTTACGCCACAGCTGACTTATTGGGTCTCGAACAATTGGAGACACTTCGTCTATTAAGTGAACTCGAGAACGTCGATGGGCGTTTTCAATATTTCATATCAAAAGAAAAAGTAACGGCTATAGTCGATTATGCCCATACGCCGGACGCGCTTAAAAATGTGCTTGAAACTATCAACACGTTGAGAACTGGAAATGAAAACGTCATCACCGTTGTGGGGTGTGGTGGCGATAGAGACAGATCAAAGCGCCCGGTTATGGGTCATATCGCTTCCGAGATGAGCAACAAGGCCATCTTTACTTCTGATAACCCCAGATCCGAAGAGCCTGCTGCCATTATCGAAGAAATGGTCGATGGTGTGGAACCACAGAATACCAAAAAAATACTTGCGATAGAAAATCGAGAGCAAGCAATCAAAACCGCTTGCCAACTGGCCTTGGCCAATGACATTATACTGGTTGCCGGTAAAGGGCATGAGACCTATCAAGAAACGAATGGAAAACGAGTCGATTTCGATGATTTTAAAATCATTAAGGACTTATTATCAGAATTGGACAAATAATGCTGTACTACTTATTTGAATACTTAGAGAAAGAGTATCAAGTGCCTGGCGCGAGTCTGTTCCAGTTCAGCACTTTTCGTGCGGGTATGGCTATCCTGTTCTCGTTGATTATTGCTACGGCATATGGGAAACGCATCATCGTACTGCTACAAAAAAAGCAAGTAGGGGAAACCATTCGTGAGTTGGGTCTTGAAGGTCAAAAGCAAAAAGCGGGAACTCCGACCATGGGTGGAATCATAATAATTCTGGCCACGCTGATACCAGTGCTTCTGTTCGCCCGTCTGGATAATATCTATATCATCCTTTTGATTTTTACGACCATATGGATGGGCATTATCGGCTTTGTAGATGATTACATCAAAGTCTTTAAGAAGAACAAAGAGGGCCTCAAAGGGCGATTTAAAGTGATAGGCCAAGTAGTTTTAGGATTGATTGTAGGGGCGGTACTCTATATTCATCCAGAGGTTACCATGCGGGATCATAATCGAACCACGATTACGGAACAGTTTACCGTTGAGGAAGTACGAGGTGAAGAAGTGAAATCTACGATGACCACCGTTCCGTTTTTTAAGAACAATGAATTCGATTACGCTGACTTTTTGGGGTGGGCCGGAGAAGGTGCCAAGCAATACTCGTGGTTGATATTCATTCCGATTATCATATTGATCGTGACAGCGGTATCAAATGGAGCCAACCTAACGGATGGTATTGATGGGCTCGCCGCAGGAACTTCGGCGATTATCGTATTCACCTTGGGGGTTTTCGCCTTGGTTTCGGGTAATGTGATTTTTTCTGACTATTTGGATATCATGTACATACCGAAGTCTGGCGAATTACTGGTTTTCATTACCGCATTTGTCGGAGCTCTGGTCGGATTTTTATGGTACAATGCATTTCCTGCTCAAGTATTTATGGGGGATACCGGAAGCCTTACCATAGGCGGGGTCATTGCGGTTATCGCAATAATCGTCCGTAAAGAACTGCTCATTCCGCTGCTATGTGGAATCTTCTTTGCGGAATCGATTTCCGTGATGATGCAGGTAGGCTATTTCAAATACACCAAGAAAAAACTGGGGGAAGGGAAACGCATTTTTTTGATGTCACCCCTACACCATCATTATCAAAAAAAGGGGTATCACGAGAGTAAGATCGTGACCCGTTTTTGGATTGTAGGAATTATGCTGGCCATCGTGACCATAGTGACTTTGAAAGTACGCTAAAATGGAGCGACTGGTTATTCTTGGAGGAGGGGAGAGCGGAGTTGGAACCGCCATTTTGGGCCAACAAAAGGGATACGAGGTTTTTGTATCCGATAAAGGAAAGATTAAAGAAACGTATAAAGAAGTTCTTGAACATTTTGAGATTGATTGGGAAGATGAAAAGCATACCGATGCCAAGATCCTGAACGCCGATATCGTGATGAAGAGTCCGGGTATACCAGACACGGTGGCATTGGTCAAGCAGCTAGTTGCTCAAGGCGTACCCGTGATTTCGGAAATAGAATTTGCATCGAAATATACTGATGCCACTATTATCGGAATTACCGGTAGCAATGGAAAAACCACGACGACCATGCTCGCACATCACATCGCACGACAGGCAGATTTGAAGGTAGGTATGGCCGGTAATATTGGTGATAGTTATGCCAAGATGGTCGCAGAGCACAATTTTGCGTATTACGTGCTGGAAATCAGCAGTTTTCAATTGGATGGTATTGACGGATTTAGACCGCACATTGCGATTCTTACCAATATCACACCAGATCATTTGGACCGCTATGACTATACCTTCGAAAACTATATCGCAGCCAAGTTTCGCATAGCGATGAACCAGACCGAATCGGACTATCTGATTTATGATGCCGACGACGAAGTGATAGTGAACTGGTTAAGCACACATCCCGTAAAATCTCAATTAATGCCTTTTTCATTGGAGCAAGAATTTGAAAGAGGAGCCTATCTCAAGAACAACAACATACATATAACAACTGATACTAATACCATAACGATGACAACTGACGCCCTAGCACTTGAAGGAAAACACAATTTGAAGAATACAATGGCAGCGTCAATGGCGGCTAAATTGATCGGTATTCGAAAAGAGACCATTCGACAGAGTATCGCCAATTTTCAAGGTGCGGAACACCGTTTAGAGAAGGTGCTTAAAATAGGTCATGTGCAATATATCAATGATTCAAAGGCTACTAATGTAAATGCCACCTATTTTGCGCTGGATAGCATGAGTGCCCCTACTGTATGGATTGTCGGTGGTGTGGATAAAGGCAATGACTACAAAGAGTTGATGCCCTTGGTCCGGGAAAAGGTAAAGGCGATCGTATGCCTAGGTCTTGACAATGAAAAAATAAAGGATGCTTTTGGGAATGTCGTTGAATTGATGGTCGAGACCTTTGCAATGTCAGAGGCAGTAAAAGTGGCCTATAAAATCGCGGAACGTGGTGATATGGTATTGTTGTCACCAGCCTGTGCAAGTTTCGATTTGTTCGAGAATTATGAGGATAGGGGAAATCAGTTTAAAGAAGCAATAAAAAACTTATAAGGTGCCATCGATTTTCAAGAACATACAAGGAGATAAAGCGATTTGGGCAGTAGTGGCCCTATTGGCATTATTTTCGTTTTTGCCGGTGTATAGCGCAAGTAGTAACTTGGTATACGTCATCGGTAATGGTACTACTATGGGGCATCTGGTGAAGCATGCCATGTTGTTGATACTCGGTTTTGGAATCATTTACGGCGTACACAAAATACCGACCCACTATTTTAAAGGCCTTTCATTGATCGCTATGCCCATTGTATTGCTGCTGCTGATGTACACCTTGGCGCAAGGCGCCACAATTGAGGGGGCCAATGCCAGCCGTTGGATCAGTGTTCCCCTCGTAGGTTCCTTTCAACCGTCTAATTTGGCAGCCGTGGTATTGATGATTTACGTCGCCCGCTACCTTGCCAAGATCAAGGACAAGACCATCACTTTTAAGGAAAGCATCGTTCCGTTATGGATACCCGTTTTTCTGGTAATCATTCTCATTTTACCTGCTAACTTTTCAACGGCCGGGATTATATTTTCCATGGTGTTGTTATTGGCTTTTATTGGCGGATACCCCTTGAAATATCTTGGAGCTATTGTAGCTGCTGGGATACTCTCTTTGGTTCTATTCATTTTGGCTGCTAAGGCGATGCCCGACGCATTTTCGAATCGGGTGGATACATGGGAAAATCGATGGGAAAATTTCTGGAACGGAGAAGATACGGAAGCCGACTATCAAATCGAAAAGGCTAAAATAGCGATTGCTTCCGGCGGATTGTTGGGCAAGGGAGCGGGCAAAAGTGTCCAAAAGAATTTCTTGCCACAAAGCGAATCGGATTTCATCTATGCGATTATCATAGAAGAATATGGGCTGATCGGGGGATTCGCCATTATGTTCTTCTACCTCTTGTTGCTTTTTAGGATTGTGGTAGTGGCCAATGGAAGTGAAAGTGTTTTTGGCAAGTTGTTGGTTTTGGGAGTCGGACTTCCCATCGTTTTTCAGGCTCTTATAAACATGTCGGTTGCCGTAGAATTGTTTCCCGTAACAGGACAAAATTTACCCTTGATAAGTCGTGGAGGTACCTCTAGTTGGATGACGTGTCTTGCCATTGGTATCATATTGAGTGCAAGTAATAAAGGGCATCGGGGGCGCAAGTCATCCAAAAAAGTGAATGAGAACAATCCCTTAGAAGTGTTAAGTGGACAACTATAGATTTATTCTGTCGGGCGGCGGCACTGGGGGGCATATATATCCGGCTATAGCGATTGCCGACGAATTGAAAAGGAGATATCCGAAAGCCGAGTTCTTGTTCGTAGGTGCGAAGGACCGAATGGAGATGGAAAAGGTGCCAAAGGCTGGATATGAAATTGAAGGATTATGGATTACAGGGTTGCAACGGAAACTGACCCTTAAAAATTTAATGTTTCCCTTTAAACTGATCAGTAGTTTGATAAGAGCAGGTAAAATAGTATCACGATTTAAACCGGATGCCGTCGTGGGAACGGGTGGTTTTGCTAGTGGCCCGCTGTTAAAGGTGGCTTCAGGTAGAGGTATTCCTTGTCTCTTGCAAGAACAGAACTCTTATGCGGGTATTACGAATAAACTGCTGAAAGATAAGGTGGCTAAAATTTGTGTGGCCTATGACGGTATGGAAAAGTTCTTTCCGGCCGATAAGATTATAAAAACCGGTAACCCCGTTCGGGGTGATTTGGTCGAGAGCCATGGAAATGTGAAAGCTGCTCTTGAGTTCTTTGGTCTTGAGCTGGGCAAGCCCACGGTGTTCGTCTTAGGGGGAAGTCTGGGTGCGAGACGCATCAATCAACTTATCGAAAAGGAACTGGGTTATTTCGAAGAAAAAGGTATTCAGCTACTCTGGCAATGTGGCAAATTATACTATGAGGAGTATAAAAAGTATGATTCCGATACCGTAAAGGTGTTGGACTTTGTTTCCCGAATGGATTTAGCATATACCACCGGTGATATCATGATATCACGTGCAGGGGCCGGTTCGGTGTCAGAGTTATGTATCGTGGGTAAACCGGTAATCTTTATACCGTCGCCTAATGTCGCTGAAGATCATCAGACAAAGAACGCCTTGGCCCTGGTCGATCGAAATGCGGCGATCATGATTCGGGAGAAGGACCTCAATACGGATTTTAGGAATTTATTTTCCGAGGTTTTCGAATCTCCGAAAAAACAAGAAGAATTGAAGGTGAATATCAAAAAGATGGCCATGCCCAATGCCACGAAGGATATTGCTGACGAAATAGAAAAATTAGTAGGAAATACTAGAAATAGGGCGTAGTGACTGCGCCCTAAATAAGAAATATAAAAATGAAAACTCAAGTTGTTTTGAGTTGTAATTAAAACTTTTATTTTGAACTTGAATGCTATACATAGCGTCTATTTTATAGGTATCGGAGGTATTGGTATGTCCGCCCTGGCACGCTATTTCAAGTTTATTGACAAAAATGTGGCCGGGTATGACAGGACAGCTTCCCCTTTGACCGCTGAGTTAGCTACTTTAGGTATTGATATCCATTATGATGACAACCCTGATTTGGTCGAAAAAAACAATTATGATGTTGCTGGCACCTTAGTTGTTTACACTCCTGCCGTACCCCTTGACCACAAAGAATACCAATATTTCTTGACCAATGGTTTTGAAATAATGAAACGGTCCGAAGTTTTGGGGCTGATTACGAAGGACTCCTTTTGTATGGCGGTGGCGGGTACGCATGGTAAGACTACGACCTCCAGTATACTGGCACATCTATTGCGTGAGACCAACACTCCTTTTTCCGCTTTTCTAGGTGGAATATCGGAAGATTTCAATAGTAATTTTTTCTTCAGTGGAACCGAGCATTCCGTAGTTGAGGCCGATGAGTTCGACCGTTCTTTTTTACGGTTGACCCCTACCGTTGCGTGTGTAACATCAATGGATGCGGATCATCTTGATATTTATGGAGATTCTGATGCCTTGTGCGAATCGTTTGAGGATTTCGTGGGTCGTATCAAACCCAACGGTAAACTATTCGTTAGAAATGGTTTACCTCTGAAAGGGATAACCTATGGTATAGAGGATGATTCGGATTACTGCATCCGAAATATAAAAGTAGAACATGGTACCTACATATTCGATTTGAACACACCTGAAAAGACCCTCACAGGTGTTAAGTTCAATAAGCCGGGCAGGCATAACCTGCTCAATGGTTTGGTAGCTTTTGCAATGGCGGTGGAAACGAAATCCCCCATTCACCGCCTAGCTGAAGCATTGGAGACGTTTAAGGGGGTTCAAAGAAGATTTTCATATAAAATCAAGCAAGATGACTTGATATTTATCGATGACTATGCCCATCATCCAACAGAAATAATGGCCGTTCATGAAGCCATTTCCGAGATGCATCCAGGTAAAGAGGTTTTAGCGATTTTTCAACCACATCTGTTTTCAAGAACCAAGGATTTTGTGGATGAATTTGCCAAAAGCCTATCGAAATTCGATGCGATCGTCTTACTCGATATCTATCCCGCAAGGGAAAAACCGATGCCCGGAATCACTTCTAGCTGGTTATTGGATAAAATTGAAAACCCGAATAAAAAGGTACTGAAAAAGGCAGAGTTGATCGAAGAAATAAAACGTCAAAATCCTGAAATTCTGGTCACTATGGGGGCCGGTGATATCGGGTTGGAAGTGGAAAAAATAAAAAAGGAATTTGAGTATGCGAATTAATTGGAACTATATCAAGGTATTTACGCTTTTAGTAGCAGTAATAGGGCTTTACGCTTTCTCGAACCAACGGAGTGCAAAGAAAAAAATCAATGAAATTCAAATAGAATTCATTGGGGATCAGAACCTTTACATCACAGAGGGCATGGTTAATAAATTGTTAATACAAAATTACGGTAGTCTCAACAATGTGCCCAAAGAAAAATTAGTTTTGAATTCTATAGAGAAGGTCATTGAAGCCAATAAAATGGTGAAAAGCGCTCAAGTTTACTTGACTGTGAACGGAAGACTTGCAACGAAGATTGTTCAGCGCAAACCAATCGGACGTATTGAGGGGAGTTCTAAGTTTTATCTCGACGATGAGGGTAAGCAAATGCCTTTGTCTATGAGTCATTCTGCGCGTGTGCCAATTATCACTGGCAACATTACGGGCAAAAGCTTAGAGGATGTATATGAGATTTTGAAGTACATCAACGAAGACGAGTTTCTTCGCAAAAATGTAATCGGAATACATGTTGAGGCGGAAGACGACTACCAGTTAAGATTCAGGATGGAGCAATTTGTTGTGAATTTGGGTGGTATCGAGAGTCTTGAAGAGAAGTTCAACAATTTTAAGGCGTTCTACGCCAAAGCGAACAAAGACAAGACGCTCGAAGAATACAACGTAGTCAGTTTGGAGTTTAACAATCAAGTAGTGTGCACAAAAATTTAAAATCAGTCAGCAAATGGAACAGGGGAAATATTCAGTAGGTCTTGACATAGGTACCACCAAAATCGTAGCGATTATCGGTCGTGAAAACGAATACGGAAAAATCGAGGTTTTGGGAATTGGTAGATCAAAAAGTCTCGGAGTACACCGAGGAGTGGTAAATAATATCACCCAAACCATAAAATCGATTCAGCAGGCCGTAGAAGAAGCGGAAGCGAACTCTGGGCTGAAAATCGGTTCCGTTGTGGTAGGTATCGCAGGGCAACACATCCGTAGTTTGCATCACAGCGATTACATTACCAGAGCAGATTCGGAAGAAGTAATCAATGAAGATGACCTCGATAAATTGTGCAATCAAGTATACAAGCTGGTCATGCTTCCAGGTGAAGAGATCATTCATGTTTTGCCCCAAGAATATAAGGTAGATGGTCAGGCTGAGATCAAGCAGCCTATCGGAATGTATGGCGGGCGATTAGAGGCAAATTTCCATGTTGTTGTTGGTCAGGTATCTTCTATAAAGAATGTTGGCCGATGCATTAAGAGTGCCGGCCTTGATTTGGGAAATATCACTTTGGAACCATTGGCCTCTTCCGACGCTGTTTTAAGCCAAGAAGAGAAAGAAGCTGGGGTAGCCTTGATCGACATAGGAGGTGGTACCACTGACTTGGCCATTTTTAAAGATGGTATCATAAGGCATACGGCCGTAATTCCTTTTGGAGGTGGGGTCATCACCGAAGATATCAAAGAGGGTTGCTCGATAATCGAAAAGCAGGCTGAATTATTGAAAATAAAATTCGGTTCCGCATGGCCAGGGGAGAATAAGGACAATGAGATTGTCTCTATACCCGGTCTCCGTGGTCGTGAACCGAAAGAGATTACCCTGAAAAACCTTTCGAAGATCATCCATGCCCGAGTAGTGGAAATTATCGAACAGGTATATGTAGAGATCAAGAACTACGGGCATGAAGAACAGAAGAAAAAGTTGATTGCGGGAATCGTGCTGACGGGTGGTGGAAGTCAATTAAAACACTTGAAGCAGCTCGTGGAATACATTACAGGCATGGATACCAGAATAGGATACCCGAACGAGCACCTAGCAGGTGATTCGGATGCTGAGGTAGCAAGCCCTTTATATGCTACTGCCGTTGGATTGTTGATGAACGCTATTCGCAATGAAAATAAAGGTTCCGACGAAGGTCCAGCACCGGAAATGGTAGAGCCCGAACCGGTCTTGGCCGGTCATGAAGAAGAACAGACGGCGATGGCCGGGGCAAAAAAAGAGCGAAAATCGGTTTTCGATAAATGGTCTGAGAAGCTAAAGGATTTCTTGGACAACGCCGAGTAAGACACACAATCAAAAAATAGAATATTCATAAACCAGTAATAAATATAGTATGAGCAACAACACGGAATTTGATGGAATAGCTTTTGATTTACCGAAGAATCAGAGTAACGTTATAAAGGTCATCGGCGTTGGTGGAGGCGGTAGTAATGCCATCAACCATATGTTTCAAGCCGGTATCAACGGGGTAGATTTCGTCATCTTGAATACAGATTCACAGGCATTGACCAATAGTTCGGTTCCTAACAAAATTCAATTAGGGGTTTCCCTGACTGAAGGATTAGGTGCGGGTGCAAACCCTGAAGTGGGTGAACAGGCCGCTATCGAAAGTATGGAAGATATCAAGACCATGTTGGACACGACTACCAAAATGGTTTTTATTACTGCTGGAATGGGAGGGGGAACAGGTACTGGTGCTGCTCCCGTTATCGCCAAACTGGCAAAGGAAATGGACATTCTTACCGTGGGAATTGTAACCATGCCTTTTGAATTTGAAGGAAAAATGCGTTGTAATCAGGCGCAGCTGGGGATTGAAAGATTACGTGCCAATGTAGACTCGCTGATTGTAATCAACAATAACAAATTGAGGGAAGTATACGGTAATTTAGGCTTCAAGGCAGGCTTTTCGAAAGCTGATGAAGTTTTGGCTACCGCAGCTCGAGGAATTGCTGAAGTAATTACCCATCACTACACACAAAATATTGACCTTCGCGATGCAAAAACGGTTTTGTCGAATAGTGGAACGGCCATTATGGGGTCTGCTATTGCATCCGGATCTTCTCGAGCGGGCGAAGCTATTATGAAAGCTTTGGACTCCCCGTTATTGAACGACAATAAAATCACGGGTGCGAAAAACGTCTTGTTGCTTATCGTTTCAGGTTCCCAAGAAATTACGATTGATGAAATCGGTGAAATCAATGATCATATCCAAACCGAAGCAGGTCACGGAGCCAATATCATCATGGGTGTAGGCGAAGATGAAGATTTGGGTGAAGCTGTGGCCGTGACCGTTATTGCGACCGGATTTAACATCGATCAGCAAGATGATATTGTCAACAGTGAGGCAAAAAAAATCATTCATACCCTTAATGACGAGCAACGTGCCAGTCAAGATTTGACCCCGAAGAGTATTGTACACCAGTTGGTAGAAGAAGACATCGTTGAAGAACCGATCTTGAAGCACACCCTTATCGATGATTTAGATGACCTTGATTTGATTCCCACGACTAATTATATCAAGAATTTCAATGTCTTTTATGAAGAGGTAATCGCGGAGAATGTTTCGGAAGACGATTTTATTATTATCGATTCGAGCGACCCTGTGAATTCTATTGAAGTAATCGATCCAGAAGTGGTTTCTCCAAAGGAAGTAGAGGAAGATCAATTTGCGATGAGTTTTGATCTTCCCTTAGTAACTGACAATGAAGGGCAGGAAGAAAACGTCATCACTTTTGATTTAGACGAGGAGGTTCATGATCTTGATGTGAAAGACCATATTGAAGTAATCCCCGTTTTGGAGTACAACAAGGATGGCGAAACGCGATATAGCCTTGATGATTATATGGAGTTGGAAAATAAATTGACGGGAGCCAAGTCAAAGGCGGAAGAGTTCGAACCCAAAATAGTGGAAGATGAATTGGTGTTCGAAAGAAAGACCCTGGCTGCTGAAGAAGCTGAAAACGCCTTACCTTTAGAAGACATTGACCCCATGGAGACTCCCTTAGAGGAATTGCTAAAGGAACGCGCGGATGAACGTAGAAGAAAGTTGAAAGATTTCAACTATAAGTTTCAGAATAGTTTGAGTAATATCGACGAAATAGAAAAACAGCCTGCTTATAAAAGACAAGGTGTCAATTTATCGGAAGGCGCATCGGAAAGCAAGGCTTCACGGACCTCGTTAAGTGAAGATAGCAATGACGAGATTCAGTTACGGTCCAATAATTCTTTTCTACATGACAATGTAGACTAACTCAAAGTTTGCTAAACTAAGTTAAACCCGAAAACGGCAGTTGTTTTCGGGTTTATTTTTTATCTTCGGGGTCCTTAAAATATCACGATTATGGGGTTACAACAACAGGTCATGGAGCAGATGAAAGCAGCCATGAAATCAAAGGACAAAGTGGCTTTGGAATCATTACGTGCCATTAAATCAGCTTTGTTATTGGCGCAGACCGAAACCGGTTCTTCTGAAAAAATGAGTGAGGACGATGAAGTGAAATTGGTTCAGAAGTTGGTGAAACAGCGTAGGGATAGTGCCGCGATTTTCATAGAACAAGGGAGACAAGACTTGGCAGACCCTGAGCTGGCGCAAGTAGCCGTAATAGAGCAGTTTTTGCCTGAGCAACTTTCAGAAGATGAGATTGAGAAAGTAGTCGTACAGATTATTGAATCTACCGGTGCTTCTAGCATGAAGGACATGGGTAAAGTGATGGGGATGGCGTCTAAACAATTGGCAGGACAAGCAGATGGAAAAACAATTTCCACGATTGTCAAGAATAAATTATCTTAGCCGTCGCTAAGAGAACAATAGGCCCCGTGGCGCAACTGAATAGCGCATCAGATTTCGGCTCTGAGGGTTGCAGGTTTGAATCCTGCCGGGGTCACTACAAGCAGAAAACCACGCCTTTTTGGCGTGGTTCTTTGTTTTTGGAGAAATTGAAGTCAGAGCTTCAAAATTTTGGAAAAAGCAAAGAATTAAGGCGATAGCCTGTGGTTTTCTATTTGCAAAGGGGAGCTCATTTGGGATATACAATCCTGCCGGGGTCACCTAGAGAACAAAGTCTTTTCTTCGGAAAGGGCCTTTTTCATTGGCAGTATTTCAAGGCCTAAGACCAATTGGATTATGGTACCACTTCTGGGTTTTAACATTATTCCTTTACACATCTGAGGCAAGTTGCAAATTGGGAGGAATAAAGAATGGAGCGGTAAACACCATCAGTATTATAGTCTAGTGACCTGATTCGCGCCTCTTCACTATTGACTTTTGTGTTCGAATAGAAAATGCTCTGCTCATCCATTGATATGAAGCCATTTGGTGTGCCATCCATTAGTACGAAAAGAGCACCGTTCAACGCTATGTCAAGTAGTGAATCGCCACCTACTTTTAGTCGCGGGGCTACATTTGTTCTGTCTGCACCTTCTGTTTCAATTTCATTTGCTGGCATACCTAAATATAGTTCGAGTTCTTGCCAGTCATTTTCAACAGGCATTCGCCAGCCAAACGGACATGCCTTTTGCGCATCTTCAAAGGGGTAGTAATGACCTTTTGTTTCGCATTCCGATGACTGAAAATTAAAACAATAATAGTTGATGCTATTGCCCATATTATCGGCAGTGGATTGGAGGTTTTCCGCAAACCATGTCTGCGCACCTACTTGTATCGTTTTATAACTTTTGCCATCCCTGCTATCTACGAATTCCCCATATACTTTAATGGAGCGGACTATGGAGCAGGAGTTGGCGTCTGTAACGGTCACCTCGTATTCACCAGATGCGAGATTGGAAAGCTGCGATCCATTAAAGCCATTTTTCCATTGGTATTGATAGGGGGAGGCGCCTCCGGTTATTACCAAACTTATAGATCCGTCGTTCATACCGGGCGTAGGTCGATTGATTTGAGATTCGAGGATAATTTCAGGTCTTGAGATAAGTTCTAATTCGCCAGTTTTGGTGTACCCTAAAGCGTCGGTTACCGTGACGCCGTAAATACCTGACGCTATGTTCTCGAGATCTTCGGAAGTTTCTTGGTTTGACCAAAGAATGGTGTACGGGGCTAAACCTCCATTTATAGTAAGGTCAAGGGAACCGTTTGACGCGTCAAAACAGGGAGTGTCGAGCACTTCTAAGACAAGTTCTATTTTTTC
Organism: Maribacter corallii; assembly: GCF_047345415.1. Lineage (NCBI taxonomy): Bacteria > Pseudomonadati > Bacteroidota > Flavobacteriia > Flavobacteriales > Flavobacteriaceae > Maribacter > Maribacter corallii. Next base: position 272,744 of record NZ_JBLFEP010000006.1, read on the forward strand.
CTGTATGACTACCTCTTGTTGAATAGCGCATCCGCTAGCATCAGTTACCGTAACCGTGTAGATTCCTTTTTCGAGACCTTGGATATCCTCGGTTGTTTCATTGTTAGACCATGAAAAGGTATATGGTAATGTACCCCCAATGACTGTCAAATTTATGTTTCCATTAGAAGCGTTTAGATCGGTTGCAGTACTTGTAGAATTTACTGTTAAACGTTCCGGTACTCCTACAACGATTTCTTTGACGTTTATGGCATTGGAATATTTGTCACTAATCCACACTGAGTAGGTGCCGCTGGGTATATTGGTTAAATTTTGACTCTCAGCGGAATTCGACCAATTGAATTTGTAAGGTCCGTTGTCACCCGTTATATGCAGGTCAATAGCGCCGTCTTCAAGTCCTTGACAAGAAACATTTCGAACTTCATACTCGATTTCAAAAGGAATTTTTGTGATTAAAAATTCGGCTATGATTCTTTGAAAATCTGGAACCTCCGAACCAAAACCCAACGCTTCATACCTTTCATTTAAATTTGCTTCTATACCATCGGGATATAAATCTTGCGCGTTTTTATACAATTCTGTTTTTAGAGCCTCGTTCTGAATTTGGCCGTCATCCTTGAAATCAAGATTGATATTCGCGAGAAATTCAGAGAAATCGGAAACGTCTTTTCTTCCTTGAAGGATTACCGACAGGGCAATAAGTATGGCATTGTCATTTGAATCTATAAACATATTAAGCTGATCTGATTGAGATATGGCTTTATCGGTTATCCCAAAGACATTGAGTAACTCCGTTTGAGCTGAGTCTGTAGCCTTTTGAAAAGAAATACCATCGTTAAGAAGTGATTCAATACGCCCTTTTTGTAAATGGGTAAGAAGATTAACGTTAATCTGTTCTTTATTCTCTAGGTCCACAATAGCGGATAAGCTCAGGCTTGCATTGGAATTTCTTCCAGCGACCTCATCATAATAAAAACCATTTGCATTTAAAATGACGGTGGATGATTCGAGACTCAAGTCTTCGAACGTAAAATTTCCGGAGTTGTCGATGACTTGAGAACTAAAAGCTCGCCCAGTTTGTTTCAATTCTTTATCTAATTCTGATAGCGAAACTGTAGTTCCGTTTAAAAAGGGCCCCTTTTGAATATAGCCTGAAATTTGATTAAATTGGAGTTGAGATTCTTTCTGCTGGTCATCGTCATTATTACAACCCAAGATAATCGAAAATAAGACAATGATAGATATAACTTTTTTCATTCTTTTTTTTAGGACGTAGTTTACAATTTATGGAATCAAGACCATATCACTGAAATTTCGACGTGTTCATTTAGTATTTAATCAACGTGTTGTATAGTATTAAATTGTATATATCGAATGGTAATAATTAATTGAATGAATCGGTTTGAACTGGAGACTTCTTCTTTTTAATTAATCTACTTCATCTATATTTTAGGATTAAAAACTGAAAGAATTTATAGGCATTTGCTTTAAAAGAATCATGTAAATATTTCAAAATAACTTCTCTATTGTAATTGACGTGTGAATTCGTAGAACCCAAACCTCTAAATTCAAATATCCTATAAATCAAAAGTCTTCTTTTAAGAGTGTCCCAAAATAGTTGCCAAGAACAAAGGGCTAGCAACCCACAAAACAATTTCAAACCAAATGCCTTGGGTGTTGCTTCCTGGGTTCACCGTTGACATTAAGACTTATGAGCCTTCCCAGGTCAAAACCTAGAAACATCAAACTTGACTGCTTATTGTTCCATAGTGATGAAGACATTGGCCTAATCTTCGGTAAAAATAACAGAGGAAAGTGATAGCCTTCCACAATGGAATACCCTTTTCCTTCTTCTGTGATAATTGGCAAACCAGATTTTTCAAGGGTGCAAATTTCGCGGTATATGGTTCGCACGCTCACCCTATGCTTTTTAACCGGTTGTCTAGCCATACAAATTACAGTAGGGTATGCTTGCTATTAAGTGCAAAAGCCTAGGCTTTTCTTTTTCCTCCATTCATGTCGTTTCTTAATCAAGTTACTAGTATGGAATTGCCCTAAATTATATGGTTTGTGTAATTTTTGATTTGACGTTGAAGCGAGCGGTGCAAATAATATACAAGCCAAGAGCCCATAAACGGTTTAGAAGCCTTAGTAGGACATTAATACCTGCGGGTTATTAATAAGACCAATACGAGGAGCCGCATTCAATATAGTGTACAGGTATGTCCCCAACGAATTTGCGCAGCCAATCGGCGGAAAATTTCATTCCATATTCTTCTGAATTGATATGCCCTATAAAAACGACCGCTTTTTTTCTTCCTTGTAACACCGCGTCCCTGGCATATTCGTAGGTTTCCCACTGGGGTACTTCCCCAGCAACTACCACATCAACAGTACTGCTTTGCAATTGTTTGATATGAGCGGCGCTACCAGACGCCCCGGGCACATATAGAACATGCGATAGTTGCATGTCAGGGTCCCCGATGACGTGAAAATTGTTTTCAGGAAAGGTGTGCTTCAAGTTTTTTAATAGATTCATTAAGGTGGTGTTCGGGAAGGTAAAGCGGTAGGGGTTGTCGGCTGCCTGCTGGTCTTCCCAACCTAGTTTTTCCACCATTCCCGAAATGATTCCATCGGATGGTATGCGATGCACGTAATCGTGAAATCGCCAAACTACGAGCTTATGGTCATCGATAAATTTCTTTTTTTCCAGATAGACCGAATCACTTTGAAATTGTTCGGTATTGTCCAAATGATTGTAGTAGAGCGGCTCGTGTGGGATGATAAGATTGCAATTTTTTTCAACGGCCTTTTTCAAAACATCCATTGTGGCGAACATACAGGTGACGATACCTTTCACCGGCGTTTCCGGATTTCCTTCTTTGATGACATCGACTGTGTTGGGTACTACGGCAGCATCTGTTTCTTTAATGATCGTTTCGATAAGTTGTCCTGAAGTAATAACGGAAGGGCTTGAGGCGTTCTGACCCATTACGAATAGGGGCAATGCCCAAAGAATGGTGTGGAATAGAATTTTCATCGATTTATAATTTTGAATGGTTTAGAGGTCCTATGGCACCTTTTTAATAAAAGTAACGCATTTTTAGGGAATCACTTTTCAGTTCGAACCCTTAGCTTCTTGGTATGCGAACTTATTCCGGCAATCAATTTGTGGCCTTTTCGTTTAAGTGAAATAGTGTTTAAACAAAAAAGGAAATAGTAATTAACTTTAAAGAAATAGGACTAGGGCTTTTCATAGGAGGTTGTGTTGTAACCAGTTAGTTTTCCGCCGTATTTACGTGTATGATTACAGGATTTAGTCCATCCGCATTTCGTTTTGTACGTCCATAAATTCCAATAGTCATATCGCTAGGATAATTTGACTCAAGCTCTTTTGGATTTACATAAGTATACATTCCGTATCCGTGACCAGAAACAATCCATCCTTTAGTTAGATTCAAAGATGTAACATTAAAATCTCCCGCAGGACCTCCCGCAGCAACTGGTCCAAATTCTTTCATTAATCTAATGGCCATCTTTTCAATATTTTCAATTTTACTGACGTCGTCGAAAATAATATAAGTACCATTTTCAAAAAGTACCCAGTCTTGAAATTTTGTATTTATGGCTAGTCTTACATTATCCAGTAAAGAAACAGGAAATTTTTCTGTATTCTTCGTTACAATTCTAATGTTTTTTGGAGTGTCTTTTTTCTCTCCACAACTTAAAATGAAAACGGATAAAATTGCTAATAAGACTAACTTGTGAAAATACTTTCCCATAATTGGTTACAACAATTGGATATAGTTATGAACTATAGTTCTTCTATAGCAGGAACTAAGATAGAAAATCTTTGATGCCCGCGATAAGAGTCTCAGCTATCGATTTAGGCTATACTAGTTGCAGCTGAACTAGTTGGCGTTTGGGGTTCGATCTCAGAACGCATTTTCGTTGCATGTTCTGCTGCCCCGAACTATTCCAAAAAACTGTAACAAATACCCGACCGCTTTGTCTTTAAGGCAACAGATGAAAACACTTCGAAGACTTGGCCTAGTATCCATTCCGCTTACCTTTAGCTTGGCAGGTATAGGCATGCTTTGGCTATTGCAGGTAGAGCAGGCACCAGGCTCCTTTTTCGAACAACTGGGGCAGCATAGAACGAATTGGTTGGGTGCACATCTACTCTTATTGTTAAGCACTGTATTTTTGGTGCCGGCAGCACTGAGCATTCGTCTTGCCTTACGATCAAAAATAGTTGGTGCGCTAGGCACTGCTATGATCATCATCATTGCGCTTACCGCCGTTTTACTGGCCGGGCAATACGCCATCGATTTTGTGATGCCGCTACTCATCGAGGTGGGTGGAGATGCATTACAGGTACATGGGCTATTGTTCAAGACTCCTGTAATCGACCGTCTGTTCTACAAACTCCCGAACCTGGTCTTTTTAGCCTTGTTCATATTGAGCTGCACCCTGCTTGGGGTCAAGCACATACCATGGAGTGTTCGTACGATCCTTTTGGTGAATTGGTTACTGGTATTGCTGGGCAACCTAATTCATCCTGTATTTCAACGGGTGGCCATTGTGCTTTTAGCCTTTTCGTTTCTCCCCTTTGTGTACGTGTATTGGAACGAAAGCGCGCAAGACGTGGAATAGCAATTAAAGAAGATCGGACACTACCTCAAGCTGTTTGCAATTGCAAAAGAATTTACGGACCAACTAGGGCAGGTGCTCCTTGACGATGTAGCCGTGATAGCTGCGCGATAAGGCACCCTTTTTTCTTGAACGATAAATTAACCGTTACTGGCCGAATCTCGCGGGATTTGGATATCCTTGTCATTTCCAAAGACTGTTGAGGTAAATCTATTAGGTTTTGAAATAGGAGCACTGCCAAGGTCGGATAGTCTTCGAACGCATGGGCACCTCCATAGGGTTAGTCCCGTTGAATTTCTAAAAGATCCCCATCGGCCTTCATGGCTTGTAAATCCTGTCGTGAAACGCCATAGGCCTCTTCTGGATAGTTCTCTTCCTTGTCGATTTTATAGATACGAGACGATTTGGAGATCTCATAATCATTGAAGGACATATACAAGCTATCTTCGGTGACCTCCATCACTTTCATGGTAGAATAACTTCCGGTTTCGATTCGATATTCATAAACATCGCCGATGGCGGGTTCAGCGAAATATTTGGCTGTATTTTCTTTGTCCTGACCACTTGAATATCCTGCAAAGCCGATGAGGCAAGCAATCAAAAACAAACCGACAAATTGCCAAATCGGTCCTTTTGCATCGCTTTTGAAATCCTCATATTTCCGTTTAAGGTTGTCGGGCATTTGCTTCGGTTTCAAGACCTGTTGGCAGTGACTGCACTGCGACGCGCCGGTTTTGTTTAGGGGGAATATCGGAATCCAAAAAATATGTGCGTGTTTGCGATAGATACTAAAGGATAGGGTATCTTGATTTCCACAATTTTCGCAGGTAGCGTTTTTGGCAGTAGCAGTTTTTATGTGGGCCGACCCACTTCCGAATATGATCATATTATTGATTTAGGTTAGTACTAATGGACTTCTATATAACTATTTGTCTGTGCCAATATTGCTACAGCCCCGCATATGACCCTTGCTGAATTACAGCCTTGGTCTCTTCATCAACAAAGTAGCCTTTGACTACATCCCGAAGATGGGCTTCTTTTAAAACAGAGTTTGCCGTTCTGTAATCGGGTTGCAGGAGTGCCGTTGATGGGAAGGTCTCACAATAGATTTCCGTACCATTTTCATCGATTACTTTAAAGGTAGCAGTTGCCTTGAGTAATGATTCCCCAGTTAAAGTTAGCGACTGTTGATCATTGGAATTCGCTCGGGCAAACGGTTTATCGGCTACACTCTGAATCAGCATATCAGAGGTCAGGGTCGATTCTTTCATGGGCACCTTCGTGGTCTCTTCATTCGTACTGCATGAGGTGAAGCACAGGGCGAGGGCGATAAGGGTCAATTTTAGTTTCATAGGTGTATTGTTTTTATTGAACAGTACAAAGATGATTCAATGACCACCGGCGACATACGCCCGAATCGGTGAAAATGACTCCCCTGTTTTCAGGGGGTTAATCGTCAAGAAGGCCCATTTTTATGGCATGTTTGGTGAGTCCGGCCAAGTTCTTTACTTGTAGTTTTGAAATGAGGTTCTTCCGATAGCTTTCAATCGTATGCTTGCTCAAGAAGAGTTGGTCCGCGATCTCTTGGGTAGTATTCTCCTCCGCAATGAGTTTTAAGACTTCTTTTTCTCGCTCCGTGAGATTGATTTCGGCTTGTTTTTTGGTTTCGAACATCGCGTCGGTATAGGCCCGTTTGATTTCTGAGGAGAAATACTTTTCTCCTTTGACAATCGTTCTAATGGCTTCCAAAAGCTCTTCTTTTTCGGCATTTTTGGGGACATAGCCGTCCACATTGTTTCGAATGAGCTTATCGATCATCGCACCATCGATATGCATGCTGACTACCAAGGTCTTTAGGCTCGGATATTTTTTCTTTACGATTTCATTGAGTTCGATCCCGTCTAGTTCCGGCATGGTCAAATCCGTAATCAATAGATGAAGGTTTTCTACCCCATTAATATCCAGGTATTTAATGACCTGGGCGCCATTTTTGGCCGTCGTGACCACAGAAAACTCGGGAGCATCTTGTAATATACTCATGAGTCCGTCGATAAACATCTTATGGTCGTCTGCAATGATCAGCTTATAGTTCATTTCTTTGGTTTTATGTTTTAGGTATAGTAATGGATATGACGGTTCCCCTGTCCACGGTTGAATCAACGTTCAGTTCACCGGATAGTTCGGCAACTCGATTTTTAATGTTTTCAAAACCTATTCCAGTAGTGGTGCCCGAGCTATGAAATCCCTTTCCATTGTCTTCGAAGAGCAATGACAGTTCATTGTCAATGCGGTTTAGATGGATATCCACTTGGGTCGCATCGGCGTGTTTCAAGGTATTGGTCATCAATTCTTGGATGATCTTAAAAAGTTCCATCTGAACCTTTTCTTCCGTTTCGTTTATTTCCTTTTCAGGATGAGGGTGAAAACCTATTTTCAGTTCGCTTGCTCCTGAAATGGATTTTATATAGCCTTCGATTAATTCGGTAAACGCATTTTGCCTGAACTTTTTCGGAATCAAGGTATGGGAAATGTTGCGTACCAATTGATAGGTTTCATCGATTTGATTACTGATCGTCTTATAGTTTTGGGCTCCTTGTGTTAAGCTGGAAAGTTGTAATTTGATTCCTGCCAAATTACCGCCGATGCTATCGTGCAGTTCTTGGGCGATTCTCTTCCGCTCTTCGTCTTGACCCTCTATGGCCGCCTTGATCAAATTCAGTTCTTGTTGTTGTTTGAGGGCATCCACTTTTTGTTGGGTGATTTCCTCTTGTTTTTTGGCCAATTCGCTTTGCGCCTGTATTTTTTGATAGTAGACATAGAGTAGGGCGAGTACTGGAATGAGAACGATGAGAAATCCGATCAAGAACGCATTTTTGATGGTCTTTTGACGCTGAAGTTCGGTTGCCCTAAGTAATTTGTCCTCCTCCAAGTCTGAGATTTCTTGCTCTTTTTCTAGGGTCTCATATTGAATCTCAAGCTCTTTGATGAGCGCTTTTTGTTGTTTTGCATTGATTTGGTTTATGACGCCGAAGAGTTGGGTAATGACAGCATAGCCGTTCTTATAGTCGTCAAGTTTGGCAAAGCATCGCGCCTGAATTTCCAAGGCCTCTCTCTGAAATTGCAGGTTTTCACGGTCAACAGCGTTTATGTAGGCAAAAGTCAAGGCGATATTTGCCGTGTCATACATTTCCTCTTTAAAATATAATTTAGCGGCGAGTAAAGATCCTTCAAAATAAATAGCCGTATACCCTTCTTTCAGCGCCCTGTTACGGGTATCTTCGTACGCTTGAAATGCTGCGCCTAAATCTCCCTTGGCTTCTGCAAGTCTTCCTTTTTCAAGGGCCATGGTCAGTTCCATTTCCACATCCTCGAACTTTGTTGCCATGTTCAAGGCCTCCTCATAGTACACCTCCGCTTTTTCGTAATCTTCATTTTGTAAATGGGCACGGCCCGATATCCTTAAGGCTTCCGTAGTGATTTCACTAAATTCCCCGGAAAACTCGGCAAGCGCTTCGTTAACGATTTCTATGGTCTTCGCATTGTTTTTTCGTACCAAATTTCCTTTTGCCAGACCGATCTTGTTTCTGTATTCGTATTCCCTAAGCTTGGATTTTTCGGCAGCCTGAATCCCCTTGATATGCCACTCGATCGATTTTTCAGGAACCCCGTTGATGTAGTTGCCCACACCCATGATGTAATGGGCCTTGGCATAGTACCGATCTTTTTCAGTATCTGGCGTATCCCAATTGCCGAGTTCTTTTTCGAATAAATTCCCATACTTCAGCACCGAATCGGTATCTCCTTTTTTAGTGTATTCGGCAGCCAGTTGTTCGAAAATGGAAAACCGCTCTTTGCCAAATTCTGCCTGATTCAAGGCCTCGTAATAGGGTTCTAGAGATAGTTGCTTCTCGTTCGGTACTGTGCCAAATCGAATGGTTTGCGTTGTCTCGTCTTGCGATAGGCCAAAAAATGGGGTAAGCACTAATAAGATGAACCCCAAAAGGGGCATCCTGCTAAATGAAAAAAATGATGTAGTGGTATAATTCAAAACTGTTTTTGGTACATGGTTGATAGCGCTTCCGAAGTGGAAAACTTATCCCGGAAGATAGATTCGTTTGAGGTCATTGCCTTCCCATTCAATAACTTTTTTGTCGATGTAATGGATCAATTCCGAACAACCCCGTTCAAAATCATCACATACAACCGTTTTGGTTTTTCCGTTCATCGTCAAGGTGACTTTTACTTGACTGGTACAAGAACCAGGGGTTGTATAGTGATTCTTTAGGTTCCAAAACCCTTTGTTGTCAATATGCTCAATAAATTGCTGAATCTTTTCACGATTCAGTGTCACTTTCGACTGCAAATTATATTTTTCTAGCGGATGTTGGGCATCCTTTTCCGGATAATAGGTCAGCGAAGTAGCCGTTAGTTCAAAGCGATCGTAATGAAATGCGCCACGCTCCACCACTAACTTAAAGTCCTTTGCGATGGTCTTCGTCGTTTTAGGTGTGCTATGCTCTTCTTTTTTATAGAGAAAGAGTGTAGCAGCGAGAATGAGGCAAAAGAAAAAGGGATTTTGAAACTTCACAATTTTTGGGTTTTCGTTGGTGTTACAAAGGTCATGCACCATTTATAACGTCAGAATACCGATAATAGTGAATTTACACCCCCTGAAAACAGGGGTAAAACCTAAGAATCGATTTCGCTAGCAGAGGTTTCCGTTACGTGACCGATAATGATTTTTGCATGAATACGCGAATTCTCAATGAACCATTTGTGGGTTTCCATTCCACCACAGATGACCCCGGCCAGGTAAAGGCCTGAAATATTTGTTTCCATGGTTTTGGGGTTATAAGTAGGGAGTCTTTTCTCATCATCGGAAAAGGTGATACCCATTTTCTCCAAAAATTCAAAGTTGGGCATATAACCGGTCAGGGCCAGAACAAAATCGTTTTCAAGAATAACTTCGCCATCGGGGGTGTCGATAAGAATCTTGTCTTTCCGTATTTCTTTTACCGTTGCATTGTAATAGGCCTTGATGCTGCCTTCTTCGATACGATTTATGATATCGGGGCGCACCCAATATTTTACACGCTGGCCTACCTCAGGCCCTCTGATGATAAGGCTTACCTCAGAGCCTTTCCTCCAGCATTCAAGTGCCGCATCGATGGCCGAGTTGCTGGCACCTACTACGGCCAATTTTTGGCTGGCATAAAAATGGGGGTCTTTATAATAATGGGACACCTTGGCCAATTCTTCTCCCGGAACGTTCAGCGGATTTGGTAGGTCATAGAAACCCGTTGCGACGATTACTTTTGTGGTCCGGTAGACTGTCTTGTCTGTGGTCACCGAAAAATGATCTCCACCTTTGGTAACACCGTTGACTGTTTCAAAAAGATGAATACGCAGCTTATTGGACGTAACAATGCGACGGTAGTACTCCAAGGCCTCATTGCGTTTTGGTTTGGCTTCCTTACTGATGAAGGGTATTTCATCGATTTCCAGTTTTTCCGAAGAAGAAAAGAACTGCATGTTCGACGGATAATTGAATAGTGAATTGACAATGGGTCCCTTTTCTAAAATAAGGTACGATAAGCCTTCTTTCTGTGCTTCCAGACCACAGGCAATACCGATGGGCCCTCCTCCGATGATGATGATATCCAACTTATCCATTCGTATAATTTATACTGCGTAAACTACATATTGTGTGAGCACAAAGCTAGCTAATTTACACGATAATCGAGCGCTATGCCTGACTGCCGTTGGGCAATTTGTGAAATATACCTTCTATCGAAGGACTCTGGGTTTTCTCGAAACCGGAGTATGACTTTTATCATTCTTTTGCCGGACTGAAACCTTGAACTTTAAGGTATAATTTAAAACACGAAAATTATGAGCTTAAGACATAGAGTACCCGTTTCTACGATTATGACGAAGAATCTGATTACCTTGAACAGTACCGATCAATTAGACACCGCTGAAAGACTTTTTAAAGAGCATCAGATTCGCCACATTCCCGTAGTGGAAAATGATAAGATCATCGGGATGCTCAGTTTAACGGATTTATTACGAATCAGTTTCGCCGATGGCGCCTATGAAGACGAGAGTGAAGTAGAGACCATTGTCTACAATATGTTTACGGTTCCTCAGGTAATGGCCAAAAATCTGAAGCATGTTTCTTCGAATACGACAATTAAGGAAGTGGCGGAGATTCTCTCCGAAAATGAGTTTCATGCCTTGCCGGTTGTTGAAAATGACAATTTGGTCGGTATCGTGACTACCACTGACTTGATCAACTATTTATTGGAACAGTATTGATACGACTTAGCTAGTGAATCATTGGGTGGCAAATGAGTGCTTTTTAAAGCATCGATTTTGTCACCCTTTGTAATTCTTTGAAGTGACGGGAACTAGCCGGCTATTTTTTTTAAATCCGCAATGGTCTGGGTAGGATTGGCACTTTTGAACACAAAACTGCCGGCGACCAGTACGTCCGCACCGGCATCCGTCAAGGACTTCGCATTCAAGGAAGTGACACCACCATCGATTTCGATTAAGGTATGGGCTCCTTTTCTTTGTCGTAATGTATGGAGCGCTTTAACCTTTTCATAGGTGTTTTCTATAAATGATTGCCCTCCAAAACCCGGATTGACGCTCATCAAGCAGACCACATCGATATCTTGAATGAGGTCTTCCAAAAGATGTACAGCGGTATGTGGATTCAGTGCGACCCCAGCTTGCATACCTTCTGCTTTAATGGCCTGTAGCGTTCGATGCAAATGTGTACATGCTTCATAATGCACGCTGAGCACGTTCGCCCCCAAGTCTGCAAAAGTCTTGATATAGCGATCTGGATCAACGATCATTAAATGTACATCCAAGGGTTTCGTAGCATATTGGGCAATTGCTTTGACCACCGGCATGCCGTAGGAGATATTGGGAACAAATACGCCGTCCATGACATCGATATGATGCCAATCTGCTTGGCTGGCGTTGACCATTTCAACATCGCGTTGCAGATTTCCGAAATCGGCGGCAAGTAGGGAAGGGGCTATTTTTGTTTGTTGCATATGCATCTTTACTTAGGCTGTTGCGTACAAAAGTAATGATTTGAGTTTGTTCAAAACTACTGATGCCTTATTGATCTGCTTTTTGAAAATAGTGGATAAGGTCACTTTCGGCAGCGATGTATCCGAAAGAACTCCATGAAGGACTTTCGACCAATTGCTCCATCAGTTTTTTGGCTTCCTCCTCTTTATTGTTGTAGAAATACCAATTCGCGAGGCCGTATGCTACCGCATCGTTTGATGGACTGCCCGTTGTCTGAATGAGAGAGTCCTTGGGAATCATTCCCTTATATAATTTACATAACTCGTAGTAACTTTGATTTTCAATGACCTTCATTTCGTCTGAGATTGGTTCCAGCATTTCGTTTGCCATGTCCAAATTGCCCAAGCGCCGTTGAATCATATACAACCAATGGGTACTTGAAACGATGTTGTCCGGTAGTTCGCCTGATGCTCTACAGTTAAGATAGGCAGTGTACGCCTTCTCATAGTCATGCACGAGATAATAGGCAAGTCCTAAATGGTACCAAATATTGCCGTGCAAGGTACTTACGGGAATATTTTGCGCGTTTGGCATGCCATCTTGTTCGATCTTGTTTTCAGTACCCGCGATCAGTTGTCCCGCTTTTTCTAAATCAACTATTGCCTTATCGAATTGGCGGATCGAAATAAACCGGTGTCCCCGATGACGGTATAGGCGAGGTTCGTTCGGGAAAGTTTCGATACCTTTCGAATAGATGTCGATAGCATCGGCATATCTTCCTAAATAGGCCGTTCTTCTGCCATACCAGATGAGCGCATCCAGATCTTTAGGATTTGCCTCATAGGTTTTCTTCGCTTTCACATAGGCAGCTAACAGTTTCGGTGAAGGTGCTGAAAGCTGGTACACTTTGCCCAAAGGAGTGGAGAAGGTATCTGTTTCTACAACCGCCTTCCCTGGTTGTGCCGGTGCCTTTTTTTTGCTCTCTTTACAATTGGTAAGGAATAGCAGGGCGACGATTGAACAAAGCCAAATACGAGATGGAACATCTATCATCATCATCATCGTTTATTTATTCAGAGACCGAAATTTCTTCCATACCGTTTTTCTTCAATGCAGCATTGAGTTTCGGCAATTCGCTCTGCATGACCGATTTCAAATCGTTCAACTGTTGATCCAATTCAGCGGATAGCTCTTTGAACACCTTGTGGGCCCCATCGGTCGGCTTGGCCTCGCCCGATTCGATACTCCTTCGCAAGGAAGCCAATCTGTTGTTCAATTTAATGGGAAAGTTCAGGGGGTCTTGATTCGACTGGTTTTTCACCTGATACAATGCTTCCTCAATGACCGATAGTTTTTTCAAAAATGGAGCGACCACTCTTTTCATATCAGAGGAAGCTATCTTTTCCTTACCGGAATCGATCTGTGATTTGATTTCCCTAATTTGAATGACGGCCTCATTGGCAGTACTGGTCTTTTGCATCACTTTGTTCGCCAGACTGAACTGTTCGTCTAGGTCTTCTTTGGTAATGCCTTTGAGGTTCGGATCCATTTGGATGCCAAAGGAAAAGCTCTTGTCATAGTCCTTGGTCTTCATACGCACCGTGTACCGACCTAGGGGTGCTTTAGGTCCACGTTGCGGACGGGCGCTCCAAATGATCATACCATCGAATTCCGTAGCTCCGGGATAGCGTAAATCCCAGGTAAAGGTATTGAGTCCTTTTGCGGTCGTCGGTTTAGACGAACCCCCTTTTTGCCACCAAGGCAGGTCGGGATCCACTTCGTACTTTGGCTTGCTGCCGGTGAAGGTATCGATAAGAATGCCGTTGGCATCCGAAATTTCGAAAGTAATCGAATCGATTTGTTCCTTGAGGTAATACTGGATGGAGGCATCCGAAATTCCGCGAATGGCATCGGTTGGATCAAAAAGTACGGCGGATTGGTTTTTCATTTCCGGACGGTACTGACGTAGGGGCTGAATATCGTCCAGAATCCAGAAACCCCTTCCATGGGAACCTAATACCACATCGTTGTCTTTGATCACCAAGTCACGAATAGGCGTGTCGGGCAATTCAAGCTGCAAACTTTGCCATTGCGCTCCATCGTTTATCGAGAAATACACCCCGTGTTCGGTTGCCAAGAATAAAAGCCCTTGGCGTACTGGGTCTTCACGGACCGCTCTGGCAAAATGCCCGTCTTCAATGCCCGATACGATCTTTGTCCATGTTTTTCCGTAATCATGGGTCTTGAAGACATAGGGTTGTCGGTCATCTACTTGATATCGGTTGGCCGCAACGAAAAGGGTACCTGGCCGATGTTTTGATTCGTCAATGATACTGACACGAGAGAACTTCGGAAGGTCCTTAGGAGTAATATCGTCCCAATTTTGTCCTCCATCACGGGTGATATGTATTTTACCATCATCGGAACCTGCCCATATGGTATTGATATCATGAAATGAGGGCGCCAAGGCAAAAACGGTCGCGTAAATTTCGGGTCCGTTCATATCCATGGTAATAACCCCACCGGTCTTGCCCAAAGTTTCAGGGTCCGCATAGGTCAGATCAGGACTTATTTTTTCCCATGACTGTCCGTCGTTGGTCGTTTTCCACACATGTTGCGAACAGGTATACATCACTTTGGAATCTTGCGGGGCGAACATGATGGGAAAGGTCCATTGCCAACGTTCAGGAAGCGCACTGGCCGGTTCCCCGGAAAAGAAACGCGGATACACTTGAATATCCCTAGTCTGTCCATTGCTACGATCATACCGTGTCAATAGTGCGCCTTGACTACCGGCGTAAAAAATATCCTTTTGTTCAGGATGTTGGGTAATCCATCCGCTTTCACCTCCTCCAACGGCATAATACCACCCATGATTTGGACCTCGTGCTTGTCGGTGACCCCAGCCATCGCTAGGCATTGCAAGCGTACTATTGTCTTGTTGTGCCCCCGCGACATGATACGGAACATCGCTTGTGGTCATGACATGATAGAATTGGGTGGTCACATAATCTTGTTCCGTCCAACTCTTGCCCCCATTGATACTGACGTTACCACCACCATCGTTGGAGTTGACCATACGATCCGGATTGTTCGGGTCGATCCACAGGTCATGGTTGTCCCCATGAGGCACTTTGATGGTGGTGTCAAAAGTCTTTCCGCCGTCGGTCGATTTATAGAATCCCGTGTTTAGGCAATACACCGTTTCTTTGTCCCAAGGGTCAGCATAGATTCTGGAGTAGTAGAACGCGCGTTGGCGTAATTTCCGTTCATCATTTGTGCGTTCCCAAGTTTGTCCACCATCGTCCGATCGAAATACACCGCCTTCATTGGCTTCCACAATAGCCCAAACCCTATTGGAATCGGCCGGGGAAACCGTAACACCTATTTTTCCAATAGGTGGAGCCGGCATTCCGGTATTGCTGGTCAAGTCTGTCCAAGTGTCTCCTCCATCGGTCGATTTCCAGAGTTTCGAATCGCCACCTCCGCCCCACATTTTCCAGGCCTTGCGTTGTACTTCCCAAGTACTGGCATAGAGTACGTTCGGGTCATTGCGATCGATGATGAGGTCTACTGCCCCTGCTTTCGGACTCACATACAGTACCTTGTCCCAAGAGTTTCCTCCATCACGGCTACGGAACACACCACGTTCTTCGTTATCTCCATAGGGATGCCCCAAGGCTGCGACGTAGACGATATCGGGATTGGTTGGATGTATGCGAATACGAGCGACCGCCTGAGTTTCCTTTAACCCTAGATGGCGCCAGGTCTTACCGCCGTCCTTGGTCTTATACACCCCATCACCCTGCGTGATACTTCCGCGCAATTGTACTTCGCCCATACCGATATAAACAATATCCGGATTGGTCTCGGCTACGGCCACGGCACCTACGGAAGAACTGGTCACCTGCCCATCGGTAACGGGTTTCCATTCTGTGCCCCCATCTACCGTTTTCCATAGACCACCGCCTGTGGCGCCGAAATAATATTCATTGGGTCTGCCGGGACTACCCGCGCAACCTAACGAACGGCCGCCCCGGTTGGGGCCGATATTTCGCCATTCTAACCCTTCGTAAAAGGAGTTGCCCAAAAGGTCAGGCGTGTTGGAATTCGATTGTTGTTTTTTTTGGGAAAAAGCTAGCGGAGCACTACAAAAAAGAAGGAGCACCAATAGGGACGCGACGGAATACTTCATATCGTAATTTTTAGGTTGGGTAAAATCGAATTAGCTGTATAAATGTAATGAAATGATCAGGTCTTTTTAAAGGCTTTTCATAAAACCTATATTATCGATGACCACAACTCCATTTTCGCTTTTATCGAAGACGAATTTAATGGTCTGAATGCTCTTAGGATCGAAACTCGGATTGATTTTAACCATGTCGTCCACCGGAAAATAGAACAGTTGAAACACCTGTTCCGACGAGGTGTCACCGGTCAAGAATTCCATTTTCCATAGTACGGGTTCTATTTCACGTTGGAGGCCCGAGAATTTGCTTAGGGGAAAACGCACCGTTTGACCCGTACTATCTTTCACTGAAATGGAAAAATCGAGTGGTTTTTTGGGCCCTTCGTCTTCCGTTTCATCTGCCTCTGCATCCGTTTCGTTCGCTGCATTTTCCTCTTCATCCTCTGTTTCATCGGCCGCATTGTCGTCGATCCATTTTCCTTCTTTTTTAGGAGTAGTACTTTCTGTTGATTCGGCCATAGAGAAGACGAGGGTAGCGGTGGAGTCTATTCGCTGCAGCGTTGCGGGTATTTCAATGGAATAACTCGCCATTCGCGAGTCGGTAACACTATCGATGGTCTGATTTTCGGTTAAATCGTAATCCCAACCGATAAACAGCGCACGACTTCCTTTTTTCTCCCATTTCAGTTGTATTTCCTGTTCGCGCCAAACCGTAAGGTTTTCTGAGGAAAGCGTACTTTGCCCGTCGCTTGCAGTGGTCACATCAAAATCCTCATCAAAGGTGCAGAGTAGTTCGGTGTTGGAATCTTGAAATTGATTGAGGTAAATGGTTTCCGGAAGCCAATCCTTCGCGGTCCTAGCATCGGCGAACATAGGAAGATACTCGTGCTTTTCGCGCAAGGTCGCCTCGAGGAATCCACTGATATAGACTTCCGCGATTTTTCTTTGGTCTTCCGCTGGGAGCAGTTGCTTTAAATTCAACAATCCTGTAAATGGATTGCCGACATCATTATTGCCCCAACTGGTATTGAACTGCCCATGATTAGCACCGTAGATGTAGAGTCCCGATTTGAAATGGTATAGGGAATCTTGAAAGGAAACACGTTCGTATTGTTGTGCACCGGCAAAAGAATTCACGTCTGAATCTTGCGCGCCGTGCAATACAAAATAGTTCACGTTGGTAAAGGCGGTACCGCTATCTCCGGGTTTGTATTGCCCGTCTACCGGTGCTATCGCTACAATCGATTTAAGGTCAAAGTTGTAATTGAATGGTATGGAGGCATCATCTGGATAGAACGGCAAGCTATTGAACATGGCGGCATGACCTACCGCTTCACCTCCTCGCGAATGCCCGATTAAGGCCAATTTAGAGGTATCTATCTTGTTCTGGAATAGATGGCCTTCTTTTTCGTTCCATTGATGCCACAGCTTTAGGTGCTCCAGTAACAACCAGCCCCTTGCGTCGTTTTCTTCATCTAAACCTCCAAAAATATCGGACCAAGAGGCGTTGATAAAGTTCTCATCGACGGAAGCCAGGATCATCCCTCTTGAGGCCAGCAATTCGCCGAGATAGGCATAGCCGATATCGGAATAGTCTTGCATGCTATGATTGCCGTGTACAATCAGCGCCAATGGGAAGGGACCCTCTCCCTCGGGATACCAGACCTGCGCATTCAAGGGCAGTGATTTTGCATCGAACCCCCAATAGGTTTCACGCCACCAACCGCCAAAACCATCCCAATCATCAATGAACGCTAAACCGTTGACCGGTTCGGTTTTGATATCGGCCGCGGCACCGAACCCTGTCCGATGAAGATCGGTGCCACTGCCATAGGTTATACTTTTTACTGCATACGGTCCTTTTTTTGCCGGCGACTCGGCAGTGATATGTTCCGGACTTGAACTGGATTCCAATGCGGCATTCGCAATGGGGTCAACGTCAAAACCAGATGGGATGTACGAAACCAAGCCTCCGATAAGGCCGCCTAATCCTAATAACAGCCCTAGTAGGGTTACCACCTTTTTAGGTACGGATAAGTTTTTAAGCCCGGTATGCTTTAGTACTAAAACCGACGCGCCGAGAAGAGAGGCCGTCAGCACCGCAAAAAGGGGCAGTAGGGTATCGAAACTTAGTAAGAATAGGAGCGGAACGCTTATGAGCAACGCGAACAGGTAATTTTTAGGAATGTTGTGAAGGAGCCGCAAAAGGCGCAACGAAAGATAGGAGACCAGTAGGGCCGCCAAGGTAAAACCGAGGAATAAAAGAAGGACCCAAGGGTCTTTGATATTTTTGGCAAACAGTATACTATAGAGTAACCAAAGCACGAGAGTGATGCTCAAAAGGCCTAGCGTTGCCCCTTTTACTGCTGTTTTACCCGGGGTAATCGATTTGATCTTGGTTTGGCACCAGGCGCGTAGCTGCCGGTATTTTTTTTTCATAAGTGTGGTTTTGAAAATCTAAATAGGAGGGGGAGACACGGTCTTTAGATTTCCACTAAATGTACTAAATTGAATTCTATTTCGGGGCCTGTGTTAGCTATGGTGATTTGGAACAAAGTCCGCAATCCAGATTGTAATACTTCCAGCGCCATTTTAGGGAGCTCTTCACTATTTTAGGACGCCAGATTCCCATTTCGTCTTATGATAGGGAGTTTTAGCGTCAAAAAGAATTTTGGATTTAACAGGATGCACCGGAAAACCCCGCTAGCGCCCGTCTGTGACGGGTGCTCATATGAATAAGGAATTTTTGCCTCATCCAAAAGCTGATCGTATCAATTTTAAATGCCGGGTCTTTGTCCGCTATTTTCCCTGACTATACACCTCATGACCAGCATCTCCACCCGCTTGTAAAAACGCAAAAAGATCTTTGATCTCTTTGGGGTTCAGACGATTTAAGAGTCCTGATGGCATGGGGGAGAGGGGTGAAAGTTCCCTTTTGCTTACCTCCGTTTTTACCACATCGACGATGTAACTTTCGTTAAAGGGATTGGGCATTAACGTAACCGTTTCCTCGGTTTCGGATTTGATGCGTCCCGAGATCTTTTTCCCGTCCTTCAGGTGAAAAAGTGTGTTGGCGTACTGGTCTGAAATCTCGTCGTTCGGGCTATAGGTGGCAAACAACATTTCGTAGTTGTTGAATTTCGTATGGGCTTGTGTAAGATCTGGACCTACGCCTGCACCTTCCCCTTTGATACGATGGCACAGGATACACATACCGGCCTGAAAGGCGCGTTTTCCTTTGTCATAGTCCACCTGATAGTCCGCCAGTTCATCGCCCCAAACGAGCTGACCGATTTCACGACCGCCATACTCATTGCCCGGACCAATGGGTTGGGGCAAGTCGGCAATAGCGGTTTCCGGGGAATAGACGCCCGATAGTTCTTGAAAATACTCCTTCTCCGTATCCGGTACGTTTTTCATAGCCGCCAAGCGGATATTCTCCATGCCAGGTTTAAAGCTCAATCCGCCTTTTGAATTCAGGACGTCGTAAAACCAAGCAAAGTACTTTTCTCGGGCGTCCGTCGTCCAACCCGTGTCGGCATGGCTCAAAAGTACCCCGTAATAGATGGCTTCCGTAGGGGGCATCTTGTCGAGGATTTCCCGAATGAGCGGGCCATATTGCTCGCTGCGCTCGGTGATTTCCTCTGAAAGAAACTCACTTTTACGAGCAGTACCTTCTTGGGTGTGCCTTTCCAAGAGGGCTACCAACTTTTCGGTAACGCCATCCGCTTCCAAGTACAACAAGAGCTGCCCTAGTTCCCGATTCATTTCATCCCTCATATGCGGAAAATAGGCATTCAGTTTTTTGGCGGTGGCTATTTTGTCATTTGGGCTAGGAGCGCCCATCCGAATAAAAAGTAGTTCGTAACTGCGCAGCATGTTCAGTTGCTGTTCCTCCAATTGGGTTTCCAAGGTAATGGGTCGCAGTTTTTGAAGTATTTTCGATTGCATGGTGTTGTCCCCTTGCCGTGCTAATGCAATACTCGCTTCAATGATTTTTTTGGACTCTTTCTCCGCTAAAAATTTAGGGAACCACTGCGCAACAGGTTGGTGTTCCAAGGCAATACGTGCCGCATAGCGCACAAAACGATCAGGGTGGTCTAAATTCTCCCATGACAGTGCGATGGCTTCGGGAGATTGCGTCGTATGGAACGCTTCCAAACGCTGTCGTAATGCGCGAAGTTGTTCGGCCTCTTGATTTGAAACTGCTGGTCTTTCCTTGGAATCGGATCCCGTATACCGAAGGCGAAAGAGATGTGAATCGATGCGTCTACCGCCTGAGGCAAAATACAGATGGCCATCGGCACCGGCAATCATATCCGTCAAGGGTAGGGGGGTGCCTGACAAAAACTCTTTTCGTTCCGCGGTATAACTACTTCCTTGCGGTTTTAAGTCGGCAAAGTATAGGGTTCCAAAGCTCCAGTCCATTACGAATATGCCATTTTTGTAACTGCCCGGAAAGTCTAATTCGGCGCCGGAAAGTACAGCGGTCGGAGAACCTTGTTCCAAATTATGTACCGCTGGTAGCGCATCAGGATAATAAGCGGGCCATTTGCCCGATCCTGTTCTCCAGCCGTATTCACTTCCACTGGTCACATGGCAAATTCGGGTAGGGCGATACCAGGGCATCCCGATGTCCCATTCCATATCCGCATCATAGGTGAACAATTCCCCATCTTCGTTAAAAGCGATGTCAAACGGGTTGCGATAGCCTGCGGATATGAGTTCCCATTCGGTCCCTTCCGGATTGAATTTGCATACCCAACCTCCCGGGGCTTTGATATCATTGGCATGACCCCGTGCATCCAAATAAGGTTCGAACAAGTTGTCTTCGCCCCAATTTGTTGGTAGACGGCTGTTTTCTTTGACTTTGTCGGGAACCAGCGTATGATTACCAGCAATAAAATAAATTTCCTTTCCGTCCGGAGCGGTTACAAAACTATGTGGGCCATGTTCTCCGGCCCCATCCAATTTCAGCAACATTTCCACCTTGTCCAACATGCCATCATGATTGTTATCGGTAACGCGATAGATGCCACTGCCTACTTCTTGATCATCGGGAACGTCGTCATTCCATCTTTTATTAACGGCTACATAGAGGCTGTTGTGCGACCAGTGGAGGCCATGGGCTTCCCCTATTTCCAAGTCTAGGGGCATGACATCTTCCGGTTGCAAGGTTTGGTCTATGGCAGGAGCTTTGAAATAGTAGATTTTACCATATTGATCGCAGGCATAAATGATGTCTTTTGGTCCTTGCGCCATGGCGACCCAAGACCCTTGTTCATTCGCACTGGGTTGATACAGATCTTCCAAGACAAAGCCCTCTGGAAGATTGAATGTAATTTCTTCTGTATTTTCCGCTGATTCGGCGGAGGTCACCTCCTCTTTACAGGAAAATAGAACGAGATTTAAAATACACAGGGCAATGAAGGTTTTTTGCATAATATGGAACAATAGGTGGTTTCCCATAAAAATACTAAAAACCACTGTACTACGGTAACGTTAACTATAGTTATAAAAAGAGATCGATACCTAGGCGTTAACCAAGCCTTCTGAGGCCCTCGTATACCGTGATAGCTACGGCGTTTGCTAAATTTAAACTACGGATGTACGGACTGAACATGGGTATTTTGTAGCTTTTGCCCGGATTATTTTCAGTGATTTCAGTGGAAAGACCCACCGATTCCTTCCCAAACACCAAAAAAAGGTCCTCTTCATACGCGATAGACCAATAGTCCTGAGAGGCATGACTTGAGAAGAAGGCCATGTTTTTGTCAGTATGTATACGGAAAAAGGCTTCGGCATCCTCATAGATTGTTAGTGGCAGATGTTGCCAGTAGTCCAATCCCGCTCGTTTCAGACGTTTATCGCTCAATTCAAAGCCAAATGGCTTGACCAAATGTAAATGTGAGCCTGTGGCCAAGGCTAACCTGCCAATATTTCCGGTATTATTGGGTATTTCAGGTTCAATAAGTACGATGTTAAAGCTCATTTGTTTTTAATGGATTGCAGGTAAAGGTATTCGACCTTTTCTCGAGCCCAGGGTGTTTTTCGAAGAAATTTCAAACTTGATTTTATCGAAGGGTCCTTTTTGAAACAATTGATGTTGATCTGCCCCGCTAAATCTTCCCATGTGTAGTTCTGGGTAAGGTAGGTCAAAATATCCGCCAGTTTTACACCGTGCAATGGGTTGTTGGGTTGTTCTTTTGAATTATCCATTGTTTAAACTGTATTCAATTTGTGATTGAAGCTCATGAACCGTCATAGGGCATTACTGTCAATTTTCTTGACAGAACTCGAAAAGCATTAAATGAAAAAACTCCGGTAATCAGCCGGAGTTTATTCATCAATCAAAAAACGAACAGTCATGATAAACTGTTGTTGCCTTTAAAATTACAATATATATGCCAAATTTCCAATTTAAGGGGATTTTAACAGCATTTTACTGTATTCATATGCTCTTATGGCCTATCCTAGATAGGTTTTTAAGATTTTACTTCTTGAGGTATGCTTTAACCGTCGAATGGCTTTTTCCTTGATTTGGCGTACTCTTTCCCTTGTTAGGTCGAAAGTTTCCCCAATTTCTTCCAAAGTCATCGAATGTTGTCCTGCCAAACCGAAATATAAACGTATCACATCAGCTTCTCGAGGTGTTAAAGTCTCTAAAGCTCTTTCGATTTCGGTACGTAAGGATTCATGCAGCAATTCTTTATCAGGGTTGGGTGACTCACCACTACGAAGTACATCGTACAGGTTTGAATCTTCCCCGTCGATCAATGGAGCATCCATAGATACGTGGCGACCTGAGTTTTTCAAGGATTGCTTGACATCTTCAACGGTCATATCCAATTCTTTTGCAATTTCTTCAGCAGAAGGCATACGTTCATGCGCTTGCTCCAAAAAAGCAAAAGTTTTGTTGATTTTGTTAATAGAACCGATTTTATTCAAGGGCAAACGGACAATACGTGATTGTTCCGCCAATGCCTGTAAAATCGATTGACGAATCCACCATACGGCGTAGGAAATAAATTTAAATCCACGTGTTTCGTCAAAACGTTGTGCCGCTTTAATCAACCCAAGGTTTCCCTCGTTGATCAAGTCCGGCAAAGTAAGGCCTTGGTTCTGGTACTGCTTGGCGACCGATACCACGAATCGAAGATTGGCTTTTGTTAGTTTTTCAAGAGCGATCTGGTCGCCTGCCTTGATACGTTGTGCCAATTCTACTTCTTCATCAGCGGTAATCAAGTCTACTTTGCCGATTTCTTGCAAGTACTTGTCCAAAGATGCGGTCTCTCTATTAGTGACCTGTTTTGTAATCTTAAGCTGTCTCATGTAAGGGGATTAAATTGATAATTCAACAGACTGCATATACTTATACGTAAAAAAGACAGAAAAGTTACAAAACGACTAAAAAAAGTTTATTTTAAGGTTAAATGGTAAAATAATGTCTACCAATGAAGATGAATCGCAACGTACTATAGATATATTGCATTTACGGGCTTTCCCCTCACTATAGGTCAAAACCTTTTATATTTAAGGTGTAATTGTAAAATCATATTGCAGAATGCATATTGAAACTTTCAGACCGAAAAATCGAGAACTTCAAAAGTATATTGAAAGTTATTACATTTTAAAACATTCAAAAGAGGAGACTAACATAAGTTACCTGGCATTTCCCTCAATTTGCTCTATTGTAAGTGTTGTTAACAATGCGGAGAATATTATTTCACAAGACTACATTAGCGTAAAACCTTCTCAACTAAGACAATTAGATACCAGTTTGGTTTGTAGATTTAATAATCCTATCTGTTTTAAGTATCAAGGTGATATTAAGGAAATCACTATTAGTTTTAGATCATTGGGACTTAATGCGTTTTTAAATAACCCCTTAAAAGACTACAGTAACAGTTTTTTTGGACCCTTTATACCATTTTCGGATTATGAAAAGGAAATGAAAACTATAATAGAAATAGAAGATAATACATTGTTGGCAGAATCTTTGGAAAAATATTGGGTAGCTAAACTAAAAGGATTCCGTCACCCTTTTCTGAATAACGCAGTTTCTATTATAGAAGAACAACCTAAAATTTCAACTTTGGAACTGGCAAACGAATTCAATATAAGCCGGAAAACTCTTATCAAACACTTTAAGCATCATATTTGTAAAACTCCTACGGAATACAAAAAAATACTCCGTTTCAGAAGGACGATGGAAGAAATGCGGACAATCAAAAAAGCAACCACCTTAACCGAATTAAGTTATATCGCTGACTTTTTTGATCAGTCTCATATGACTACCAGCTTTAAATCATTGACGGGACTACCGCCCAGGATCTTCTTCAAAAACCTGACTACCATACAAAATAGTAATATTCAGTGGATATTTAATTGAGGTTAATCCTATACAAGTTTATTTAGATTCTATAGATGAAATTCGTTACGTCTTATGAAGTAGCTGGTTTTTTATTTTAAAATCGGGTTACACTGAGAATAGTAATGAACTAATTTTAAGTATTAACCCTTATACCTAT
Source organism: Maribacter corallii (assembly GCF_047345415.1). Classification (NCBI taxonomy): domain Bacteria; kingdom Pseudomonadati; phylum Bacteroidota; class Flavobacteriia; order Flavobacteriales; family Flavobacteriaceae; genus Maribacter; species Maribacter corallii. The sequence goes on from NZ_JBLFEP010000006.1 coordinate 297,167, forward strand.
CGTATGTCCGAATACCATAAAAATGAAATCAAGTTCGATCATTTGTCTATAAATCAGATTCACTTGAAGAGACTTGTTCTTTTTTTAACAATATGTATTACACTGTTGTCATGTTCAAATGATAGTTCGGATGATGAAATTCCAGATGTGGAAGAAGTGGATTTGACGATTGTCGAGGGCCGCTACAAAGGCGCTTGGAAATGGGAGCTTGGTGATGGTTTAATATCCATGATAATAACCCAAGGGGAAGCTGCCAATCGCTATAATGTGGAGTATTTTGAATCGAATAACTATCTGCCAAGGCGCCGGTCTGATGGTGTTTCCCCAGATGCTAGAGGTGAATTGATAGTAGACGGAATGAACGTCTCAATTGATTTGGACCATCTCGTTGATGACCCTCCTTGTCCGGGAAAATTTACTGGGACAGGAACATTTAACGAAAATGGTGAGTTGGCCTTTACTATGAATATAGACGATTGCTTTGCTGAGAATGAGCCGGCAACTTGGGAACTGGAAAAACAAGAAAATTTATAACCGGATTTTTGGTTTGATTCTGTATGATTTATGGAAAATGAGATAAAAAACCCCTTTGAAAAATTCTTTTCAAAGGGGGTTGCTTTTTGAAGAAATTTAATCCCTTCTTGGTTTGCGATCTCTATTGTCTCTGCCACGACGATCATCTCTACGGCGATCATTACTTCGTGGTTTACGCTCTACATAACCTTCCGGTTTTGGCAAGAGTGCCTTACGTGACACTTTTTCCTTGCGGGTACGTGGATCTGTACCTAAATACTTCACTTCAAACTCATCACCCATATTTACGACATCCGAAACATTTTCCGTTCGTTCCCATGCCAATTCGGATACATGTAGTAAGGTCTCGTTTCCTGGAGCATCTAGATATTCTACAACAGCCCCGAAATCAAGCATCTTGATGACCTTAACTTGGTAAGATTCATTCATTTGAGGCTTGAACATCAACGAATCGATCTTCGATAATACGGCATCAATACCATTTTGATCCGTTCCTAAAATTTCAACGATACCTTCTTCGGTAACGGGATCCTCATTGATAACAATGGTAGTGCCCGTTTCTTTTTGAAGCTCTTGAATAACCTTTCCACCAGGACCGATCAACGCACCAATAAATTCGTTTGGTATGATACGCGTTACCATTTTGGGAGAGTGTGGTTTTACATCTGCATTTGGAGCCGCAATGGTATCCGTTAGTTTTCCTAAGATGTGCATACGGCCATCTCTAGCTTGCTTGAGGGCGTTTACTAGAATTTCATAGGACAACCCTTTTACTTTGATATCCATCTGGCAGGCGGTGATTCCGTCTGCAGTTCCGGTAACTTTGAAATCCATGTCTCCCAAATGATCTTCATCACCCAAGATATCGGAAAGAACGGCATATTTCCCTGTCTCAGCATCGGATATTAGTCCCATGGCGATACCGGAAACCGGCTTTTTCAATTGAACTCCAGCATCCATCAAGGCCATTGTACCTGAGCAAACGGTTGCCATCGAAGATGAGCCATTGGATTCCAATACTTCGGAAACCACACGTACGGTGTACGGACAGTCATCTGGAACCATTCCTTTTAAAGCACGTTGTGCTAGGTTACCGTGACCGACTTCCCTTCTGGAAGTTCCACGAATAGGTCGTGCCTCTCCAGTGGAGAAAGGAGGAAAATTGTAGTGTAAATAGAAACGCTCTTCACCTTCGTGCGAAGGCATGTCAATTTGGTTGGAATCTCTTGAGGTACCTAAAGTAACCGTGGCCAATGCCTGTGTCTCACCTCGGGTGAAAATAGCGGACCCATGAGTGGAGGGCAAGTAATCGACCTCACACCATATAGGACGTATTTCATCGGTCTTACGACCATCGAGACGCAAACCTTCATTTAAGGTAAGATCACGAACGGCCGCTTTTTCCGCTTTGTAGAAATATTTGGAAACCAAATCTCCAATATCTTCCAGTTCCTCCTCGGAGAAACTTGCTTTTACTTCTTCTTTGATTTCTGCGAAAGCAGCACTTCTTTCATGCTTGGCAGAACCGGCTTTAGCTATAGCATAGACTTTATCATACGTAAGGTCATGTACTTTTTGCTGCAACTCTTCATCTTCGCGCTCTCCTTCATATTCGCGAACCTCTTTCTTGCCAAAGGCTTCGGCCAGTTTTATTTGGGCGGCACATTGCACTTTGATCGCCTCATGGGCAAATTTAATAGCTTCGGTCATTTCTTCTTCGGAAATCTCGCCCATTTCACCTTCTACCATCATGACGGAGTCAGCAGAAGCACCGATCATCATGTCGATATCGGATTCAGCAAGTTGTGCTCGGGTCGGATTGATGATGAACTCACCGTTGACACGACCGACTCTTGCTTCCGAAATGGCACATTCGAAAGGAAAATCAGATAATTGTATGGCGGCTGATGCAGCCAAACCGGCCATAGCATCGGGCATCACATCCTCATCATGAGACATCAATTGAATCATCACCTGGGTTTCAGAATGATAGTCTTTTGGGAATAGTGGTCGTAGCACACGATCCACTAGGCGCATAGTCAATACTTCACCGTCACTAGGTCGCGCTTCCCTTTTGAAGAAACCACCTGGATAACGACCCGCTGCGGCAAACTTCTCACGGTAATCCACAGTTAGCGGAAGGAAGTCCACATCTGATTGTTTGTAATTGGAAACTACTGTACATAACAGCATACATTTTCCTGATTGTACTACAACAGAACCATGTGCCTGTTTCGCCAATTTTCCGGTTTCGATGGAAATTTCCCTACCATCACCAAGGTCGATGACCTCTTTAAATACTTTTGGAATCATACATTTGATTTTTACCTGACCTTAATTTCAGGATTTCGTTAAACAATGGTCACTCCGCCATTTTTTCTGGTCGGAGTTGTTGTGTTGTGTTGACCAATGAAAAACTGTGTGCAGCTTTTAGTTTGCCTGCCCTTTACAGGGTTTTCATTTCAGGACTTTGAAATTTTATAAAAAAAGAGGGAAGCCAAGCTTCCCTCTTTGTCTATTACTTTCTGATACCTAGTTCTTTGATCAGCTCACGATATTTTACAATATCCTTCTTCTTCAAATAATCCAATAGGCTTCTTCTTTTACCAACCAATTTGACCAATGAACGCTCGGTGTTAAAATCTTTGTGGTTCTTTTTCAAGTGACCGGTGAGGTGATTGATGCGGTGCGTGAACAACGCAATCTGACCTTCGGTAGAACCAGTATTTTCTGCTTTTCCGCCGTGTTTCTTGAAAATGTCGGCTTTGATTTCTTTTGTTAAGTACATGCTAATATTATTGTAAATGATTATTATGTATCTGACTGATTTTCAATCAGGCTGCAAAGATAAAAAATATTTTCTGCATAAGCGCATATGAACAGGGCTTAAAATTTTGAATTAAACCTTTTCCGTTTCTTGAGGTCTTAGGTTCATAACCTTTTAAAATCCTTTGTTATGAAAAAAAGCCTCAAAAAGATAAACCTTATGGGTTTGTCGGTAGTATCGATTGTATTACTTGTTTCTTGTGACAAAAATGAAGAGACTTCTGAAATTTCAAGTTCCGAAGTGATTTCGGCAACGGAGCTCCAAGTGAGTGACGAAGCGGAGTTGATTTCCGATGAAGTATCAAGTATCGCCGAAGACCTATATGCAGTAGATGAGATTCAAGCGACTTCAAAGCATTTTTACGTATCCGATTATCTGCCCGATTGTGCCACGGTTACTACAGTGGAAAACGGCACGACCAAGGAGAAAACCATTGATTTTGGTGAGGGCTGCGAACTTCGTAACGGAAATGTGCTCAGTGGCATTATGTATTTAAGTTACGAGAAGGATATGGAAGCGGCGACCAAAACGTTGCAGTTATCATTGGAGAACTTTACGTATAACGAAGTAGCGGTAGAAGGTAATGCTACTATTATTCGCACCCGTTCCAACGGCAATGGCAATCCGCAATCGGAAGCATCCGGACAGTTCAGCGGTGTTTGGCCCGATGGTGGTACGGTGAGTTTTACCAAAAACAGAACCCGTGAATGGATCGAGGGTTATGGCTCTGGATTTTGGGGAGACAATGTATTTTCGATTACAGGAAGTTCAAGCTTTACAGGAAAGCTGGGCAATGTGTTCCAAAAGGAAATCACGACTCCCTTGCGCCGTGAATGGTCTTGCAGGTTCATTGTTAGCGGGGTGTTGGCCATCACGAGAAATGATGCCACCGCAACTCTTGACTTTGGCGATGGAAGCTGTGATGCCATTGGCGTATTGACTTCTGCTGATGGGGAATCCACAGAGGTGCAACTGCGGCGTTTCTTTAAAAAGTAGGGCTACGAAAATCGGTAAACGAGCTGTTAGGACAAAAGAAGTTCTAGCAGCTTTTTTTAGTATCTCTCCGTAAATCCCCTTAATTCTTTTTGGCGACCTAAAAAGCGCAGCCGTTGGGTAAAGGGGCTTCATTTAACACTTCCGCGGCAAAACCAATGTCAAGATTGAAAGCGGTGAAGCCGTTCTTGACCGAACCTTTGAACGCGTTTTCACCATAGCCTGTGGTGTTCATGTGGGCGCGCACATAGACTTCGGTATTTTGGTCTAGGGCAATTGGACCTCCAGAACGGGTAAACGGTTGCTCGTTGACATGGCTATGGGCCAATACTCTGCGGTAGAGCAGCTTGCCATTTGTGTCGATGACCTCCCACCAATCTGCATATTGTTGGCAACCGAGGTCGTCGCTGGCGATAGTGACGTTAAAACTGTATTGATTTTCTTCACCGGAAACGGCCAAATCGGTCACACTCGCCACACCTTGCAAAGTCTCTGTGGAATCTTCCATTTCCTGTGTTTCATCTTGAATGGATTCGTTTGAATCGGAAGCACAACAACTCATCCATAAGACGATTAGGAGGAGTAATGAGGTGATGGGTGTTTTCATGGAAATATCCGTTAGCGAATTCGATTTCCAATTATTCGTCGGTCTTAATCCTCAGACCTTAAAGGAATGTTCTGAATAAGGTCGATATAGAGGTTGATTTTCTTTTTTAGATTTTTTCGGTGACTGATAAAATCCAGAAAGCCATGTTCCTTTACGAATTCCGCTGATTGAAATCCTTCAGGAAGTTCCTTCCCTGTAGTATCCTTAACTACTCGTGGTCCAGCGAAACCTATCAAGGCCCCGGGTTCCGAAATGTTGATATCGCCAAGCATCGCATAGGAAGCCGTGGTGCCCCCGGTAGTGGGGTCTGTACACAAGGAAATATAGGGGAGTTTGGCCTCGGCAAGCTGCGCTAATTTCGCAGAGGTCTTGGCCAGTTGCATCAAAGAGAGCGCCGCCTCCATCATTCGTGCCCCACCTGATTTTGATATCATTAGAAAGGGAGTCTTTTTCTTAATCGCATGGTCAATAGCGCGGGCTATTTTTTCACCGACAACACTTCCCATCGATCCCCCGATAAAACCGAAATCCATACAGGCGACCGTGAGGTCTTTACCATATGATTTTCCCATGGCCGTACGAACGGCGTCTTTTAAACCGGTCTTCTTTTGAGCCGCTTTCAAGCGATCCGAGTATTTTTTCGTATCCTCGAACTTGAGGGGGTCTTTTGAGGTAAGTTTGGTATCGAGCTCCTTGAACTCATTGTTGTCAAAAAGAATCTCAAAGTATTCTTTACTACCGATACGCACATGATAGTCGTCTTCAGGACTCACATAAAAGTTCTTCGCCAATTCTTCTGACTCAACGATCTTACCTGTAGGCGACTTGTACCAAAGGCCTCTCGGGGTGTCTTTTTTTTCTTCAGTAGCGGTCTGAATTCCTTTTTCCGTTCTTTTGAACCAAGCTGTCATAATTTCAGGAGTTTTATGTTGGACGAGCTAATTATAAAGTACCTAAAGCGTGTTTACGTTGTTCAGGTCTTCGAAAGCTTTTTTCAATCGTTCGACAAATGACTTTTCACCCTCACGTAACCATACTCTTGGGTCGTATGATTTCTTGTTCGGTTCATCCGGACCTGTTGGGTTGCCAATCTGTGATTGAAGATACTCCTTTTTTTCCTGAACATAATCCCTTACCCCTGAAAGAAATGCGTATTGCAGGTCGGTATCGATATTCATTTTGATGACCCCATAACTGATGCCTTCACGAATCTCTTCGACGGTAGAACCTGAACCACCATGAAAAACGAAGTCGATATGATTGTGCTCCACCCCATATTTTTCTGAGATATACTCTTGGGAGTTCTTCAAGATTTTTGGCGTCAATTTGACGTTTCCTGGTTTGTATACCCCATGTACATTACCAAATGCAGCAGCAATCGTGAATCTGTGACTCACCTTTGATAATTCTTCGTAAGCATAAGCTACTTCTTCGGGTTGTGTATACAATTTGGAGTCGTCGACATCTGAATTGTCAACTCCATCTTCTTCACCACCGGTGATGCCCAATTCGATTTCCAAGGTCATATCCATCTTGGCCATTCGTTCCAAATACCCTTTACAGATTTCGATATTCTCTTCTAATGGTTCTTCCGAGAGGTCGATCATATGGCTGCTGAACAACGACTTTCCGGTTTCTGCGTAATGCTTTTCACTGGCATCCAATAACCCATCGATCCAAGGCAACAATTTTTTGGCGCAATGATCGGTATGTAATATCACGGTCGCTCCATAGGCCTCGGCCAATTGGTGTACATGCTTCGCACCGGCCACAGCGCCTTGAACGGCTGCGTTTTGGCCTTCATTGGATAGCCCTTTTCCCGCGTTGAACTGCGCACCTCCATTTGAGAACTGAACAATGACCGGAGCATTCAAAGCAGCAGCGGTTTCCAAAACTCCATTAATGGTATTCGAACCTATGACATTGACGGCAGGCAAGGCAAAACCCTTTTCCTTCGCGTAGTTGAAAATCTCTTGAACTTCATCCCCTGTGGCAACGCCAGGTTTTATATTGTGGGCCATAAGAATAGTATCTATTTGTTAGTTATTTTATGAAAGGGCAAAAGTACTAAAATAAACAGGGCTTCAAAATGTAGTTTTATAAAAACAACTTAATCCGTTCGTATTGTTTTGGAAATCAAATGGCCTTTGCTGGAGAAGCCTTGTATTGACAGCACTAATTTCGAATTTGTGGGCTGATTTTCTATTTTAAAAAAGACCTCTCCGGTTTTGTCGGTTCTTAAAAATGGTTTCCAATCGATTTCCTTTATATCCATCCGTATTGGCCGGACAAATTCATGGAAGGGGGTATAGTATTTTTTGGGGCGGTCAAAGCCATTTTTGACGATAAATCTGTCAAAAAGCCGTGAACTGTTCTCGTTAGTAAATACTTGAAAATAGCCAAGGTTAATGCGGCGTTTAGGTCGCAGAATACTGGTATTATGAACCATGACATTTGCGATGTCTTTCATCTGCAACTGTAAGCTACCTAGCAATTCTTCCGGTTGGATATACCTGCCGTTAATAAACAAGACGCCGAAGCTCTTGGTGCCTTGTAGATAGTTCGCAGAAGAATTTGATGTTATAAGAGTATACCCTTTTTCTCTGAGAAAGTCCATCAGGCTTCTATTGCGCTTATTCGATAATTCTGGAATTGGTAGGTCGAGGTATTTTCCGATGTCCCTAACCAAGGGCTTGTACTTTTCAATGACTTTTCTTCTCTGTAGGGATCTTTCATCACGCTTTTTTTCCGATACGGTTACTTCATCCAATTCAATTGTTCCTTTATTATTTTCAGATTCGAGGTTATCGCCCATTTCCATGTTGTCGGTATTTATTTTGTTGGAAATAGTAGTGGTCTTCATTTCAACTTTCAGCTCTTCGGTGCTGTTCGGGACCAGAAACTTGGTAACACGTTTCTTTTCAATCGTGTCATAAGCGATATTCGAAGGCTTGATGATTTTACCCAGCCAATTTTGGTAAGCTACCCTAACGGTATCTCCCTTAAATATCTTCAAGTCCTGAAAAATAAAATTAGATTGCCCTTTCAGTTTGACCTTGTCTGTAATTCGGAAGTTGTTGGGGATTAGCGCTAGATTTTTATGCCGAGCATCATCCTTTATGGTGCCCCTCAGCTCAAAACCCTGTTCAAAGCTATATTCTTCTGCGGGGTTGATACTTTGGATCCATTCATCCAAATTATATTTCGTCCACCCTTGGGTCCGCAATAACAGGTCTAAATGGGATTTTCTATTCGGATTTTTGGGATCAAAGTAGTATGCCGGTTTTTCAATCCGCCCCCTAACATAGGGTTTTAACAAGAACGCACTTTCAATGGTGTTTTCTTGATTCAAAAGCAGGGAGGGCTCCGTCACAACAGAAACGCTAAGGTTGGTATTTGACGGCGGTTCCCGTGCCGAAAGGGAAAGGTGGTAGGTGGTCGAATCGTTGTTTTCAATTGATTTTTTCAGTGCCACGGCTACTTTTTTCCGGTCTGTTTCGATATAAAATCTACGCTCCGCTATGGGTTGCTTATCAGCGAATAGCGTTACGGTGTTCACACCTTCTAAAAAGCGTTCTTTTCTTAGGCTTATCAAGCCAGCTAGCGAATCTAACCGAGCTATGGAAACCAAGTCGATGAGCTGACGGTCTTGGTGAAACAATATCGAGTAATTGGAATAGATTTGGTTGTAAAATGTAGCTTCGTTCGTCTTTAAATATACGCGAAGATCAACTGGGTCGGTAATGTCTACCTGTAGCGCAATTCCTTGAGGAGCCGCTTGTGGCAGTGTTACATCAAGAATGGTATCTTGCAGTTGTAGTTTGGCACGATATCGTTGATTTTTCTCGTAGCGTAGTGGAAAGCTCCCCATACCGGCATTTTCGCTCTGAAATGTCGAAACCATTTCATCTTGTTCATTGAAAATAGTTCCTGTGAAGTCGATGCCTTGACCGTTTTTTAACGCTTTAATGCCCATGTTGTTTTCGAGGTCTTCAACTAGGGTTCCGCCTTCTGGAAGAAATTGCACATCATAAGAAACGCCTTCTTGTATATTTTGAGCTGGCACTTGACCAAGAATCTTGATTTTTTGAAGGTAGTGGTAGTCTTGGCCAAAATTACGCATATACTTGGTACGTGCCTGTAGATAGTACGTTCCCGCAGCTACGGAATTGTCCAATTCAAACTGCCCCAAACCCACCCCTTCCTCGATAAGTACATCGCGACCAAAAATGTTGATGCCATCCCGGTCGATGAGGTGCACATTCAATTTTCTGGTTTCCGCCGAAGGATAGTTGAGCGAATCGCCTACATAGGCCTTAAACCATATCACATCATCGGAAAAATAGGTTGTTTTATTGGTGTGAACATAGACCTTTTCTTTCAAGATCGGTCTGGTTTGCATGGCGTGTAATTCTTCGACTAACGAGGTTTGAGCCACCGAAACGATACCATAGAAAAACAAGATGGATAGAAAGAAGAATTTCATAGTATGGCATACGTAGGGTACTGGACTTGGGGGGCAATCCAAAAACTTTTCTTAAGATACTAAAAGGGATAGTTTATACCAATTTGCAGCACCGAATTACCAAAATTGTATTCCCTGAACCATCGTTTTGAGGTCTCTTCCGCAGGGTTATATGTTTTGAAGCCAAGATCGCCCCGTAAGACGAAATAGGTAAAGTCATACCGGACCCCGAAACCCGAACCAAGGGCAATATCCTTTAGGGAATCGAACCCGTTAAAGGTCAAATCGGGGTCGTCTACATTATCAAAAACATTCCAGATATTACCAGCATCTATGAACAATGCGCCTTTGAAATTACCGACAATAGGAAAACGATATTCCAAATTAAATGCGAGTTTGAGGTTGGCTTCGTTGAAATCGTTCAGGGCACTCGACCTTCCCGGGCCCAGGGAGTAGGGTCTCCATGCTCGATTATCGTTGGAGCCTCCGGCAAAGTAACTTCGTACAAAAGGTATGTTATCTGAATTTCCGTAGGGTATAGCGATACCAAAGAAGCTACGCATCGCCAATACGTTGGCCCGTGAAAGATCCCAGTACTTTACATAATCGAATTCGGTCTTGATGTATTGTGAATAGGCCACATCGAAAACCTCCAATTTATCCTCGTTCTGTGAAAAAGGAAAGAGATAAGATATCGCTGATAGGAGATTTCCAGCACTTTCGACCTTAAAACGGAACTGGTAGAACTTATTGTCAGTTGGTCCTTGTCGGTTATTGATGTTGAAGGTATAATTGGTCGCGAAAATAAGGTTGTTTTCGGTCAATCGATTTTGTCGCTCCTCTATGCTTTGAACATTGTTGAAATCTTCGATAGAGAGGCCTTGGCTAGAAATGGGGATAACACCTGTATTGACATCCGCAATGAACCTGTCCGTCCCAGCTTCCTCGGGTACTGCTACTTCACTAGGGGTCGACAAATTCCCTTCTTCATTGAAATACTCCGAATTTACCAAGGGCAAAACCTCGGGGTCATTGGCGATTTGATTGAGTTGTTGGTAGCTGTTGCGATACACATTGAAAAATCGCGTTGTGTTTAGGTTGTTGACAAATTGTACATTGAACAATTCAACATTATGTCTTTTAAAATCGTTCGGTGTCCAATTATAACCCAAAACCGTGTTGAAGGTACGTTTGTCCAGACCGATATTCTTTTGTGAGCTGACCCCGATACTCGCCCGTGTTTTGGGGAGCATATAATCTGGGATCAATTTACGGGTCTTGACAAGAGGAAACCAAATTCTGGGAAGATCGAGGTTCAGATCGGTACCCCATTCCAATAAATTGAAGAATCGATTGTCTTGTATCGTCTGATCGTTGGATGAACCTATATTCAATCGCCCCGAGAGACTCAGGTTTTCAGCTCCTTTGAATAGATTACGTGCTTGAAGAGAGGGGTTCAGGCCCAGACCCACACGCTGAATACTAGAGTGGGTCGCATCAAGGTTCACGCGAAAGGAATATCTAGGCTTTGGCGTTAAATAGATATTTGCGGTCAATTGGGTACGCGTGCTATCCTCTTCTATATTGATCGATGGGTATTTGAAAACGTTCAAGCTGTTTATTTGGCGCAATGTGCGTATACGGTCAAGATCACGATAAATGCTATCTTTCTCAAAAAAGATGGCATTGGTCAAGGTTCTTGGCTTGAAACGTAGTTTGCCCTTGTAAAAAATGGTGTAATCCCCAAATCGCTGAAACTGCATGTCGCTTTCCCCTTCGTTCAAAAAGTCGGTAAAGACGTTGATTTTGTCAAAAGAGGCCACTTTATACTCCTGGGTGGTCACCGAACTGGCATTTCTCGTTTTGAGGTCATCTATGTTCAACTTGATGTTCATTTGTTGGTCATTGCCCAACCGGGTGGTGTCGGTAACTACATCATAGCTAATGGCACTTTCCTGAAAATTCCACACCCCATTGTTCCTAAAAATAGATGTCAATCGCTCCCGTTCATTATTGAAATCATCAATATCGAATTGTTGGCCCTGCTTGACGTATGAATCGGATTTATTTAAATTATACAGGGAATCGATGGCTTTGGAGGAAATATCATTATAAACGGTATCCAACATAAAGGGCTTCCCTAGATCGATATTATAGTTTACCGCGATTCGCCGTTTGCGCTTTAAACTATCGATGGTATAGTTGGTACTATTGTTAAAATACCCTTTACTACTGTAATAGGCACTTAAGCGTTCTAATGATTTTTCGGTTAAAACCGTGTCTAAAATCGCAGGTGGTTCACCTATTTCCTTTAGCCATTCGCTCAAGCCTTTCACTAGAAAAGATTCCCCCAGCCTATGGACCTGTTTCTCCGAGAAGAAATTATCCAAGCGTTTTTTTCTCTTTTCCTTTCGGTAGAGCCAATCGTTGAATGATGAATCGGGATTGACCTTTGCAAGACTATAGAGGTTTAGTCGCAAGGGGTATCCCAGTAAGGTTGTATTCGGTTTTTGGATAATCAGGGTCTCAATGGACTCGTCAACGATTTTTTCGCTATTGTTCGATAGGGTATTTTTGGTAATCAGAAGTTCATCCTCATCAACTCTACGAAGTGAGTTGCACGACGTTATTGCAAAAGCTAGTAATAATACGCTTATTTTAGCGGTGTAGTTTGTAACGTGCAATACACTCCTCATAGAAATCAAAAATACATTAAAAAACACAGTAATGGAATGGTTGCTAAAGGGCAAATAAAACTAATACGTAGCTTACATCAAAAAAAGTACCGAAATCAAAACGGACTCTTTGTTGTTGAAGGAATCAAGGGTGTAAATGAGGTTTTGAGGTCGCGCATAAAGCCGTATGCGGTATACGGTGTCAATGCTGATTTACTTGATGATGATACCATTTTTACACGCGTTTCGGAACGCGAGCTAGCACAAATGAGCGCTTTGAAATCCCCGAATGGCATATTGGGTGTTTTTCATGTTCCTGAGGAAAAGGAAATTGATTTCAGTGATTGGGTCCTGGTGTTAGACGATGTCAGAGATCCTGGAAATCTAGGTACCATTATCAGACTTTGTGATTGGTTCGGTATTGCACATTTGGTGTGTTCCCAAAAAACGGTCGATTGCTATAACCCTAAGGTGCTGCAGGCCACTATGGGCTCTATTACCCGTGTAAATATCGTTTACAGGAATATCGCCGATTTTCTGGATCAGTGCCCGACACCGATTTACGGTGCATTTATGAACGGAGTCTCCGCGTATTCGGAAGAACTACCCCAGAACGGAATTTTGATTATGGGCAATGAAGCACATGGGATATCAAAGGAAATAGAACAGCTAGTTTCCAAAAAAATAAGTATTCCCCAATTTGGAAAACATACTACGGAAAGCCTCAATGTAGCAACGGCAACAGCCATTTTATTGAACGAGATAAGGAGATAAGGACGGGGAGCTTAGTGCTCGCCTGCTAGCTTAAAAAGTGTGGTGCTTGAAAGGTGGTTTGAGGTATTGTATCAGGATATCAAACGTAGCTGGTACTTATTCGAAAGTGAAATTAATAAAAAGCCCACGTGTTCTTAGGGCTCCGATGTTCGACGTCCATGGACTATTGGGGTCGTTATCGGGTACCAATTCATCCGTAATGGCAAAAACCCCTCGTATGGATGGCGAGAACTTGAAGTATTCGAGATAGAAATCGATACCGAAACCCAGTTCGTAGTTGTACACCCATTTGGTCATGCGAAACGTGCCTGAGGCATTATCGTCCAAGGCCGTTTCATTACTCCCCAAGTTCAAGGAAGCCGAAGCTCCTCCGACAAGAAACGGTTTGAAGTTACCCAAACGCCTTGTACTCACCTTTAGAAGTAAGGGAAAATTTATATACGTTGATTTTACCTCTCTAACCGCATCGCGTTCCTCAGTGAAGCCTGGAAAACCCAATGTTCTGGCATTATAGGCCAGACCGGGTTCAATACGAACGTCTAGAAACTCATTAATGCGCATTTCACCGATTAAACCTACGGTGAACCCAAGCGTTTTATTTACTAGAATATCTTCGGTATCGCGATTGTAATCGAACTTGAAGTCATACTGGTTGAACCCTAAATAATAGCCATAGTTCAAGAACTTTTTGTCTTTGTTCTCAATATTCAACACAGGCCTTTCGTTGAATTGTGCATGCAACGGCTTAGAGAGGGACAGTAAGCCCAAAAATAAAATCAGAATAGTGCGCATAGTTTACTTCGTGGCTACGTAAATACTTGCAACCCCAAAAGTTTGGGGTTTGTTCGTTACCTCTATAAACCCGATTTTACGCAAAATATTGTTGAAGTCCTCTCCATGAGGGAAAACGGCTGCTGACGCCGAAAGATAGCGATAAGCGGAGCGGTCTTTTGAAAATAGACGTCCCACCAATGGCAGTATGTAGTTGCAGTGAAAAGCATAGCCTTGCTTGAATGGTGATTTGGTCGGCACGGATGTTTCCAAGACCACGAACGTACCTTTTGGGCGAAGCACTCTAAAGATCTCAGCCAAGCCTTTTTCCAAGTTCTCGAAATTGCGGACACCGAAGGCCACGGTTACGGCATCGAATGAATTATCGGCAAAAGGGAGCTGCTCACTATCCCCTACGACCATTTCAATGGTGTCGCTCAACTTCTTATCGGCGACCTTGGTTTTCCCGACCTCTAGCATACCGGGTGAAATATCGAGACCAATGATTTTTTTAGCCCCCGTTTCCATGAGGTTGATAGCTAGGTCGCCTGTTCCTGTTGCAATATCGAGTATGGTCTTGGGTTGCTTTTTCTTAAGAATAGCCACCACACGCTTTCGCCATTTGATATCGATTCCAAAAGAAATGACGCGATTCAGGCCATCATAGTTGTTCGAGATAGAATCGAACATTTGCGTGACCTGTTCCTTTTTACCCAGTTCGGAGTCTTTATAGGGTCTGATGTTTTCCGACATTCAAGCAATTTTCGGCAAAGATACGACATAACGACTGCTTTCTACTGAGGGGCGGTGCAATAAAGCGCTTATCAAAATGTTATAACTAAGGTAATTCTAGGGGTACAGTATAAATTTGTGTAATTTTGTATCCAAATAGTTGCAAATCTTTTATAGATGGGCTGTAACATAACTATCGTGTTCCCGATGACACCACTCTCAAAAAGGGGATTTGGATTTTTATCCGACCTCTTTTCAACCATATACTACAATAGATGAAAATCATAATTGCTGGGGCTGGCGAGGTTGGCTTCCATTTAGCAAAACTACTCTCTTACGAGTCACAAGACATCACCTTGATCGATACGAATAAAGAAAGTTTGGCCTATGCAGACGGTCATCTAGATATTCGTGTTCTAAAAGGCGATGCCACCTCCATTTCCGTTCTGCAAGATGCTAAGGTTGATCAATCGCATTTGGTTATCGGGGTGACTTCTTCCGAAACGACCAATATTACCCTATGTATGCTGGCGAAGCAATTAGGGTGCGAAAGAACTATCGCAAGAATATCGAACACCGAATTTGTCGATAATAGGGATGTCGTCAAATTTGAGGAACTGGGTATCGATGAACTGATTTCCCCTGAGGAGTTGGCGGCCACTGAAATTCAATTGTTGTTGAATAAATCAGCTTTCAACGATACCTATGAATTCGAGGATGGAAAACTGATCATGGTGGGGGTATCTCTCCCTAAATCTGCACCCTTCGTGGGGAAAATGGTCAAGGAAGCAGCCACTATTTTTCCTGAACTGCATTTCATGCCCATTGCCTTGCAGCGTTTGGGTACACAGTATACGGTCATTCCAAGAGGTGATACGGTCTTCAAAGAAGGAGATCAAGTATATTTTATTACCACTTCGGAAGGGGTCGATGAGCTTTATAAATTGACCGGCAAGAAAAAAGAAGAGATCAAGAATGTCATGATACTGGGCGGAAGCAAAGTCGGTTATAAAGCGGCCCGCGACCTCTGCTCAAAAAAATTCAATGTGAAACTCATAGAACAAAACAAGGAAAAAGCATTTGACCTTTCCGATGAGCTACCGAATGCATTGGTCATTAATGGAGACGGACGAAATGTGGAGTTATTGGAGGAAGAGAGCCTCGAATCCATGGACGCTTTTATCGCGGTGACCGGAAATTCAGAAACCAATATCATGTCATGTTTGGTCGCTAAATCGAAGCATATCAAGAAGACAATTGCCTTGGTGGAGAACATGGATTATTTTCAACTCTCCCATTCCATTGGTATTGATACCCTCATCAACAAGAAGCTCTTGGCGGCCAACAATATTTTTAGGTATATCAGAAAAGGGGAAGTTGTTGCCCTAATGCGCATCAATAATCTGAACGCAGAAATTTTGGAGTTTGTGGTCAAATCGAATTCCAAGGTCACGGGGAATGTGATTCGCGACCTCGATTTCCCTAAAGCGGCAACAATCGGTGGGGTAGTGCGTGATGGTGAGGGAATCATTGCACTTGGAGGCTTTCGCATACAAGCTGGTGACCGAGTGGTGGTCTGCTGTTTACCGGAGGCGATTCCTAGAATTGAAAGACTGTTCCTCTGATGGGCCTAAATCAAAAAATCATTTTTCATATCATGGGGCTACTGCTCCTCTTTAACGGGGGGTTCATGCTTCTAGCGGCCGTACTAAGTGCTGTTTACCAAGACGGGGCTACCCTAGATATTTTTCTTGCCTCTATGGTGTCCATGTTTATTGGGGTATTTGCGATGTTCACCACTCGCGGACATAAAAAAGAAGTAAAGCGAAAAGAAGGCTATCTCATCGTGACTTTTGGGTGGTTAGTGATGTCGGTTAGCGGCATGTTGCCCTACCTGTTTTCTGGGGCCATACCAGACGTGACCAATGCCTTCTTTGAAACGATCTCGGGCTATACCACTACCGGAGCCTCTATTTTGGATGATATTGAATCACTACCAGAAGGCATCCTTTTCTGGCGGAGCCTAACCCATTGGATCGGCGGTATGGGTATCATTGTCTTGGCGATTGCCATTTTACCCCTGCTGGGAATCGGTGGTATGCAACTATTCGCTGCTGAGGCCCCTGGGCCCAGCGCCGACAAATTACACCCAAGAATTACGGATACCGCAAAACGTCTTTGGTATATCTATGTGGGATACACGGCCGCAGAAACTTTGTTGTTGAAATTGGCGGGGATGAGTTTTTTCGACGCCATCAATCATTCTTTGGCGACCCTATCTACAGGTGGGTTTTCCACAAAGAACGCTAGTTTGGCCTTCTGGAACGATCAACCGCTCATTCAATATATCGTTATCCTTTTTATGTTTTTGGCCGGAACGAATTTTGTACTAAGCTATTTTGCATTCAAAGGAAAGGTACAGCGAATTCTTAAGGACGAGGAATTTAAGTTTTATACCATTTTTATTCTATTGTTTACTGTCTTGGCAGGCTTGGTCATTTATTCCACAGCCAATGTACAGGTCTCCGAATATCACCCGATGGTACTCGGGGAAGGCGAAAGTGCGTTTCGGCATGCGCTTTTTCAAGTAATTGCGGTCGTCACTACTACAGGTTTTGTTTCGGCTGATTTTACGAGTTGGACTCCCTTTTTGACTATCTTTTTCTTCGGATTGTTCTTTCTAGGGGGTTCGGCCGGTTCTACCGCAGGGGGAATTAAGGTCATGCGACATTTATTGATCATCAAAAACGGTTTGTTGGAGTTCAAACGCACCCTACATCCGAATGCGATTATTCCGGTACGCTATAATAACAAGACCATCAAAGAACATATCGTCTATAACATTATTGCCTTTTTTGTGCTGTATATGCTGCTCTTCATTATTGGGGCTTTGGGTCTTGGTGCAATGGGGCTTGATTTCGTCTCTGCTATTGGAGGAGCTGCTTCCTCTTTGGGTAATGTCGGGCCGGCACTGGGCAGTTTGAATCCTGTAAGTAATTTTAATGGGCTACCCGACATTGGAAAATGGTGGTGCGGCTTTTTGATGCTTGCCGGTCGTTTGGAACTTTTTACGGTCCTGATCTTGCTTACACCTTATTTTTGGAAACGCACCTAAAGCTTTATGTTCCGTATGTACTTGGTGCAGAAATAGCCTGGAAACGGCTTTGCATGGTATACTTCAATTGTACCACACCGCATAGCGTTTTCGTCTTAGTTCCAAAGCTAGGGCCGCTTCTGCTTTAAGGGCTTCGTTTCTTGAGGTAATCGGATCGATATGATTGTAAAGGCTCGGTCTTAAATAGGAGCCGTATTTTCGGACGATATTCGATGAAAGGTTATGTCCTTTGCTATTGCGGTACCCCGTTTTGTGTTGTTCAAAACGCACTTTTGGCGTCTTACTTGTCATCCCTACATACAAACATTCCAGAACACCATTGAATTGAGGATTGGCGGCTCGAAAGCGGGCATTTTCAGTAAATACACGCTTATGTAGTTCGATGACGTAGATGCGATAAACAGTTTTTGGCATTACAAATCGGTCTCGTTATTTGCGGTAATCCAAGGCCGGTTCCCGATTCCCCAATAAAGCGACGTATTTGAAATCGGCTCCTCTTCTCTCTTGAAATTCCGCCTTGATGGCATCTAACAATTTTGGGGACTTGTAAATGTCCAATGCGGTCAAGGCCATTGTTTTGGCCGCTACCAGCATTCCTTTGGATCCGATGGAGGTACCCCCGGCGGCAACGGCTTGCCAGCTATGAGGTGGTGTGCCAGGAACCCAAGTAGCCGCCCTGATGGCCGCGAGTGGTGCATTCCAGCTGACATCCCCAGTATCCGCGGACGCTTTACCATAGGTGAATTTCATGGGTTGTACGGTATTTGCACTGGCCAGGGGTTTTCTGGTTTCAAGGGTTTTTTGAATCTCTTCGGCAAACTTCAATTCTTCCTCATTATAGGCGACACCACCAACCAAATTCATATTGGTGTGCATTAATGAGGCCAATGCTTCGTTGGGAAGCCTGTCATAGGTGCCTCCGATGATTTCATAGGTCATTGCGGTTTCGGTACCGATGGCGGCGCCTTCCGCTGCTTTCACGACACGATCCCAAACCGCTTTCACTTCTTCTCGATTGGCGTGGCGCACAATATAATAGACTTCTGCTTCCGCCGGAACAATATTCGGTGCGTCACCTCCTTTGGTAATTGCATAATGAATACGTGTAGACTCCGTCGTGTGTTCCCGCAGCATATTCACCAGGTCGTTCATACCTTCGACCCCATCCAAAGCGGATCGGCCCAACTCTGGGGCTGCCGCGGCATGGGAAGAATTTCCCTTAAAGCGGAACTTCCCTGAAATGGTGGCGAGATTGGTGCTTGGGTTTGAAGCGTTCGCATCCCCAGGATGCCATGAAACAATTGCATCGATATCGTCGAACAAACCGGCACGGACCATATAAACTTTTCCAGACCCTCCTTCTTCCGCTGGGGTACCATAAAATCGTATCGTGCCCGATTTTCCGGAATCATTTAACCAGTCTTTGATCGCGATTGCTGCGGCCATAGACCCTGTGCCGAAAAGGTGGTGCCCACAGGCCTGCCCGGGTGCTCCTTCGATTCTAGGCTTCTTAAGGGGCGTTGCTGCCTGTGACATCCCTGGAAGGGCATCGAATTCGCCAAGAATTCCAATAATAGGGCTACCTGAACCGTAGGAGGCCGTAAAGGCTGTCGGAATGTTGGCCACTCCCTTATTTATGGTAAAGCCTTCTTTCGCCAACTCAGTCTGTAAAAGCATCGAACTTTTTTCTTCGAGATATCCCAATTCTGGATTTTCCCAAAGTTCCATGGCAATTTTTGAATAGTGTTCTTTTTTGGACTCAATGCTTTCGATGAGGTCTTTTTTATCTTTTTGGGCGAACATGATGGAGCATCCGGCGACAACGAATACTGCAACTAAGATGTGTTTTTTCATTTTACGGTCATTTAGGAGATATACCGTAAATATAAGGCTTGCAAGTGATCGAAAACAGGATTGGATGCGAAATCCCGGTTGATTTTTGGAGTATGCGGAGGAGTTAAAGAAAGTAGGGCCAAGGTGTGATGTCCTAAGTGCGAGAACAATTTTTTTAGTTTTCCTTTGTACTTAGGTACTCGGCAATATGAGCATGCCCCTCTTTTTTGGCAATCGACAGCGGCGTATCTCCATTGTCCATTTTTGAATCTAAGCGCGCGCCGTTCTCCACTAGAAGTTTCGTCAATTCAAGATTTCCACGATGCACTGCTGAATGCAAAGCGGTCACATTTTGGGTCTGTGTCGCGTTGATGTGAACACCTTTCTCGATAAATAATAGGCATAGCTCATAATTCTCTCTGGCGACCGCTGAGTGTAGGGCGTTGACTTTTGAAGGGTTGGTCGCTGCCAAATTTGGGTCGGCACCGTGCTCGATCAATAATTTGGCGATTTCGGTCCTATTGAAAAATGCCGCAAGGGATAGTGGGCTGAAGCCATCCTTGGAACGGGAATTACAAATCTCAGAGGCGGATTGGTCAAGGAAGCCCTTTACATTTTCGGTTTTGCCAACCACGATCGCCTCATAAAAGGAAAAGGTTTTTTTGAGTTCAACGCCTTTTTTTAAGACGTCTCCCATTCCGCTGTAGGCGATGATCATTAGTCCAGAACTACCGTTCTCATCCTCAAGATCCAGAATTTCAGGACGTTTTTCAAGTAAAACAATGGCTTTCTCCGCTTCATTTTTTTCAATAAGGTTTTTCAGTAGTTCAATCATGTTGTCTGTTTTTGGTATGAGGCCGACCAAGGCATACAGTACGATGGTAATCGCTAGTTTCATTTTGCTATCTTTTCTTCAAAGAAAACAACCTGATGTAAAAATCAGTTACTATATATCACCTTTTTCGAAATTCACTGGGAGACATCCCCGTCATCCGCTTAAAATAGGTGCTGAAATTACTCATACTGGTATACCCTATTTGAATGGCAATATCCTTAATCGGGGTTTCGCCTTGCAGTAACAATTGTTGCGCTTCCTGGATTCTTTTTTGCGAAATATACTGAAAAGGGGTTGCCCCAAAAAAGCGACTGAAGTTACGCAAAAGATGGTTTTCCGAGAGCAGACCTATCGTGGCAATATCCTTTAAACGAAGATCTTCCCGATAGTTTGCATCGATATAGTCCTTAACGAAAATAATCCTGCGATAGATCTCTTTTCGAGTGGATTCCTTTTTGGCAAGCAATCGATAGGTTTCTTTTTGACTTTGGTAATTTTGGCCTAGAATTGCATTTAGCAGGCGAAGGTAATATTCGTCTTGCTCTATTAACGACATTCCTGCCTCTGATTTTGTCCTTCCGCTGTGGAGTAAAGAGGAAACCGGCCCTTGGTGCGGGTAGTTCCGTTCGAAAAGGCGTAGGCCACCATATGATTTAGGATTCTGATCTAGCATCTGTCGATCTGAAGAATGCCACTCCGAGACCACTTCGGCAACGAATTCTGGAGAAAAGAATACACAGAAAGAGCCAGTGGTTTCCCTACTATCAATGGTCAATCGATACGCAGTGCATTCGTTCAGGATAAGATAGTTTTTTTGATCAACTACGTAAGCCCGTTGTTTGACTTCATAATCGGCTTTTCCTTTGTGAAAAGATTTAATCGATAGATAACATTCTCCCGACCATTGATATGTTTTGGCTTCTTGATGAATGATAAAATTCCGCTCCACGGCTAAAGAATTGCGTTTGTCTTTATAACTAGGAAGTTACAACGAAAAATAACAATTTGCCTCTAAACGAATAGATCAGTGGAATACTTGCAGACTGGCGATCAATCCAGATGAAGTCCAACCTTTTCTAGTTGCTTCCGAGTATACTTAGGAATTAGTGCTTTTCGAATTACGTAGCTACGCTAGTGCGGCCTTTATTCTTGAAACGGCTTCCCTGATTTCCTTTTCCGAAGCGGCATAAGAAATACGGATGCAGTTGCCATTGCCAAAAGCATCTCCGGTAACGGTTGCAACGTTGGCGGCCTCGAGGAGGTACATGGCAAAGTCCGAAGCATTGTTGATCATAGTGCCATTGAAGGTCTTCCCAAAATAGGCGGTGACATCAGGAAATACATAAAAAGCACCTTCTGGTTCATTGCATACGAAACCATCGATGCTGTTGAGCAGCCCTAAAATGATTTTCCGTCGTTCCTTGAATTCATCGACCATGTACTGCACGCGTTCAGGTGACTCCAATAGTGCGGTAATCACGGCGCGCTGCGCGATACAATTGGCGCCACTGGTCACTTGACCTTGTAACTTATTACAGGCACGTGCGATGTATGCAGGAGCTCCGATATAACCGATGCGCCATCCGGTCATGGCGAAAGCTTTGGCCACACCGTTAACAGTGACCGTACGCTCATACATGTCGGTAAACTCTGCCATAGAGGCATGTGGCGTTACGCCATAATTGATATGTTCGTAAATCTCGTCACTGACCACAACAATCTGTGGGTGTTTTTGAAGTACATCGGCAAGGCCACGTAATTCTTCCTTGCTGTAAATAGAACCACTAGGATTACAAGGTGAACTGTACCACAGCATTTTGGTCTTAGGCGTAATGGCCGCCTCCAATTGCTCGGGAGTCATTTTAAAATCATTCTCGATTGACGTAGGTACTTCTACGGGCACACCATCTGCCAATTTGACGATATCACTGTAACTGACCCAATAGGGGCAAGGTAGGATGACTTCGTCCCCTTTGTTCAAAACTACTTGTGCTACATTGTAAAGGGCTTGCTTTGCCCCTGTGGAAACTACAAGTTGTGGAAGTTCGTAGGTGAGGTTGTTATCCCGTTTGAACTTGGTAATGATGGCATCTTTCAGTTCAACATAACCGTCTACCGGTGTATAGGAATTATAACCATCTTTTATGGCCTGTATCGCGGCCTCCTTAATATAGTCGGGGGTGTTGAAATCGGGTTCACCAAGGCTGAGCCCGATAATATCTTTTCCTGCTGCTCTTAATTCACGGGCTTTAGCCGCCATTTCAAGGGTTGCCGAAGGAGTGACACTGTTGATTCTGTCCGAAAGTTGGTTGCTCATTTTAGTTACGTTAAATTTTTATTTCCGCAAAGGCGGAAATCTTCTCAAACTCAATAGATTCCTTGTCATCATGAACAAACCCTTTGCCGTTCTGCGGAAACTTTTGGTCCAAGCCTCGATTTTTCGATTTCAAAATTAAAACTTTTGCTATTCTTTCAAGCAAGAAAAGAAGGTATTCTACAATATTTAATCACATTGTGTTGAAACCTTGTTTTAGGGAAAGAGCTTGAGACTAAAAAACCGCCAAGCATGCTTGACGGTTTCCATAATTTTTTGCTGAAAGCTAAAATCAATACTGAAGTGCTGGACGCTTGCCCAATTCCTTTAAATGCTGAAAGTGGGAAATAATAGCCTTTCGCGTGGTCTTGTATTCATGGTAGGGCAGATTGAATTCCTTTGCCGTTTGCTTTACGATTTTCGAAATCTTTGTGTAGTGCACATGGCTGATATTCGGAAAAATATGATGCTCTACTTGGTGGTTCAATCCACCGGTAAACCAATTGACAATCCTGTTCTTGGTGCCAAAATTCACTGTGGTGAACAATTGATGGATTGCCCAAGTGTTTTTCATATTACCGCCTTCATCCGGTAAGGGGGTCTCAGCCTCATGTACAATATGTGCCAATTGAAAGACAACACTCAGAATGACCCCGGCAACATAGTGCATAATAAAGAAGCCTAAAAGAATCATCCACCAGGCCATGTCCACAAAAATCAAAGGAAGCACGATCCAAATGGTGATGTAGAGCAATTTGGTAATGACCAAGGTGCTCCAATTAACAACTGGACTAGGGAGTTTTCCGTAGCTCAGTTTACGCTTCATGTAGCGGTACATTTGCTGAAAATCAGTCGTAATTGCCCAATTGAAGGTGAGTAGGCCATATAGGAAAACAGAGTAAAAATGTTGAAACTTATGGTGTTTTTTCCATTCGGCATGCTTTGAAAAACGTAAAATCCGACCGGCTTCCATATCTTCATCATGCTCATGAATATTGGTATAGGTGTGATGCAATACATTGTGTTGTACCTGCCAATTGTACACGTTGCCAGCTAGAATGTAAATGCTACTACCCATTAGTTTGTTGATCCATTTTTTGTTGGAGTACGAGCCGTGATTTCCATCGTGCATGACGTTCATTCCAACTCCGGCCATGCCCACGCCCATAACAATGGTCAACATGAGGTTGGCCCAAATTGGAAGACCAAGTGTCAATATTAAAAAGTAGGGCGCCAAGAACATGGTGAACATGACAATCGTTTTCAAGTGCAATTTCCAGTTTCCCGTTTTTTTGATTTTATTTTCCTTGAAATAATCGTTTACCCTTTTGTTCAGGGTTTTAAAAAATTGAGCGGAATCTTTTCTTGAAAATCGGATATTGGTAGAATCCATAGATTACAAATTTTTGGTAAAGATAGGGCCAATGGCCTAAAATGGTTTGAAAGCTTTCTTAAAAAGCTAAATTTTAACAGCATCTAATATACTATTTTTGTCGAATAAGGAACGTTCGATGAATGCAGAAATAATTTTCAAATATTTTCCCCATCTAAACGAAGAGCAACGCACGCAGTTTTGTCAGTTAGAGGCGTTGTACCAAGATTGGAACCTGAAAATAAATGTCGTTTCCCGCAAGGATATCGACGAGTTGTACCTCAGACATGTGCTGCATTCTGTGGGGATAGCCAAAGTGCAGGGATTTAAGGCCGGAAGTACGGTCTTGGATGTGGGTACCGGTGGTGGTTTTCCTGGTATTCCGTTGGCCATCCTATTTCCGGAGACCCATTTCACACTAGTAGATTCCATAGGTAAGAAAATCAAAGTGGTCAAGGAAGTTGTTGACGGTCTCGGAATTAAAAATGTTATCCCCATAAATTCTAGAGTGGAGGAAGTGAACGACCGATTCGATTTTATTGTAAGCAGGGCCGTTGCAGCTATGCCTACCTTTACGTTTTGGGTAAAGGGAAAGATTAAAAAGGAATCGGTACACGAAAGACGAAACGGAATTCTGTACTTAAAGGGAGGTGATCTGGACGAAGAATTAAAGACATATAAGACTGCCGAAATTTTTGATCTGGCCGACTATTTTGAAGAAGATTTCTTTGCGACAAAAAAGGTGGTGTACCTACCGTTAAAATTTAAAGGATAACCCCTTTATTCCAGTTTTCTGAAGAGCTTGCCTTCGGAAGTCAGGGCATATCCGATAATCTTACCAGTGCTATTTCTTTTAAAAAAGACAGGTTCTCCACCCACATCTGAAAATAGGTCCTCCGATTCATAATAGATTGGGTATACTGTATTGTCGACCATCGCGTACAATTGTCCTTTTGAATCTAGCTCAAGGCTCAGGGTAGCCTCATTCTTATATTGGTACGAACCTGTGTATGTCTTCAAATCTTCAATCGAAATTCTTTCTGTATACGGATTGTCACCAGAGAGAACTAACCCGTTATCCATACCCCAATTGTCGTATTCCATATAATATGCCGTTCTTTTGGCCGCATTAATACCTTGGAGTTTGGCAACCAAGTGTAGGGCACCATCGATACCGGCCGAAATGCCTGCAGTGGTAATGACGTTGCCATTGTCGACAAAACGTACATTGCTCCGAACATCGACTTTTGGGTAATTCTCCCTGAGTCCTTGTAGGGCATTGTGAAAGGTAGTCGCGACCTGACCGTCTAGGATACCAGCTTCGGCCAACGCAAAAGCCCCTGTGCAAACGGAGAAATGATATTGAATGTTGGTTTGCTTCTGTACCCATTCCACTACTTTGGGGTTCTTATAAGCTTTTTGTGCATTGCCTCCGAAGAAAGCCAAGATATCCGCTTTTGGGGCATCTTCAATACTATAGTCCGGTAGCACGGTCAAAATACCTTGTGATTGAATTGGTTTTTTGTGCTCCGATACCGTGAAAACCTCGTAGCCTGAATACGCAAAAACTTCCATAGGTCCGGCAAAATCCAATACTTCTACACCATCTTGCAAGTAAAAGGCAATGGTTTTTGAAAGGTCTTTTCGAACAAGCACCATATTACAGTGGCTACAGACTCCAGGTTTCGAATAGGTACTCGTATCACATGTGCTATTGCAGGGTGGACATATATACTGTTGATCGACTTGAACTTCTTGGGCGGTCAAGACTGTTGCAACGAACAACAGCAAGGAGACAATAATGTTTCTCATGTTAAATTTTTTACAAAACTAATGGTCGAATAAAGGTGGTCAAAGGACATTCTTGCGCAACTTAAGGACATTAGAGGCGCAGCTGCGAGGGTAGTTTTTGGGTGTGCTTCTTTAGTAAGGCCCTGAGTTGATTTGAACTGTTCAATCCACACTCTTGGCTTATTGATTCAACATCGAACCCTTTAGAAAGTAATAAAAGGGCCTTTTCGACTCTTAGCTTTTCCAGATATTCACCTATGGTAATACCTGTAGTCTTTTTAAAAAGTCTGGTGAGATTTCTAGGGCTCATAGTTACGCATTCGGCTAGTTCCTCGATATTTTTTTTCTTTTCCAACTGTTGCGCAAGCAGATCTTGGACGGTGTGGATTCGGTTTTCCAAATGGTTTCGGTATTGCAAGAAGACACTGAGTTGCGGGTCTTTTTCGGTTCTTCTGAGATAAATAACCACCTCTTTGGCTACCTTGGCAGCAAAATCGGGTCCAAACGATTCTTCTAAAAGAAAAAGAGATAAATCTATGCCTGAAGATACTCCGGCGCTTGTATAAATGTGCTCGTCTTTTACGAACAAGCGGTCCTTTTGCAATTTGGCTTTTGGAAAACGGGCACGAAAATCTTCAACATACTTCCAATGGGTAGTGCATTCCCTTTCATCGAGTAGTCCTGCCTGAGCCAGTAAATAGGCACCCGTACATACCGAACATATTTTGGCACCGGATCGGTGTTGTGTGTTAAGCCAATCGAAAAAGGGCCGGTTTCCGGTTTCAAATGCTTTATCGAACAAAAGATGCGATTCTAGACCGGGAAGGAGAATCCAGTCCGTGCTACTGAGGCTAAAGGTCTGATAGTCTTGCAACCTTCCTAGTGATACCCCTGCGCTTGACAGTTCTTCCCTACTGGTATTCAGGCCAATGAAATAGTTTTCTATAGGTGCTCCGTAGGTTCTTGCCTCATAGAAGATATGGGCGGGGCCCGAGAGGTCGAGCAATTGAACCTCAGGCGGTACTACGAAAAAAGCACGAAATTTTTCGGTTTGTTGCATAGGTCATTGTACGCATTCAAAGGTAAAACTTAAATCTGCAGGTATGGAAGCCGTCAGCGAAAAGGTCTTTAAGCCCCTACCTTAGATTCTTTGAAGTGTAGGTAAAGAGTCAAAAATCTATGGGACAGGCAAAGTTTTCCGGCTTCCAGATAATCTTTAGGTTTTTGATGTCTTGCCTCGAGGTGAAGCCTTGGTCGGAGTCGATTTGATTGCCATCGCAATTGAGAGTGAAAATTGCTTTGTCGATTACAGGGTTACAATCTTCAAAGCGAAATACGGTTCTGTTTTCATAGGTTCCCTGAACGACATAGCAGTAGACCATATCGGGCGAAGTGCTTCGTGCCATACTATCAATACGTGCTTTGAGCCAGGGTAGTTCTTGTCTGGGGTTGTCAAAGCCGCAACCGGCCATTACGGTGTCGTCTGTATCATTACAGGAAATTAAGCAACAAAATATGAGAGCTCCAAGGATTCGGTGTGTATGGTACATTTGGTTTCTTTCCTGGAAGACGTATGTATGGGCTATTGGTTGCTTTTTTTCTTTTCAAGTCGTTCCCCAGCTCTAAAAGGGCCTTTTTTATCCCCTATTTGGTATTTCCCGATAGTGCCAAAGGTTTCGGCATCGGCATCTTCCAGCAAACGGTCTTGATAATAGACCTTGCTTTTGTCCTTGATGTAATAGGTGCTCAGGATCTCGGTAAATGCTGCATCCAGTTGTAGTGGCGTGGTGCCAAAGTATATTTGATTACCGATTTGTATAAAGGCTTCGTTCAACAGGGCGACTTTTTCATCATCTTTTATCGGTATTTGGCGTAATTCGGGATCGGTTTCCTGTTCGGCGAAGACGGCATAGAAAACATGATGCTTATCTTGCGCGTAATAGTACTTGTGCAGTACCTTGAAACTCTTCACATCTGCATCGATGGCACTGAAAAAGCCATTTCGCTGAAAATAGGCGCTGTCTCTGTCTTTGCTGAAACTTTCGGACAGGGTTTGAAAGCTATCGAAATCGACGGAAATTAATTGATTGCGATAAAAATGGTTTTTACTGTCATTGGCCCAATCCCAATCGGTGCGCACATAGGTTTCTGGGTCGGCGCCTTCCACTATGGTTATTTTAGGGGATTTCTTTTGGGTTCCGTAGACCTTTGTAAAGACATAGACCTGTGATTTGTCAAAACCGATATCTGCCATTTTACCGCCCTCTTTGACAAAAAAACTTCCGAGGTCGACTTGATCGGAACCAAAGGCATCTTCTTTGAAATAGGCACGGTTCTTATCACGACTGATAAATCGGGTGAGTACTTCAAAGCTCTCTACATCGGCATGCATAGGAGCATTGCCAAGTTCAAACCAATTACCCATGGGGCTATAACGGATGTCAGTTTTTTTGTTGTTGTAATAGTGATTATCGGATTTTTCCTCATCAACGGGATTTCCCAAGGGGCTACAGGCGTGCAGCAACCACAAAAGTGGTGCAAAAAGTATTTTAAGAAACGTCTTCATGGTGAATCTGGGCATCATAAACCTGTATTGAGCGGGTCTTACTATCGATTTAACGAATTTATAGTACTTACATTGCATAAAAAAACCTCCTGATTTATGATAACAGAAGGTTTTCGAAAAAGATTATATTAAAGTCTTTACTTGCTCCAAGGTGGAACCACATTGTTGGAGCGGGCATAGGCAATCAATTGTCCTTTATGCTCTCCGTTGTGTTCCATCATGGCCAATAAGCCGCCTAACTTGTTCATTTTGGCAAAACCAAAATCCACTTCTTCCGTGAGTGCTCCGGTTTCTACCTCCATGATCTTTGCCAAAACAAATTCATTGGATTTTTTCAGTGCGGCAATAATATTTTCCTTGCCCTTTACTTCTCCTAATTTCATCATGTCAACTCCCTCAGGTGGAGGAAATCCCATTTTTGAAGCCAGATAGTAATTTGCCCCTGCCACGTGCATTAAGGCTTCCCCAACTGAATTAACCCCTTCCATGGGTCTCCAGTCGTACTGTTCTTCCGAAAAGGCTTCCGCCAGTTGAACCACTTGTGCTTGATTTCCAGTCAATACCGCTTGGATCGTGCTCTGTGCTAAATTGTCTTGTGCTTGTGTCGTAAACGCAAACCCTACGAGGGCCAACGCTGCTAAAAATTTCATTTTCATTGTGTTAGTATTTAGAGTGATAGCTACCGTACAATTGAACGGTACCTTCAAAAGTAGTGAAATTAAGAACCTTTTGAAAGACGTCTCTTGAAGAATATCGGTCTTTTGTAAAAATACGGCACCTAATCGGTAGAGCAAGCAAAATTATCCGGTTGATATATGATTTCAGTATGCTTGATTTCCGATCGATTGACCTTATCGTTCAGGAAGCCTAGAGATTTACCCTCACAATCATAAACGGGCACAATCGTATTGCAAAAAGGGCAACAATTGTCAAAAATAAAGACGGTTTCTTCGTTGTAGATACCTTTTAGTACGTATAAATACCTGGATAATTCCTCCGAGCTATCCTCTGTTTCATCAACATAGGCTTTCAGCCACGCCAAATCCTCAATGGGATTATCAACTCCACATGCGGCATTGGTCGAAGAGCCTTTGCCCGAACATGCGAGAAAGAATGCACTTATGAGGAGTATACATACAACCGTTTTCATCGCTTAATTTTTAAATAGATAGGGCGCAACCCAATTGGTTGCGCCCTAATACTCCATTTCATTCAGTTTGTACTATCCTAAAAACGGATATCTATAGTCTTCAGGAGTTACGAAAGTCTCTTTGATCAATCGCGGCGAGACCCATCGCAATAGGTTCTGCGCTGACCCAGCTTTGTCATTCGTACCTGATGCCCTGGCACCCCCAAAGGGTTGTTGGCCTACGACCGCACCTGTCGGTTTATCGTTGATATAGAAGTTACCCGCACAGTTTTGCAATGCCTTCGTCGCTTCATCGATCGCATATCTGTCCGTTGATAAAACCGCTCCTGTAAGAGCGTATTCAGAGGTGGAATCAACTAACTTCAATGTCTTTGACCAGTCTTTATCATCATAGACGTACACCGTAACCACTGGTCCGAACAATTCGGTTTCCATAGTGGTGTATTTTGGATCTGTAGTAACGATAACAGTAGGCTCGATAAAATACCCTTTTGATTTATCGTATCCTCCACCAGCAAATACTTTTGCCTTCTTGTCTTTTTTGGCCTGATCAATGTATTTGGCCAATTTGTCAAAGGAACCTTCATGGATGACCGCTGTGATGAAATTTGACATGTCTTCCGGTGACCCAGGTGAATTAAATGATTCCACATCTTTCTTTACCAAATCCAGAATGCGATTTGCTTTTGATTTTGGAAGATATACCCGAGAGGCAGCACTACATTTTTGTCCTTGGAATTCGAATGCTCCTCGTGTAATAGCTGTAGCAACCTGCTCTGGTTTTGCAGAAGGATGGGCGATAATGAAATCTTTTCCACCGGTTTCCCCTACTATTCTAGGATATGTCCTGTATTTATGGATGTTCGTTCCGATTTGCTTCCATAGTTCCTTGAACACATGTGTGGAGCCCGTAAAGTGGATTCCGGCGAAATCGGGACTGTCCAATACCGTTTTGGTAATCATGACGGGATCTCCATATACCACATTGATAACGCCATCAGGTAGTCCGGCTTCTTTGAAAATATCAACAATGACTTTTGCGGAGAAAATCTGGCTGTCACTAGGTTTCCAAACGACAACATTGCCCATCATGGCCGCACTGGCCGGCAGGTTTCCGGCTATGGCCGTGAAGTTGAACGGAGTAATGGCATACACGAAACCTTCTAAGGGCCGGTATTCCACACGGTTCCAAATACCTTCGGCAGAATCGGGTTGTTCTTCATAAATCTGGGACATGTATTCCACATTGAAACGCAAGAAATCGATAAACTCACATGCGGCATCTATTTCCGCCTGGTGGATGGTTTTTGATTGGGCGATCATGGTAGCCGCATTGATTTTGGCTCGATAAGGTCCGGCAATGAGCTCGGCAGCCTTTAAAAATATAGCCGCACGTTGTTCCCAAGTCAGATCTGCCCATGCATCACGTGCTTTTAAGGCAGATGAAATAGCATCCGATACGTGAGATTTATTGGCAAGGTGATAGGTGCCGACCTTGTGTTTATGATCGTGTGGCGGTGACATGGGCTTTGTCTTGCCCGACTTGACTTTTTTCTTGCCGATATACATCGGTACCTCTACGGTGCCGTTATAATAGGAGCTATATTGCTTTAATACCGCTTCTCGTTCAGGAGAGCCTGGCGCATAGCTTTTTATCGGTTCATTGATTGCGGTTGGTACTTGAAAAAAACCTTTACCCATAGTGCTGATTTTAGGTGTTGAAAATTTGCACAAAGGTACTAAAATGGAACCCGAATAAAAACTAAACGAAGACCTAGTTTAACGCAAAGGGTGCGCTGAACTTAAAGGTGGGAATGTAGACCCTGAATTTCTCGGTGGATGAGAAATTGACCATATTGTAATATCCCTTCATGGCCCCTATGGGAGAGGCGAGTAGGCAACCGGAGTTGTATGTATGGGATTCACCCGGACGAATGACCGGTTTCTTGCCGATTACACCTTCCCCGTCCACAACTTCCATTTCGTTGAGGGCATCGTAAATCTGCCAATGACGTCCGGTGAGTTGAACCGAATCTTGACTCTGATTTTCTATGGTAATGGTATAGCCAAATGCGAAATGCATTTTATAGTTCTTGAAGAACGTGCCCTCGAAAGTGGTATTGACTGAGACTTTTATGCCTTTAGTAACTTGTGTGATCATGATGTCGTTCGGTCTAATAGGTAAATACTCCTCCTGTAAACAAAATAGCTATAGTCAACATTGCTAAAATAAAGAAAACAAAATTTAAAAATAGATATTTAACAAGAGTTTTAAAGATGCCTTGTTCGTAGAATTTCCGCATTGCTTGAAAGAGGTACAGTCCGAAAACCAAAATGAAAAACCACCAACTGAGCGTATCGAAAATTGAGTCTACTAAAAAGCTAACAATGAGCAAGATAAACAACAATGAGGTAATGTGAAAACCAAAGATCAAATGATCGGTATAAGTGTATTTTTTTCTGATGTACGCCAACCAAATGAAAATGGCGAAAGCTGGAAGGAAGAAAAATACGGCGAACGGAAGCTTCGAAATCATGCTGCTAACGAAACTTCCGGGTTCTTTTCTAAAACGATTAAAACTGGTAGCCGCCCTAAAAGCGGAACGATTCATTCTTGAATCTTCTAAGTCGTACTTCTTTATAATTGCATCAAATTGATAGATTTTATCTTCATTAAAAACGGCATTAAAAAATTCGCGTTTTCCGAAAAATCGGTTTATAAATCCATCTGACTCTGTTTTTTTGAAATGTTTTTGGGGGTCACTAAGCAATATGGAATCGCTATTCATGAAATTTTCCCAAATCTTTAAGGAGTCCAAGGCTGTCTCTAATGTCTGTTGTTCTTCAGCCGGAATATCCTTGAATTCTGCGCTGAAATTCAGGGGTCCATCTTCTCTGATCCAATCACCATCTGCATCCGCCCCGAATTTATCCAGTGCTTGAAAATCTCCGGTAAAATTCAGCATTAGGAAGTATACAATGGCCAAACTCAATAGAAACCGAAAGGGATTTGTATACGAGACTCTTTTGCCCCTGACATAGTCTTTTGTGATTCGACCGGGCCTGATTAATAAGGCCGAAAGTGTTTTTAATAATTTGGAGTCATAGGATATCAGACTCGAGAAAAACTCATCGAAAAAATCTTTTAGGGTAAGTTTTTTTGTGCTATTCGCTTGTGAGCAGTTAGGGCAGTAGCGATCGCTGATATCCAGAGGGTGTTGGCAGTTGGCGCATTCGGTACCCCTGTATCTTAACTGGTATCTTCCTGTGTGTTGAAGTGTTGGTTTGTTGTCCATCAAAATCAATTGATGGTCAAATATAGCCTAATTACTAATATCCCGCGAGTTTGTAGACCCCACTCCGATGATGCTATCGTAAATTTGACCGAAATCGCGATAGTAGACCAGAATTAGGTAAGTATTCTCTGTAAAATGAAAACTCCCTGAAATAGTGTTCAGATCAACCGCTCCATCTTCTTTCTTGATGACGTATTTATAGTTGTAAAAGCCTTGTTTCAACTTAATGGCTGTTTCCATCATCCCATTTTCCTCATTGTAGGTCATCTTGTTTTCATCGGTAAAGGCGTAATTATTGAACTTTCCGAAAACATAAACATCATCGAGATTCAGTTCTTCTGAATAGGGTAGGCTGTAGTGAATGTTGGTGTATTCCGCTTCTCTTGACTCATCATCTCCTTGTAAGGTGCGAACAACATAATCGCCATTAATGTCGGGAAAATAAGTGTATTCACGAACACTTCTGAATCTGTCGGCAAACAGATAATGTTGATAAATGTCGGTCAATTCAATATGCGAAATGACGGAACTTGGTGCGCGCAAATCTTTGGTGTCAAAATTCAAAAACTCGTTTCCACCATAAAAACTGGTTTCTTGGTCGTACTTATAGACCAATTCATTGCCCAATGTGAATTGGGGTTTGATGTTGTAAAGGGCACTGGGCCAATAATAGTTTTGTATGATGGCGACCTTTACTTCTTTTTTCGGATTTACCAACCGGAAATTGCCCGAATTGATTTTGAATTGAACGACCTGTTTTTCATCCAAAAACTCGAAATCACGAGATCTTTTAACCACTGCACCCACTTTTACGACATCTTTGAAGACTACAAATCTTCTAGAGAACTGCAATTCGTAAGTTGAATTGTAAATCTCTAAAACGTAGTTGCCACTGACTTTGAGGCGTACATTGTCGTTGGGTATGGTCAGACGATAATTGCTGTACGGTTGCAATGTGGTATAACTATTCTCGTAGTCGATGATGCGTTGGTTGTCGACCCCGGTAAGATACTGTGATTTGAGCAGTTGTGATGGTGTCCAATCATAATCACAATGTATTAGTTTATAGTAATAGTCCTGTTCGCTCGCCGTGGTATCATCGAACTCAAGGTAAATGGGTTCGTTGAGTTGAACGACTGGAAACTGGTCGCCGGTAGGCCCTTCGAAGATTACAGATCTGATATGATCCGGTGGGTTGACTTCCTCCTGGACTTGGGCAAAAAGCAATGGGGTGATGAACAGAAATGCAATCTGTTTAAGATTTAAATGCATTTAAAACCTATTTTTTCGGTAAAGGTAAACAAAAAGCATACCTAAAAAATTATGCTCGATGTAATGCCCAAATTTATAGGCAATTATTATGAAAACTATCCTTTAAGTATTATTTTCGCACCAAATTTTGTTAACCTAAGGTCTACGATATATGTCAAAGGACATCCGGATTAAAAAAGGCTTGAATATCAACCTTATCGGCGAAGCCGAAAAGACTACTTCCAAAGCTGTTTCAAGCAACGTTTACGCTATCAAACTTGATGATTTTCATGGAATAACACCAAAAATGTTGGTGAAACAAGGTGCCGAGGTCAAGGCCGGGGAAGCCCTTTTTTACAACAAAAACATTGAAGGTATGTTGTTCGTGTCACCTGTGAGTGGAGAACTGATCGAAATCGAAAGAGGGGCGAGAAGACGGATTTTGACTTTGAAAATATTAGCCGATAAAGAGCAACAAGTCTTAGAGCACTCCAAGCTGGATATCCAGGCAGCGACCTCGCAGGATATCAAGGCCCATTTATTGAAAGGCGGATGTTGGCCTTTTATCAAGCAACGGCCCTATGACGTCATTGCCGATCCGGATACCAATCCGAAATCCATTTTTGTTTCCGGATACATCACCGCACCCCTAGCTGCCGATTTGGATTATGTGTTACAAGGAAAGGAAGCGGAGTTACAAGCGGCAATTTCAGCACTTTCTAAACTTACCGCCGGAAAAGTGCATGTTTCCATAGGTAAAAATGGCAATTCGCCTTTGGCCGGAATTCAGGGAATCGAACTTCATAAGGTTTCCGGACCACACCCTGCGGGACTTGTAGGTACCCAAATTAATAAAATAGACCCAATTAATAAGGGAGAGCTGGTTTGGACGGTTACCCCGCAAGACTTGGTGATCATCGGAGAATATTTACTGACCGGTGTTTTCAATGCGGAGCGGACCATTGCTTTGGTAGGTTCATCCGTTAAGACTCCAAAATACTACACCACCAAAATCGGGACTGAAATCTCAACATTCTTGTATGGTAGTGGCGTTCATTCTGAAAATATCAGAGTGATCAATGGCGATGTGCTTACCGGTGCGAAAAGTAGTCCTGATGGATATCTAGGGTATTATAACAACACCGTGACGGCTATTCCCGAAGGAGATGATTATGAGTTGTTCGGATGGAACAAGCCGGTTTTCAATAAAATTTCTACTACAAGGGCGCTGACCTTTTCATGGTTGCAACCCAAGAAAAAGTACGATCTAAACACCAACACGAACGGTGAACATCGTGCATTTGTCTTGACTGGACAATACGAGCAGGTTTTTCCGCTGGATATTTATCCGATGCAATTGCTGAAGGCATGTATGGTCAAAGACCTGGATGAAATGGAGCAATTGGGCTTATACGAGGTCGCCCCCGAGGACTTCTCATTGACGGAATTCATTTGTGTTTCCAAACAACCACACCAACAGATTATCCGTGAAGGATTGGATTTACTACAACAAGAAATAGGATAAGTTATGAGCATAAAAAGCAAAATGCATGAGTTGAAGATGAAGTATCAGGGCAAAAAAATGGCTCCAGCCTTCAATGCCTTTCATACTTTTCTTTTTTCTCCTAACGAAACCACTCATGCCGGTGGTACCCATGTAAAGGGAGCTGACGATCTGAAGCGTACCATGAACACGGTAATTATGGCGTTGATACCGGTGTTGATATTCTCAATGTTCAACGCAGGGTACCAACACTACTCGGCTATCAACGGTTTTCCGGAGAACTTTTCTGTAATGGAACATTTCTTAACCTGGGATAATTTTTGGATAGGAATTGTCAAAGTATTGCCTTTGGTGGTGGTTTCCTATGGTGTAGGCCTTTTGGTGGAGTTCATTTTCGCTGTGATCAAAGGCCACGAAGTTGAAGAAGGATATCTGGTAACGGGAATGTTGGTGCCATTGATTATGCCTATAGATACTCCGCTTTGGATGCTGTCGGTAGCCGTTGTTTTTGGTGTAGTCATTGGAAAAGAAGTTTTTGGAGGAACGGGAATGAATATTTTGAATCCTGCCCTGACGATTCGGGCCTTTTTGTTCTTTGCCTATCCTACTTGGATGAGCGGTGATAAGGTTTGGGTACACGGCGCTAAGGATGGGGTTACGCAGGCCGGTTCGGTGGATGCGATTTCCGGAGAGACCATATTGGGTTATTTGGCCCAAGGTAATGAAGCTGCGTATCAGGCCAAGTATAGTCTCTCTGACATGTTTTTCGGTTTTATTCCCGGCTCGGTAGGGGAGACCTCTACTTTTTTGATTCTACTTGGAGGCCTTTTCTTGATATTTACAAAAATTGCCAGCTGGCGTATTATGGTCAGTGCCGTTATCGGTTCTTTGGCAATGGGTCTTATCTTCAATGGAATTGTCGATGCGGGATGGATTGCGGAGTACAGTAAGTTTTACGGCTTGATGCAATTTGATTTTTGGAAGCATTTACTTGTCGGTGGATTGGCCTTCGGTATCGTCTATATGGCGACCGATCCTGTAACAGGTTCACAAACCAATCGCGGAAAATGGATCTATGGTTTTTTCATCGGGTTCATGTCGGTGATGATCCGAGTGTTCAACCCTGGATATCCAGAGGGTGTTTTCTTGGCTATTCTATTGATGAACGTTTTTGCACCAACCATCGATCATTACGTGATTCGAGGTAATGTAAAACGAAGAATGAAAAGATTAAAGAACGCTGTCGTCTTACCAAAAGATAGTGACAGTGCGGCTAAAGAACTAAAAGCGGAAACAGTTTAGAGATGGCAATAGATACGGATAAAAACGGATACACTATTTTGTTTGCGGTGGTCATGGTGATCGTCGTAGGTTCTGTGTTGGCCTTTTTGGCCTCGGGACTCAGTGAAAGAATAAAGGAGAATGAACGGTTTGAGAAACAGCAGAATATTCTCTATGCCATGGGTGTGAACGAGAATACGCCGGATAGCGGTGTGAATTTCATACCTACCGATGTCGTGGAAGATAAGTTTATCGAGCGAATCAAAACGCAGTACGTTTTGGTCAATGGCAAAGTAAACGAAGACGAGACGGCGTTCGCGATAGATGTAAAGAAACAATTAGCTGCATTAAAAGCCGGAGACGAAGCTCGGCTACCGATTTTTGTGGGTGAGAAAGAGGGGAAAGAGATCTATGTCTTGCCAATGTACGGTAAGGGCTTATGGGATGCCATTTGGGGCTTTATCTCAGTCGATAAGGAAATGGTGGTTCAAGGGGTTTATTTTGACCACAAAGCGGAAACGGCAGGTTTGGGTGCCAACATCAAGATGCGTTTCTTCATGGATGATTTTATAGGGGAATCGCTTTTAGATGGTAAGAGTTATTCCGGTATCACTGTATCGAAAACGAACAATGACCCCCTAAATGATGATAAACAAGATAACGAGGTCGATGCCATTGCAGGTGCGACGATAACGGGCAACGGCGTTTCCAGCATGATCAAGGAGACTTTAAAAGCCTACAAGCCTTATTTAGAAACGATAAGAAACAATTAAGATGGCATTACTTTCAAAAAAAGATACAAATCTGATTCTCGATCCCTTAGCGGACAATAATCCGATTACGATTCAAGTATTGGGTATTTGTTCTGCCTTGGCGATTACGGCCGAGCTAAAGGCCTCCTTGGTAATGGCGGTATCGGTAATTTTTGTTATGGGCGTAGGTAACGTGGTTATTTCGTTGATGCGAAATATCATTCCTTCTAAGATCCGGATTATTGCGCAGCTTATTGTGGTGGCGACTTTGGTAATTGTAGTAGATCAAGTTTTGAAGGCCTATCAATATGAGTTGAGTAAAACCTTATCGGTATTTGTGGGATTGATCATTACCAATTGTATTATCATGGGGCGATTTGAAGCCTTTGCGCTAGGTAATGGCGTCTGGAGATCTTTTCTAGACGGTATCGGAAATGCCTTGGGGTACGGTGTTATATTGATTATCATTGGGTTTTTCAGGGAACTTTTGGGATCCGGCACCTTGTTCGGAATACAGGTCTTGGGCGATCCTATTGCTAAGACGGGCCTATATGCCATAGGTTATGAAAACAACGGATTTATGATTATTCCTCCAGCGGCGTTGATCGTTGTGGGGATTATCATATGGGTACAGCGCTCAAGGAATCCGGCATTGGTAGAAGAAAATTAATTAGGCTTTTAAGGATACGATTATGTTAGAACATTTAGAATTATTTTTTAAGTCGATTTTTATAGATAACATGGTATTTGCCGTGTTCTTGGGCATGTGTTCCTACCTTGCGGTTTCAAAGAAAGTTGCCACGGCCGTCGGCCTGGGAGCTGCGGTAATATTCGTTCTTGCGGTGACAGTACCCTTAAATTGGTTGCTTGATCAGTATTTACTCCGCGATGGGGCCTTGGCATGGTTAGGACCTGAATATGCCGATTATAACTTAGGCTTTTTGTCCTTCATCCTCTTTATTGCCACGATTGCTACAATGGTGCAATTGGTAGAGATAGTGGTTGAGAAATTTTCACCTTCACTGTATAATTCCTTAGGGATCTTTTTGCCATTGATTGCCGTAAACTGCGCGATTCTTGGTGGGTCTTTGTTTATGCAGGCTAGGGATATACCTTCTTTGGGCTTGGCGCTGAATTACGGTATAAGTTCAGGTATCGGTTGGTTCCTTGCCATCTTGGCGATTGCCGCGATTCGTGAAAAGATACGATATTCCAATGTTCCGCCACCTCTGAGAGGATTGGGTATCACCTTTATTATTACGGGCTTGATGGGTATTGGTTTTCAAAGTTTTGGAGGCATGTTAACAGGAGATAACGAGCCACCCGAGGATACGACTCCTACCACAGTAGAGGAAACCGAAGGAAAAGAACGAATTGAAGAAGGGATTGAAGACGATGAAAAAGCAGTCTCTTATAACGATGTAATAAACGAATAAAAATGATATTAGCTACAAGTACCGGTGGTACCATTCTAATAACGGTAATTGCGTTTCTGATTTTGACATTACTACTGGTAGCAATTCTACTGTTTACCAAACAAAAACTCTCTCCATCTGGTCCGGTGACCTTAACGATCAACGGTGAGAAGAAAATCGAGGTGGCCTCGGGTTCGACCCTATTGTCTACTTTGGGTAATCAAAAAGTTTTTCTTCCATCTGCTTGTGGAGGCGGGGGAACTTGTATTCAATGCGAATGTCACGTGCTATCCGGTGGTGGCGAGGCGCTACCTACTGAAACACCACATTTTTCCCGTAAAGAATTGCAACATGGTGCGCGTTTGGCCTGTCAGGTCAAGGTGAAGCAAGATATGGAAATCACCATTCCTGAAGAGGTATTCGGAATTAAGAAATGGCCCGCCAAAGTAGTTCGTAATTACAATGTAGCCTCTTTCATCAAGGAGTTTGTAGTTGAGATTCCTGAGGATATGGGGTATAAGGCAGGTGGCTATATTCAAATTGAGATTCCTGAATGCGAGGTCAAGTTCTCTGAAATGGATATCACCGCACACCCCGAAGAACATGAGACACCGGATAAATTTCAAGCGGAATGGGACAAGTTCAATCTTTGGCCCTTGGTGATGAAAAATCCCGAGACGGTTGAAAGAGCCTACTCAATGGCTTCTTTTCCGGCTGAAGGTCGAGAGATTATGTTGAATGTGCGTATTGCAACGCCACCTTGGGATCGTTCCAAAAACGGTTGGATGGATGTCAACCCGGGTGTTGCTTCTTCGTATATTTTCAATTTAAAGCCTGGTGACGATGTTATTATTTCAGGCCCCTATGGTGAGTTCTTTATCAATGAATCGGACTCTGAAATGTTATATGTAGGCGGAGGTGCAGGAATGGCGCCCATGCGTTCACATTTGTATCATTTATTCAAAACGTTGAAAACCAACCGAAAGGTGTCTTACTGGTATGGCGGACGCTCTAAACGAGAACTCTTCTACCTAGACCACTTTTATGAGTTGGAAAAGGAGTTTCCAAATTTCAAGTTCTACTTGGCCCTTTCCGAACCCTTGGAAGAAGATAATTGGAAGGTAAAAGAGGATATAGATGCCCCTGGAGACGGTTTCGTTGGTTTTATACACAATTGTGTTATTGACAACTATTTAAACCACCATGAATCTCCCGAAGATATTGAGCTCTATTTTTGTGGTCCGCCATTAATGAACAAGGCGGTACAGAAGATGGGTGAAGACTTCGGTATCCCAGATGAACATATCCGTTTTGATGATTTCGGTGGCTAAAGGCCGGTTGTGGTGAATTTAGGACCATACCTGATGCAAATAAGAATTGAAACCGATAGCGTGCTATCGGTTTTTTTATGAATCGATGCCATATTCTAAAAGGCATTAAATTACGTATAAAATGCAATCGCTAACAGAACAAGAACTACATAACCTGGCCATGAACATTGTCGGTAAACAGTTGGAATCTGAGGGGTTTGAATTCATGGCAGTCAATAGCGAACTCAAAAAGAACCCTCAGTTTGTTTGCCTCCGGGAGAAAAAGTTGCATTTCATCGTAGTAAAAAGTATTGAATATCCTGGTGATCCTAAGGATATCGAGTTGTATCGGTCCGACTTGAACAAGATGAAAGAGCATGCCCTAAAGTTCGAAGCGGATACCTATTACGCTGGGGTCGGTTTGGTGAACGCAGCAGACTACAACCTACCTGTATACCTGAATGAGGAATATATTGTGGATTATGATGGACTTGTTAAGATTTAGTACGCGATTAGGGCGAATGCGATTGATGCACAACAGTGAAGTCTTACGTATTTGCAACATGGCTTTAACCCTTGTGTTGGCAGTCGCTACATTCTACGCTTGTAAGGAAGATGCGCCCAAGATCATACAGAACGCCAATTCAGGAGGAGCTCTGGGGACCTCCTATCATCTGATTTACCAATCTGAAACCCAGCTGGATTTTCAAAAGGAGATCGATTCCGTTTTTGAGGTGGTAAATCGATCCTTGTCGACCTACCTACTTGATTCGGATATATCAAAGATCAACGAAGGTGATTCAACGATTGTAGTTGACATAATGTTCAAAGAGGTTTTCGAACTTTCTAAAGAGATACATGGGAAAACTAAGGGCTTTTTCGATCCCACTGTAGGCGTTTTGGTCAATGCCTGGGGGTTTGGACCAGGGAATCGCTTACAAATGGATAGCACTGTTGTGGATAGCCTGATGCAGTATGTTGGTTTTGAGAAAGTAACACTGACTGATACCCGTACGATCCAGAAGAGCGATCCCCAACTGCGGTTTGATTTCAATGCGATCGCCAAGGGATATGCTATCGATAGGCTTGCCGTACTGATGGACGAAAAGGGGATAGAGAACTACCTACTGGAAGTCGGTGGGGAAGTAGTGGCCAAGGGCGAAAATAAGATCAAGAAGAAGCCTTGGACGGCAGGAATCGAAGATCCCCAAGCAGAAGCGGGTAGGAGGTTGAAACGTGCCATTCATTTGAAAGACCGGGCCTTGGCCTCTTCAGGTAATTATCGAAAATTCAGAATAGACTCCCTAACCGGTAAAAAGTATGTACATACCATAAATCCAAAAACAGGTTTTACCCAAAACTCCAGCACTTTGGGAACGAATGTGCTCGCAAAAACATGCGCAGAGGCAGATGCCTATGCCACTGCTTTTATGGCCATGGATTTAGATGAGGTAATAGATCTGTTAGAAACCGAAAAAGAGCTGGATGCGTATATTGTTTATTTGAACGAGGCCGGCGAATCCAAAGAATATATGACCGAAGGTTTTAGGAAGTTGATTCTGGACTAAGCTTTTTTACCAGCGGAATAATTTCACCTTTGGCCAATCGATATCGCGAAACTTCTTCCGGTGTTAGTACGGAAGTATAGTCTACTTCTTCTACCTGGAACCCGATACTTCGAAGCTTGTCAAAATAGTCCAGACCGTAAATACGCACATGGTCATACTGACCGAATATCTTGGCCCGTTCCTTTTTATCGGTAATCGAGTTGTCTTCAAAGGTGACCCTTCGATTCAAATCTTGGGGAATCTGAAAAATACCCCAACCTCCCGGTTTTAGAATACGATACAATTCTTGCATAGCCTTGGTATGATCGGGAATATGCTCTAGTACATGGTTGCAAAAAATGACGTCATAGGAATTATCATCGAAAGGCAAATTGCAGATATCCGCCTTCACATTGGCCAATGGTGAATTCAAATCGGTTGTAGTGTAATCAAGGTTCCTTAATTTTCGGAAACGCTTGTAGAATGCTTGTTCTGGGGCAAAATGAAGGACTTTATGTCGGGCAGTAAAAAAGTCGGTTTCGTTTTTCAGGTAAATCCATAACAAGCGGTGTCGTTCCAAGGAGAGTGTGGAGGGTGATAGTACATTCGCTCTAGGATTTTCATAACCGTAGGGAAGAAAACTTCTGAATCTTCTGCCGTCAATCGGGTCGGTATGGTTTTTTCCTCGCATGGCAAATGCGAGTATAGGCCGAATGAAATAGCTTAACCTGATCAGAAGAGGCCTAGGAAGGCTATTTAGGATGAGCTTAAAGAGTTTTTTCATCCCCTTGTGCGTCTATAATTGCGGGCTTTTCTGCCGAAATTCCTCTTCTTCGTCACTTACAATGCCCAGCGCTTCATAGATATAGGCGAAAGTGGATAATAATTCGGGTTTACCATCGATTAAGGCCACATCGTGTTCAAAGTGTGCACTTGGTTTGCCATCGCCTGTCAAAATGGTCCAACCATCATTCAATTGCTTAATACGTCGGGTTCCCATATTGGTCATCGGTTCAATAGCGACGACCATGCCCTCAACAAACTTCTTTCCTCGACCTCGTCTACCGTAATTCGGCATTTCCGGATCTTCATGCATTTTTCGACCCAAACCATGACCTACCAACTCTCTAACTACCCCGTACCCGCGGTCCTCAGTATATTTTTGTATGGCATAGCCTACATCACCCACGCGGTTGCCTATCTTGAACTCTCGAATTCCGACATAGAGGGATTCTTTGGTAACCTGCAGCAGTTTCTTTACTTCTGGCTGTACTTCACCGACTTCAAAGGTATACGCATGGTCACCGTAGAATTCGTTTTTTAGAACACCACAATCAATGGAGATGATATCACCCTCTTGCAACGGGGTGTCATTAGGAATACCGTGAACCACTTGGGCATTCGGACTCATGCAAAGCGAATTGGGAAAGTCATAAAGACCGAGAAAGCCCGGTACGCCGCCATGATCGCGAATAAAGGTTTCGGCAAGGGCATCCAACTGCAAGGTCGTGACTCCTGGTTTTACCTCTTTGGCGAGCATACCTAAGGTCTTTGAGACAATCAATGCACTTTCGCGCATCAGTTCAATTTCTTCTGCTGTTTTGACGATAATCATAGCCCGCAAAGGTAAAGATTTGAAATCAGTTATCTAAATTAACGACTTGCAGCTCATTAATTCGGGCTGGTCGATTCCCATAAGTTTTAGAATGGTAGGCGCAATATCCCCTAGTACGCCGTCTTTGATTTCCTTTAATTCTTGGTCCACTAAAATTAGGGGTACCGGATTGGTGGTGTGCGCTGTATTCGGAGATCCATCAGGATTGATCATCGTCTCACAATTACCGTGATCTGCGATTACAATAGTACTATATCCGCTTTTTAATCCGGCCGAAATGACCGATTCGGCACAGCTATCCACAGTTTCGCAGGCCTTAATCGCCGCGTTCATGTCACCGGTGTGTCCAACCATATCAGGGTTTGCAAAGTTCAAGCAGACGAAGTCGACTTCGCTTTTTTCAAGCTCGGGAATGATGGCGTCCCGAATTTCGAAAGCGCTCATTTCGGGTTTAAGATCATAGGTGGCCACCTTTGGGGAAGGGCAAAGAATACGTTCTTCCCCCTCGAAAGGTACTTCTCTTCCCCCATTGAAAAAGAAGGTTACGTGCGGGTATTTCTCAGTTTCCGCAATCCGTATCTGTTTCTTGCCATGACTTGACAGTACCTCACCCAAGGTATCTTGAATATTATCCTTGTCATAGACCACATGTACATTTTCGAAGGAATCATCATAATTGGTCAAGGTTACATAGTGCAGGTTTAACCTATGGGTATTTTGTTCATGAAAGTCGGCTTGACTCAGCATTTGGGTCAACTCACGACCACGGTCGGTCCTGAAATTAAAAAAGACCACAACATCATCTTCCGAGATTTTCGTTGATTCCATGTCCAAGTCATTTACCACCGAAATAGGCTTGATGAACTCATCGGTAATGCCATCATCATAGCTTTCTTGAAGGGCAGCAGAAACATCGGTGGTCTTTGTGCCAGCGCCATTGACCAATAGATCATAAGCGAGTTTCACACGTTCCCAGCGTTTATCCCGATCCATGGCATAGTACCTTCCAATGACCGAGGCCAGGGAAGCATTCTTATCTTGGCAGAACTGTAATAGATTTTCTACATATCCCTTACCGCTTTTGGGATCCACATCCCGTCCGTCGGTAAAGGCATGAACGAACATTTTTTTAACCCCGGCTGATTCGCCGGCTTCGATTAGGCCTCTTAGGTGTGAGGTATGACTATGTACCCCACCATCACTTAGCAAACCTAAAAAATGAATGGCCTTGTCTTCCTTTTTTGCATAGGCAAAGGCATCTTGAAGCACCGGCTCATCTCTTAAAGTATTCTCCTTTACGGCCAAATTGATTTTGGCGAGGTCTTGATATACGATTCTACCGGCCCCTAAGTTCATATGACCCACTTCGCTATTGCCCATTTGGCCTTCCGGCAATCCTACGTTCATGCCATCGGTCAATAAATTGGCATTCGGATAGTTGCGGTAAAGGGAATCTACAAAAGGAGTATTCGCGTTTTCGATTGCAGACACTTTTGGGTCGGGAGATTTACCCCACCCATCTAATATCATTAGGATCACTTTT
Organism: Maribacter corallii; assembly: GCF_047345415.1. Taxonomy (NCBI): domain Bacteria; kingdom Pseudomonadati; phylum Bacteroidota; class Flavobacteriia; order Flavobacteriales; family Flavobacteriaceae; genus Maribacter; species Maribacter corallii. The sequence goes on from NZ_JBLFEP010000006.1 coordinate 342,035, forward strand.
TTTTTCATCGGCCTATTTTAAATCGTCGAAAGAGTTTCAGTTGTTTGTCTCCTTCATTTCTTAATGGTCAAAAACGAATGAGGTTGAATTTCAAAAGTAGTACGATTTGTCAAGTAACACTAGAAATAGCCAAACCTTTTTAGGTATTTCATAAAGGAGAATCAATCTGTTAAATATTTTAAGTTAAAATCGCCCAAGTTGTTAAACTTTAGTTATTTAACTGTTAATCATGAAACAAAAAGCTATTGGGGTCGTCTATATTTATATAGGTAAAATCTATTCATCAATCTATCTGCCATTTGGCAGATTTTAAATCACTCATCATGAAAAAAACTGTTCTCACCGTAGCTACAGCACTATTGCTAATGGCTACTGCCTCTGTGGAGGCAAATCACGATCAAAGGGAAACTAACGCAGTTACGGTCACTGCGCTCGCCAAAGCCGAATTGAGTTCTTTTTGCAAAGCTATTATGAAAGGCGAGTTAGAGACCGTTAAGAAACTGATCAACCTCGGGGAAGATGTGAACAAGAAATCCTTGGGAATGACTCCCGCTATTTTTGCAGCACGCTACAATAAGGCAGAAATCTTGGAACTTCTCATTGAAAATGGAGCGGATTTGAAAAAACGCTGCAACAAGGGCTGGAGCATTGAAAAACATGCGAAACTATCAAATGCCCAAGATGTATTGGCAGTGCTCAATGCACAGACGTAAGTACTGACGAAGAATTCATCAATCAAGCAACCTTGTCAAAACCGACGAGAATTAAAAAGCCCATTCGGGAATTCCCGAATGGGCTTTTTTTAAATCCATTTTTCACTTCATATAGTGTTCAGGTAAAGGAGCAAAAAAGGTATTTTTTAGAAATCCCAGCCATTTAAGGCCCTATCGGATAAGGCATAAATTGCCATAAAGATCATCAACGCACAAAATACGGAATATATTTTCAATACTACTACAACTATTTCAGGCTTGCAATCTTCGAATGCCCGCGCGTAGAGGTTTTTAAAATGCAGAAGAGCTCCCATATAGATTTATTTTGAATTCATATAAAGCTACAAGGGTTAAATTTGGGTCGCGATAAGTTCTTGGGATACCCTAAATTACGAAAAAATGCCTGATTTACAAGCTTTTGGAGCGAATTAACATTATTGCTGACCGCGGTATTTGGCGATGGATTCCTTTATTTTTTGAATGCGATTCTCTGGATCCGGATGCGTACTTTGAAATTCCGGCACGCGATTGGGTCCGGCGGCGGTCTTCAGAATTTGCATTACTTTGATCATTTCATTTGGGTCATAACCCGATCGCATCATGATCAAGACCCCTAAATCATCACTTTCTAGCTCATCTCCCCTTCCATTTTTAAGTAGGGTGTTTTGACCGATTCCACCAACAACATTGCCAATATCCCCAGCACCTACGGTAGCCCCCATGGTGGCCGTTCTCCAAAATTCGCTAGAAGCGATTCTCTCCGCGGAATGCCGACCAATTACATGACCTATTTCATGGCCCAAAACCCCGGCAAGTTGTGCCTCATTTAACTGTGAAAACAAAGCGTAGGTAATAAAACATTGGCCACCAGGTAGGGCAAAAGCATTGATCGTACGGTCATCTGCCAACAAGTGAAAATCGTATTTATAGGGTGTCTCTCTGGCAAGACTATTCTGAACCAGTTTATTGCCTACCGCATCGACGAAGGATTGCAGACGTTCGTCCGGGTAGAGTCCTCCGTGCTGTTGCGCCATCTGCGGAGCACTTTCAAGACCGATGGCAATCTCTTGATCAGCATTCATGGTGATATGCTGTGATCTGCCGGTATACGGGTTTTCTTCGGTATTGTTACACTTTTTGACGAAGGCGAATGCGACGATTGCCAAGCCGATAAAGATCCGGATTTTCCAGCTTCCTCTTCTCATGATGACTAGTGTTTAGTTAGTCATGGAAGATACAAAAAGACTCAGAAATCAAAAGCGTTTTTAAAGAAGTTCTTTGTTGACCCCTAAAATGTTGTTCTGAATATAATTAGTGATAAACCCATTGGTAAAATGCTCACAACCGAGAAATTCTTCTTGTTGCAATAGTTGCATGATATTTTTTCGGCGAAATTCGGTCAACATAGGTACTGATATAGGCGCAAAACTATAGTGCCAAGGTTCGTATTTGAATCCCTTTCTCTTAGGGTCATTAGTATACACTAGATAAAAATCAAAGGTATTGGCATTCTCGTCCATCCATTTTTTAAAATCTTCATACGGTCCTCCGGATTCGAATTTTGATGGTAGCAGAACATCTCCTTCTACTTTGCGGTAGCCGTCGACGATATCCACATCGGTTCCCCAATGGTGCCGACTGGTGCCTGGTACTGTAGAATACTCGATAATCTTATCGATTGCTTCGAGTGGTTCCATACCGTTTTCTTGCGTATATCGTTCATATTTGCGCTCCCAAATGGCCTCTTGTCTGCCAAAATTACGATAGCTAGATACAATTTTAAGGTCAATACCATCACTATAGGCGGCCTTTTTCATTTCAACAAACGCGTCATGTGCTAAGGGCCTAAGGTTGATTCCTTTACCGACCAATTCGATATCGGTTTTTCCCATTAGCTCTAGTATGGAGTACTCGAAGTCTTTGTTCGATGAAAAGGAAATGTTCGGGGCAAGGGCCAAGGTAAACCCCGATATACCCGTTTTTTTAATGAATGATCTACGTTTCATAAATGTTAATTTCGTTCACTGGTCACCTATACAAAACGCGAGCAAAGGTATTGTATTATATGGATACCGTTTTAAAGGTAAATAAATATTACCGGAGATGGAAAAATGGGACCTCAACCGCGGTATGGTTACTCGTTGATGTACAGATATCCCTGATGGGAGGTATCGAGGTCTTTCAGTTCAATGACGTAAAAATAGAGGCCAATAGGAAGGTTTTTGCTTTTTCTTAGTGCTACGTCGGTATTATTTTTTCCATTAAAGTCGTTGCGATAATTTTCGTCAATATAGACCGCTCGGCCCCAGCGATTAAATATTTTAAGCAGGTTATTTGGAGACTGCTCCACTGCTGGTATGACCAGATAGTCGTTGATACCGTCATTATTCAAGGTAATTAAATAATTGTCGCGTAACGGTTTCATTGGGTTGGTATTTCTTCCGAAAGTCAGAATGGGATATACTGCGAGATCGAAGTAGTCGGAAACCATTCTGCCGAAAGCCATATCCCCATTTTGTGCAGCAATGCCCAGATCATGCCATTCTTTTTTACCAACATGCCAACCTACTATGGTTAGCTGTTCAATGCGATCAACGAAGTTGCCGATAGTACTCCGGTCATCCCATTGGATCTCTACCTTACCGGAGGAGATACCTTTCAAATGCCAGAACTCGGCAGTACTGACGGCCTGTACATTATCGCCTAGAATTTGGGTGTCAAAGTTATCAATCAGGATTTTGGGTGTATTGGGATTTTCAAAGAAATAGGCACATGTAGCGGTTATGGAGTCGTTTGCTAACTCTAGCTGAAGGGGTCGAAGGCGTTCCGTATCTCCTACAGGAAATAGAAACTGCTGTTTTTCGACCATCGCGGCGTAACCATCTACCTTGGCGGCGTCACGTTGACCGGAATAGATAGCTTCCTCTAAGAAGTCGGTGGTCACATCCGGTATAGCTCTAGGAGTTGTAATCGTGCCGTCGATAAAATTGAGATGCCTCTCGATTCCTATCCCTACTTCAAGGAAAAGATCTTGTCTCACCATGACCTCCAGATCATTAAAAACAGGACGAAACGCTCCGGAAATGGATGTGCTGGTGCCATTGAAAAATCCCGCTAAACCTAAGTTTTCATCGAAGGAACCATTATTGATAAGGTTGGAATGAAAACCAATAGCCCCGTTCTCGTGTATCTTGAGATTTCCCAGGTTGTGAAGGGATTCCTGGGCCCCAATGACTTGACTAAACAGTGCGAGTACAATTGGTAGTTTTTTCATGGCTATTGGTTATCAATTCGACACGGAAGTCACAATGGTCATCTTTTCTACAGCGATCAAGGAAATAGGAGAAAGGCTCGTTATGGTAGGAGTGTTCATGACCCGATTGTCGTCTTGAAGTGTGGTAAAGGTGTACATAGGATCCGTACCTGGTGCAGTATCGACCAAAACGGTTGTGGTTGCTATCGTTTGTTCCAAGAAAGCTCCACCGTCCGATCCAACGGTAATCGAATTATTGGCATTTGTTGAGACTACGTTGGCCGTCGAGGTACTGCCTGATTCGCTTGTATAGGTAAGGATACCTGAGCCATTGTCTTGGGTCAGATTGGTTTCGGTTTCCGTATTAGAACCCCCTCCATTGCTTAAGATGATACTGGTTCCGTTTTTGGAGAGCAATTGAATCTCGTTAGCCGTATCAAGATCCAGGGTGATAGGAACGTTCGTTATATTGTTCCATTCCGGTGTAATAACCGCATTGTTCACTGAAAAAAGAGTATCGTTTAAAAGTAGCCCATTACCTGCCGCGTTGGTGGTGTCGTCATCGCCGTCGAGGAGGTCTGATGCTAGTACTATCGGTTCTGCCCATCCATTTCCATTGAAGAGCATGACTTTTTTTTCCGTGCTATTATATAATAGTGACCCTTCGATGGCATTAACGATAGTGCTGGTCTCCGCTGTAGTTGCGTGGGTCAAACCCAATAGTAGGTTTCCATCTATCTGTGCTTTGCAGATAAGTGGTAGTGCCAAGAGAACAACAAGAATTGTTTTTTTCATTTGTACTATAAATCAAGGACCGTAAACATGAATTCTGAATTGAATCTTGCCCTATTTGAACCTCCATTATCGTTATCTCCAATAATGACCTCAAAACTTGTTGTGGTCTGATTGGAGTACGATATGCCTGGATCATCGTTTCCAGCGCCTCCTCTTCCCGGTTGGGTGAGTTGAATGATGTAATCAGCATCTGAAACCAGACCTGCGGGGAGGTTTACCCGATAATATCCGTTACCGGCAAGCTTGGTGACGGTTATACCGGTTGTAGCTTTGGTAACTGCTCCATTTGCCGCAATTTTTCCGTAGGCTCTAATGGGTTGCGATGACCAGGTGGTTCCTGTCATAGTCGCTATGAGCACTTGTCCTGCCGTCCCTGCCGTATCATTCTCGTCCCATAGTTGCCCTTCCAATTCTAGGATTTCGTTGATTTGAACACTGGTGGAACCTGAGTTTTCGTCGAAACGAATGGCTTCAATACCTCCGACACTAAAAGCTATCTCATCGTCCGCAGGGCTGAACATGCCCGTATTGGAATCACTGGTAAATCTATAAGAAGGTTCTACTAAGCTACCGTTGGAATTGCGAATACCTTGAGATCGAACAGCGCCGGTCACTTCTAATTTGCTCGAGGGGGCATTTGTACCGACCCCTAAGCGATTATTCGTGTCGTCCCAGAACAGTTCGGTATGATCTTCATTTGGTCGACCGTCGGCCGCAGCAAAAAAAAGAGATCCACTCGTTCCCTCATGAATCACCTCCTGCCAAGCAGTTCCATCCCAAACCGATGTGATCCGCTGATTTGGATCAGTGGTGTCAAACCACACATCACCTTCTATCGGGCTAGTTGGGGCACTAGTGCCGGTGGTCACTATATTGTTCTTTACGGTGATGATATTGCCCTTATTGTCAATAACGGTTTCTTCCTGAGCTGTAACTCTTACACACCCAGAGAGGGCCAATAAGATTACCATCAAATTTTTTAAAGTAGCTATGTTGCAGGAATCTGACATTACAATGATTGATCCAGGGTGTGATCGATTTGTTTTGAACCCTGAAGAATAAGATGCAAAGAGGGTCGCATAGGCCGTTTCTTGAAATCCGGAATGTATTTAAGCGTACGAGACGGACGCCTAAATACCTTCCTTTGTATGTACACTTTTGAGCTTCTTACAGTACCTTTTACTTGACATACTGTACTTCAATGATATCTCCGGCATATACCGTCCAGTCATTGGGAACGACCGTATTGGGTACAAGGGTAACCGTAGAAGCAGAAACGGTATAGTCGACATTTGAAATTAGTTTCGCACCGTTTCTATATACCCATACTTGGCTAAATGCAGGTAAGACAGGGCTTCCGGTCAAGGGATAAGAGACCTGTGCGGCAGCCGCTGTAAAGCTTTCCTGTCCGCTTTGTAGCAAATCAGAGGCCAATAGTTTCTTTGTGGCTCCTGTGGCTTCATCCCGAACAAGGATAGTATAGCCGGTGCCCGTTCCATGATTTGATTCGGTGGTGGCATCGGTTGAAGGCAGTTCCGTGGTAACCAGTTCAATACCGTCTAGGCCGAAAACGTTGCCATTTGCGTCGATAAAAGTATCGTCGGTCAATGTGCCACCCAATTGCCAGGTTGTGGTGGTCACATCTGCTGTCGTATTCGATAACATCGTGATACCATTTTTAGATTGGAGGTACTTAATGGTACCCTTATTGTCAATGACCTTGACCGATCCACCTAGATTGGTAACTCCCGGCTGAATATCGGCTTCTTTTGCCGAGTCTCCCGCTGTTTGTTGGGCAGTCGTGATGCCAAAAGTCATTAAGGCAATGGCAAACATGCCTGTTTTTACAAATTTTTGATACGTTAAGATTTTCATGATAAAGGGATTTGATTTAATTATTACTATTCTTATTTGAAAGGTTCATTAATAAAATTGTACGATTCTGATTTCGTCATTTTGAAAACAGACCACCGGATTCTCGAGTTCGATGGTCGTATCATCGACTACAGTAAAACCTAGCTTAATGCCATTACGATAGACATTTAGTTTTTTTGAGTTGGAAATGGTCAATGGTGGTGTGAATCGGTTTTGGCTGTCATTTGCAAGGATAACGACCTCCTCTTGTTGTACCAATCCGGATATGGATGATTTTCTTAGGACTCCACTTGTTTCATCCACCATTACTATAGAGTTGGTCGGGTCCGTGTTTTCTTCTAGACCACGGATAGCCAATGTGTAGTTGGCATCTGTTGTGATTTCGGTTGCCCTGGTCAAGGAACCACCGAGCTCCATGTTGCCCGCACCTTTGGTGAGTCCGTTTGTAGCATTGACAGTCTGTAGGATCCAAGTGGTGCCGTCGTATGCATAAATCGTACCGGTGTTGCGGTCTACATAAAGTGTCCCTCTGACCGGATTAGGAGCTGTAATGGCACTGGGCACTCCACCACCGTTCGAAATCTGGGAGGGAAGAGGGATCCAAGTCGTTCCATCCCATAAGTTCACTGACGAATCCATATCGTTGAACCAAATATCACCTGTATTAGGGTTTAAAGGAGCAGTGGCAGCTGTCGTAACCAACGCTCGTGAATGGCAAAGACTTTTCCATGCTGCTCCTTTAAAAATGAAAAGACATTCCTCATCCGTATTATAGACCATCGCCCCTTCCAATGGAACAAGTACATTCATTTGGTTTGTGGTCATTCGGGTAGGTACGAATACTTTAGTCGAACTTTCGAGCTCCAAAATAGAAGAGCCATCGATAGTATTGATGTTATCACCTACCTTGACTTGGGCCCATGCGCTATATGCGGATAGTAAAAGCAAAGTCCATAAAAGTTGTTTCATAAGTATCGGTCAATGAATGCCGAAAGTAGGATGGAATAGGAGAATTACACAGTAAATGTTGTGAATTTGTAAGAAAAGTATGTATTTATGTGTATTTTTGTTGTAAGAAAAAAAGCATAAGACAATCAAATACGCTTTTGAAGCCCGGTAGTGTGGGTTTAGCGCGTTAAATAGAGGAATCCCTGAAAATCCAACTTTAGATCTCTCATTTCAACAACAAAGAAGTAGACCCCAGTAGGTAACCCTTTTTCTTTGCCCATCACAATGGTGCCCGTATTGGCAAAGCCACGAAACTCGTCGGTATAGTTTTCCATTTCAAAAACCTTCAATCCGAAACGATCAAAAATTTGAAGGGAGTTATTAGGTGACTGCTCCAGTTCGGGAATGACCAGGGAGTCATTGTTTCCGTCACCATTGGCAGTCACTAGGTAATTGTCTATGCTAATTAGCTCTTGGGGCGCGCCTAGGGTGCTTGCCAAGGTCAGAATTTCATACTCATCGGGTACGAAACTCGACGAACTCACGAATCCTTGGGTGATATCACCGACTGAAGGGGCACCTGCCAGGGATTCCCATTGATTGGTGGCCTTGCTCCAGCCCACAACGATCAAGGCAAGGGGGTCATCAGTGAGTAGCGGTATGGCGCTTCGTTCGTTCCAGCTTAATTGCACGGTCGAAGGAATGTTTCCCTCCAAACGCCAAAATTCCGTCGCGCTTACCAAATCAACATCTTCTCCTTTCGAAGCCGTATTAAAAGAAGGGAAGGTAGACGGACTATTGGCACTTTCAAAAAAATAGGCGCATTTGGCCAACTGATTGAGCTCCGCGGAGGTCAAGACGAGTGGACTTAATTGAACGGCATCACCCACAGGGAATATGAAATTTTGCTTATTGGTAATGGCCGCATAGCCATCAACTTTACTGACATTACTACTATTGGTCGGCGCGGCATCGAAAAGATAGTTCAAATAGCTATCGGTAAAGGTTCTTGGTGTTTCAAAATTTCCCGTGATGAAGTTGGTGGTGTTGAAGGTGTTGATGCCCGTTTGCAATACCACGTTATTAGGGTTTGCGATTTCCAAATCAAAGAAGGTAGGTGCAAAGGCACCCGATACGGTTAATTGTGTATCTCCGTAAAACCCTACCAATCCTAGATTATCATCTAAGATGCCATCATTGATGAGGTTGGTATGTAGCCCTACTTGCCCACCTGTATGTACCTCTAGATTGCCAATATTGTATAGGGCGGTTTGGGCGTTTATCCAAGCGCTACAACCTATTGCTATATAACCGATATATTTCCTCAAATCGATGCGATTAGTTGTTTTTTAACAGGGTTTTAATCTCCTCAAGATCTCTTTTCAACGATTGTAATTCTTCCGATAAGTTCTGGTTTTCAGATTGTAGTGTTTTGATTTTATGCTCCTGTTCGATGGTATGCAAAAAGAGCTCCTCGATCTTTTCAAGGTTTTGAATATTGGATTCGCTAATATTCCACACACCTTCCTCTTGAACCTGTTGGGCCGATTTGATCCCCGGTAGGTGTTTGTATCTTTTTACAAAAGCTTCGATTTCTTTTAAGCTTTTGAATTCGTAATCAGCTTTTAGCTTCGAATTTCCTGAAAAATAGTGTTGAAATACATAATCAGGAACTTGTATAGTTGTATTGTTTGAGATGAAATCTCCTTCGGCCCTAATATTTCCAAATACATGTAATTTTTCGGCTATGGTACTGGTAAGATCACCGATTCCAACATTTCCTGTTGCGTCTATTTCCAACCTTTCAGCACCTGTAGTAGAAAATGCCAATCGATCGTCGTCTTCCCGGTACATTCCTGTATCCAAATCATCTTCAAATGTATAACTTGGGGCAGCCGCATCGCCAATACTATTTTTAATAATCCCCTCTGTTTTTATATTGCCATACACGTGCAATTTTTCATCAATTGTGTTGGCCTCGTCGCCAATACCTACATTCCCTGCTGCATTTATTTCCAACCTTTCGGTGCCAGTTGTAGAGAACGCCAGCCGATTTTCTCCTGCACGCCACATACCGGTGTCTGTATCATCATTGGTGTAAAACCCATAACTAGGTTCGCCCTCACTTCCAGGGGAGGCAGCAAATCCATTTCTTGCCCGAATTTGACCATTTACATCTAGTTTGTCTGTTGATAGTGCAGGAATAGCGGTTGTGCCCGGATCATTATCAAAAGTCCCAATTCCGATATTTCCCCCTGCCGCTGAACTATTGAAAACTAAGGTTTGCCCCATAAGGTCATAAGTTCTATCTTCTGTATCTTGGGTTAAATTGTCTGTGGCAAGATTGGTTCCACCTGTAGGTAACTCTTCCCAACCAATAGTTTCGCCGTTAGGGCTGGTAACCAAGATTTGCTTTTTCTGATCGTCGGGATCCGTCGATAGAGGCTCGGCAGGTTTGACCCTTATCACGTCATCGTCTGCATCCGTGGTTTCGTTATCAAATACCTCAAGGGTACTTCCATCAAGTTGTATTGAAGAATTAACCGTAGTCCCATTTCCGTATAGTAGATCGACTTTATCACCAGCAACATCAAGTTTTAACGACTGTGGTTTTGAAGAAATATAAACCCCCGTCGATGGATCGTCCGTGTCCGGTTTCCAAGTCACGATATCCCATTCGCTTGTTCCCGTGGCTAAACCTGAGGGAGCTGCCCATTCCACTGGGCCTGCATCTCCACCCGATATCAATACCTGCCCTGGATCTCCAAATCCATTGCTCGCTTCTAGCGCTCTGTATAATTTGACATCCCCATTGTTGTATATAGTAAAGGCCTTGTCAGTATCCAATATAGGGTTGGAATCATCATTACCCGTATTTTGTAAAAAATGGAAATCCCCTCTTCCGGACGTAGCCGTGCGTTCGTATACCAAGGAGCCCTTGCCATAGCTGTCAAAGCGCTCAACACCAAATAACATACCTACTGCTGAAGGGGTTGCCGCAAGTTCGGTGCCCCTATTGTGTATTTGCAGGGGGTACGCCAATTGCCCATTTAGGTTTTCTAAAATCTGAATTTTGGCTTCCGTAGATTTATTTTGGGTAAAACCATCTAACCCAACGAACAGGGCACCCGTGTCAAAACGCGCCTCGGGATCCCAAAGGAGTCCACCATTCTCGCTCACCACCGGTTCACCTGAATCCGCATCCGCAAAGAAAATATGATTCGCGGTACCTGTAGGAGTTGCAGACGACCCTAGTTCCCAACCTCCATCGGTTTCAGGTCCGTCTCCATCGAGATCGTTATTCCATCGGATAATCTGACCGTCAGTGTTCGCGCCATTTGGTGCAAATTTATCCAAGGTTAAGGAGCCGTTTGCAATATCTAAATCGATCTCGTTGTTATCTGTGTCATCCGTTACGGTGATGATTCCGGGTGTGCTTCCTGAGTTGATGCTTTTGAAAGGCAAGTTGGCCCCAATCTTGGCTAAGGTTATTCCTACTCCGCCAGTTCCTCCATTTGTAGCAGTATTGGCTTCTCCACCTCCAGTTGAAAAGGGTTGCCATTCAACCCCTCCCGTGTCCGTCGTAATCAAAACTTGATCCGCTACCGGATCAAGTGCAGCGGCTGGTAGTATCATAGAAGTCTCAATTGTGTTTGGCGAAATGGTTAGTTCACCGTTGTTGGCAAGCGTTGCATCCCCTGAAACAACAACTTGTTGCGGCTCGTCGGAAGCGTTTCCGATTAAAATATTCCCGTTGGTTAATGTACCTCCGCCCGTTACCGCCGCGTCTACATAGGCCTTGGTCGCCGCATCTTGAGCCTCTACCGGAGTACCTATGTTTTTTATCAAGGCAGCTCCACCATCGTTGCCTTCCGCTAAGACTTCAGAAAGATCTTGGGTGCCCGTACTACTTCCTGCCAAGGCGTCCAAGTTCACCACTCCAGGGTTTCCGCCTTCAATATTAATGGTGAGGTCATTCGTAGTTTCATTGAAGGTAACCGGACCGATATTCTGATCATCTGTTCCTCCGTCGGGTATTAAAGGACCGATATCTATCGTACCAGCCGTGTCGCTCAGTCCGATGACCGTACCGTTGAGGGTCAGATTTTGAATCTCATTGGAGGCACTCTGATCGTTGTCCGCGGCGATATCGTCTGCGTTGTCCTGAATGGCATCGAGTAAAGGGGTTTCATCATAAAAGGCACCATTGTCGGTGCCAACCTGTAGGGCATTGTCTCCATCAGCACTGACTACATTGGCACTGGTGATATAGCCAACATCATTGGCAAAGGCACTTACCCCAATATTCACGTTATCCAATTCCTCTGGACCCACTGAATTTTCGCGTAGTTCAAAGCTTGTAATGACATTTTCATCAAATTTGCCGGCTCCAATGGATGTATCCGCAATATCTAGGGTGCCATTGATACTTCCGTCTCGAATTTGTTCGGTTGTAATACTATTTTGTGCTACCTCCAAGTTGTTTCCGGTACCGGTCGGGGTAATGACTATAGTGCTAAAATCATTAATAATGGGATCTGCCGTAAGCATACCGCCAGTACCACTACCGCCACCACCGATATTTACCCATTGGTCTCCATCGTAGTAATGAACGCTTTCCGTATCAATGTTATAGACCAAAGCCCCTGGTAAGGGAACAATTGCGTCCATCTGAATAGTGTTCACCCGTGTAATGACCAACACTTTTTCCGTACTCTCCAATTCCAATATGGAAGTCACATCCAGGATATCCGGATTGTTCCCGATTTTCACCTGAGCCTTAACCAGGTGAACCATACAAATACCGAAAAAAAGTAGGAAGACAATTCGTTTCATAATCTAAAAGCGGTGTTAAGGGTTACCGTTGGTAACAAAATTAAAACTATCAAGCCACATACCTAATTTTAATAGGCGAAATACAACTTATCAAGACAACTGGGTCTAATCTTCGTTGAACTACCGAAATCGGTTAAAATTCGTTTCCTAGTACCTACGGTTATGTTTTCAATTTGGATGACCACCGACGAATTAACAAAAGTTTAGTGGCAGCCGTTTTTTTAAGAACCAAACTTATATTTTCTTTATGAACTATATGACAGAGTTTTGGAATACGGAATATCCATAAAACTTCAGTAACTTAAGAACATATGAGGTCAGTTTTACCCTACTTGTTGATTTTTCTTTTTGGTACGCTCTGCTGGTCACAGGATGATGGGAGACGTATATTGAGGGGGCAAGTGCTGTACAGGAATACCATTGTACCGAATGAAAACGTTATCAATGCCACCAGTGAAATGGCTACTATTACCAATAGTAGAGGTGAATTCGCCATCATGGTCAAGCAGGGTGACGAATTGGTCTTCACGGCAGTGAATTATCAGCTAAGGGTAGTGACCATTACCGATGCCATTCTCGAAAATAACCGCTTGGTAGTAGAGGTGAACGAGAAAATCACCGAATTGGATGAGGTCATCGTCACCCCGGATCAGCAAGAGCGGTTCATTCAACTCAAGAACAAAATACTCAAAGAAGAATTTGTATATGAAACGGACAGGTCTACGGAGGTCGAGAACATCGCTTTTTCCGATGCAGAGCGCGGTATGCGGAATGGACTGAACTTTGTAGGTATCTACAAGGCCTTGGCCAAGATCATCAAAAAGGACAAGGAAGAGGAAAAGGCCCCTCTAAAGATGAGCGAGGTGCTAAGACAGGTGTATGATGATGAATTTTTTGTGCTCGATTTACAGGTTCCACAAGATAAAATAGAAGCTTTTCTTTTTTATTGTGATGCGCAGATGCCCGCGCAATCCTTGTTAAAGAAAGACAACGAATTTCAGTTGATCGATTTTTTGGTAACCCATAGTAAAACATTCCTTCAAGAGATAAATGCTGAAAAATAGACTTCTTTTCATAGCGTTTTTATCTTTTTCGGCTTTTTCGACTGCTCAGAACTTTTTTTCAAGACAACTGGAGGGTAAGGTGTCCAGTGCAGATGGCGATGTCGCCGCGACCCATGTGTTGAACACGACGACTAAGAAAGCTACCATTACCGATATCGATGGGTACTTTTCCATCAAGGCAAATTTGAACGATACCCTGGTCTTTTCGGCGGTACAGTACAAGAAGAAAGAGCTGGTCATCACTACGGCCATTTTAGCGCAGAAGCTGGTACGCGTTTCTTTGGAGGAATCACTGACGGTGCTCGATGAAGTTGTTGTGACGCCCTATAACCTTTCAGGTAATATTGCAAAAGATCTGCAGGTCATCAAAACCGAAAAAGTGGTTACGGCCCACACCGTTGGGTTGCCCAATGCCTATGCTAGGGTTCCGTCAAAAGCTGAACGAGAACTATTTGAAGCCACAACCGGTGCAGGAATCATTCCTCTCAACCCTATTCTAAACGGTATAAGTGGTCGTACCAAGATGTTGAAGAAACGAATAGCTCGAAATAAGCTGTATTCCAGAACAGAACGGGTGAAGGAGTTTTATCCTGATTCCATCTTTCGGACCGAACTGAACATACCTGAAAACAAAATAGATGATCTGCTCTATTTCTGTGAAGTGGATTCCGCTTTTCAGACCATTGTGGATACCCATGATCGATTGAAGATATGGGACTTTATAAAATCAAAAAGTGTTGCTTACCGCAAAAATAATGAGATGGACCCCAATTGATTCCGACGTTCCGATGACCTGTAATTGGGTAAGTGTAGTTTACGATCGACCTGCAGAACTGGGCACCGGAAAAAATGAAAACGACTGACTTTCGAAACATTTTTTCTGATGTTGATCGAATCGTTTGTAAAGACTATCATGCCGATTGATTCATAACTGGCACGCGATTTGTTTATTTTTGTTCCTCTAAAAAGATACTATGCATCATTTAAAGAAATGTTTCCTCTTGGTGTTCTTGCCTTTACTTGCATTTACCACCGTGCATAAATTTTATGTTAGCGTTACCAATGTCGGATACTCCGAAAAAGAAGATGCCTTACAGATTACTTCCCGGGTGTTTATCGATGATATGGATGCCGTTATGAAAGAACGTTATGATATCTATACGGAATTGGACACGGAACGGGAATCGCCCCTAGCTGAGGAGTATTTGGAAAAATACCTGCGGACCAAGTTCGTAGTAGAGGTGAACGGAGAACCCCGAACCTATGACTACATCGGCAAGAAATATGACAATGATGTTGTCATATTTTATCTCGAAATACCTCAGTTAAAGTATCCGGAAGTAAGCAGCATCCAGATACAAAATGAGATGCTTACCGACCTTTTCGATGACCAACAAAACATTGTTCACTTCAAAATCGATGGGAAGAAGAAGAGTTTTGTGCTCATGAAGGAGAATACTAAAGGAGTGTTAAACTTGTAACATTTCTTAACAATTTCTTGAAAAAACTTTACTTTTCGAATTACTACTAATTAAATAAGAAAATGACGAAACTCAAGTATTGTTTGGCGTCCCTACTGTTTGTTTTCACGGCAGTACTGAGCGCTCAAGAAGAAGAAAAAGTAAAAGAACCTGGGCATACCAATCAGAGCAAGTTCCAACAGTTATATGAAGAATTTGCGACTCCGAACACCTTTCGCTCTGCATCCGGAGCCCCTGGTCCGGATTACTACCAACAGCAAGCGGATTATGTAATGGATATCGAGCTTGATGATGCGAATCATAAAATTTATGGTGAGGAAACGATTACGTACACCAATAATTCTCCGGATGATCTAGAATACCTTTGGGTGCAATTAGATCAGAACATTCGAACAAAAGACTCCAAAGCCCGATTGAAAAACGGTGGGGGAGTACCTTTGGCCGAGCAGCCCGGATCTTTTGCCAGCAAATATATGGGCGAACCTTTTGATGGCGGTTTTGTCATCGAAGAAGTAAAGGATGCCGCTGGAAAACCGCTGTCGCATACTGTTAACTTTACCATGATGCGCGTCAATTTGCCTACTCCTCTAAAAAGCAAGGAAAAGGTGTCGTTTTCAATCAAATGGAATTTCAATATTCCGGATCATACGGTAAATCGGGCCCGTTCAGGATACGAGGAATTCGCGGATGGCCATCGCGCCTATGTCATCGCTCAATTTTTTCCACGAATGGCGGTTTATAATGATGTCGAAGGATGGCAGAACCATCAATTTTGGGGCAATGGCGAATTCGCGTTGAATTTCGGAAACTATGATGTGAATATTACCGTACCTGCCGATCACGTCTTAGATGCAACCGGAACCCTCCAAAACAGAAAGGAAGTCTTTACAAAAGACATGATGAAGCGCTATGAGAAGGCAAAAAAATCATACGACAAGCCGGTAATCATTGTGACACAAGAAGAGGCGGAAGAAGCTTCAAAAGAAGCTTCCCAGAAGAAAAAAACCTGGAAGTTTAGAGCGGAGAATGTACGCGACTACGGTTTTGCAACGTCAAGAAGGTTCATTTGGGACATGCAGGCGGTAAAAATGGGAAACAAGGATGTTATGGCGGTTTCATTATACCCCAAAGAGGGAAACCCCCTGTGGGAAGAGTATTCTACAAAGGCAGTCGCCCATACCTTGAAATCTTATTCTAGTCACACTTTTGATTATCCATATCCCAAAGCAATCTCGGTACATGCCAAAAACCAAGGAATGGAGTACCCGATGATTTGTTGGAACTACGGTCGTCCGAATCCCGATGGAACGTATTCAGACCGTGTAAAATATGGAATGATAAGTGTTATTATTCATGAGGTCGGTCATAATTTTTTCCCGATGATCGTGAATTCCGATGAACGCCAATGGGGCTGGATGGATGAAGGTCTAGATACTTTTATGCAATATATGGCCGAACAGGAATTCGGAGAAGCATATCCTGAAGCAGTGGCACCTAATGACGCGTATCCTTCCCGAAGGGGCGCACCATCGAAGATAGTTCCTTATATGAGTGGAGATCAGAGTACGATTTCACCAATCATGAGCAATCCTGAAAATGTATTTCAACTCGGACCGAACGCTTACGCCAAGCCTGCGACCGCTTTGAATATCCTTAGGGAAACGGTGATGGGACGCGAATTGTTTGATCACGCGTTCAAGACCTATTCCCAACGCTGGAAATTTAAGCATCCGACACCCGAGGACTTTTTTAGAACGATGGAAGATGCTTCTGCCGTTGATTTGGACTGGTATTGGAGAGGGTGGTTCTATACGACCGATTATGTGGATATAGGCGTTAAGGGCATCAAAAAGTACTATGTGACGAACAAACCCACTAAGAAAATGGAGGAATATATGGCGGCTCGTAACCTGACCGAAGCTGATTTACCTCCACTGGTATACTTGGCCGAAGAAGGCAGCGAGGATTTTGATGAGAGTATGAAAGGAAAGGCACCATCGGAAAGCTCACAGACCTTAAAAGAGTTTATGATGGACAATATGACCGCCGCTGAACGTGCCAACGTAAAAGAGCCTAAGTATTTTTATGAGGTTACCTATGATAAGCCAGGCGGTATTCCAATGCCGTTGATTGTAGAGTATACCTATGCAGATGGCTCAAAGGAGAACATTACCTATCCACCGGAGATTTGGAGAAAGAACGATAAGGAAGTCAGTGTAGTCTTGTCTTCAGAAAAAGAATTGACCGGAATCATCATCGATCCAAAGGCCGAAACGGCTGATATCGATACCACCAATAACGGCTGGCCAAGAAAAGAAGAAAAGTCCGATTTTGACCAAATGAAAGAAAAAATCAAAGGTTAGAAAACCGGTTTTTACAATTCAAAGCCCCGTATTTCACGGGGCTTTTTTCATGGGGTATGTAAACTTCATTATATTTGTATCTATGTTTTTGACGCATTTTTTATTTATCAGCGGAGCCGAGATATTCTTTATTATGTTTATCGTGGTCATGGTTTTTGGGGCCGATAAGATACCGGGAATAGCAAAGGGTCTTGGAAAAGGCATGCGCCAGCTGAAAGATGCGACGGAAGATATTAAACAAGAGATTCAAAAGAGCGCGGACAAACAAGGCATCGATACTAGTTTCGTTTCGGATATCAAAAAAGATATCGATGAGGTAAAGGAAAACATGACCTCAGGTCTGACCAAAGAAATCGGTGAAGTCAAAGATGGGGTCGAAAAGATTACGGGCACCATCAAAAGAGACTGAAATGCTTGAACGATTGTTGGAATGGGATAGGGATACCTTTATCTATCTGAACAATTTAGGGGTCGATGAATATGATTGGTTTTGGACGACCATCACCAACTTTCCGACTTGGATACCACTTTTCATTTTTTTTATTGTTGCCATCTTTCTAAAGTATCCCAGAAAGGAAGCGTTTTATATTTTGCTGACCGTGGCCCTATTGATCGTTTTCATTTCGGTGGCTACTGATTTGACCAAAAACTATTTCGCCCGATTGAGACCCAATAATGATGCGACGGTGAATACCCTGATCCGTATTCTGAAAAATCCTGGAACTTACAGTTTCTTTTCAGGCCATGCGGCCAGCTCCTTTTCAATTACGACACTCGTATTCCTCTTTTTAAGAAAACGCTTCAAGTGGGCCTGGTTCTTTTACATTTGGCCGTTACTTTTTGCCACCAGTCGAATTTTTGTGGGAGTCCATTATCCATTGGATATTATCGTGGGCACCTTGGTCGGTATTTTGACAGCACTGTTGTTTTATAAATCGTATACCGCAATTATCGTACCCTACAGAGGGTTAAACCATCCCTAATCGGTAATAACACTGTTTCTACCCGTGGGTCTTCCTTCAGTTTTCGGTTATAGTTCAGCAGTATTGGGGTTACCTTGTCCTTAGGATCCAATGGGGTCACTACCTTCCCTGACCATAAGACATTGTCGGACAAAATGATACTGCCACTGGTCGTCCTTTGTAGTACTGCTTCGAAATAGGCGTCATAACTCAGTTTTTCGGCATCGATAAACACAAGGTCGAAAACTTGTTCTAAACGGGGAATTATCTCTAGGGCATCCCCCAGGTGTTGTACAATTTGTTCACCAAAGCCGCTTTGGTCGAAATAACGGCGTTGCATATCGGTAAGTTCTGGGTTGATGTCGATGGTATGTAACATTCCGGTTTTTCGAAGCCCTTCGGCCAAGCAAAGGGCCGAATAACCCGTGTATGTGCCTATTTCCAGTATATATTTAGGGTTGATGAGTTTTGAGAGTATGCTTAATACTCTTCCCTGAAAATGCCCGGTGATCATACGCGGACGAACCACTTTCAAGTGGGTTTCGCGGGTAAGCTCTTGAAGTAGTTTGGGCTCGGCTTCGGAATGTTCTTGAATATAGGTTTCCAAAACCTCGGATAGAAAATGCATTGCTCTATTTTTTTGTAAATATATAGTACTTTAGGCGTATTGTCTATCAAAAGTAAGCAGTGAACCTATGGAAGAATTTCTCGTAAGAGCGGCCACGAGTGAAGATTTAAAAACCCTTCTGAAGTTTGAACAAGGGGTGATTCTTGCGGAAAGGCCCTTTGATACCACTTTGGCCGAAGATCCGATAACCTATTATGACCTTGACGAGCTTATTCATTCTGAAGATGCCCAAGTTATTGTGGTGACCTATGATACCAAAATAGTTGCATCCGGTTATGCCCTGAAAAAGCGGGCAAGACCTTATTTAGACCATGAGTTTTACTCGTATCTTGGTTTTATGTATACGCACCCTGATTATAGAGGAAAGGGACTCAATGCCCTTGTTATCAAGGAACTCAAAATATGGTCAACGGAAAAGGGATTGAACGAAATTCGTTTGACTGTATACGATGGTAATATGCCAGCAATCAAGGCGTATGAAAAGATAGGATTCAGAAAGCATATTATTGAGATGAGATTGGCGTAGACCATAGCAAGATCTCATGCCTTTGTCGTATTTTTGGGAAAAATCATGCTATGGATTTTCAGAATACCTTGGAATATGCGCAACAATTAGATCAGGCAGATGAGTTAAGAGCATATCGCGATGCCTTTAACTTTCCAAAAATCGACGGAAAACAGGTCATTTATTTCACAGGAAACTCGTTAGGACTACAACCTAAAAATACGCAACACTATATCGATGAGGTGATGACCGATTGGGCCGAACTTGCCGTTGAAGGTCATTTTCATGCGGAAAAACCCTGGTGGGATTACCACGAACGACTTGCAGCACCCCTGGCCAAAGTAGTAGGGGCAAAAAAAGAAGAAGTATCCGTTATGAATACACTGACGGTGAACCTACACTTCTTGATGGTCTCGTTTTACAGACCCACGGCAAAACGATTCAAGATTATCTGTGAAGAAAAGGCCTTTCCTTCGGATCAATATATGTTTCAGAGTCAGGTGAAGTTTCATGGGTTGAATCCCGAGGAGGTCATCGTTGAAGTGCAGAAACGAGAGGGTGAGCATAGTTGGAGAACCGCGGATATTCTAGAGAAAATCAATGAGGTAGGTGACGAATTGGCTTTGGTGCTTATCGGTGGCGTGAACTACTATAACGGACAGGTCTTTGATATGGAGACCATTACTGAGGCTGCCAAATCCGTTGGTGCCAAGGTCGGTTGGGATTTGGCGCATGCCGTAGGAAACATTGATTTACAACTTCATGACTGGGGAGTCGATTTTGCAGCTTGGTGCAGTTACAAATATATGAACAGCGGTCCGGGTAACGCGTCAGGGATCTTTGTGCATGAGAAATATTTGAACCGGAAGGACGTACCCCGTTTTGAAGGTTGGTGGGGAACTAAGAAGGAAACCCGCTTTTTGATGAAGCCCGAATTCGAACCCATGCATAACGCAGATGCTTGGCAGGTCAGTAATCCTCCCGTTTTGAGCTTAGCCCCGTATTTGGCCTCTTTAAAAATGTTCGAAGAAGTAGGAATGGAAGCCTTGATCACAAAAAGGGAAAAACTCACGGCTTATTTAGAGTTCATTCTGCAGGAAGTGGAGCGTTATACGAAAGGTAAGTTCGAAATCATTACCCCAAAAGATCGTGGATGCCAACTATCCGTTTTTTTACACGGGTATGGGAAACCGTTGTTCAATTTTTTAATGAAAAATGGAGTCGTTGTCGATTGGCGTGAACCCAATGTCATTCGGCTAGCTCCGGCACCTTTTTATTGTTCCTATGAAGATATGTATCGTTTTGGATGCATATTAGAGGAGGGCATTCACCAAAATTAAAGTACACATCAATTAACAAGACACCGGTTTCCTGTAAGTGATTTCGGTTATTTTCCGATAACTTTTATCGAAATCTGCGTTTAGCATACAGTTTGGTGTTCGCTAAAAAGCATCCAAAACTTTTCCTCCTTTTCCAATCGATCTAAGACCGGATTCTATACGTATCTATTTATAGAAAGTGAACAGGTCATTGTGCTGTCCTTTTAAGACCCTCCCGATTTTAGATACATCTAGGTAATTCTTGGATTACTGAAAATTTTAACCCCAAAATTAAGATGATTATGAACCCTAAAATCGAAAGAATGCAGTGTACAACAAAGAGAAACCATCTGTTGCCATTAGTACTGGCAATTTTTTTATGCCTCGCAGCATGTAATAAAGATGATGAAGCACTAGAGCGTAATGACCCCGAAACGTCACAAGAGCTTGACGAAGAATCAAAGTTTATTACGAAGTACTTTTTAGGCGATGCCGTAAAAGTGCAACTAGAGGATGACGGCACCTATAGTTTAGCCGGTAGTGATGCACGCCTATTTGAAAATCAACTGTCCGATACCGCCGATGCGTACGAAGAGAACCCTGAACCCGTCGATAGTCGTGCTGCACTGGCCCTCGGTGGCGGTATTCGAAAATGGACGAATAGTACTGTGGTGTATCGCATTTCGGGTCTGAGCTCCACAGTAAGATCGGAACTTCAAAAATCCTTCAATGAGTGGACGAGTAAAACCAATGTCCGTTTCAAGAAATGGACCAATGAATCCAATTATGTGACTATTTCCTCGTCTGGGTCAAATAGTAATTCTGGTGTTGCCACCTTGGGAATGAATGGTTCTAGAGGTTTCATTCGCTTGGGTACCCGGGCCACGGCAGTTGTCATCATCCATGAAATAGGGCATACATTGGGCTATATTCATGAGCAGAACCGAAGGGACCGGGATAATTTCATTCGTATCAATTTTGATAATATTCAAAACAATGCGAAGGATCAATTTTATAAGAGTAATTCGGCAACTTTGGTGACGAATCAATTTGATGTCAACTCTACGATGATGTATGGTAGCTATACTTTCAGCAAAAATGGGCGCCCCACAATTACGGACTTAAATGGCAATGTACTGCCAAGACGACAGGCGCAATTATCCACCTTGGATGTTCGAGGTACCAATTCAATTTACCCAAAAAAAGGCGGTGATACAGGAGGTACAACGGATGCCTGTGATGGAGTAGCACCTTGGTCTCCAAATCAAAGATACTTCGTAGGAGATCGTGTTACCTATAGAGGCTACTTGTTTGAAAGGGACTTCACCAGATGGAATTTTATAAAGCAATGTGGATAAGTGCTAAAGTCTAGATGGATTGGTGATTGGCCAATACCAAAAAAAGGCGATATAAAATGCAATGAAGGCCGTCAAAAGACGGTCTTTATTGTTTTATTGCCGAAGGTTGGGAAACCTGGAAATTTGAAGTCGACGTACTAATTTTTTTGGACTCCGTCAAGTGACCAAGAGCTATAACTGTAGCATATATGCCGATGGTGTTTTCCCTTGATATTTTTTAAACTGCCTTGTAAAGTATGAAGGGTCATTAAACCCGCATTTGTACATAACCTCGGATACCGGTAATGTGTTTTCATTGAAAAATTCCACTGCTTTTCCTATTCTGAACTCGTTCACAAATTGGACAAATGTTTTTTTGGTCATTTTTTTAAAAAACCGACAAAAAGAATTTTGGGTCAACCCGATTTGTTTGGCAAGTTTTTCGGTACTGATCTGTTTGTCGTAGTGTTCATTCACAAACTGAAATATCGTTTCAAGACGATTTGCGTCAACGGTTTTGTGGGTGATATTGTTTTCTTTACAAACTATTCGTTCATATGGGTCGGTGTCGGAAAGACGTTCTAAAATGGCAAGGAAACCAACTAGTTTTTTAAGTTCACTGGCATAGGCTAGCGATTCAAAGGCGTTGGTAAGTTCATCTTTTATAGTAGTGCTGAATACCAGTCCGCTGTGTGATGCTTGAATCAGCTTCTTCAGTCTTCTTAGCTCTGGAAAAACGGTCAATTTTTCCATGACGAAACCCTTGGTAAATTGGATGACTACTTCAAAATTATCCGTAAAATCCTTGTTGCCAAAATCTGCATGAGGAATATTCGGTCCTAAAAATAGTAGTGCTCCATTATGGTAGGGTAGTGTTTTCGAATCGATTTGCAATTTTCCGGAACCATTTCTGATATATACGAGTTCATATTCGGGATGGATATGCCAATTGGATGTTGGACAGTCTTTTTCGTGTGTGTAGGTCGCTACCTTTAACGAGGTGTTCGCAGCTACCTCAATATGCTCATAAATAGGATTCATGGGTCAATATTACCATTTTTAACTCTAAAAAGCATATCCAAGGAATAATTTGTCATATAATTGGAACACCTGCACCAAGAAGTTTATCTTGATATTGGATTACTTTGTTACCGGAATCGATTAAACCAAACCAATTCATGAAATCGCTTAAACTCATCTTATCAAATCCGAGATACTTTGCACCGGCATGGATTTTTGCCAGTTTAAACATACTTTTTGGTACTTGGGCCATTTATATACCCACTGTCAAAGAAAACCTTGGTATCGACAAATCGCAATTGGGTATTGCCATTTTCTTTTTGTCTCTGGGGGTCTTTACAGTATTTCCGATTGCTGCGAAAATCATCAATAGAATAGGGGTGGGCAAAGCAACGTGGTATGGCCTTATTCTCATATGTATATCCGGAGTTTTACCGCTCTTAGCGCCAAATTACTATACGCTTATGGCGGCACTTTTCGTTTTTGGGGCAACACACGGGTTTACCGATATTGCGATGAATACCTTGGTGACAGAAGTAGAGAAAGCCGATAAGCAAAACTTCATGTCGGCAGCCCATGGTTTTTTCAGTTTGGGAGGCGTTTTGGCGGGCCTTGGCATTTTCTTGATCCCCGTACTGTCAAATCCGTCCCTACATATGTTACTGGCCATAGGCGTTGTATTATTCATCAATGTACTGTTTCGCAAGCGTTACTTTCATATAGTTGCTGCCCCGGTCGAGAAAGAGCCATTTAGTTTGAAATTATTTAGACCGCTGTTGATTATAGGATTGGTGTCGTTTATGGTCATGGGTGGCGAAGGAGCTATTGTGGATTGGAGTGGGCTTTATTTAAAAGAGGTCAGTCAGGCTCCTGAAGTACTTTGGGGTGCGGGTTTTTTGACATTTTCAATAACAATGACCTTAGGTCGATTCTTAGGGGATGGTATTAGTCAGAAAATAGGCTCTACAAAAATTGTGGCCTTAGGTGCCATTTTATCTGTCTTAGGATATATTGCCGTATTGAGTACGCAAGTTTACTTGGCGATTTTAGGTTTTGCCTGTATCGGTCTGGGGTTTTCGGTCATCATACCCGAACTTTTTCGAATAGGGGGGACTATAAAAGGTATCGAATCTTCTCAAGGGGTCTCTTTTATAGCCGGTACGGGTTACTCGGGCTTTTTAGCAGCACCTCCGATTTTAGGCTTTTTGGCCGAACGTTCTTCCCTGACTACCAGTTTTATCGTGTTGCTCTGCTGTTCGATTTTGGTATTCTTGTCCACATTTATCCTGCGAAGAAATAAGAGCTAAAGAAAATCAACAGACTGGTTCGGATTTCTACTCACCACATGTACTTTGTCCTTTTCGTTGATTCTAATCATAAAGACCCCATCTTGGGTCTCAAAAGAGTTTCGTCTGCTAAATTCTGATAAGATGGTCAATTATTTTACCTCCAATCCTGTGAAGTACAACTTAAAGGAGCCATCTCCTGTTTGGTGCATAGTTGCTACTTTAAGCCCCTTCGTCTCTTCATAAGTTTCAAAAGAGGTAATCAATGACGGTTCTTTTTGATTGGCTTTTCGAAAGACCCATTCTCGAATGATATAATCCTCACCAAAGTAAAAATCATAGGCGTCACCGGGAGTATATCCGCCCTCCGAACCATATGCAATGGTCAATTTCTGCATGGGCTTTTTGCTTATGGGTGCTTCTGAAACCAGTATATGTTCGTGGGTGACATTGTCTGCATCCCATTGGAGTTGAAAAGGGGCAAGAAGCCAGAATTTATCATTGATGAACCCTCCGTTGGTCTTGTAGGCCACACTATCCATGTCGGCCCAATTATAGGTTAGGGTTTTTCCGGGGGTTATGGCAGTGATGTCATTGGTTCTTGGTTTCCATATCCAAGTGCGCTCAAAATGACTGGTATCACGGTCAACGTTAAAAGTAAACTTGATTTCCTTTACATTGCCCCAATTCTGAAAACCATGGGCGTTGGCTACTTTTTCTAGAATACCTTCTTCTTGGGTCAAGTTCTTGACCACTTTCTTGGTTAGTATAAAACTGGTGGTGGTTACGAAAACAACCAGAGCGAAGGGTACGATTTTTTTCATGATTCCTGAATTTAATCAAATATAACTGCTTTTACCCACCTAATTTTCAAATGGGGGCTTTTTTGAGCAACAAGTTCGTTTCTTTCTTAAAATACCGCAGTAGGAAGATGGTATCCTCGAGTTAAGGTAAAGTCTAAGTAAAGACTTTTTGATAGCCTTGCACAGGGAGTATCCGATTATTTCCTTAATTTTGAAGCCTAACAAAAATCTAACAATGAGCGCTAAAAAAGGAAAAGTACAAGCAGCGATAGATGAAAAATTATTGGAAGAAAGAAAGGTATTTCTTTGGGGAATGGTCGACGATGACTCGGCCAAACATGTAATCGATCGTTTGTTGTATCTAGATATGCAGAACAACAAGGAGATTCAACTGTTCATTAATAGCCCAGGAGGTTATGTGACTTCGGGTTTTGCAATGTATGATACCATTAAGTCCTTGAAGAGCCCGGTATCGACTATATGCACCGGATTGGCCGCTTCAATGGGTTCTATATTACTATCTGTCGGTAAAAAGGGAAGACGTTTCATTCAACCACATGCTCAAGTGATGATTCATCAGCCGAGTGGAGGAGCGCGCGGGCAAGCGTCGAATATTGAAATTCAAGCAAAGGAAATCATAAAGACCAAAGAATTAAGTGCCCAGATATTAGCTGATAACTGTGGCCAGAAATTTGAGAAAGTACTGAAGGATTTCGATCGTGATTATTGGATGAACGCGGCTGAATCAGTTGAATATGGAATTGTGGATGGAATTCTAGAGTAACAACTCTTCATTATTTACATATCAAAAAGCCCTCTCCAAGATTCCTTGTTGAGGGCTTTTTTTAAACACACATGGAAAAAAACTATTTTAGTGCAACTCCTTCTTTAATCTGTAAAATCGGGAATTCAGTTCTTCTATTCAGTTCCAGTTCTTCCGCGGAACAGTCTTTTTGATCGGTGCAACTATTTACGGGCATTCGCTTGCCAAAACCTTTGTACGAGATAATATGCTCAATAGGAACTCCGTTCGCGATGAGATATTCGTAGGTAGATTTCGCTCTTGCCTCCGATAATTTGTCATTATACCCATGGCTCCCGATCGGGTCGGTATGAGCTTCCAACTTGATAATCATATCCGGATAGGTTTTCGTCATCAATTTGACTACTTTATTTAACTCGGTAGCTGCATCCGGTCGGATATCACTTTGGTCGAAATCGAAATAGATTTTGTTCAAATTGGCCAACAGTTTTAGGTCTAGAACCGGTTGTAAAACGATATCCCTTCGCATCATTTTTGTTTGGGGCGAAGTATGATAAGTGTTGAAGAATTGTGTCTCGGTCGGGTGGGTATTCCTAGACGCTTCAATACGATAATTGGACTTTCTATTCACGGGAAGTCTGTAGTACCCATTCGAGTCGGTCGTCGTTTCCATGACCAAGGTCTTAGTTCGTTGATCGAATAGTTTTATGCGAACATTATCTAGGGGCTGGTTGTTGACTCCATCGCTAACGAAGCCTTCCATATCTAAAGCCGGCGTGAATTTGAACTCATAAATATCGTCACTACCGACACCGCCCTCTCTATTGGAACTTACATAGCCCGTAATTCCATTTTTATGCCCGTAAAATGCGAAATCGTCCGCGGGACTGTTCAAGGGATACCCCAAGTTAATAACGTCTATTACTTCGCCTTTTTCATTTGAAATGGTTGAGAAAACATCTAATTGACCATAACCAACGTGCCCATCCGAAGAGAAGAACAATTTGTTTTCCGTATTTATGAATGGAAACATTTCATTACCCTCCGTATTTATGACTGGCCCTGCATTTATGGGGTTTCCAATTCCACCTCGTTCGTGAATTTCAGAATAGTAGATATCAGTCCCGCCAAACCCGCCTGGTCGGTCCGATGTATAGTAAATTCTTTTTCGGTCTGGTGTGATGGTTGGATGTCCGGTCGAGTGGTAATCGCTATTGATTCGTAAACTGCGGTCTACCTTCCATTGGTCATGATTTTTAATCGCGGTAAAAATCTTTAAATTGATTTCATGCTCTGCGCCATAGGCTTTCTTTTTTTTGTAATAGTTATTTCTTGTGAAGTAGATAATCGTATCGTTTTTATAATCGGTAGAGCATACCAGATTACTCTCATGGAATTTCGTGTTTACATCTCCCTTTATTTTTTTCGGTCTGGAGAGCGGATCATCTTCTCGAACCACAAAGAGATCTAACCATGGTTGGTCATTCCAGCCGTAAGTGCCTCCGTTTACTTCATCCGTTCTGGAAGAAGCGAAAAAGAAATCACCTCCTCTGGTAAATGCCCCAAAATCACTCTGCTCAGAATTGAAGTGAACGGGTTTTACCTCGTATCGCTGTCTACTGTTAAATACAATAGAAGCTAAATTGCCATCTTTAAGAAAGCGTTTCAGACGCGAATCGTTCTCATTGTACTTCTTGTATAGTTTTAGCCATTTCGCTGATTGTTTTCGTTGTCCATTGGCATATAGGGCCATGGCGTACTTAAATAAGTAATCAGGTGGTAAACTGGCATCATTGATAGTCATCTGAAAATGTGGAATTGACTTCTTGAATTCCCGAAGTAAAAGATAGCATTCCGCTAATTGGCGATTCGCATGTTCCGGATTCAAATTACCCTTCAGCATTTTCTGATATTCAGGAATAGCTTTAGCATAGTCAAATTGTCCAAAATAGTAATCTCCCTTTTTTTGCGCATTGTACTGTGCACTTATCAGTTGAATTGATAGGAGGAACACTGACAGCATTGTATATGGTTTTCTGTAACTCATGTATGGTAAATTGTATGTGTTAAAAGTATCTTGGGGATTTCACGCCGCCTAATCGTCTTTTGAAGAGTTCGTAAATCAAGATGATTTCATGGGTGCCCCCAGTGTAGGGACGAATGGTAGCGGTAGGAAGATCATAAGCATAGCCAATTCTGAAATCCCTAGCTACTTGGTAATCCATCATAACCCCGAAATTGGAAGCATCATTAAAACGATATGAAGCACCTAACCAGAATTTTTCATTGAAGAGAAAACTGGCTGTAATGTCGTAAGTGGCCGGCGCCCCATTGGTGAATTTGGCGATTATAGTGGGTTTGAACTTCACTGTTTCGGAAATATCTAGAACGACCCCACCGATGGCATAATAACTATTTCGCTCCAAAGCTTCAAATTCTCCTTCATTCAAATCCGTATTGAGAATTCGAGGTACAGAGGCACCGATATACCATTTGTTAGAACCAATAAAAGCTCCGGCCCCAAAATTTGGGTTCCAACTGTTGAAATTGGAGTTAAAGAAAGGGTCGTTAAGATCAGGATTATCAAGCCTGTAATTGGTGAAACCGGCTTTTAGACCGAGCGATAGCTTTACTTCTCGGCCCAGAAGTACGGAATATGAAAAATCTCCGTAGACATAATTCGTTTTTTCGAACCCGAGTTGATCCCCGATATAAGAGATTCCCAGACCGATATTATCGTTACGTAACGGTGTATGGACGGATAAGGTACTGGTCGTCGGATTCCCTTCAAGACCGGCCCATTGGTTTCGATGTAGGGCGGTTACATTCAGCGTTTCACGACTTCCTGCATACGCAGGGTTGACAGAAATTGTATTGTACATATATTGCGTGAACTGGGGTAACTGCTGGGCATATATGCCAGCGCTCATGACCACGAACATCACGCAAGTGAGTTTGATTGAATTTTCCATTTGGGGGTGTTTTAAATGTATGTGTGTTTGAACCTTTATTTGGTACCTAAATAGATATAACCGTTAATAGGTTTTAAATCGATCCTATTGCTGATATTGATGATATAGTAGTAGGTGCCCGCAGGAAGAAGGCCATTCGAGCCAAATGAACTTTCAGGCGAAGTGCCGGCCCAATTATTTTGATAATCTTCAGCTTGATATACTTTCTTGCCCCATCGGTTGAATATCATGACATCGTAGATAAAGAAACAGTCTTCTCCGCCCAATACGGTAAATACATCGTTAATGCCATCACCATTTGGTGTCACAGTGGTAGAAACCGTGATGTCTTCTTCGTTACAGTCCACACAGTCGGCATTCACTTCTATGATGAATTGGACCAAGTATGAACAACGACCCATTGTCGAACTATACGAGATACCATAGGTGCCGGGTTCAAGGTCTGCAGGGTCAAGTGTGGTTCCGTTTAGCGTTGCAACTCCTTGGGTGACGGTAAATGTTCCATTGGTATCGAAATTTTCTGGCAGATATGATATGAGGTCGATAGGATTGTCTGCAGTACATGCGGTTATCGTACTAATGACTTCTTCCAATTGCATAATGAAAACGATCTGCTCGAAAGAAGCGGAATTCCCACACCTATCCGTGACATCCCAAGTTCTAACGATCATGAAGTCACCACTGGTGGTAGAGGGTTCTTCAATTTCCGTAAAGTCGACTTGATAATTTCCGCAACCCCCTGAGAAAGTGAGTTCTGGAACAGCAGGTATCTCATCTCCGCAAGACAACATATATTCCTGTGTATAGTCCTCTACGATAATGACTGACATATCATTGTCAATAATGCTTCCAATGGCCTTATTGTCTAAAATGGTAATCGGGTCACTTGAGGCAATACTGATTTCAAAGGTTTCCATGGACTCTGTTAGAAGGTCTTCGATGGTCGGAATGTTCAGTATGGTCGTACCCGTACCTTCCGGAACCGTAAAACTGACTAATTGGGTATAATCGGCGTCTGTTGTTGTCTGGTGGGTATAGGCCAAATTCAAGGAGGCATCTTCGGCCAAGAGGTGAGAAGATGTGATGCCGAATGAAAGGTCGGTTCCTTCATTTCCCGAGGCATCTGCAATAGACAGAACCGGAATAACATAGAGATAAGTTGGGTCATGGTTCCCTAGGCCACAAGCATCCACTGTTCCTGAGCTCAAGGTACCGACCATGGCGGGGTTTGTCTCTCCAGTAAAAGTTGCCAAAGCTTGAAGAGCGATTACCGCACTACAGGTGACGCACTCCTGGTTCACGAACAAATTGAAGCCAAGTGCGTATTCCGGATCGTTTACATCAGTATATCCATCCGCTACAAAAAAGCGCAGTTCCCTTGTTCCATTATCGAGCGTATAGGTGACTCCAGGAGGTAACGGATCCGTATTGGCCAACTCTACCTGGGGTGGTAAGGTAAGGGCAATCTCCAGATTTCTGATATTGTCATTTCCCACATTCTTCAATCGTATCTCCACCGGTGCGGTGTCTCCCGGATCGAAAGTGGCCCCGACGACACTGGTAGTGAAGTTGAGAGCCCCTAGACTGGGTTCAAAGATCTCTACACTTAGGCCTAGAAGGTAAAGGCCATAAGTCTCTTGATTTGAGGTCATGCGTACCGTTGCAGAGGTTTGGTCGTTATCTATAAGCTGATTCCCATTATTAGCAAGTTCGAACAACGCCGCATCATATCCAAGTGTATTGGTGCTGGCGGGGTTACGATCCAAAAATTGATTCCCATTAACGGTGATCTTACTATTAAAGAAGTTATTCGCATCGCGTTGGGTGGTTGAGAGTGATGCCCAGTTACCATTG
This sequence comes from Maribacter corallii, assembly GCF_047345415.1. Classification (NCBI taxonomy): domain Bacteria; kingdom Pseudomonadati; phylum Bacteroidota; class Flavobacteriia; order Flavobacteriales; family Flavobacteriaceae; genus Maribacter; species Maribacter corallii. Next base: position 372,812 of record NZ_JBLFEP010000006.1, read on the forward strand.
GTGTCCAAAATCTGGAGTTGATTCCCTGAAATACCACGATCACCCTCAAGAGAGCCTATCAACATATTCGCGTTAACCGGACCGTTTGGAACGGTCTGGAAACCGTCAAACAAGATATCAAATGAATTAGAGCTCTGAGTAATGTTGGCATAGCCGTCGAAAAGGGTAATATTCCTTCGTTTTAATTGAGGGCTCTCATAAATGAACACGATTTGCCAGCCACCTGAAGTGCCCGTGTTACCCCCATCATCATGAGAGAAAAGATCTCCCTCGGTGGCTTTGACATTGGCCACTTGATAAGTGCCATAAGGGCTAGCGGTTCCCTGTACCAATGAGGTAATATCCTTTATGCCGATGTATGGATCGTTTACGAAATGTGCCGCACGTCCATCGTAGATCAGTTCATCCGCGGTCAGCATAGTATAAATACTTGTACCGGGCAGCATCAATTTCACCTGATTAGAAGGCCAGTTGACTTCAGTTCCGCCGTTGCCGGTCAAATTTCCCGAACTGTCAACACCATATTCTTTATTTGCGGCAGCCCAATATAAAAAGGCTTTTTTAATGCTCAGGCAAGCACTTGAAGGTGCAGGGTTTACCAAATTGGCGCTACTCGAGTTGAAGGTGGTCGGATCTGAGTCGATGTCGACATAGGTAGAGGCCAAAAAGTGGTTATCACTAGTACCTGTATAGTCGAGCGTCGCGTGTTCTGAAACCATATTGTTGGCAATCATGACAAAATCACCATTGACAGCATCTGAAAATCTAGGACTGAAGGTGCGTTGAATCTGTGCTACCGCAGTAGAGGACGAAATGGCACAGATAATGAACAGAAAAGACCTTAAGAAGTTCTTACTTGAGGTATAATTGTGCATAGGCTCATGTTTAAGTTCAAATTACAGCTCAGGTATTCCTTTGCTTTGATTTGGGTATAAGATTTGGGACATGAACCTTATTAATTACTCGTCAAAGAAACTTCAATAGGGTACAAAGGCATACTTTACTGGCTAAAAAGACCTGTTTTTTCGATTATGGACTACAAAATCGGTAAAGTGTGAAATTTGTGGGGCAACCGTTTCTGGGAAAAAGACCCTAGAGCCCGGTAAATGGATTAAAACTAGCTACGAATGAGTAAGTTATGATCTTGATGCTGCTGTCTGAAAATACCATATTGTAGTGAGAAATATAGCGCGGACTGTTGAGTTCAACTAAAAATTCCTACAAAAAAAGTCCTTCACAACACGATTGTGAAGGACTTTTTGGAATATATATAGACGCTCTCGCGGAATGTTCAATATATTTACGCGACAAAGGTGTTTCATAGACGTTCACCTATCGTTAAAAAAGTATTAAATGCGTTTTAAGGTTTAGGAGACCTGTTTGCTCAATTCGCTTTAAGATGGATAAATCATTCAAATAGGCTTTTTGATTTTTTTGAGAATCTACAGCTGATAAACAGCACTTATGATACAGACTTCAAAGAACATTGCCATTATCGGTTCAGGATTAGTTGGCTCACTTTTGGCTATTTACCTAAAAAAACTGGGACATCAAATTACTGTTTTCGATAGAAGACCGGATATCAGGAATGTGGAGTTTTCCGGTCGTTCCATAAACCTGGCGATGAGCAATAGGGGTTGGCGCGCTCTAAAAGAGGTAGGTCTTGAAGATGAAATCAAAAAAATCGCAATCCCTCTTGATAAGAGGGCAATGCACGTCATCGATAAAGAGGTGTACTACCAGAAATATGGGAAGGACGGGGAGGCTATTTGGTCGATTTCTCGAGGTGTTTTAAACCGAAAGATGATCGACTTGGCAGAAGGTAAGGGAGTGGAATTTAGGTTTGAGGAAAAAGTATGGGATGTAGAACTTCCGGAGGCCAAGTTATTTACGGGGGAAACGGAAAAAGGAGAGTGGAAAGAATATCAATATGATATGATATTCGGATGTGACGGGGCCTTCTCTAGGGTACGTCATAAAATGCAAAGGCGCAGCCGATTTGACTATTCGCAGGACTTTATCGATGTGGGATATAAGGAATTGACCATTCCGCCAAATGCGGATGGCACTCATAAATTGGAGAAAAACTCATTTCATATTTGGCCCAGGGGAAATTTCATGTTCATCGCCATGCCCAATCTCGATGGTAGCTTTACCTGTACACTTTTTATGCCTTTTGAAGGCGAAGTGTCCTTTGAGGGCATTACTACGGAGGAAGAGGCCAAAACCTTTTTCAAAACCTATTTTCCGAATGTTACAAAGGATATCGAAAACTTGACCAGGGATTTTTTCAAAAACCCTACTAGTGCCATGGTAACGATGAAATGCTACCCTTGGACATATTGGGACAAGGTTGCCCTAGTCGGGGATTCTGCCCATGCCATTGTACCTTTCTATGGACAAGGAATGAATGCCGGATTTGAAGACATTTTCATACTTCATAAAATCATTGCAAAACATGGGAACGACTGGGAGGCTATCTTTCAGGAGTATCAGAAAGAACGGAAGCCCAACGCGGATGCCATTGCTGAATTAAGTTATCGGAACTTTATTGAAATGAGCAGTAAAACGGCCGACCCCAAGTTCTTGTTGCAAAAAAAAATCGAAAAGCACTTTGCGTCGAAATATCCTGAGAAATGGATTCCCGCATATTCTCGTGTTACATTTTCAGAGCGTCCTTATTCGGAGGCTTTGGCTATTGGAGACCATCAGGAAACTATCATGCAAGAGGTATTGAAAATACCGGATTTAGCTTTGAAATGGGATAGTGAGGAGGTTGAGAGGGCTATACTAGAATTACTATAGACTACCGATTTTGTGTTTCTGCCTGTCGCATGGGCATACTATCGATGAGTTCGAAAATTATTTTCGGATTCACAATAAAGTCTTCTTTCATCTTGATTCCACCATCTTTCCCAATAAGTGCCAAGCCATTGAACATATCAAGACCATAGTGTTCAACTATAGTCTGGGCGTTCAAATCGACCAGGTTTTTTTCAATATCATAGACCGACTCATTGGAAATGATGAAAACCAATAGCTGCCGCTCGTTTAACTTACCCATATCCGATTGTAACCTCTTGACCTGGGCCTTAAGCCAATCTGAGTCCATATCGGATTCTTTTAACAAGATGATTCGATTTTTCCATTGATAGGTATCCAAATCTTGGGCGGTAACAAACGAGGTCAAAAGAATCAGCAAAAGAATTAGCAAAGGGGTAAAGGAACGCATTGAGATGGCTTTGCATAAAAGTATAAAAAAAGCCATCCGTTCACAACAGATGGCTTTTTATAGTTCGTAGTTATGGTCTTATAACTTGGCAAACATCTTTGACATTTTTTCCTGCTCTTCTTCCGCGAGAACAGGGTCGACCAAAATACGTCCACTGTGTTCGTCAGTGATGATTTTTTTGCGTGAAGCAATCTCTACTTGCACCTGGGGAGGGATTGTGAAAAACGAACCACCTGAAGCTCCTCGTTCAATAGGTACGACCGCTAGACCGTTCTTTACGTTCTTCCGTATGCGTATATATGCTTTTACTAGACGCTCTTCGATTTCTTTTTGAAATTTTTCCGATTTGCCTAGCAACGCCTTTTCTTCTTTCTCGGTTTCGGCAAGAATTGCATCCAGTTCGCTTTTTTTATGTTTGAGGTGTGTTTCCCTCTCGTTCAAACGCTCTTTAGTCTCCGAGACGACCATTTTCTTCTGTTCGATCTGTGCCTTGAACTCCTTGATGTTCTTTTCGGCCAATTGAATTTCAAGTTCTTGAAACTCGAGCTCCTTGGTAATGGAATTGAATTCTCGGCTGTTCCTTACATTTTTTTGCTGCTCGGTATATTTTTTAATGAGTGCTTTGGACTCATCGATCAAATTCTTTTTGGCCGTAATTTCGAAATTTATGGTCTCTACGTCCGTCTTCAACTTGTCCATTCTGGTTTTGAGGCCAAGAACTTCATCTTCCAAATCTTCCACTTCTAAAGGAAGTTCACCACGCACGTTGCGAATCTCATCAACTCGAGAATCAATTAATTGTAAATCATACAATGCTCTTAATTTCTCTTCTACCGTTGCTTCCGCTTTTTTTGCCATATCTATAAATACTTGATTGGATTGGTTTTACTCTCCGATAATCGGATGGCAAAATTAGGAATTTTTTTCGTAAGATAATCAACTAATAGGTTTTTTGTAAACTGCTCAGTTTCATAGTGTCCTATGTCCGCAATAATCAATTTTCCTTCGGCCTCATAGAATTGGTGGTATTTGATGTCGGCAGTAATAAAAATATCCGCTCCAGATGCCTTGGCGGCAGCAATAGCAAATGCCCCGCTGCCCCCTAAAACAGCGATTTTTTTCACTGGACTATTCCGAAGTTTTGAATGCCTAATGCAACTGGCTTTCATTTTTTTCTTGATGTATTCTAGGCTCTCCAGTTCATCCATGGGTTTTTCCAGCTCACCTATCATCCCCATTCCGATATCTTGATTGCGATTCTCCAAGGTGCTTATCTCATAAGCCACCTCCTCGTAGGGGTGATGTTCAAATAGGGCTGCTATCACTTGTCTTTCCACCGCCTTTGGGTAGGTGATATGAAGTTGGGTCTCTTTTTCATGGTGTACTTCGCTAACAACCCCCTTAACGGGTCGGGCCTGTTCATTGGCTTTGTAGCTGCCAATACCCTTATTGGTAAAACTGCAATCGCTATAGTTGCCAATACTTCCGGCACCTGCTTCAAAAAGCCTGTCTTTAAGTAGGGCTGCCTCCGCCCTCGGAACGTAAGTAACCAGTTTTTTGATCGTACCCTTTTGCGGAATTAGTATCTTGGTGTTTTTAAGTCCTAGAATTTCACATATTTTCGCATTCACTCCATACTTGTTATTGTCCAGAGCCGTATGCATACTATAGATTGCGATGTCATTTTTGATGGCCTTGATAACCACACGTTCTACATAGGTCGCCCCGGTGAGTCTTTTTAACCCTCCGAAAATAATGGGGTGGAAACTCACAATAAGGTTACAATTGTTGGTAATGGCTTCGTCTACAACATTCCCTAAAGTGTCTAACGTCACTAAGACCCCTGAAACCTTAGTGTTCGCGTCACCCACCAATAATCCTACATTGTCAAAATCTTCAGCATAGGCCAACGGGGCCAATTCTTCGAGTGTAGTTATAACTTCTTTTACTTTCATTGAGCGATTGTAAGGTCACCAAAGATAAAATATTATATTTTCGTTCTTGTGTGGCTCCTCAGAAAAATAGCGTTCCCATTTTCGTTGATGTATGCTCTTGCCGTATATGTAAGGAACAAATTGTATGATATAGGCGTTCTTACTTCAGAACACTATGAAACCCCCACCATCTGTGTTGGAAACCTAAGTGTTGGCGGTACTGGTAAAACCCCAATGATAGAGTATCTTATTCGCTATTTTGGGCATTCGCATCAAATTGCCGTACTAAGTAGAGGCTACCGCCGAAAATCAAAAGGTTTCGTTCTAGCTGCTTCTACTTCTACGGTTGAGGAGTTGGGCGATGAACCTTATCAAATACATTTCAAATTTCCTGAAGTTCGCGTTGCGGTCGATAGCGATAGGCGGAACGGCATCGTACAACTTCAAAAGCGGGTGGGACCGGATTTGATTTTATTGGATGATGCGTTTCAACATCGAAGGGTGAAGGCCGATATGAACATTTTACTGACTTCTTTCGAGAGTCTTTATATAGATGATTGGTATCTTCCGAGCGGAAATCTCAGAGATGGGCTTTCACAAGTAAATAGGGCTCAATATGTTGTTGTAACCAAGTGTCCTGAGAACTTGTCCTTAAGCGAAAAGGACCAAATTAAAAGGAAATTGGGCGTCCAAGACACCAAAACGATTTTGTTCAGTTATCTCAAGTATGATGGGGAATTACGATCAGAAGGGGCTCCGCTACCGTTGCAAGACCTTAGCGGAAAGCGGGTAACCCTAGTCACGGGAATCGCCAACCCTGAACCCTTCGTACACTATTTGAAATCAAAAGGCATCACAATAGATCATATGGCGTTTAAAGACCATCATTTTTTTACGTCTAGGGAGATAGCAAGTTTTAAGACAAAAGAGTTATTGGTGACTACCGAGAAAGATTATGTTCGGTTAAAAGGTAAAGTTGCGAATCTGTATTATTTGCCTATACGTCACGTATTTTTTGAGGAGGATGAGGCAGTGCTGCTCTCCGGTTTAGAAGGCTTTATGATGCCGAATCCTTAACGGTTTTGTTGAAAATGTTTTCACCTATTTTCTGGTAGAAAACTTCTGGTTTAAAAGGTTTTGTAACCACATCGTTACATCCTGCTGCGTAGAAACTTTCCAGACTATCGTCCAAAGAAATAGCGGTCAGCGCTATAATCGGTGTTTCCTTATCGAATTCACGAATTTGAATGGTCGCCTCTTCACCGCTGATACCCGGCATATGAATATCCATCAAAATAGCATCATACTTATTTGCTTTCGCCAACTCTACTGCCTCCATGCCATTGTTGGCAATATCACAGGTTATGTCTTTTTTGGTGAGCATCTTCTTGGTAATGACCTGGTTAATCTTGTTGTCTTCCACGATCATGAGATGCAACCCTTTAAAATCAAAGTCCTGCTCCGTGATTTCAAAAGGAATATCGTCTACTAAACTGTCCTTGCTCTTCAGGTGAAGTTCAAAAAAGAAGGTACTTCCCTTACCTAATTCACTTTGCAATTGAATTCGACTATCGAATAATCCCAAGAGACTTTTTACAATGGTCAAACCTAGTCCAGTACCACCATATTCACGGTTTATTTGAATAGACCCTTGTTCAAACCCTTCAAAAATACTCTGCTGCTTTTCCTCTGAAATACCGATTCCGGTGTCCGAAACCTCAAAATACAAGGTGACATCTTCCTCTTCCTTTTTCAATAATTTAGCAATAACGCGTACCTCGCCATCTTTCGTGAATTTCAGCGCATTACCAACGAGGTTCATAAACACTTGCGATAGTTTTATGGGGTCGCTCATCAAATGACTCGGTATCTCCTCGTCATATTCAAGTTTGATTTTGGTATTATTGGCACTGGCGCTCTGCTGCAGTGAATCAATAACTTCTTGGAGGGTTCTTTTTAGATTGAAATCAATATTCAAGGGTTCAAGTTTGTCCGCATCGATTTTATTGATCTGCAAAATATCGTTAATGAAATTTAAAAGGTAATCACCTGAAAACTTCAATGCCTTGAGATGCTCTTTTTGATTTTCACTAGGGTTTTCCTCTAACAGCAAATGCGTAAGTCCGGTGACGGCATAGAGTGGGGTTCTCAGCTCATGGCTTACCGTTGACAAGAAATTGGTCTTTGCATCCATGGCATTAACGGCCGCATCCCTTGCCGCTTGAAGCTCGTTGTTCTTGGTTTGTAATAAATCGTTGGTCTTTAGTTTAATTTGATTATTTCGATAGAGCGATACCGCCAAGAGTGAAATAATAATCAAAAAGGCGGATGTTAAGATAACGGCGACTTCAGAGCGGTTTTCAGATTCGGTCAGTTCCTCGATTTTTTCATCTTGCTGTTTGATTTGGCCTTCCATGAATTCGAACTGGATTTTCTCCGCGGTCTTTGTCTCGGTCTTTATTTTTTCGATAGTAAAAATAGAATCCTTGATTCGTAGTAATTCCATGTTTCTTTCCAGGGCAAGGTCGAAGCTTCCAAGTTTCCCATAGCTTTCGGTCAATTGTACATTAGCCTCATAAATCTCCTTAAAGAAGTTATTGGCTTTGGCCAATTTCAATGCCTCTTCGGCATTTGAAGCGCTCACATCGTATTCCTCTGTTCTGAAATGTAATGCGGCCAAGCCAAGATAGGCCCTGGTTGCGAGATAGTCCTTTTCGTAAATATCGGTATTCACAATAAGGGAGTTGTAATTTTTTGAAGCAACATCGTACTTCTCAAGACTGGTATAGATATCGCCCTCAACAAGTAATATTTTGTTGAAAAAGTTTCGATCATTATTCAGTTGCTTGGCCTGTTCCAGCATAAGAAGTGCCTGAAAGCTCTTTTCGTTCTTGAAAAGAACGAGGGCATCAACATAGCGGTATATGGCGTTTCCGTAGGGGTATTCTACATCTTTTAGCAATGTCTTGGATCGATCTAAAAAGAAAAGCGCACGGTCTTGGTCTTTACCCAGTTCCAGATATAGAATGGCAAACTTATTGTAGCTGTCGATCAGTGCCTTCACATCATCATTGGTCTCGGCCACTTCTGCCGCCTTTTCTATCGACTTGATGGCGAGATCCAGTTTGTTTTGGTTCTTCAGTTTTCTGGCTTCATCGAAATAGTAGGCGAGACCCCTACCGAGGGAATCGACCTTTTGTGAGGTGGAGTCGACTTGTTGTCCATATGACAGTTGTGGACATATCAGGGTCATCCATATCAAAAGGATGATTGCCCTACTTCTATGTAGTGTATCAACTATCAAACGTAATTTTTATCGACAAGCAAATTGATAAGATCAATGATCCTGCTACTATAGCCGGTTTCGTTATCATACCAGCCAATGATCTTGACCATTTTACCAATTACCGAAGTCATCTGTGAATCAAACGTACAAGAATGACAACTATTGTTTATATCGACCGATACTATAGGGTCTTTCGTGTATTTTAGCACCTTTTTGAGCTCATTTTCGGAAACCTCTTTGAAAGTAGCGTTAATTTCCGTTATGCTGGTCTGGCGTTTGACGTTACAGGTAATATCGGTGAGTGAGCCATTGGGTACTGGTACACGAATGCCACAACCTCCGATAGCATCACCCAGTTCGGGGAATATTCGGGTCAATGCTTTTGCCGCCCCTGTGGTGGTAGGTACAATAGATTGAGATGCCGCACGAGCCCTTCTCAGGTCATGGTGAGGCTGATCGTGCAGACTTTGATCTGTGGTGTACGAGTGTATGGTAGTGATGTACGCTTGCTCTATTCCGCAAAGTTCGTTCATCACCTTTATCATGGGTGCCGCATTATTGGTAGTGCATGAGGCGTTTGAAATAATAGCGTCTTCGGCAGTTATACACTCCTCATTTACGCCGATGACTACCATTTTGACTGTATCGTCTGCTGGGGGTACGGAAAGAATCACTTTTTTAGCCCCATTTTCTAAATGGGCCGTCAGTTGCTCACGGGTTTTGAATTTCCCGGTAGCCTCTACGACAATATCGACGTCATGAGCAGACCAATCAATAGCTTCGGGTTGTGAATGGTTCAAAAGAACCGAAGTATTACCATTAACCGTAATGATGTTCTCAGAGTGTTGTATCTCGCCTTCGAAAACCCCATGAATGCTATCATACTTTAATAGATGTGCCAAAGTTCTGGCGTCGGCCAAATCATTAATGGCCACGACATTTAACTGTGGGTGTTTTTGAAGTAGTCTAAAAAGGGTTCGACCAATTCTTCCAAAACCATTGATGCCGATCGTTGTTTTTCCCATGTGTTAGAGTAGTTCCGTAATTCCGGAAAAAATCCCGAAATGAACGTGCTATAGAATATGTTTATGGGCCTTGTATGAAGATCTGACCAAAGCTCCACTTTCCACATGGCGAAAGCCCATCTTCAGTCCTGCTTCCTCCAATCGCTTAAATTGTTCGGGTAGAATGAACTCTTTTACCGGTAAGTGTTTTTTAGATGGTTGCAAGTATTGTCCTATGGTGACGACATCAACATTGACCTTTCTAAGGTCTTCCATGGTTTCCAAAACCTCTTCTTCAAGCTCGCCTAGACCTAGCATGATGCCCGATTTGGTGCGGTTTACTCCTTGTGCCTTTATATACCTCAATACCTCAAGACTGCGTTCATACTTCGCTTGTATACGAACTTCTCGTGTCAGTCGCTTTACGGTCTCCATGTTATGCGATACTACCTCTGGGGATACCGCTACGATTCGGTCTAAATGTCTCTCGATTCCTTGAAAATCCGGAATCAATGTTTCAAGCGTGGTAGTCGGATTCATCCGTCGTATGGCCTGTACCGTTTCTGCCCAAATAATCGACCCCATATCTTTCAGGTCGTCTCGATCTACAGAGGTAATTACGGCATGTTTGATTCCCATGATATGAATTGAACGGGCCACTTTTTCAGGTTCGCTCCAATCGACCGTAGAAGGTCTACCGGTCTTCACGCCACAGAAACCACAAGAGCGGGTACAAATGTTTCCCAGAATCATAAAGGTTGCGGTTCCTTCTCCCCAACATTCACCCATGTTCGGGCAACTTCCTGAAGTGCAAATGGTATGTAGGTCATATTTATCGACCAAACCGCGAAGTTGTGTATATTTCTTGCCGGTAGGCAGTTTTACGCGTAACCATTTTGGTTTTCCCTTTGGTGGGGCAACACTTTTTGCTGTAGCTGTGCTCATGAACAAATTTTAAACAAATATACGAACAAAAGCGGGGACGGTATCGGTGTTATCCTTACCGGTTTTTAAGAATTAAAATGGCCACTCGATGGACTTCCGACCTGTGTACTATCGATAGCGATGAGAAAACGAAAGATCAAGTGCGATTGCCCTTAATGATTTCAGCCAAAAGCTTTTTGGCCCGTAAAAGCTTCACCTTCACATTGTTTACGGGTTCCTTCAGTTCGGTAGCAATATCGGCATAACTCAACTCATTGAAATACCTGAGATTAATGACCTCTTGGTAGTGTGGTTTTAATTTTTTGATATGTTGTAATAGAGTGGCAAGGTTTTGCTCTGTAATGAGCTGGTCTTCAACGGAGGGAGAGGCATCGAGCACTTTTTTGATGTCGTCGTTGTTTCCGGCCCGATCAAGCGTACGTTTGCGTTTTCTTAAAAGGTCAACGTGGATGTTCTTTGAGATAGTGATGAGCCAGGTCTTGAATTCATAGGCTGGGTCATAGGTGTCGATTTTGTCAAAAGCCTTTGAAAACGTCTGAATGGTGATGTCCTCGGCATCGTTTTCGTTTTCGGTGCGTTTGAGCTGAAATCCATACACATCGTTCCAAAACATGTCTAACAAGGTGCTAAAAGCGATTTGATTGCCTGCTCTGGCCTTGTCGATAATCGATGGTATACTATTTTCTCTAGAATTCAAAAAGGCCTATTAAAGCGGGGTGAATATATGCAGTTTCAGTTATTGCAGGTCAGGTGTGATATCTTTTCTGCAGTCTTGTTCGCTAGGAAGTTTTCCACACATACCACAGGCCTCTCCGTCTTTATTTAGAAACGGACTTTGACTTGCGCAGGTGCCGGCGAACTTACCATCTTTTTTTGACCATATTTTTATGGCGATTCCCGCAAAACAAAGCGCTAAAATACCTATGGTCAATACAACTAACTTCATAATCGAACTTTTGGCAAAGATACAAAAATAAAGCCCTGACGTAAAGGTCAGGGCCTCAAAAAACTTGTATTGCCTATGGTCTTAATACGCGATATTCGCCACGATGTTTTCAACTGTCGGAGTCATGTTTCCTCCTTCAGGTTCAATAGTAATATATCCTACCGCCTTATCTGAATAAGGAAGTGCCAATAAATTATCTTGTTCCATTGATTCTTTGATGACTCCTAGATTGACCATTTCACCATTGACCTCGGCCCACATCTGAAAACATTGGTTTTCAGGTAGATTCGGAAGCTTGCTCACATTAATATAGGATAACTTCTTGACAGGGTTGATGTACGCCACGGCCTTCAGCTCTTTCGCTTTTTTATTTCCTTTAACGTTCAAACGCTTGGTTTGCGGATTGTTCAGCACAATAAATTGGTTTCTAACATCTTCCAACTGCTCCTTCATGTCTTGTTCTAACAATTTGATTTGGTTAGATACCATGTCGTTCTCTTCTTGAAGACTCTGGTTTTGAGAGTAGAAGAAGAATGCGGCACCAGCAAAAAGAAGGGCTGCAAAACTCGCGGCAATACTGTATTGGAAGAATCGCTTTCTTCCTGCCTTTTCACCTCGAATACGGCCGATAATGCGCTCTTTTAACCCTTCAGGAGTCTTTATTGCATGCATTTTGGCGAAAATCTCCAAGTTGTCTTGAAGCTCGTCATACGTTTCTTTTACCTTAGGATACATTGCAATGTACCGCTCTACCTGAAACGACTCTTCGTCCGTAGTTGTTCCCAAGAGATATTTTTCCAATAAATCCGTATCCAGGAATATTTTTATTTTGTCTTTCATAACAATATACTTAAAGTTACTGCTGCTATCATTGTTGGTCCGTAAATCTTTTTTAATTCACGCAGTCCGATTTTCAATCTCGATTTAATCGTACCCAAGGGAATATCAAGTTCGTCACTTGCTTCTTGTTGGGTCATGCCCTTAAAAAAAAGGGCATCAAGCACAATTTGGTACTTTTCCTCTATTTTTTCGAGATTCTCCCGTACGTCCATGAACTCAGGTTTGATGCTATCGACACCTAAGTTATATACGTCCGAAACATCCATTTGGATTTCCTTGTCGGTTTTTGTGTTGACACTTCTCAATTTATCTATAGCAGTATTCCTAGTAATACGAAAAAGCCAAGTAAATAGTTTCGCCTTTGAAGAATCGTAAGAATCGGATTTCTTCCAGATTTTCACGAAACTTTCCTGTAAGACATCTTGTGCCAATTCTTCATTACGGACCACTTTATGGGCGACACCGAAAAGCGTATCGCCATAGTGTTCGTATAAGAGAGAAATCGCTTTCTCGTTTCGCTCTTGCAAGAGCTCAACAATATGTTTTTCAAGTAGTGTGCTCATTCATTCAGGGAATTATGAAAAAAACCTCAGCTTGGGGCATCCAAATTAATCTTCTTCACCGTATATATGTTGATTAACGCTAATTTATCAATTTGATTGTTGATTCGCCTTAATCTAAATTTTTTAATTAAATAGATGTACATCTGGTAAATGTACATTTAGTTTTTGGTTAGTTTGGTTTGGTATAATCCCTTCAAATTTAGGTTTGAAGGGATTATTTTTTCTTTGAACTTAGCCAATTATATTCACTTCTGGACTAATTTCAATCCCAAATTTTGTTTTTACGCTACCCATAATGGTATGGGCAAGTGTTAGAATTTCTGTCCCGGTCGCATCGGCATAGTTCACAAGTACCAATGCTTGTTTCTCATGAACACCTGCATCACCGTATCGTTTGCCTTTATACCCACATTGTTCGATAAGCCATCCGGCGGGAATTTTGTAGCTTTCCTCGGAGACTTTATAAAAAGGGGCTTCAGGGTGTGCTGCAGAAAACGCCTCGAATTCCGTACGGGTCACTACGGGATTCTTAAAAAAACTACCACTATTGCCCAATTCGGCCGGGTCGGGAAGCTTACTCCTGCGAATGGCGATAACAGCCTCTGAAACATCGGTGATGGTCGGGCTGGTGATGCCCAGTTTTTCTAATTGGCTCTCGATAGCGCCGTAAGAAGTGTTCAGCAGATGGTTTTTTTTGGTCAAACGCAGGGTCACCGAGGTCAAGATGTACTTTCCTTTGCCTTCGTTCTTGAAGTACGAATCACGATACCCGAATTGACAGGCTTTCTTAGAAAACGATTGAATCTGACAAGTGTCTATTTCCATGGCCTCACAGCTTTCAAAAGTATCCTTGAGCTCCACACCATATGCGCCGATATTTTGAATCGGAGCAGTACCCGTATTGCCCGGAATCAATGACATATTTTCAAGCCCCCCGTAATCATGTTCGAGGGTCCATAAGACCATTTGATGCCAGTTTTCGCCGGCCATAATCTTTATCCAGACATGATGCCCATCTTCTTTCAAAACCCGTATACCCTTCATGTTGATATGAAGCACAAGGGCTTCTATATCTTTGGTGATCAGCATATTGCTTCCACCACTCAGAATAAATTTATCGGGATAGTCATCTAACCCTAGTGCTTCTGAGAGGTCTTCTATCGAATTGATTTCACAGAAATACTTGGCCTTGGCGGCAATGCCGAATGTGTTGTATGGTTTAAGGGATATATTTTTCTGGATGTGCATCAACCTATATAACTATTGAGCGCCTCCTTTAGTATGTGAACTGCCCATTTTAGCCGTTCTTTATCCAATACATAAGCAATTCGAATTTGGTTTTTTCCCAAACCTGGTGTGGCATAAAACCCGGCTGCCGGGGCAATCATTACGGTTTCGTTGTTTACCCTAAAATCTTCAAGTAGCCATTGTGCAAAGTCATCCGCGTCCGAAATGGGAAGTTCGGCTATACAATAGAAGGCGCCTTTAGGAGTGGCCACCTGAACACCATCGATTTTTTTCAATTCATCGACCAACAGATTTCGGCGGGCCACATATTCCTCTTTTACATCATCAAAATAGCTTTGTGGGGTTTCCAGAGCCGCTTCTGCCGCTATTTGCGCATAGGTAGGTGGAGACAGGCGGGCTTGCGCAAATTTCATCGCTGTTCGTATGACGTTTTTGTTTTTTGAAACCAGACATCCGATACGTGCCCCACACATGCTATACCGCTTTGAAACGGAGTCCACGATAATAGCGTGCTCCTCTAGACCTTCTTCTTGAAGTACCGAATAGTGGGTTGCCCCATCATAGGTAAATTCGCGATAAACCTCGTCGGCAATCAAAAACAAGTCGTGTTTTTTGGCCAGGGCCGCCAGTTTTCGAATCTCTTCCTTGCTGTAAAGGTATCCTGTAGGATTCCCGGGATTACAGATTAAAATAGCTTTGGTTTTCGGAGTGACCAATGTTTCGAAAGATTCAATAGGAGGTAGGGCAAAATTGGTCTCGATTCGCGATACGACCGGTACCACTTTGACGCCTGACCCGGTGGCAAAACCATTGTAATTTGCGTAAAATGGCTCGGGAATGATAATTTCGTCCCCTGAATCGGCAATGCTCCCCATAACGAAAGAAAGTGCTTCAGAACCACCCGTTGTAACGATAATATCAGCAACCGATACCTGAATGTCGTTACCTGCATAATAGCGGGCAAGTTTCTCCCGGTACGTATCCGAACCTTCCGTTCTGCTGTAGGCCAAAACGTCAATTGTATTTTTTCGTACCGCCTCTAGAGCGACTTCAGGGGTTTTGATATCGGGTTGACCGATATTGAGGTGAATGACCTCGGCGCCTCTTTTTTTTGCGTCTTCGGCAAAAGGAACCAACTTGCGGATGGGCGATTCAGGCATCGCGGACCCTTTTTGGGAAATGGATGGCATAGGTAATTTATTTTGGCAAAAATCGTCAATAGAACCGGACAAACCAATAATCGGTCGTTTTATTTAAGTTGCCTAAACGATGTTAATTTAAGCTTAAGCGTTCCAAAAATTTCGTATCTTAAAGCAATGAAATTGTCCAAAAGTTGTTCGAGAAATGAATAAGGGAAGGGTTTTTATATGCGCTATTCTCCTGATCATTCCCTTTTGGGGTATGGCCCAGACTTTTGATTTGCCTCCTGGAAAAAAGCATGAGAAGCTAAAATTCGATCTGATCAACAACTTGGTAATCGTTCCGATTGAAGTGAACGGCACGCGCTTGTCGTTCGTTTTGGATACTGGGGTGAGTACACCCATACTATTCAATTTGTCCGATAAGGATTCTATTCAAATCAATGAAGTTTCCGAGATTACGATACGGGGTTTGGGTGAAGGTGATCCTATTCAGGCTTTGCGTTCAAAAAACAATACGTTTAAGTTAGGCAGTATTGAGAACAAATCGCAACGTCTATATGTTGTACTGGATAAGTCATTGAATTTTTCTCCTTCCCTAGGTATACCCATTCACGGTATCATCGGTTATGATCTTTTTCGTGATTTTGTGGTGGAAATGAATTATGCCTCACAAAACATTAAGTTTCACGAGCCCAGATCGTACAAGTACAAAACAAATAGAAAGCATCAAGAATTGCCCTTGACCATCATCAGAAAGAAAGCCTACGTTGATGGAGAGGTGTTCTTGAAAGATGATGAAAGTGTGGCTGTACGAATGTTATTGGATACCGGAAGCAGTGATGCTATCTGGCTTCTTGAGAATGAGGACATACGTGTTCCGGATACGTTTTATGAGGATTTTTTAGGCCGTGGTTTAGGAGGTGATGTCTTTGGTAAACGAACCAGGGTCAAGAGCATGAAACTGGGTACTTTTGCCCTAAATAATGCAAAGGCTGCTTTTCCGGATAAGGAGTCGTTCAATGCCATCAAAAACTTGGGAAATAGAAACGGAAGCCTTGGTGGCGAAGTATTAAAGCGCTTCAATATCATTTTTGACTATCGAAACGGTAAGGTCACCTTGCGGAAGAACGGTAATTTTAATATACCCTTTCAATACAACTTTAGCGGTATCGACTTGCAACATGATGGCGTGCGATATGTCGCAGAGCGTCTTGCCAACCCTAGTGGTCTTGTGACGGAAAAGGAAGATACCTATGGCAATGTTCAAATTCTCATGGAAAATACAACACGCTTGAGTCTTGTACCTGAAATCATAGTTTCTGGAATTCGTGCTGGCAGTCCGGCAGATGAGGCCGGTTTGCAGGAAGGGGATGTGATTTTGGCCGTTAACGGCAAGAGCATTCATAGTTACAAGCTTCAAGAGGTATTGCAAATGCTCAACCAGAAAAAAGGCAAACGTATTCGTGTATTGATTGAACGCTATGATTCAGATTTGGCTTTTACCTTCGTGCTAAAGGATATGTTCGAGAAGAAACCTTGAACCTCTTCTAATCGTACTAGAGTAGTGGTACTAGACTAAGTAGGGTATATTAGAACAAAAAACCCCAACATTGCTGCTGAGGTTCTTCTTATTTGATAGCTTCGTTGAGATTATTTCCCTTCCGACGCCTTGATTTCTCCTTTGATTTTCAAAACCTTTGTAGGTGTTTCGGCATTGGAAATCACCGTGATGGCTTTTCTGATCGGGCCGACTCTGTTGGTATCGTATTTTACCTGGATCTCTCCGGTCTTTCCAGGCATAATTGGCTCTTCTGGCTTTTTAGGAATGGTACATCCACAACTTGAACTTACTTTGCTGATTATCAATGGAGCATTGCCGGTATTCGTAAACTCAAAAACTCGAACCCCATCTGCACCTTTCGCTATCTCGCCATAATCGACCGTTTCCGTTTTGAATTCGATTTTTGCAGCCGTGTCTTGTGCGGTTAAGCTCATGCCCATAAGGCCGACAAATAATACAAGTACAATTTTCTTCATGATTTTTTAGTTTTGGGTGAATCTCAAAAGTATAATGTTTTTAATGAACCTCCAAAATTCTTTTGTTATCTACTAACGTTACTTATTTTTGTTTCGTATTCGGATTTCATTGAAAAACTAGGGAAATCCGATAATTTAACATTCATTTTTGGGTGTTTTTTTATGCACCCGTGTAGCTTAACCAAAAACTGTTCCAAAAAAATGGAAATACCTTCTAAATACAATCCTGAAATCACAGAGAACCGCTGGTATGACTACTGGATGGAGCATAACTACTTTCATTCGGAGCCCGATGATAGGGAGCCCTATACTATTATTATCCCACCCCCAAACGTGACGGGAGTACTGCATATGGGGCATATGTTGAATAATACCATTCAAGATCTACTGACACGAAGGGCGCGGATGATGGGTAAAAATGCTTGTTGGGTACCTGGTATGGATCACGCTTCGATCGCTACTGAGGCCAAAGTAGTGGCCAAATTGAAGGAAGAAGGTGTCAATAAGTCAGATTTGACCCGTGATGAATTTCTTAAACATGCTTGGGCATGGACAGACAAGTATGGAGGTGTCATTCTAGAACAATTAAAGAAACTGGGCTGTTCCTGTGATTGGGAGCGCACTGCGTTTACCATGGATGAAGAGCGTTATGCCGGTGTCATCAAGGTATTTGTTGATTTATTCAACAAAGGATTGATTTATAGAGGCCACCGTATGGTAAACTGGGATCCAGAGGCACAGACGACACTCTCTGATGAAGAAGTGATCTATGAAGAGCGCCAAGGACTGCTGTATTACGTCTCTTATCAAATTGAAGGCTCCGATGAAAAGGTTACGATAGCTACAACTCGGCCAGAAACCATATTGGGAGATACCGCTATTTGTATCAATCCTGATGATGAGCGTTTCAGACATTTACAAGGTAAAAATGCCATTGTCCCGATTTGTGATAGGGTAATTCCGATAATCGAGGATACCTATGTTGACATCGAATTCGGTACGGGATGTTTGAAGGTGACCCCAGCCCATGATATCAATGACAAAACGTTGGGCGAAAAGCACAATTTGCAGACTATCGATATTTTTAACGCAGATGCCACCTTGAATTCTTTCGGATTGCATTATGAGGGAAAAGACCGTTTTGTAGTTCGAAAAGAAATCGCAAAGGAATTAGAGGAAAAAAGTTTCTTGATAAAGACCGAGCAATATATGAACAATGTTGGTACCTCAGAGCGTACCAAAGCGGTCATCGAACCGCGTTTGTCGGACCAATGGTTCTTGAAAATGGAAGATTTGGTTAAACCTGCTATTAAGGGGGTATTGGAAACCGATGATATCCAGTTTTTTCCGAAAAAGTTCGACAATACCTATCGACACTGGATGGAGAATATTCGTGATTGGAATATTTCAAGACAGCTCTGGTGGGGCCAGCAGATTCCTGCGTACTATTATGGTGACGGTCAGGATGATTTTGTTGTTGCGGAGACCGCTGAGAAAGCCCTGCAACTGGCTAATGAAAAACGAGCGGCCACCACTGGAAATACTGAGTCTCTTGAAATCAAAGATCTTCGGCAAGACGAAGACGTACTCGATACCTGGTTTTCCTCTTGGTTGTGGCCGATGAGTGTCTTTAATGGGGTTACGAATCCAGATAATGACGAAGTAAAGTATTACTACCCGACCAATGACTTGGTAACCGGACCTGACATTATTTTCTTTTGGGTAGCCCGGATGATTATTGCGGGATATGAGTTGCGCGACGAACGCCCTTTTGAAAATGTCTATTTCACCGGTTTGGTGCGTGACAAACAACGCCGTAAGATGTCGAAGTCTTTAGGAAATTCTCCAGACGCTTTGGAATTGATAAAACAGTACGGTGCTGATGGGGTTCGCGTTGGCCTCTTGTTGAGTTCCGCGGCAGGTAATGATTTGATGTTCGATGAGGAGCTATGTCAGCAAGGCAAGAATTTTGCGAACAAAATCTGGAATGGTTTCCGTCTTATTAAGGGTTGGGAAGTAACCGATTTGCCTCAACCTGAAGCATCTAAACTGGGTATTTCATGGTATCGATCTAAATTTAATCAAACCTTAGCGCAAATCGAGGATCACTTTAGCAAGTATCGTATTTCAGATGCTTTAATGGCGATCTATAAGTTGGTTTGGGACGACTATAGTTCTTCCTTATTGGAAATTATCAAGCCCGCATATCAGCAACCCATAGACAGAACCACATTTGATGCGCTGATTGACATTTTTGAACAAAACTTAAAACTTCTTCATCCTTTTATGCCGTTTTTGACCGAGGAGGTTTGGCACCGTATCGCCGATCGCAGTCCTGAGGAGGCTTTGATTGTAGCCAGTTGGCCAAATTACAAACCGGCGGATATCGAGCTGATTGAGGGCTTTGAATTTGCTGATAAGGTCATATCGGGTATCCGTACAATTCGTAAGGAAAAAAATATTCCAATGAAAGAAGCTTTGGAAGTTTCGGTTTTGAATGAAGAGAATGTTGCCTCGGATTGGGATACCGTTATTCAAAAACTCACCAATGTTACTGAAATATCGTATGTAGATGCAACGGTTGAAGGTGCGCTATCGTTTCGTGTAAAGTCGAATGAATATTTTATACCCATCAGTGGAGCTATTGATGTGGAGGCGGAAATTGCAAAAATTCAGGAAGAATTGAACTATACCAAGGGCTTTTTGAAGTCTGTAGAAAAGAAGCTTTCCAATGAGCGCTTTGTCAATAATGCCCCGGAAAAGGTCATTCAGATAGAGCGCAAAAAACAGGCGGATGCTGAAGCCAAGATCGAAACCTTGGAAAAGAGTTTGGCAAATTTGAATTAGGTTGTTCCCAAAGGATTGCCTGAATCAGTTGTATCCATAGCCAATACGCAGTTGTTCACCCGCGGTAATTCATTGGGGATACATCACGGATAAGATCAAAAAGCTATGATATAGTGTCTTAGCTTTTGTATTTTTAGAAATGCCTACGTTACTACAAAAATGGATCGCCAACCCCAAACAGCTCTTTTTTGTTGATGGGCTGGGGGCGTGGCTTACGGCTTTTCTTTTGAGTGTGGTGCTGGCCAATTTCGAAAGTACTTTTGGTATGCCCATGCACATTCTTATTATTTTGGCGTTGATCGCCGGTTTTTTTGCTTTTTACTCTTTTGGCTGTTACTTTTTCTTAAAACACAACTGGAAACCCTATTTGCGAGCCATAGCCATAGCTAATTTTTGCTATTGTGGGCTCACTATTTTTTTGGTCCTTCAACACTTTGAAGAATTGACATTTTGGGGAATAGGGTATTTCGTCATCGAACTGATTATACTTGTCATTTTAATTGTTTTGCAATTTAGGGTCACCTCAAGAACCAACGTATAACTGTTTACCGGCATTCTACACTTTAAACCAAAAATTGTTTATTTTAGAGTTATGGATATTAAAAAGATATTAGGTTTGGTACTGACCTTATTAGGTATTGGCGGGTTGATCTACGCAGCTGTTCTGTATGTGAATGGTACTGGTGACTTCAAAATATTGGCTGTGTATGGTGTGCTTGGTGCAATTTTCTTCTTTTCGGGAATGGGCCTGATCAAACGCACAGGTGCGTCGAGCTAAGATGCAATTGCGATACGTTAATTTCAAAATCTGGACTCGTGGAAATCCTGACATCTGATACGCACGACCTTGCCGTTATTTTTCGTCTTTATGGTTTGGCGACCGAGTATCAGAAACGCATATTTCCTGATAATACTTGGCCTGAGTTTAAAAAGAGTTTGATTGAAACGGAAATTAGTGAAGAGCGACAATTTAAGTTGGTCATCGAAGAGCAAATCGCCTGTGTTTGGGCTATTGCCTTTGATGATCCGTATATTTGGGAAGAGCGGAATCGCGATCCTTCCCTTTATATTCATAGAATTGCTACCCACCCTGATTTTAGGGGGTTAGGCTTTGTTTCCAAAATTGTCGATTGGGCTAAGGAGTATGCTTCTTCCCACGGGAAGAACTTTATTCGTATGGATACCTGCGGAAACAATCAAAAATTGATTGGATACTACACCAAGAGCGGATTTGACTTTTTAGGAATGGTTCGATTAAAACATACCGATGCGCTTCCAGCTCACTATCAAGATATGGATGTGTGTCTTTTTGAAATTGGACTTTAAAACAAGTCGAACGAAGATTTAATTATCTTGATTTTACGCAAGGTGGGCTGAGGCCGGTCAATCCTTTGGTAAGCTGTTCTCAAGGGTTTACCGTCTTTTACCTTAATCGCTCCAGTTTCGGAAAAGAAAATCATTAAGATGGGTTTTAGCGCTTTCATGGCTTAGCGCAATAGCCGTCGCTTGACGAATCCCAAAACTGATGTACTGCTCATATGGCCCTTTCCCTTTATTCAGGGAATTTCCTATCTTTAGAAAAACAACAACATCATGAAACATCTATTTTTGACCGCCCTCGCCTTATCAATATTCACAGCATGTGCACAGAAAGATAAGCCCGAGATTATGCCAAAGGAAATCCAAATAAAGACGGCCCTCTTACCGGCCCCGGATGATAAAAAGGAGGGAGCCATGGTCTATGGCTACGATGAGGATGGCGAAGTTGTTGTTTTGCGTGAGGGAACCAATGATTTGGTATGCCTTGCGGACAACCCCTATAATGACGGTATCAGTGTTTCCTGTTACTTTAAAGAATTGGATGGTTTTATGCACAGAGGTCGTGAGCTACGTAAAGAAGGTAAGGAAACCCCGGAAATCAGAAAAATACGGGGAGAGGAAGTGGCTTCCGGAAAATTGAAAATGCCCGAGGCGCCAAGTATGATGTATATCTTCTACGGAACGGAGGAAACCTACGATAAAACTAAAGGTACCCTAGGTGATGGTCAGTTCAGATACGTCATTTATACGCCTTTCGCCACTGCAGAATCGACCGGACTGCCATTGAAGCCCCATGCCAAGGGAATGCCGTGGTTAATGGATCCAGGTACGCACCGTGCGCACATTATGGTCGGGCCCAACTAAATTCAAGTTGCGCAATGGAAACCTATGCAAAAGCACTGTTGTACGCTATTCCATTTTTTATTCTTCTTTTGGCAGTAGAGATGCTTTATGGGTACTTTGTCAAAGACCAAAAGTATCGCGTGATGGATACCGTTTCGGGTATTAGCTCGGGCTTTACCAATATTCTGAAAGACTCTTTAGGCCTTGGTCTGATTTTGGTGACCTACCCATATTTAGTCGAACATCTGGCTTTAATGGAACTAAAGGCAACCTGGCTGGTTTGGCTGGTGGCATTTTTGGTCATCGATTTTGCTGGCTATTGGAATCACCGTTTAAGCCATAAGGTAAATTTTTTCTGGAACCAACATGTAATTCATCATAGCAGTGAGGAGTTCAATCTCGCTTGTGCACTTCGACAGTCCATATCAAATTTGATCGGCTATTTTCCGTTGTTATTGATTCCCGCGGCATTAGTTGGTGTGCCCAATAAGGTTATCGCTATTTTGGCACCTATTCATCTTTTTGCCCAATTTTGGTACCACACACAACATATCGGTAAAATGGGTTGGTTGGAATATGTCATAATAACCCCATCACAACATCGAGTGCATCATGCCATAAACCCAGAGTATATCGATAAAAACTTAGGGCAGATTTTATGCGTATGGGATCGCTGGTTTGGTACGTTTCAAGAAGAACAAGATGATATTCCTCCTCAATATGGGGTTCTAAAACCTGCCAGAACATGGAATCCGATACATATCAATTTTCAACACTTATGGCGTTTGCTAAAAGACGCTTGGCGTACAAAACAGCTGTGGGACAAGTTTCGAATCTGGTTTATGCCTACAGGTTGGCGACCTCCCGATGTTGCCGCAAAATTTCCCATAAAAATTATTGACGATGTGTATCATTTTCAACGGTATAGTACTCCTTCTTCAAAGGCATTGAACGGCTATATGATCTTTCAATTGTTGAGCACTTTATTCCTTTTACTATTTATGTTCTATAACTATGCAACTATCGGTTTTAATGGACTGCTGCTTTTCGGTGCTTTTGTCTTTATCGGTATTTATGGTTATACGACCCTTATGGATCGAACATATTATGCGGTATATATTGAGGTATTTCGTGGCCTAGCCGGACTCCTATTGATTTGGATGACCGAAGACTGGTTCGGTATCGATGCTTTTATACCATGGGGTAGCACGAGTATCGCCATCTATTTTGCCCTTACCATTTTTGGCAGTATCTATTTCACCTTTTTTGAAAAAGCGCAGCTACAAAAGATTTGATTGTCTAAGCTTCGGTCCTTTTTCCGACAAAACCTTCCGTTTATCGATCAATTATATGAAACGGGTCTGGCGGGCGTTAGGTTAAGACGCAATCGCAAAAACCAAACCCCCATGACTAGAGCGGAACAGCTTTCATTTTGCAAAGTATGCCTTCATCAGAAGAAAGATTTGGAACAGGGAATACTATGTGGTCTTACTGATCGAATCGCTGATTTTGAAACATCGTGTGCATCTTTTGAAAGAGATACTGCAAAAACGGAACGCCTTGCAGAAAGAAATGCTGCCTATGCGGTCGATTCCGATAAGGCAACACAGGGTCAACGACTCACTAACTATATCATCGATTATATATTTTTAATTGGTTTTGGTGCTTTGATCGGTGCCGCGCTCGGACTTCTACTCGGTTATTTCGCTCCCGAACATTTAGACATTTTGGATCAAGAAAATAGGCTTCTTGACTATTTCTACGGTTTTATTATCGGAACCGTATACTATAGCTTCTTTGAAGGATTCACCGGTAGGTCCATTGGCAAGTTTTTTACCAAGACCAAAGTAGTGACCGAAGCGGGCGAACGACCTGATTTTGGAACGATTTTTATTCGCTCTATGTGTAGGTACATTCCCTTTAATGCTTTTTCTTTTTTAGGTGCTGATGCTTCGGGCTGGCATGACCGATTCTCCAAGACGAAAGTAGTACCCATTGACTAGATAGTGCTGATGAAATTCATCACCGGTTTTTTTTCCTTAACGTTATTCCTACTAGGCCCGTTTTCCGTTCAGGCTCAGGAAAGAGCTTTAAAAACTGCTTTGATAGGAGGGCATACCTTCGGTGTGCAATTTATCTGGGATGGATATGGCGAGGCCATAATTACCGAAGATGAGCATGGTGTTTTGCACCTCAGTGGTACTCAATATTCCAAAGACAAAGAGGAATATGTGCTTTTAGAAGGTACGATAACGATTATCGATGCACTCCATTTCAGGGTCAAGGGAAACCTCAAACTCTTCACGGAAGGGTGTTGCGGTCTATTAGATCGTGAAATAACGGGTACCTTTTGTAAGACTGGGAATCGAAAGTATTGGCGCTTAAAAGAACGAGACGAGCTATGCGATTCCTACACCTGTACTTACTATATGGATATTTTTGAATAGGGTATTGATTTTTAGGTGAGCTTGGCTATGTTTGTATCCAAAATAAGCTTATGCGACCATATATACTTGCTGAGACCAATTGGAAAGCTCTAAAGGATACCAATTTTGATTTAGCCATTCTTCCTTGGGGGGCTACAGAAGCCCATAACTACCATCTGCCTTATGCCACCGATAATATTCAAGCGGATTATTTGGTAGCGGAAGCGGCAAGAATTGCCTATGAAAAGGGCGGTAAGGTCATTGTGTTACCCACGATTCCTTTCGGTGTGAATACGGGGCAATCCGATATTTATCTCGACATCAATTTGAACCCCAGTACGCAGATGGCCATATTACATGATATTGCCACGGTGCTAGATCGTCAAGGTATACGAAAATTGCTCATCTTCAATGGGCATGGGGGTAATAATTTCAAACCCCTAGTACGCGAGATCGGACTAAGATTTCCGAAGTTGTTCATCAGTTTCTGTTTTTTTCCACAAGCGCTTGATAAAACGGATTACTTCGAGGAACTCGGGGATCACGCCGATGAGATGGAAACCAGTTTAATGCTCCACTTACGCCCAGATTTGGTGAGGTCTAGAGATGAATGGGGGCAGGGTAGCGCTAAGGAATTCAAAATAAAGGCCTTTACCGAGGGTTGGGCATGGGCGGAGCGCGAATGGTCGAAAGTCAGTCACGATACCGGCGTGGGTAATCCACTTAAGTCGTCAAAGGAGAAGGGAGAACTTTTTTTCAAGGATGTGACCCAGAAGATAGGGGCAATGATCTTGGAATTGTGCCAGGCGGATTTAAACGACCTTTATGAGTAGGCTTGTGTGTATTCAAAAACATACCCTTACCGCAAAAAATCAATCTTTGGAGCCCTTGACCTCTTTTTCAACGAGCCGTATATAACGACGCATGGCTTCTGTGCGGCCGACGTTCTTGGCCTGAATCAAGGCGTTTGCCTTGAAGGCATTAATAAGCGGTGTGGTACTGCCTGGATGGCTTTGGTTCTTTTTGGCTATTTTGTAGTATGCATATAACTTTAGTAGCAGATCTGCGGGCAAGGGTTTGGAATAGGAGTTCACATATGCTACGGCCTCAGAGAAATCAGTATGTAGTTTTTCATTCTTCATTGTCTTTTTTCTCTACCGTGCTGGCAATACAGGTTTTAGCTCCTGTGACTTTCTGATTCAATTTTACGGTTACCGCACAGTCTAGTGGTAAAAATAAATCGACTCGAGAACCAAATTTGATGAAACCTGCGTCTTCCCCCTGCTGTACACTTTCTCCTTCTTCTGCATAATTAATGATTCTCCTGGCCATCGCTCCAGCAATCTGACGATACAGTATTTCACCGAACTTTGGGGTTCGAACAACTACAGTGGTCCGCTCGTTTTCAGTACTTGATTTTGGGTGCCAGGCCACTAAGTATTTTCCAGGGTGGTATTTGGAAAAGGTAATGATACCACTAGCAGGATAGCGCGTGACATGAACATTGGTGGGTGACATGAAAATAGATACCTGTCTTCTTCTATCTTTGAAGTATTCGGTTTCCTCCACTTCTTCGATTACAACTACTTTTCCATCGACTGGGGCCAATATTTCGTCAAAGTTCTTGATGACCGAGCGCTTTGGATTTCGAAAGAACTGTAGAATCGCCACTAGTATAAAAACACTTGCAATCTGCAACAGCCATCGTAGCCATGGGATATCTATATAGTATTGCGCGATAAGAACAATAACAACCACGGTAAAAAAAGTGGTTAATACGATGTTTTGGCCTTCTCTATGGAACATAGGTGAAAATATTTAGTGTTAGATAGGCAAATGGTGCTGCAAATATAAGGCTGTCCAGCCGATCTAGCATACCTCCGTGGCCGGGTAAAATAGCGCCACTGTCCTTTACTCCTGCCGAACGTTTTAATTTTGATTCTATCAAATCCCCAAAACTACCGGCAATAACGATTACTGCGGCCATGACCAACCACTGCCAAGAATTGAGTATGGGTTCGTATTTCGATAACAAGTAAGCGGCTCCCATGCTGAAGACGAATCCACCAATAGTACCTTCCCACGTCTTTTTAGGTGAAACGGAGGGAAAGAGTTTTGTACGACCTATGCTCTTGCCTACCAAGTAAGCGAAAGAGTCGTTTATCCAGATCAATAGAAAAATACCGACAATCAAATATTTTGCAAAGGCATCGTTCTTATAGGGGATCATTGTGAGAAAAATACAACCACCTCCAATATAGAAGAGCCCAACGATGAATTTCTTGAACCTATTGAACGACTTGTCTTTTTTGGAAAACAGATAGAAGAACAGCAGTGCGCTGTTTACTAATATGGTGATGACCATAAGGATAGTAATGGGAATACGGTCATACTCTTTCAAGAGATAGATAAAAACCCACCATAGGGTGAGGTAAGCTAAAAAAATATAGTATCCTCTTAAACCTGTCATACGCTTATATTCATAAAGACAAGCGAGGCCGAAAATCATAAATAAAAAGTCAAAGGCATCGGAACTTAAGAAAACAGCCGACAGAAGTAAGATTACATATACTGCTCCGGTAATAGCACGCCTTAAAATTTCACTCATATTATAGGTCTTCCAAAAACAAAAGATACAAATTTTTGGAGCTGCTTCCATAGGTCAAGAAATCGTCCGAGTTTTCCTCGTTGGCTTGAAAGTGCTTTAATGTGGTAATATTTGCCGGAATACTGTGGCCGTACATCTTTTTTATCTTCTTGAGGCCTTCACCGATTGATTCAACAAGTTGACTTGTGGTCGCAAAAACAATAACATTTGGAGGAAGCTCATATAGCTTCTGTTCTTTGAGTTGGTTAGAGCAGACTAAGATCGAACCATTTTGCGCGATGAGGTGTTCACAGGTGGTAAAAAAAACATCGCTTTGTTTGGCCGCATTTGTGAAGCCGATACCTTCTTTTGAAAATCGCTCCTTTAGGCGATCATCCATAATGAAAAACGGATGGTTCTGCCAACCGTTTTCATCTACTATATTCTTCAGGGCTTCGGAAATTTCAGAGAAGGAATCACAGTAAAGAAATTTACCGCCGTTCTTTTTGAAGTGAATCGTAAATTTTTCGTCAATAGGAATATTAAGGTCTGGCATGTGAACGCCTCTTGTTTCCGCCGTTTCTTTGGAAACTTTTTTTTTGCCTCCCCCAAAAAGTTTATCGAATATCCCCATTTAAATAATTAAAACTTCGATTATGCTTCGTTACCTATACTAACGATACAGGTCGCTGTTTATTCTCTATTCTTCCAACGGCGCTTCTTCAGTTAAGTCTTCTGCCTTTTGTTCATTGATTTCATCGCCATTTACTTCCTCATCACCAAAAGGTCTTTTTCCAAAGATTTTTTCAAGATCTTCCTTGAAGATAACTTCTTTTTCAAGAAGTCTTTCTGCTAAGGTGGTCAGCTTGTCTTTGTGTTCTGTTAAAACCTGAATCGCTCTTTGGTATTGCTCTTCAATTATTTTGGAGATTTCCTCGTCGATTTTTTGAGCTGTCTCTTCGCTATATGGTTTTGAAAAACCGTAGGCATCCTGTCCTGAGGAATCATAATAAGTGAGATTGCCGATTGCATCATTCAGTCCGTAAACGGTTACCATAGCTCGTGCCTGCTTGGTTACTTTTTCCAAATCACTAAGGGCTCCCGTCGAAATTTTGTCGAAGATGACTTTTTCCGCTGCTCTACCGCCTAATGTTGCGCACATTTCATCGAGCATTTGTTCTGGGCGCACGATTAGGCGCTCTTCGGGGAGGTACCAGGCGGCGCCCAAAGACTGCCCTCTAGGTACAATGGTTACCTTGACTAAGGGAGCTGCATGTTCGAGCATCCAACTTGTTGTAGCATGGCCCGCTTCATGGTAGGCAATGGTCTTCTTCTCACCAGGAGTAATTATTTTGTTCTTTTTCTCTAGTCCACCAACAATTCGGTCAACGGCATCTAGAAAATCCTGTTTTGTAACCGCTTTCTTTTCTTTTCTTGCGGCGATAAGAGCAGCTTCATTACAGACATTTGCAATATCAGCACCTGAGAATCCAGGTGTTTGCCTGGCCAAAAAGTCGAGATCTAGTTTTTCCGAGGTCTTAATAGGTCTAAGATGTACTTCGAAGATTTCCTTACGTTCGCGGATATCGGGGAGGTCTACGTAAATCTGTCTGTCAAAACGACCGGCACGCATAAGGGCCTTGTCCAATACATCGGCACGGTTTGTTGCGGCCAAAACAATGACGTTGGTATTGGTGCCGAAACCATCCATCTCGGTCAACAATTGGTTTAGGGTGTTTTCACGTTCATCATTCGAACCTGTGAAATTGTTTTTACCTCTTGCCCGCCCGATAGCGTCGATCTCATCAATGAAGATGATTGCAGGCGATTTGTCTTTAGCTTGTTTGAAAAGGTCACGTACCCTTGATGCTCCAACACCGACGAACATCTCAACGAAATCGGAACCTGAAAGCGAGAAAAATGGCACTTTCGCTTCTCCTGCAACTGCTTTTGCCAACAAGGTTTTACCGGTACCTGGAGGGCCTACCAATAGTGCACCTTTAGGAATTTTTCCACCCAATGAGGTGTATTTGTCCGGGTTTCTAAGGAACTCTACAATTTCTTCAACTTCTTCCTTAGCCCCCTCGAGTCCTGCAACGTCTTTGAATGAGGTGCGGGTATCCGTTTTCTCATCGAATAGTTTCGCTTTTGATTTGCCGATATTGAAAATTTGACCTCCGGCACCGCCTCCGCCTCCGCCCGACATCCGTCGCATGAGGTAAATCCATATACCAATGAGCAAAGCAAAAGGTAATATTCCCAACAAGAGATCCATGAAATAATTGTTGTCGGTATCGTAGTCAACAATGGTGTCTAAATTGTTATCGGTCTTGCTCTTTTTGATTTCATTTTCAAAATTTTGAAGATCGCCATAGTCCAACACATATTGCGGGGTTGCCGCTGTGGTTGGGAACATAGGTTTTTCAGAAACCGACTTATGTACATCTTTCTTCAATGCTTCTTCGGTCAAGTAAACTTTCGCTTGCCTGGCATTGGTGATGATCATTATTTTTTCAACATCCCCGTTTCTTAGATATTCCTGAAGCTCAGAGGTAGTCGTTTTTTCTTGGTTCGATAGGTTTCCGCTTCCAATAAACTGAAATCCTATGAGTACTACTGCAATTAATCCATAGATCCACCAAGAACTGAACTTCGGTTTTTTAGGATTCGTATTATTATCTTTAGCCATTATTTTTTTTTACTGATTAATGCTACTTGCTACTTCGGTAAACTTTGCGTCTCCCCAAAGTCCTTCTATATCGTAGAAATCCCTAATGTGTTTTTGGAAGACATGAACTACTACGTTAACATAGTCCATCAATACCCATTCGGCATTGTCTTGACCTTCTACATGCCAAGGTTTATCATGGATGGCTTTGCTAACTGTTTTTTGAATAGAACCTACTATGGCGTTTACCTGCGTATTTGAAGTACCATTACAAATAATAAAGTAGTCACAGACGGTATTTTCAATCTCCCTCAAGTCGAGTAAAAGAATATCATGCCCCTTTACGTCTTCAATGCCTTGTAAAATTAGTGCAATCAACTCATCTGTGCTTGCTTTTTCTTTCTGCATTCAAAAATTTTAATTTCTACAAAGTTATTATTTTTTGTTCTTTTAGCCCTAGTTTTCAATAATAGATTCTACTTTAAACTTAAGGTTTGCGCATGCACATAATCAAACTTGATGCCACCGATTCAACAAATAGCTATTTAAAAAATCTGATACGGCAGCATTCGTTGGTCGACTTCACATCCGTTATGACCGATCAACAACTAAACGGTAAAGGCCAAATGGGTGCCTCATGGGAGTCTGAACCCGGTAAAAACCTCACTTTTAGCACATTGAAAAAGTTTGATATGCTTGAGGTGTCCGATGCCTTCCTTCTAAGTATCTGTGCCTCCTTGGCTGTTGCCGATGTGTTAAAGCAATTTGCCATACCGGATGTACATGTCAAGTGGCCAAACGACATTCTGTCAGGCAGGAACAAGATTTGCGGTATTTTGGTAGAAAACCTATTACTCGGCAAACGGATCAACACCTCTATTTTTGGCATCGGCCTAAACGTGAACCAAACCGTATTTCATACAGTTTCAAACGCCACCTCAATGAAATTGTTGTTAGGTACTACTTTTAATTTGGATGATGTTCATAGCCTGATCGTACATGAACTCAAGAAGCACCTGGCCAACATGGTCGCAGGCAAGTCATCTGTTTTGCGAATACGGTACGAGCAACAGTTGTTTCGAAAAAACAGACCTTCGACATTCAAAGGCCCTGATGGAAATTCATTTGTTGGTATTATTCGCGGTGTTTCCGAGGCCGGAAAACTGCGTATTGAACAAGATAATGAGGCAATCAGAGAGTATGGTCTTAAGCAAGTTAAATTGCTCTATTAAGCGCTTTCCCCAATTTTAGATAGGTTATCGGAAAGGGTTCCCATAAAATTCGTAATCGGTGATTTGATCATCATGGCCATCATGGCATTGAACTCCCCTTCGAAACTCAATTTAACATCGGTTTGCGAATCGCCCTGATCGATGATGTCCGCGGTAAGCGTAAAGGGTAGTTTATCGCTGGCCGCACCGAGCACCAGTTGACTGAATTCAGTTTGACCTTTTCTTTCCAACACGATTTGCGGCATCCCTTTCAACGCAAATAAAAATCGATCTTCCGATAATACCTCGAACTTTTCTATGTTGTCGGGCATCAATTTTTCAAAATTCCTTAAATCCGATAAGAATTCGAAAACTTCTTTATCACCTCTGGTAATTCGCTTTTCTGGGGTTTCTATGAACATGAATTATTGTTTCCAAGCAGATGGATTTTCTCTCCATTGCATTAATGTTTGTAATTGTTCTTCTTTGATATATCCGGTTTCCGATGCTAAATTGACCAGATGTTCGTAGTCACTTAGCGTGTACAGATCAAGATGCTCCTCCTCGAAATTTTTCTTCGCCACCTCAAAACCGTACGTAAAGATAGCGACCATCCCTTTGATATTGGCTCCGCTCGACTTTAAAGCCTTAACGGCATTGAGGCTACTCTTACCGGTACTAATCAAATCTTCGATGACCACCACATTTTGATCTACCTCTAAAATTCCCTCTATTTGATTTTGCCGGCCATGTGATTTTGCCTCTGGTCTAACATAAATAAAAGGAAGCCCCAGATACTCGGCCACCAGCATTCCTATTCCTATCGCACCGGTTGCTACACCCGCAATGACATCGGGTTTGCCGTATAAAGATTCAACTTGTTTGCCTATCTGTTCACGTACATAGGTGCGAATGGGCGGGTAGGATAGAATGATTCGATTATCACAATAAATGGGAGAATTCCAGCCTGAAGCCCATGTAAACGGATTTTCCGGTTCCAATTTTATTGCATTAATTTGCAAGAGAAGCTCGGCTGTTTTTTTGGCAGTGTCTTTGTTCAAAATCATGACGCAAATGTATAAAGTTTTTGTCAATGAGTTGCCCCTCATTTTAACAAATAAACTCTCTGAAACAGCAAATAGTGAATACTTCCTACTCAATGAAGCGGCCATTCAAGATGCCATTGATGCCTTGCGCAAAAAGAAGCTGCAAGTGGCCTACATCTATCACCCGAATCACGAGGAGATCTTAAAGAAGTTCACCAAGAAAATTCCGTTGGAAGTTGCGGCCGGCGGCGTGGTCACCAATAAAAAGGGTAAGGTACTGTTCATTTATCGGAATGATAAATGGGATTTACCCAAGGGTAAATTGGATAAAGGGGAAACTATAGAAGAATGTGCTTTGCGCGAAGTGGAGGAGGAAACAGGTGTCAAAAAACTGAAAATCGAGAATTTTTTAAAGACTACTTATCATGTTTTCAAAAGGAACGGTACCTACAAACTCAAAGAGGTGCATTGGTTTGCAATGAAAACATCTTATACCGGGAAATTGATAGGTCAAAAGAACGAGGGTATCGAGAAAGTAAAGTGGAAAGGTCCGGATAAAATCAAAAAAGCACTAGAGAATTCATATACCAACATCAAGATTCTTTTTGGACATTGACCCCAAAGGGTCACAATTACTTCTTCAATACGCGGTAAACAGGATACTGCATATGGGCTGGTTCATAGTTTTCCGATTTTTTAAACAACCAATTTAATTGCGCATACCAATTGGTAGCAAATTCTGGGTCACTGGCCTTTTTCAATTCAAAGTATTCTTTCAGCTCTGGATCCTGTTCCAATAGGGCAACCGCGTTATCTTCAAAAACGTAGGGAGAGAAACCTTCTTTTTGTTGTAAAATGGTATCGAAGAAATTCCAGTTGAAGAACGAATCGGCAGCTGATGGCTCTAAGGTTTCCAGCAAATAACGTATTGCATCTTGATTGGTGGGTATGACAATATCACCTTCCATAAATCGAACGCTTTTTTGTGTAGCCTTGACGGTGGTGTCGTAATGCGGATAATGTCCTTCATAGGGGTGAGTGCGGGTTTGGAAATCTTGAATTCGATAAGATTCAACATTTAAAACCGTATCACTTTCAAGGGGTATATAAGCCACCTTGTTCATCTCCAATGCCTGCAAGGCTTTTGCCCAACCCTTTTTTAAGATGTAAAACTCCGGTATCAGTACCGAATCGGAAGGAACATAGTAATTCTGATACATGACTTCTTTTGTAAAAGGCCTGGAACGGTCATACTTTAATCTTGGGAGCCCAGTGACCTTACTTGTCAAGGTATCCGCTTCAAAACCCTTGAAATTCAAAATTGAACTGCGGGTAGTGTCCACTTTCCACTTGATGGGGTAGTGGTCCCAAGTTTTATGCCGAGTAAGTGCCGTTTGTCGTAACTCTTTTATTTTGGTGCCATCGGCTTCAGAAATAGCGATTAGGGAATTCATTAATTGATAAGTGCCCTCTACCCTTTGTTTGTAGGGCTTCAGCATGTGCGTTTCGACCATCATCCCCAAAGTGTTCCATAAAGTAGTATAGCCGGTAGAATACCTAGGGTGGTCGAAAAATTGTGAAAACCCCTGTTCAGGAACTTGATTGAAGACATTGACGTAAGGTGTGATATCCCAACTATCTTTCTCCAATGTATTTTCTAAGGCCGGCATCATTTCTGTGTGGAGGTATTGACCCAATTCACCCCCAAGCTTATCATGCTGGGTAAAGAGATGGGTCAGGGTATATTGATAATCGGCACCATTGCTCACATGGTTGTCTATGAAAATATCAGGATTTACCAAATGGAAGATCTCAGCAAAGGTCCTTGCATTTTCGGTATCGGCCTTAATAAAGTCACGGTTGAGATCGTAATTTTGGGCATTTCCCCGAAAGCCATAGGATTTAGGGCCGTTTTGATTGGCTCTTGTTGTTCTGTTTCGGTTTAGGGCGCCGCCAATGTTGTATACGGGAATGGTCACCAAAACCGTATTTTTCGGCGCATTCAATTTTCCCGTAGCCAAGTCGCGGTAGATTAGCATGGTGGCGTCAATGCCGTCACTTTCACCGGGATGAATACCGTTATTGATAAGCATGATAATCTTATCCTTTCCTATTTTTTGAAAATTGAAGTCCCCTTCGGAATTAAAGGTCACGACGTGCAATGGATACCCACTATCGGTATTTCCTATGGTCTGAATATTGATTTCCGGAAACTCTTTTGCCAATTGAATATAAAAATCGATTACCTGAAGGTAGGTAGCGGTTTCCATTCCTTCCGAAAGTTCAAAATGGGTAGGAAAGCTCACCGTTTCATCCGCCGGAGTTGATTCACAGGCCACTATGACAAAGAGCAAGAGAAACGCAACAATTGACTTCATGATTTCTTTAGATTTTACACGATAATCGAGCTTTAAAAGGCCCGACGCTTGACTGCCCGTTTGCCAAGCGGGTGTCGATTTATAAATTTAGTTTGCCTTGAATCCCTAGCGAGCGCGCCATTATCAAGAGACGGGCTTGCTTCAAGGTTGTTTGCCTCACGTAAAATTAGTCAAAAAGCTTGTGGTATGAAGTTAAGCGGCCGTAGTTATTTTCAGTAGATTTTCTCTACGGAGGGGCTTGTTGTTGAAGGTTATGGTGTGATGGGTGTTACTTGCGATTTTTTTCCATCGGTCACGATCGGTCTTGTCAATCGAAGAG
The DNA here is from genome assembly GCF_047345415.1 of Maribacter corallii. Classification (NCBI taxonomy): domain Bacteria; kingdom Pseudomonadati; phylum Bacteroidota; class Flavobacteriia; order Flavobacteriales; family Flavobacteriaceae; genus Maribacter; species Maribacter corallii. The sequence continues at coordinate 407,634 of NZ_JBLFEP010000006.1, forward strand.
GTAACGATATTGATTTTAATGCTTTGGGTTATAGGTAAGGAACTAAATTCGGTTAAAAACTGCCACCCATCCATAATCGGCATGTTGATATCCAAAAAAATTATTTTAGGAATCGGTTTAAGTGTATCGATTCTGCTTTTTATTTCATCGATGGCCAGTTTTCCGTTTCTAAAGGTATCTATACAAGGGCAGTCGACTATCGATTCCAACATCTTCTGTATTCCGAAAACGGTTATCGGATCATCATCAATGATGTATATAGAGTCAATTTTTTTCACTAAAGTATATTTTGAATGTTGTACCCTGATCTACTTCGCTTTCGACCGAAACCTTGCCGTTCATGGCTTCAATTTGATTCTTGGTGATATATAAGCCTATGCCGCGAGCATCTACGGTATCATGAAATGTTTTATACATTCCGAAAAGTTTGTCCCCGTATTTGTCAAGGTCAATACCCAGTCCGTTGTCTTGAATGCTAAGAACCCTATAGCCATTTTCGCTGACGGTACGAAGTGTGATTTCAGGTCTTCTATTGGGCGATTTATACTTTATAGCGTTGGTCAGAAAGTTCATCAAGATGCTTTCAAGATAGGCGGGAACAACATTTACAAAAACCTTGGAATCTATTTTATTGAACAGTTTGACATTATGCTTGGTAAGGTTCATTGCCAAGTTTTGCTTGACACTTCTGAGTGCTTTCGTTAGTTGAATGGGTTTTTTCTCTAGTCCTGATTTTGAACTGATGTCTACAACCTCGTTCAAATTGTCCAAGGTTTCCAAGAGATTGTCGGAAGCACTGGTCAGCATTCCCAATATTTTTTGCTTTTCGATTTCGTCCTTCTCATGAGTCAGGAAATCTAATAGCATCGAAAAATTTGCGGAGTGAGATCTGAGGTCATGCGAAACTATGTGTGCGAAGTTGAGTAGTTTTTCATTCTGTTTCGATGTTACCGAAATCAATTTTTTTAGTTTCTCTTCCTTTTGTTTCAACTCTGTGATATCCATGCTTATTCCAACGAGCCCATACGCACTGCCGTCGGTATTGATTAGTGGTATCTTTGAAGTCAAGAAAGCTGTTTTGCTACCGTCATTTTTGACATGCACCATTTCTTTTGACAGTACCGGTTTGAGGTCGTGCATTACCCTCAAATCATCTTTTCGTGACTTTTTGGCCGTTTCTTTATCTAGAAACTCGAAGTCGTCCTTTCCCAGTATTTCGGACTCTTTGGTTACCCCACAGTACTTCATTTCGGATCTATTGACCAAGATTTTTCGAGATTCAAGATCTTTAATGAATACATTCAAGGGTAAATTGTCGATCAACGTTCTGAGGTGGTATTCATTTTCCCGAGTTTTGATTTCGGACAAGGTGAGTGAGTTGATGTTCTGAATGGTACCGATAAGACCGGTAAATTCCCCATTCTTATAGATGGGTTTTCCAGATACGATGACCCATATCTCATTGCCTTTGGCGGTAATCAATTGCAATTTGCTGCTCCAGGGAGTCTGGTTGATAATTGCCCTTTGCACAGTCATGGCAATTGTATTTCGACTATGCCCTGATTTGTAGAAATTCGTTGCATCTTCAAGGGTAGGGCGATAATCAGGGGCCGTCTCGTGTATGATTTTCGTCATTTCGGACCAATACAACTCATCATCTTCCAAGCTGTATTCCCACAGGCCGATTTTAGCGATATCGGACATTTCTGTCGAAAGAATGTGAAGTTTATCGAGTTGCACCTCATTCTGCATCCGCTGGCTGGCCTTTTCACCTTGAACAATCCACCCGATAACATTCTCTTCATCATCATGCCATGCGGTTTTTTCAAGTTCAAACCATTTTTCGCTACCAGTTTCATCAAGATAGCGCCCAACTCTGGGTAAACCAGGCTCCCCGCTCAAACACTTTTTCAAAACCAACTGCCAATCTTCGGAGTGCGCACTAAAGAGATCTGTGAGCGACATTCCTATGCAAGAATCACCCATTGGTGAAAAGTCGCATATCCATTTGTCGGATGCCAGTACAATAACCCCCTTCATGTTTATGAAAGTGATTGCCTGGGGCAATTGTTTAATAAGATAGTTATTGGTATAAAGTGTACTTCTCGCAAACATCTGTATAGATAATTTCTTACAAATTAGCTATAAATACCAAGTATAAAGAAAATTTTGTTGTGAATTGGAGAAATATAGTGGTGATCGCCTCAATTTTATTGGAGAAAACTATCAATTAAGCCAAAAAAGTAAGTAAAATCCTATATGGATTTATTTTACCCTTACCGAATCGGGAACCAAACCGGTATAATCCCCTCCATTTCTGATGACATCTCTTACAATGGAAGAACTGATATAAGATTTGCCCGAGGAAGTCAGCAGAAACACCGTTTCGATTTCGGAAAGCTTACGATTTGTGTGCGCAATGGCCTTCTCAAACTCAAAGTCCGCAGGGTTCCTTAGACCTCGTAAAATGAAATTGGCATCGACTTCCTTACAAAAATCAACGGTGAGGCCTTGATAGGTCAGTACCTTGATCTTGGGTTCGTCGGCAAAAGCTTTGGTTACAAACCCCATTCGTTGCTCTAAAGAAAACATATACTTTTTTTCGGCATTGACCCCAATGGCGATGATCAATTCGTCAAACAAGGTTATACCCCTTCTGATAATATCGGCGTGACCTAAGGTAAGTGGGTCGAATGAACCGGGAAAAATCGCTCTTCTCATCCTATAAAGTTAGGGGTTTTGGTTTAATGCTTCCTCAATGGCACTTTCAAACAATTGCGATAATGAAATGCCTGCTACCCCTGCTTGTTGTGGTAATATACTCTGTTCGGTCAGCCCGGGCGTAGTGTTCATTTCAAGCATGAAAGGTTCATCACCCACAAAGATGAACTCACTTCTAGAGTATCCTGTCATTTTAAGCAGGTCATAGGCGCGTTTTGCTACTTCCGATACCTTTTCTTCTTGCGCTTTGGAAATTCTTGCAGGAGTGATTTCTTTTGATTTTCCCTCATATTTGGCTTCGTAATCGAAAAAATCATTTTCTGTAACAATCTCGGTAATGGGTAGAACTTTCGTCTTCCCTTTATATTTAATGACACCTACCGAAACTTCAATACCATCTAAAAAGGATTCGATAATGATTTCATCATCCTCCTTATAGGCTTTTTCTATGGCATCAAGAAGCTTATCCTTTTCGTATACTTTTGATATGCCAAAACTACTGCCGGCTTTATTGGCCTTGACAAAACAGGGGAGGCCCACTTTTTCTACGATCTCCTCTAGGCGAATCGTATCGCCCTCGTTGAGATAGTACGACGTCGCCGATTGAATGCCATAAGGCTTCAAGACACTTAAAAGATCCCTTTTATTAAAGGTTAGTGCCGATTGGTAGTAGTCACAGGATGTTTGAGGAATGTCGATCAAGCTAAAGTAAGCCTGCAACAAACCATCTTCTCCAGGGGTGCCATGAATTGCATTGAATACACAGTCAAATCGCAACGTATCCGATTTCAGGGATACCGAAAAATCATGTCGATTGACAGGATGTTCTTGAGTATTCTCATCAACATAGACCCACTTATCCTTCAAAATGTGAATGCGGTACCCAATGTATTTCTCGCTATTCAGGTATTTGTGCACCACATTGCCACTCTTTAAAGAAATCATATACTCACTTGAGTAGCCGCCCATGATTATGGCAATCTTTTTTTTCATTTGTATCGGGTAAAAAGCTCTGAACACATCAAAGTAAAGAAAAAAAGAAGAGGGAATGTTTCAGATAAGGCTAATTTTTTTGCTGGATAAGGAACGCTCCCCAATAATTAGTTTAGTTCTACCGTTAGTACTAGGGCATTTCCTATATTTGTCCTGTTAATACAACAGCATGCGGAATTTCTTTAAATTTCTTACGAGTAAAATCTTTTTGATACAGCTTGGGTTGGCTCTTGTGGCCTCCATCGTATTGGTTTTTGTGCTTTTGAGCTGGTTAAAGAGCACTACAAATCATGGGGATTTTGTTGAAGTACCCGATTTTTCGAAAATGTCGGTGATGGATATGCGAAAGGCCATCGAGGATGCAGACCTGCGGTACGAAGTGTTGGATTCGGCAAATTACAATCCTGATTACCCGAGATTCTCCATTATAGATCAAAACCCGAAGGCAGGAAATAAGGTGAAGCAAAACCGAAAGATTTACTTTACCGTTAACCCTTCAGGGTATAAGAAAGTGACTGTACCCAATGTCATTCAAGTTACCCAACGGAACGCGGCCTCTATGCTTAGAGCGGTTGGTTTGGATATTCAGCGAACGACGTACATTGATCAAATTGGGAAGGATATGGTCTATTACATCAAATACAAGGGTAAACAGATAAAACCTGGTGATAAATTACCCAAGACTTCAAAAGTGGAGCTGGTCTGCGGCAATGGGAATATCGGAGAGCGGGCACAGGTCAAGGCAGATTCGGAATAATTATGGGACCTGAAAATAGTCCTGAACTTCAAGAGGACGAACTTTTCGAGCATCACAAATTTGTTGCTGCCAAGGGACAAGAACCTTTGCGGGTGGATAAATTTCTAATGAACTTTATTGAGCACGCTACACGGAATAAAATTCAAAAGGCCGCCAAAGACGGACATATTTGGGTAAATGGGGCAACTGTCAAGCAAAATTATAAGGTCAAAGCGGGTGATGAAGTAAAGGTGCTTTTCGAGCATCCCCCTCATGAGTTTCTATTAGTGCCCGAGGCCATTCCCTTAGATATTGTTTATGAAGACGAAGTACTGTTAGTGGTCAATAAACCTGCGGGCATGGTGGTGCACCCTGGCCACGGTAACTACTCAGGTACCCTTATCAACGCCTTACTTCATCATACTGATAACCTGCCGACGAACAGTAATGAACGACCAGGTCTGGTGCATCGAATTGATAAAGACACGTCTGGACTCCTCCTTGTCGCGAAGACCGAAGATGCCATGACCCATTTGGCAAAACAGTTTTTTGACAAGACTTCAGAACGGGAATATGTAGCTTTGGTCTGGGGAAATCTTGAAGATGACGAAGGCACGATTACCGGCGCTATCGGTAGGCATCCAAAGAATAGATTGCAAATGCATGTGTTTCCTGAAGGTGAAACCGGTAAGGAGGCCGTAACACACTTCAAGGTTTTGGAGCGATTGGGCTATGTGACCTTGGTCTCCTGTAAATTGGAGACCGGTAGAACCCATCAAATACGGGTGCATATGAAATATATCGGTCACACCCTTTTTAATGATGCCCGATACGGAGGCGAAAAGATTTTGAAAGGCACTACATTTACCAAGTACAGACAGTTTGTTGAAAATGCCTTTAAAATTCTCCCGAGGCAAGCCTTGCATGCCAAGACCTTGGGTTTCGTACATCCTATAAGTGGCGAAATGATGCGTTTTGATTCTGAAATTCCGGACGATATGTCGAACTGTATCGAAAAATGGCGACAGTACTCAAAGCATAGCCAGTGAGGTATAGTTTATGTTGATAGTAGCATCAAAAACTCGTTTTTTACTTTATAGGATTTAAATGAAATTGCAACTACTTTTACACTAAAATAGAGGAAATGAAAATCGTAATCTCTCCGGCAAAATCATTGGATTTCGAAACGAAGTTACCCATAGAACGGTATTCACAACCGTGCTTTTTGCAACATTCAGAAAAGCTAAATAAAGTTTTGATCAAGAAAAAGCCCAAGGCCCTTTCCAAGCTAATGGGGATATCAGATAACCTGGCGCAGCTCAACTGGCAACGTAACCAAGACTTTTCTACACCATTTACTTCCGATAATGCCCGCCCAGCGGTTTATGCGTTTAATGGTGATGTTTACCAAGGGCTGGACGCCTATTCCTTAACGGAGCAAAAAATGGATAAACTACAGCATACGTTGCGGATCCTCTCGGGCCTGTATGGCATTTTGAAACCTCTAGATTTGATTCAGCCGTACCGCTTGGAAATGGGGACATCACTTAAAATCGGACGGAAAAAGAACCTTTACGAATTTTGGAAGAAGGAGATAACTACCCAATTAAACTCAGAATTGGAGGATGATGAGCTTTTCATAAACCTTGCCAGCAATGAATATTTCGGTGCTGTCGATGTCAAGATGTTAAAAGTTCCGGTAATATCGCCTGTTTTCAAAGACTGGAAAAACGACAAACTGAAAGTCATCAGTTTCTTCGCGAAGAAGGCTAGGGGATCTATGGTGCGTTATATCATCGATACCGATGCCAAGACCTTGGAGGATATTAAAGGTTTTAACTACGATGATTACATATACAGTAAAGAGCATACACTGAAGGAGACCGAACCTGTCTTTATCCGATAGAATATTTTTAGAAAGTATACGTTTTATAGGTAGTGCTTCAAAAAGTCGGTGCTTATGAAATTGATTATCTCATTTACTATTTTATGTACGGTTATTCTTTTTTCCTGTACTGATCGTGATGATAATTTAGAGGGCGTTCAGATTCGCGTTCAAAATACCACAGAAACTACTTTCAGTGAAGTAGTCATTGATAGTTTGCTCTTTCAGGATTTGCAACCTGAAGAAATCGCATTCTATCAAAAATACGATAGCCTCGTTCTTCCCAGAAGTGTTGCCTTGAAAACGGACTCCCTTGATTTTAGTATTGCGGTCGATACGATGTTAGAATTGGACTCTGTCAAATTGCACCTTTTTACGTATCGCATTAAAAGGTCATTGGAAGATGAAACGTTGGAAATCGAAATATTGAAAGACTGATTATTTTTTCTTTCTACCGCTTACTTTTTCTTCTACACTGATTCTTTTCTTGATTTTACGCGGTCTTCTTACCCCAAAAGTTCCATTTGATATTTTTCCTCTTCGAGACTTTTTATCTCCTTTTCCCATAAGAAAGTAAATTTATCGGTGTTCTCGAAAAAATCGAGTACCCTTTAGTTGTGATATCTATGTAAGTTACTGAATTGTAGTCGAAAAACAATTGCTGTACACTTAATGATTATTGGTGTTTTTGACAATATGATAGGTTGAAAACAACATGAAGTTCTTATTTTCGGACTATGTATTATTACCTGATCATTGCTTTGCAAGTATATTGTACATATCACTGCTATACCAATAGAAACAACTACTATTGGTATTTCGCCATTATTTTCTTGCCACTCATTGGCTGTCTGGCATATTTGTTTATCAACGTTGTTCGTGCCAGTGAGGTCAATGCGGTACAAGATACCATCATATCGGCAATTAATCCGAGCAAGAAGATTACCGAGTTGGAGAAGAAATTCAGGTTTTCAGAGACCTTTGAGAATCAAGTTGCTTTGGCGGATGCGTACCTCGAAGCGGGTCATTATGACAAATCGATCGAGCACTATGAGGCTTCGTTAAAAGATGTTTTTCAGAATGATTTTTATACGCTTGCCCAACTCACCGAGGCCTACTATTGCTCTTCACGATTTAATGAGGCGGTCGCTTGTGCGGAAAAAATTAGGGAGTTCCCGAAATTCAAAAAATCACGGGCAGCTTTTTTATACGCTTTAGCCATGGAAAAGATCGGTCATACAGAAGAAGCGGAAAATTTCCTGGAGGGATTCAATGCACCTTACAGTAGATATCAAGAACGATTAGAGTTGTCGAAGTTTTATATTCGGCATACCAAGATGAAAGAGGCCAAGGTAATTCTTCAAGAAATAGTCTTTGAATCGGAAAGGATGTCAAAATCGAGTTTTCGACAAAATCGACAACTGATCCAGAAAGCCAAAGAATTGTTGACCACCCTTTGAGTATGTTCGTTCACACCCATCCGTATGAACCCTTTTTATTTAAGGAAGCTACCAAGTTGATCGTAGGTACCTTACCGCCACCCAGATTTACCACAGGGGAACTGAAGCCTGAAGACGTCGATTTCTGCTACGGTAGTAAAAATGGACAGTTATGGCCCATTTTAGATCGTATTTTCAATCTAAACCTTGTATATGAAACCACAGCTTTTGCTACGCGACAGCGAACTGAGTTCTTATTGAGCCATAAAATTGGGGTTTGTGATATTGTGGAAAGTGCTATGCGTGACAAAATCGATGCTTCAGATTTGGGAATGAAAGATGCCAAACTTCGAAACATTATTGCTTATTTGAAGGACTTCAATAATATCGACACCATTTTATTCATGGGCGGCAATAGTAAAAATGGTCCGGAATATTTCTTTAGAAGACATCTTAAGGAACACGACCTCACCTTGAAGGTCGTTTCAAACATAGTGCCGAGAATCCATCAGTTTGAATTGCCCTTCAATACTACGCCAGGTTTGGATAATGGGAATATTCGAACCATACGAACCGTTTCCCTGACCGCTCCTTCGGGAGCAGCAAATAGGGCCGTCGGTAGTATGGATCTGTATAAAAAAATGAAGAATGAAAACCCAAATTTTACTACTGTTGACTTTCGAGTGATGCAATACCGCCCTTTTTTTCAGTCATGAGGTAGTGAGGTTTTGATTTTGAATTACGGAAAGGTCAAGATAAACTAAAAAGAGCCCAACCTTTGCGGATTGAGCTCTTTTACGAGAACACTATATGAAAATGAAAAAATTTACTTCTTTATTACATGATAAAACTACCACCTTCGGCTTGTGTTTCGAAAATATTGTTGTGAACTGTGTTGGTTTTGTGGTGTAGGCTGTCTATTTTGTGATTTCAAGTGATATGCCATTCAAAGATTCTCATATATTGGCGATATTTAGGCTTGAAAAAGCGTTTCCTATATTGGAGCGCATTAAAAAGAGTTTAATTTGTAATTACCTATGCTGCAACAATCGGAAAGACTGGAAGTATTCAAAAAATCGGTTAACAATAAGTTCAATATTTACAACAGCCTTTTTCTCAACTTACCCTATCGAAATATTGAGAATGTAGGTATGCTGATTCCACTGCTACTTGACCGGTGCCAAAAAGGACTCAAATCAGGACATAGCCCCCAACAGATATTGGATGATTTTTTCGAAAACTATTCCCACATTGAATCGGAGCAGGAACGTATCGACTTCATGTTCAAAATTGTGCAGTATGTGGAGCGTCAAGTGGTGTTGTACGATAGTGTGGAAGATGCCGCTTTCCCAGAGCTGCATCAACACAGCACAACACTCTCCATACGCGACTATATTCAACTTATCGAGAAGAATAAGAATTGGGAGAAGATTTCGGAAAAACTATCTACGTTCAGCGCCCGAATCGTATTGACGGCACACCCTACTCAGTTCTATACGCCTGCTGTACTGGAGATTATGGGGAATTTGAGATCTCTCATTGTAGAAAATAGAATAGATGAAATAGACATTGCATTGCAACAATTGGGTCTTACCTCTTTGATCAACGCTAAAAAACCCACGCCGCTAGACGAGGCAAAGAACATCATTTTTATTCTTAGAAATGTATATTATGACGCGGTCGGTGATCTCTATAGTTATATCAAAGAGAATATCGGCAAAGACAATTTTTCAAATCATAATATCGTCAAACTCGGATTTTGGCCTGGAGGTGATCGTGATGGGAATCCTTACGTAACGGCATCGATAACAAAAGACGTGGCCGATGAATTGCGTTTGACTTTGATGAAATGCTATTATAATGATTTGAAGGCACTGCTGCCCAAATTATCCTTTAAAGGTTTGCAAACACTCTTATTTGATTTAAGGGGCAAGCTTTATACGACCATGTTCGATGCCAGTAAAGTGATTTCATACGAGGAAATTTTAAATACCCTTTTAGAAATCAGGTCGATTCTTGTCACCAATTATCATAGCCTTTACCTCAAAGATCTAGATTGCCTGATAGACAAGGTCAAAATATTCAAAACCCATTTCGCTACTCTTGACATACGGCAAGACCACAGCAAGCATAAGCTAGTGGTTCAAGAGATTCTCAAAAAGAACGGAAATATAAAGGAAGATCTTGATGAATTGACCGAAAAGCAACTGATCGACCTCCTCTTAAAATCGGATATCAAGGCACTAGCTGCGGATTACAAAGAAGAAATTGTCAAAGACACCATTAAGAATATCCGTCAGTTAAAGACCATTCAAAATAAAAATGGGGAAGAGGGTTGCAATAGATATATCATAAGTAATTCGGAAGATATTTTTTCCGTTCTTTTCGTTTTTGGACTGTTTCGCTGGTGCGGTTGGAATACCGATGCGATTAGCTTTGACATCGTTCCTTTATTTGAGACCATGAAAGGCATGGAAAGTTCGGAAGATACTATGCAACGTCTTTTCGATTTAAAAATGTACCGTGACCATTTGAGTCGTAGGAAAGATATGCACACCATTATGCTAGGGTTCTCCGATGGAACTAAAGATGGCGGATACCTCAAAGCGAATTGGAATATTCTAAAAACCAAGGAAACCCTATCCAAGGTCTGTAAAAAGAATAAGATCAAGGCGATATTTTTTGATGGCCGAGGTGGGCCACCAGCACGTGGTGGGGGTAAAACGCATCGTTTTTACGCCGCGCAGACCAAGGACATCGCCAATAACGAAATTCAGTTGACCATTCAGGGTCAGACCATTACCAGTACGTATGGTACTAAAGAGCAATTTCGTTATAACTGTGAACAGCTTTTGACCGCAGGCCTCTCGAATAACCTATTCGGAAAGGAAAATGTAATTTCCAGAGATGATCGAAGACTTATGGAAGAGCTGGCCGAATTGAGTTTTGAGAAGTACGATGCCCTGAAGCATCACGAAAAATTCATGTCCTATCTAGAGAATATGAGTACCTTAAAGTACTATACCAAAGCCAACATCGGTAGTAGGCCTGGTAAAAGGGGAAATAAGGCCAAACTCGAATTGACCGATCTAAGGGCAATTTCCTTTGTGGGGTCATGGAGTCAATTGAAGCAAAATGTTCCCGGTTACTTTGGTATCGGTACCGCAATTCAAACCCTGAAGGAAAAAGGAAAATTGAAAGACCTTAGGAGAATGTTCAAGGAGGTGCCATTCTTCAAGGCTTTGATGCTCAACAGTATGATGTCACTATCAAAGTGTTACTTTGAATTGACGAGCTATATGGAGGAGGACCCTGAATACGGGGAGTTTTGGAAAATTCTCCATGCGGAATACCAATTGTCAAAGAAAATGCTACTTATGATTTCCAATATGGATATTTTAATGGAAAGAGAGGCTGTATCCCGTGAGTCCATAAAAATACGTGAGAATATCGTATTGCCGCTCCTGGTCATTCAACAGTACGCCTTACAGAAAATAGGACAAAAAGCAGACTTGAAGGAACTTTACGAGAAAATAGTCACCAGATCATTATATGGTAATATAAATGCCAGCCGTAACTCGGCCTAGCCTGAAAAATATTTGCGAATAGATCGAGTTTTGGAAATTTATTTGGTACTGTTTTTGTGGGTATTTTATCATCTATAGCGTGAGTTAAATTACAAATCCAAACGTATCGAAAATTATGAAAACTAAAATTTCCATTATTATTTTTTTGATGGGGACTTTGTTTGCCGTCTTACATGCGCAAAGCAAAGCTTCCAAAAGAGTTCAGGTAAAAGGCACGGTTCTCGACGCCGAAGGTTTTCCTGTAAATAAGGGCTATGTTTTCGTTGATTCATTAAAAACAGGCTTCCGTACCAATAAAAGGGGGGAGTACAAGCTTAGAATTCCGGCAGAATCCAATCTCATCAGCATTTTCTCTAAAGAAAAAGGGATGCAGAGCGCGGTTTACAACGGAGAAGAAAGTGTTGATATTACGTTTCCTAAAATCACCAATATGATGACCGAGAAGGAACTGACTGCATTGGGATACGTATTTGACACCGACGTATTTCGAAATAATGGAAAGAACGATTATTCCGAATACAATAATATTTTCCAGATAATCCGAGAAAAGTTTACCGGGGTCACCATCATCGATAATTCCTTATACATTAGAGGATTTATTGGCGGAGATCAAACTCCCTTGTACATTGTTGATGGTAACTACGTGAGCGGTATCGGCAATATCAATGTTGATGAATTAAAATCGATCGAACTTTTGAAAGGGGAAGATACTGCCTTGTACGGGGCGAGGGGCGCTCCAGGGGTATTTATTATCACATTGAAATAGGGTTCTTAATTCTCGAATACCTTGAATTCCGCACCCATACCGTAATTTTGGTGTCCTGACTGTATTAGTTTCGATTTCGAATTGTAACTTTTATCGAAAATCTGCCACTTTTTATTATTCAAGAAGACACGTCGTACAAAGGTATGTTCTAAGGGAAGTGCATTGGTGAAGGGAAGCAGCGGTCGAAATGAAGTGGAGATTTTCTGTATTCCGCGGGCGGTTTTAATTTCTCGATATTGTTTGGTCTGTGCCAAGCGACCTTTAGAATTTTCATAACCCAATACTTGAAGGGATACAAAAATTCCGTTCTCAGGTATATAAATAAATTCATCCTTAACATCGAGTTCAAAAACCTTGTCTTCGTTTTCATCTATGGAGAACACCATATTTTCGTAGCCGATTGGCTGACCAGGAAGTCCCCCTTGATTTTTATAAAAATTAACCCGAAAAATAGTCGCGAACTTACCTTTACCCTTGGTTTTATATTTTGTTTCCGCATTTATGGGAAGTAGGAGTTTTGAAATTTGAGAGGGTTTATCCTCATGGCGCTCGAATAACACGGCCACCTCACTTTCAACGGTCGGAAGCCATGAGGCAAATATATCTCCGTGGGTTTTCGGCTTTTGCTTTCGAACCTTGAATTTACCTTGTTTGGGTGCCGAAACCACTACCTCGTTCAATTGTGAAACTTCGGGTTTGAGCAAAACATCTTTGGGCAGCGCTTTGGTCAATACCATTTTTTCGGCATAACCCATTGCAGAGATGAACAAAGTGTCTACATCTTTGTAGTTCTCTTTTGCAAATACAAACCTGCCTTCTTCATCGGCGAAATTTCCAAGACCGTTGCCGAATGATATGGTCGAAAAGGAAATAACCTCTTTGTTGATACTATCGCGAACAGTAATCTGCTGTCCGTTAGTTTGAAAGGTAAGGGATAAAAATAAGATGATGATTATATAGCGCATATGCTACTTAAACGTCACAAAAGCGCGTATAGTGCGACTACTGCATTTTTGTGCTTAACAATCCATAGAAAACCCGAATGCCATAGGCAATTTGACCAATTCTCAAATTTTCATTGGGGCTATGTTGATTGTTATCCGGATTCACCATAGGAACAATGAAAGCGGGAATTTTCAATTCATTGATAAACGGTGAAATTGGTACGGTACCTCCCATAATCCGAATTTGAACCACATCTTCATTTAGAGTGGTTTTCAAGGTATTCACCAGAAAGTCACCATACGGATTGGTCAAATCGGTTCGAAAAGCATCGGTCACATTGCCTTCTGTAATCGTCATGATTTTGTCATGGGCCATACGCTGCGCTCTTGTCGGAACGGTATCCATAATATGAAAGCCCTGTTTTTTGATATGGGTTTTGACCAAATCTTTTAGTTTTCTTCCGTCACTTTCAGGGACTAATCTCAAATCAAGTTCCGCTGTGGCGGATTCAGGTACGATGGTCCGGGCCTGATCGCCAATCCATCCTGATCCCAAGCCTCGAATGTTCAACGAAGGGTATTGCAGGGCCTCTTGATAAAAAGTGCCTACTTTCTCCGGGGTTTTGATTGCCAGGTTGGTATTGATCGTGGTGGCATCGTCGGGTACACTTTTCAAAACGGACATGGCATTTTCATCCAAGGTGATTCCATCATAATATCCCTCGATGCGAACGCGCCCATCGGCGTCTTTCATTGTTGCTAGAACTTGGGCCAACTGAAAGCCTGGATTCGGGGCATAGTTGCCATAATGACCGCTGTGCTGTGGTTTCACCGGACCGTGGGTTGTTAGAGAAAGGGTAGTAATGCCGCGACAACCATAAATTATGGTCGGCTTTCCCGATACATGAACCGGCCCGTCGTTAATGACCAAAAAATCTGCCTCTAGTAACTCTCTATAGGTTTTCACGGCCTTTGGAAGGGGTTTACTGCTCCTTTCTTCCTCACTATCCAATATCACCTTGATATTGAATGGAATTTCGACCTCGTTTTCATTTAATAAATCGATTGTATTCAAGAACATGACAATCGGGCCTTTGTCGTCCGATGTAGAACGGCCGAACAATCGCCAATCATAATCAATATCCTCGTTTAGGTCTTCAAAAGCCTGATTCTTCCAATTGTCAACTTCCGGCGATTTTAATACCACTTCGTATGGATCGGGTTGATTCCATTTGCTGGGATCAACAGATTGTCCGTCAAGATGCATGTAAAACAGAATAGTCGGCTTACTATCCACCATCGGTAGAGATGCAAAGAATAAGGATTCTCCTTCGGTGGCAAGAATAGAGGAATTGAATCCTCGAGCATTAAAAGTCTTTTCAAGCCAAGTGAGATTGCGATTGATGTCGGCATGGTCTAAGGCGTCATTCGGAATTTTCACAAAACTGCGAATCTCGTTTATGGCCTGACGAACTTGCCGTTTTAGTTGTGCATCTTCTTGCGACGAAGCGCTAAAGGCAGCGAGGCATAACGCCAAGAGAAATATTTTTTTCATTTAAATGATAGTTCAAATTTCCAAGGTTAAAAGTAAGGATAAATGAAGGATTACATTTGATTTTTCGAAGGTTGTTTGAAGTACCAAAACCCCCCTTGAGAGTGCGGCAGTCTATTTTTTATCGAACCGTCTCTATAGTATGTTCGTCTATTATCCTTAAAAAAGGAGCCCTGATGTTTACTCAGGGCTTCTTTTGATTAATATCTAATTATAAATGAACGGGTCTCCGTGCCAATTAGGGTTTGGAACAGGAGGTAGTAATATCCCTCTGGATAGCCATAAAAGGACAAGGTTACTTCTTCCCCGTGGTTTTGATCAAAAAATTGGGTTCCCAGAAACTGATTGTTTTGAGTGAAATGTTGAATTTCGACGGCCATACCCATATAATCGGATAGGTCAACAGTTAGGTTCCCCGAAGTAGGATTCGGATATATGCTAAGGTTTGGCGATGGCGGCGTCACCGTTATTATTGAACTCCCTTGATAACCGCCATCATTTGTGATTGCCGTGACATCGATTTCCCCTGCACTTATTGCGGTTACCAGCCCTGTATTTGTATCGATTGTGGCAATATTCGGATTATTGGAAAACCAACTCACCGATTGGTCGGTTGCATTGCTCGGCTCGACTAATGCCAATAGTTGAAAGGTCTCGCCCACTTCCAAAGATATGCTGGAAGGAGTTGCAAACACATTATAAACCCGTATTGGTGCTGCCGTTCCGGTAACCTTAATAACAACACTTGCTTGATAACTTCCATCAGTTGAAACTGCCGTAATATCGATTTCACCTCCACTTATGGCAGTAACTAGCCCGGTATTGGGGTCTACGGTTACAATCTCCGGGTTGTTGGAGAACCAACTCACCGATTGATCGGTTGCATTCGCTGGTTCGACCGTTGCCGTTAACTGAAAAGTTTCCCCGACGTTTAATTCAACCAGTGATTCCGCTATCAGAACATTATAGACATTTACAATGGCCGTCAAGTCCGTAACTGTAATAGTCGTGCTCGCCTGATAACCCCCGTCTGTTGAAATCGCTGTAACATCAATTGCTCCCTCACCTACGGCGGTGACAAGGCCTGTATTTGGATCAATGGTCGCAACCGCTAAATTATTTGAAAACCAACTAACAGATTGATCGGTGGCATTTGCCGGTTCAACAATTGCCGATAGTTGAATGGTTTCACCGACTTCTAAATCTACTGATGTTGGCGTAACTATTACATTGTACACCGGAATAGGTATTGTTGACTCTTCTACATTAACTATGGAAATAGCCTGGAAGCCACCATCTTGAGTTGTGGCGAGCACAAATGTTTGCCCTACACCGGTGGCGATAATCGTTCCGGTTTGGTCTATTGTGGCCACGGTAGGATCGTTGGTGCTCCAGCTTACCTCTTGATTTTCGGCATCGACTGGTTGAACATTTGCCGTTACCAAAAATGTTTGCCCCACATTCATATTTACCGTTTCGGGAGAAACGGTGACTCCAGTGACCGCAACTGCCGTTCTTTGGACGGTAATGTTGCTTGTGGCCTGAAAGTTTCCGTCTGTAGTGGTGACGGTAATCGTCGCTATACCCTGAGCTATTGCTGTAACTAATCCATTCGTGTTTACCGTGGCGATATTAGTATCGCTTGAGGACCAATTTACGGAGGTATCATTTGCATTCGCGGGCACCACTGTCGCCGTAAGTTGTTGCGTATTACCTTCGAATAGCGTGACCACGTTCGGTGCGATAGTTACTCCTGTAGCATTGATTACAGCTCTTTCTACCGTGATGATCGAAGAAGCTTGGAAATTACCATCGGTAGTTGTTGCTGTAAGGGTCGCTGTACCTTGTGCGATGGCATTTACGAATCCGTTGGAATCCACTGTAGCAATGCTAGTATCACTTGAGGACCAACTTACCGAGGTATCATCGGCATCCGTAGGCACCACTGTTGCCATAAGTTGTTGCGTGTTGCCTTCGATTAAGGTAACGGTATCAGGCGTAACGGTTACGCTGGTGACTGGTATCGGATCGACGCAAATAGATGTCACCTTGAAATCATCGATTCCAGCTTCAATAATGTCACCTATGGTTGGGCCATCTGATGCTGAAACCCTGACAATTAAATTCGATCCGCTTGGAATATTGGCCATGGCCTCTGTCCATTGTGCGCTCATCTGAATGTCTCCATATGAGGCCAATGGAGTATACGTTGCACCTCCGTTTAAGGAGTATTCGAGCAAGAAATAATCCCCAGAATCATCTCCGGCATCGCGTTGTCCAAAAAAGTACCAAATGGATAATGTAGAATCGTCTTGAATGTTATAAACGGGTGATGTGGCAGTCGTTACCCCTCCATCGACATCGCTTACCCCAGCTGATGAATTCGTTGCAGTGAAAAAGGCATTACTTCCCTCTAGACTATGATCATCCTCCGGTTGGGTTTGTATCCCGGATGTTGTTTGTGCTGTAGGGTTTGCAATAACGAATGTTCCTGTCTGCGCTGTTCCAGAGGTAATCCAGTTTGTGCCCGAACCATTTTCAAAGTCGATAGAAACCGATTCGGTACCCTGACATGGACAAGGATTAGCGCAAGACCCGCCACAATCGATTCCGGTTTCATCGCCATTTTGTATGCCATCAGTACAAGTCGGTTCTGGTTGGTTTTCCACTATCTGAAGAAATTGGTTGATTTCAGGATTGAAAACTTCATCTACTGCCCCTGAAGGCCATCTGACCACTACACGATCTACCTCGCTATTTACGCCAATGCCGAAATGTTGTGTGAATGAATTGACGAGGCCATACCCTTCTCCTGAACGGACATCCCGAATTTGTATGCCCCAGGCACCGTATATTTCGACACGGGCCCCTATGCCATTGATATTACTTTGGGTTCCCTTGAGTTGAATGTTCAGAAAGTTGTTCGAATTACCTTGGTTTAGCCAAATACGGTCTCGAGTAGATGTTGGTGAGTTCAATCCACTTGCATAACCTGCGTAAATATCCAAGAACCCATCATGGTTTAAATCGCCCACAGAGAAAGATTGTATTTGATTTGAATTAAATGGGTTTGCTGCATTCTGAAAGGTGCCATTTCCATTATTGTAAAAGATGTAGTGATTATCACCGGAAACCATCAAATCTAAGTGTCCATCATTGTTGAAGTCTCTGAAGAACCCTTGAATACCATAAAAATCCTGTGGGGACAATGTGGGCAATAATCCACTTCCGGCCGTGACTTCAGTGAAAGTTCCATTGCCGTTATTCCGCATGAGGTTGGGCCCGGTACCATGATTAATGACAATTGCATCTAGATCACCATCATTATCAATATCTCCAAAATCCGTTAACCAGGTTTGATCTCCAATTTTAAGATTGGCTTGTGCGGCTACTTCTGTAAAATTATTATTTCCATCATTTTGCCAGAGCATATTGATTCGCCTAGGGTCACTACTACTAGTAACTCCTCCTCGGCATTTTGAAATATAAAGATCTAGATCACGATCGTTGTCGTAATCGACCCACATGCTGGCATAATTTCCCGAATCATCGCTGGTCGGCGTTGTTGCCGTACGGATCATATTCGCATTGAATGAAAAAGTTCCGTTTTGATTGTTTTGATAGGCCCTTGATTCGGCATCATCATGGCAGGCAAAAATATCGGCCCAACCGTCATTGTTAATATCCGCAAAATTGCTTCCTTGAATAAAAATATTCGAATTCTGAAGGGTGCTCATTGAGAATGAATTGTTTCCATTGTTGTTTTTGATGAGTTTGATATTATCGTAAGCGCCACCTGAGATGATATCATTGTACCCATTCTGATCGTAGTCCGCAATGGCCGTACTCCATTGATTTCTAGTACTCACTTGCCCAAAATTATAACTGTTGAATACTTGTCCGGCCCCATTCTGATATTGAATACGCAGATTTTTGGCCGAATTGAATTGAACAATATCGTCTTTGCCATCACCGTTCATGTCGATGACGCCCATGGGTAAACCGCTATAGTTGTTTTGCCCGATTAGGCTGGTACCATCGGTAAAAGCGACGGTATTAGTGCCGGGGTTGGCATTGTTGACAATAATGGTAATCGTTTCTTGATCAGACCCAAGTCCATTACTAACGGTCAACGTAGCTGTATAGGAACCAGGACTCTGGTATATGTGATTTGTAAAAGCTCCTTGGCCCGTAGTACCATCTCCGAAAGTCCAGGCATAAGTGAGCGTGCTTCCATTGGGATCAGTACTATCCGAAGCATCGAATGAAACGTTTAATGGGGCCGGTCCATAGGTTGTTGAAGCGGAAATCATTGCGACCGGTAGATTTGAAGTGGTTGGTATCAAACTGTTGATCCAATCGGCGATAAGTTGAACGCCTTCGGTATCGACCACATCTTTTGCCAAAGGAGGCATTGCTATTCCTGTTTGGGTAGAGTTCATTCTAAAATGGGCCATGGAATTGGAAACGTCTTGTGGGATAATTACTTTGGGGTCATTAAGACCTTCATCATAAATCACATCTCCGTAAATAAGGTTCTGGTTTTCCAATGGCGTTGTATAGCGCGCATCGAACATGGCGATATTATCGACTTGCGGATTATGGCAACTGGAACAATTGACATCGAGATAGCCTCGTGCCCTATCTTCTAGTGAGGCGCTGAGGTCATCCTTGGCAGAAACGGCCATGTAATTGGTTACATTATTCGGTGTGATGTTTTCCGTGATGATACCAAGTTCACTGAAGTTTACTAATTGGTTCATAGCGATACCGGAACTTGGATATACAATTGACTTGTTCAAGTTTCTCGTTTTTGGCCCTAAAACACTTCCATTTTGAGGAAAGTGACAAGAAGCACATTCGTTTCTACTAGGATAATGCCATGATTGTACAACTCCGTTTACGACGATGTCTTCATCAATAGATGCATTCAGTAGTATCGCATCGGTCTGCGCGGCGTTCCATTT
Organism: Maribacter corallii; assembly: GCF_047345415.1. Classification (NCBI taxonomy): domain Bacteria; kingdom Pseudomonadati; phylum Bacteroidota; class Flavobacteriia; order Flavobacteriales; family Flavobacteriaceae; genus Maribacter; species Maribacter corallii. The sequence goes on from NZ_JBLFEP010000006.1 coordinate 427,224, forward strand.
ATAGGTCAGGTAATAGTATACATCATCGTCTCCTTTCACTTCAAAACGCGTTTCCAATCGGTTTCCGGGAAACTCAAAGTGCTTGATAAGTACGGCTCCTTTTGGAAAGTCCCAGGCATTGTCAGGGGAAAATTGAATTTGTTCCGCAGCCGTGTTGTGCGTGCCGTCATTCGGTATGGCCATCCATCTTTTCTTGTCGGCCCCATCGGACCAAAACGGTTCGATCATGTCATACGGAATAAGTCCCGGACTTGGTTCCAACGTAATCAAATTTGCAAAAGCTCCTGTTTGCGATAATAGGGTAGGAACCGCATTGTTGCCTACGGGTGTTGTTGTGGGAAGGTTGTTGTTCAAGAATTTTCCAATCGCTACCGCATTTATTGCTGGTGCAAAAAGGTTTTGCGTGGTTGCCTCACTGAATTTCGCGAGGTGATCCTTTTGGATGTCGATGGAGAAATCATTGGATTCTAAGGTGATAGGCGCTTCCAAAAAAGTTCCCGAGATGCGATTTTCACTATTCGAAAGAGCTAAAAGCTCATAATCGGAGGTGTATACTCCGTTGTTTTCAGTCCGGAAGAAATACAATAGGCCTATTGCCGTAGCAAACGTCAATAAGGCAACAAAAGATTGCTTATTTGTCATTTTGGTTTGGTTTTAAATTGGCCGGTTAGCGTGCCAGAATTGAATCGGGGTTTTTGAAATCCGATTCTGATGGTAATTAGTTTAAATCATTGAACAACATGTTATCAAATGAAGGACGCTATTGATATGATTTACATGCCGTTTTTGGAAAGTGAAAAGCTAGAAATACTCTAGCAGAGTAAGTTCAAATCATATGATTCTAAGTTTAGTTTTATTGTATTGTTAGTGTTTACGGCGCAAGATCGGTAAAGTGCATGGCTGGGTATTAAAACACAATCCGATTTTCGATGAACTGTCATTTTTATGGATAGATGGACAAAATCCTAAGGTTTCTTATGGGAGAGGAAATCAGAATAACGGTTTTTTTAACCTTTCAACGATTACAGAAATCGTGGATTTAAAGACTTGAGGTTTTGACAGCGCATGGTAGTGATAAGAGTTTAAACTCTGCGATAGAGGCCCATGAAGAGCAAAGAAAGGGGCATAGCCAGCTGAAATTTCAAAGCAATAAAACGATATTCTTTAACTTATGGCACTGTTTCTGGTGCTAACGTATATTTGAAACAAAGGCTGAAATAGAATCTACGCCATTTGCTGTCAAATGTTGGATGAAAGCTGATCCGATAATGGCGCCCTTAGCTTGTTTGGTCGCTTGTTGAAAGGTTAGGGCGTCTTTGATCCCAAAACCCACGATTTGAGGATTTTTTAAATTCATTTGACCGATGCGTTCAAAATAATCGGTTTGCGTATCCCCAAAACCTGATTTTGAACCGGTAACACTTGCCGAGCTTACCATATAGATAAAACCAGTAGAGGAGCTATCTATTTGCCTAACTCTTTCCGTACTGGTCTGAGGAGTAATTAAAAAGATATTTATAAGTCCATATGCGGTGAAAATAGCTTCATAGTCCTTTTTGTACACATCTAGCGGCAAATCTGGCATAATGATTCCATCGATACCGATATCATGACATTTTTTACAGAACGCCTCAACCCCATATTGTAACATCGGATTGAAATACCCCATTACGATCAAAGGAATGGAAACGCTTTTTCGAATGTTCTTCAATTGCTCGAACAGCCGTTCGGTGGTCATGCCATTTTTCAAGGCCACAGTAGAGCTCTCTTGAATGGTAGGGCCGTCTGCCAAGGGGTCACTGAAAGGCAAGCCTATCTCGATCATATCGACACCACTACGTTCTAAATCTTGAATGATTTGAACCGTATCATCTAGTGCTGGGTAGCCTGCGGTGAAGTATATGGAAAGCAGTTTTTTATTTCCCTGTAGTTTTTGATTTATTCTGTTCATCATGCGAGCTTGAAATAGTCTATATATGTATTTAAATCCTTATCACCACGACCAGATAAGCTGATAACGATCACATCATCGGCTTCGAATTTTTTATGTTGAAAAATGGCAAAGGCATGTCCGGTTTCAATGGCGGGAATGATACCTTCCAATTGTGATAGTTCCAAACCAGCAGTCATGGCTTCATCATCGGTGGCAGAATAGAATTCCGCTCGGCCAGATTGATATAAATGGGAATGCATTGGCCCAACTCCAGGATAATCCAATCCTGCGGAAATAGAATAAGGCTCTGTTATTTGTCCGTCCGTAGTTTGCATCAACATGGTCTTACAGCCGTGTATGATACCCACTTTGCCCAGTGCGGAAGTTGCGGCACTTTCCCCGGTCTCGATTCCTTTTCCGGCAGCCTCTACGGCGATGATCCCAACTTCTTCCTCATCTAGAAAATGGTAGTAGGTACCTGCCGCATTACTTCCCCCTCCAATACAAGCGACTACATAATCAGGGTTTTCCCGTCCTTCTTTTTCTTTCAATTGCCACTTGATTTCCTCCGAAATGACAGACTGGAAACGGGTTACCATATCGGGGTAAGGGTGCGGGCCGATGGCCGATCCAATGATATAATGGGTGTCTACCGGATTGTTGATCCAGTCGCGAATGGCCTCATTTGTAGCATCTTTTAAGGTACGACTTCCAGATAGGGCAGGACGCACCTCGGCGCCCAACATTTTCATTCGCGCTACATTTGGGGCTTGACGCGCAATGTCTATTTCACCCATATATACAACACATTCAATGCCCATTAAAGCACAAACCGTGGCCGTAGCCACCCCGTGTTGACCTGCACCTGTTTCTGCAATAATTCTGGTTTTTCCCAACTTCTTTGCCATCAAAATCTGTCCGATTGTGTTGTTGACTTTATGGGCCCCCGTGTGGTTTAGGTCCTCACGTTTCAAGTAGATTTTGCACCCATGTTTTTCGGAAAGGCGTTTGGCATAATAGAGTGGTGAAGGCCGCCCTACGTAATCTTTGAGAAGTTGATGGAATTCTTTTTGAAAAGAATCGGCATACATGAACTCCAAATACTTTTGACGTAACTCTTCAACATTAGGGTAGAGCATTTCAGGAATAAAAGCCCCTCCGAACTCCCCGTAATATCCTCTTTCATCTGCGTGATATCTCATAATTTTCAGTATTCAGTAAATAATTATTGATGATCAGTTGCCTGTTTATCGTGCTTTAGTGTTATTTGTCTGTATTGCTTTTTGTAAGGTTTTCAGTTCTTCAATATTTTTTAATCCGGGTTCGGTCTCGAATTTGCTATTGACATCGATAGCGTGGCAAAACCGGGCCTCAGGACGTTTCATGAATTCCTTGATGGATATCATCTCCTCTAAACCTATACCGCCGCTCAAAAAATAAGGTTTGGTAGAGGGGTATCTTTGCAAAACTTCCCAATTGAAGGTGTATCCATTTCCTCCTGGAAGTTTTCCCTTGGTGTCGAACAGGTAGTAATCACAGACATCCTCAAAATGGTTTAATTTACCAAAGTCAAAGTCATCTTGTATCGAAAACACTTTTACGATTTTTAGTTGCGGTATCGCTTTCTTCAGTTCGTCACAAAATGCCGGTGTTTCACTTCCGTGCAATTGGGCGTACAATAATCCATAGGTTTTTGTTTTTTCGGCGATTTCCAAAATTGTGGCGTCGACAAAGACTCCGACTTTTTTTATGCTATGTGGAATAGAGGGCATTTCTCCCTCAAAATAACGTCGCGAAGGTTCCCAGAATATAAAACCTAAGTAATCTGGCTTCAAGGCCGCTACTTCTCCAGTGTTTTTATTCATGCCGCAAACCTTTAACTTCAGGGAAACAGTACCTTCTTTAAGGGACGTCGCGTCTTTATTTGAATAATAATAGTCCACCGTTAGTCTAAATTTTGAATGAACGCTGCTGCACTTTCCGCAGGGTTTTTGGTTTTCATGAAATTTTCTCCAATGAGAAACCCTTCGTATCCAAAGGGTTTTAAATCTTGAATGGCATTAATTGAACTGATACCGCTCTCCGAAACTTTGACAAAATCCGTAGGAATCATATCCGCCAATGACTTACTGGTTTGCAAACTCACCTCGAAAGTTTTCAGATCACGGTTGTTCACCCCCAACATATCCAAACTGGGCATTATCGATTTATGTAACTCGGCTTCATTATGCACTTCTAAGAGGACTTCTAAGTCCAAACTTTTGGAAAGCTCCGAAAACACCTTGATTTCTTCCCTTGACAATACTGCCGCAATGAGCAGAATGACATCGGCACCATGGGCTTTGGCCTCCACTAGTTGATACTCATTAACAATAAACTCTTTTCGTAGCAAGGGAATATTCACAGCCGCCCTGGCCAGCACTAAATCTTCTAATGAACCTCCAAAGTATTTGATATCGGTCAGCACGCTCATACCACAAACACCTGCCTTTTGATATCCTTTAGCGACCTGAGCCACGTTAGTAAGCTGACTGATGGTTCCTTTTGAGGGGGAACGTCTTTTGTGCTCGGCAATAATTCCGGAAGTGCTATTTCGTAATGCTTTTACCAAAGAATGGGTGTTCCTTTCAAATAAAACGGAAGCCTCCAATTGCTTTGTTGGAATAATCGATTTTTTCAACGCGACCTCTTTGCGTTTGTCCGCTATGATTTTATCTAAAATGTTCATTTCTCTACTTTACGCACCTTTTTAGTATAGGGCAATCAGTTACTCAACTCTTGTAATTTCCGCAAGGCTTTTAACCCGCTTCCGTTCAACAAAGATTCCTTTGCTTTTTCGAACCCTTCTTTCACGCTTATATTTTCGACCGTTGCAATGGCGACACCGGCATTGGCGCAGACAACATTGTTCTGGGCTTCGGTACCTTTCGCCTGCAAAACATCCAGAAATATCTGGGCCGATCCTTCAATGCTCTCACCCCCTATAATATCGATTTGTCGAATGGGGGAAATCCCAAAATCGGCCGGGGTCAACATGCCTTCCGATTGGTTTGAAATGGTTTTTGTATTTCCGGTCAGAGAGATTTCGTCATAACCATCCAAGGCATGCAGTACGGTAAAATTCTTGTCGGTATTTTGATAGAGGTATCCGTACATACGGGCCAGTTCCAAGTTGAAAACCCCTACCATTTGATTCTTTGGAAAGGCAGGATTCACCATAGGTCCCAACATATTGAAAAAGGTTTTTACGCCAAGCTCCCTTCGAATGGGGGCGACATTTTTCATGGCAGGATGAAAGAGAGGGGCGTGCAAAACGCAAATTCCGGCTTCGTCGATGGATTTCTCTAAGAAGTCCGCCTCATTACTGAATTTGATACCCAAAAACTCCATCACGTTGCTACTTCCACATTTTGAGGAAACCCCATAATTGCCGTGTTTGGTCACTTTCACTCCGGCCCCTGCCGTTACAAAGGATGCCAAGGTTGAAATATTGAAGGTGTCTTTTCCGTCACCTCCCGTACCGCAAAGGTCTATGGGATTATAGGCGGAAAGATCAACGGCTAAGCACAGTTCTAAAAGCGCATCGCGGAAACCCTCTAATTCTTCTATGGTAATACTGCGCATCATATAAACGGTCAAGAAGGCCGCAATTTGACTGGTGTTGTATTCGCCTTTGGCAATATTCACCAAAATTTGTTTCGCATCTTCTTTCGAGAGGATGTCGTGATTGATCAGTTTGTTGAGTGTTTCTTTCATCACTAGAAATTTTATGTTCCATTCTTGCAATGGAAAATGCCTTTATCTTACAGGAAGACCCTTGCCTATAATTGAGCACCAAATCAATTTAATTCTTCAACCAATTCTCCAGAATCTTTTTTCCTTCAGGTGTTAAAACCGATTCTGGGTGAAATTGAACTGCACACACGTCATATTCTTTATGTCGCAAAGACATGACCTGTCCGTTTTTATCAAAAGAAGTCGCCTCAAGCATTTCAGGTAGTTCTGGATGAACCACCCATGAGTGGTACCGACCGACCTCGATTTCCTTAGGTATTCCTTCAAATAATTTATCTTCTTTCGCAATCGTTATTTTTGTGGCGATGCCATGATATACCTCATCCAAATTAATCAGTGAGCCACCAAATACCTCTGCTATGGCCTGTTGCCCTAGGCATACACCGAATATACTCTTCCGAGGCGCATATTTGTTAATAATCGCCTTCAAGAGCCCCGCTTCCTCAGGTATTCCTGGTCCTGGCGAGAGTACGATTTTATCAAATGCATCGACTTCATCAAGGGTTAGTTGGTCATTGCGTTTCACGATAACTTCACAATCCAGATCTTCGAGATAATGCACGAGATTGTAGGTAAAACTATCGTAATTGTCTATAACAAGTATCTTCTTCATCTTAAATCGTTTCTGCAATTTCAAGAGCTTTGGTCAATGCCCCCAGTTTGTTATAGGTCTCCTGCAATTCGTCTTCGGCATTTGATGCGGCCACCAGACCTGCGCCAGCTTGGTAATGGAGCTCATGGTTTTTGCTCAGAAAAGTTCGAATCATTATCGCATGATTGAAATTTCCACTAAAATCCATAAAGCCGATTGCGCCACCATAATATCCACGACTTGTTTTTTCATACTTTTCGATTAGTTGCATTGCCATATGCTTAGGTGCTCCGCTCAACGTTCCTGCCGGAAATGTATCCGCGACCACCTTCATCGTTGCAATATCCTTTTTCTTTTTGCCGGTCACTTTTGACACTAAGTGAATCACATGAGAGAAGAATTGTACTTCGCGATAGTTGGCCACTTCTACCATATTGCCATTTCGGCTCAGATCGTTTCTGGCTAGATCGACCAACATCACATGTTCACTATTTTCCTTATCGTCTTCGGTAAGTTGTTTGGCTAGAATAGCATCTTGTTCATCATTACCGGTGCGCTTAAAAGTTCCGGCGATAGGGTGAATTTCCGCCTTACCGTTTTGAACGATCAGTTGTGCCTCGGGAGAACTTCCAAATATTTTAAAATCCCCATAATCAAAATAGAATAGATAAGGTGAAGGGTTCACCGAGCGCAGGGCTCTGTATACGTTGAATTCATCTCCTTTGAAACCTTGTGAGAATCGTCGCGATAAAACCAATTGAAACACGTCGCCACGCTGACAATGCTTTTTGGCCAATTCCACATGCTCTTTGTATTCTTCATCCCTTAAGTTGGAGGATACTGTTCCGTCCATGGTAAAATTGTAGGACGCAAAGTTCTTGACATTTAGAATCTGTTCGATTTCCGGAATATTGTTTTCCGATTCAAAGCAATGTGCAAAGATATAGGCTTCGTTCTTGAAGTGATTGATGGCAATGATGTTCTGGTACACCGCATAATAGATATCCGGAATTTGAATGGTACCCTCCTTTTTTTCAAGCGCCACGCTTTCATAATACCGAACCGCATCATAGGCCATATAGCCAAATAGCCCATTATTTATGAACTTAAAATCACTTTTTCCTGTATCAAAACGTTGACTGAAATCATGAATCACTTGTACCACGTCGGTTTGCGGGTCGATTTTTATTTCGTCTGACGAACCATCGGGAAACTGTCGGGATATTATCTCATTCTCCACTTTAAAAGAGGCAATGGGATTACAGCAGATATACGAAAAACTGTTATCGTTGGCATGGTAGTCACTACTTTCCAAAAGGATGCTATTCGGAAATCGATCTCTAATCTTCAGATAGACACTTACAGGAGTGATGGTGTCCGCTAATATTTTTCGGTAATGTGATTGTAATTTGTATTTCATCTGATGCTATAAAAAGAGTAAGGCTTGTCGTGATGACAAGCCTTATATAGTTTTACTACAATGATGCTTAGCTCACGATAACTTTCGAGAGTTAGACCACCACCATGTATTATTTCGTAATTCAATCATTATGTGTCAAATATAGAAATCATTTTTTTTGCCTACAAATGAAATGCCGATAAAAAGAAATCCGATGTCATGATGATTATTTTAATAGGTACGGCATCAGGCTATAATTTGAAGTTCTAAGGTCTTCGGTCGTCCCTATTTTCAAGAATCAAAAAACCCCGCGCTTCAAATGAAACACGGGGCCGCTTAACTGTGAGGTCAAGTCTACTAAAATTCTAAATCCACAACAAGATCGAACTCATCATAGATAGTTTTGTCTCCAAGGTTTTCAAAGAAACTACCAGAACCATACTTGACATCGTATTCTGCTCTGTCAACTTTCAAAGTGGCGGTCGCTTTACTTCCATATACGGATACATCAAAGGTAATAGGTTTAGTAATACCTTTTATAGTCAGGTCTCCGGTAACCTCGTACGAGTTCTTTCCAGAAGCCTTCACATTGGTGAAAACCAATTTGGAAGTTGGGTGATTGGCAACCCCGAAGAAATCGTCAGATTTCAGATGCCCCTCCAGCTTTCCTTTGTATTCACCTTCTAGATCGGTAGAAATCAAGGTAGGCATGTCGACCACGAATTCCCCACCGGTCAATTTATCGCCATCAAACAGCAATGCGCCCGATTTCAAATCGACGGTACCAGTATGGGATCCGGTAACTTTGTACGCCTTCCACGTCACTTTGCTTGTTTCAGAATTTACTTCCTTTTTTTCACCCTCAACAGGTGTAGTTGCCGTTGCTGTTGCTCCGAATACTATAGCTAATGCTAAACTTAAAACTGTCTTTTTCATGTTTGTAACTTAAATGTAATTAATTATTTGTGTTTATTTAAAATTTATTGAACAATGCGTTCAGTTGTTCCAGTTCTTTTTTGGAGATGTTCTTCAAAATAGCCTTTTCCGCAATCGCCATGGCTACATCCATTTTCTTCAATACCTTATCTCCCTCTTCGGTAATATTAATTTCTACTTTTCTACGGTTTGATGGGCAAACGATTCTATTGACATACCCTTTTAAAATTAATTTGTCTACCAAACGAGTGGTATTGCTCATTTTTGTGACCATTCGTTCGTTCAAGGTAGAAAGATGGGCGGGTTTCCCGTTTTGCCCCCTTAAGATGCGTAACACATTAAACTGCTGTAACGAGACGTCAAAGGGCTTCAATACACCTGAAATAGTCTCATTGATCTTGTTGTTGACCAACATGAAATGAATAATGGTCCTGCTCTCTAGCGGAATCTTTTTTTCGGTTTGTATGGTTTCTTCAACGTTCATGTTGTTACAATAATTGTATATACAAATGTATGTCGATTTTCTTTCTGACCAAATACAAAAGGTCTAATCTTTTGTTAATTTTTTAGGAAGGATATATGATCGAAAAGAAGTATTTTTGAAAGCAAAGATTCAGTTATGGCAGATTTATCACAAGAAGAGTGGGCAGAGCAATTGCAGAATGATGATAACGCGTTCATCTTGGATGTTCGAACGGACGATGAGGTGGAAGAAGGGTATATTCCCAATGCGAAGCAAATAGATATTTATTTAGGGCAAGGTTTCATCGACGAGCTTCAGAAATTAGATGCTTCAAAAAATTACTACGTGTATTGCCGAAGCGGTAACCGAAGTGGTCAGGCCTGCGCTATCATGAACAGTATCGGGATTGAGAATACTTTTAATCTAGAAGGTGGTTTTATGAATTGGACAGGAGAGGTGGTGGAGTAATTTTTATACAGTTTTTTCTTACTTTTAGTATTTTTCAATTATTTTAGCACGAAACACAAACCTCCTTTTTCGTGCGAGAAGATTTGCTTCATTTCTTATGGAAGTATAATAAACTGACCCCATCTGATTTATATACGACCTGTTCCGAATCTATTTCAATTGGCGATACAGGCACTCACAATCATTTGTCAGGACCTGATTTTTTCAATGCAAAAATCCATATTGACGGCCAACTTTGGGCAGGTAATGTGGAAATCCATGTAAAAGCTTCGGATTGGTATGCCCACCACCACGAAGAAGATCCGAAGTATGAAAATGTAATCTTGCACGTGGTCTGGGAAGAAGACACTATGGTCTTTAGGAAAAATGGGACTGTTATCCCCACGCTTGAATTGAAAAACGTGGTTTCTCCAAAATTCGTAGAGGTCTATCAAGAGCTTTTGGACAAACAGAAACATTCCTTCATCAATTGTGAGACCGATATGTTGGAGGTCGACTCGTTTATTTTTGAGCATTGGTTAGAACGATTGTATTTCGAACGTTTGGAACACAAGTCCGAAACCATTTCTAAATTGCTTGAGAATTCCAAAAACGATTGGGAGCAAGTGCTCTTTACCTTACTTCTGAAAAGCTTCGGATCGAAAATCAATAGCGACGCTTTTTTGACGCTAGCCGATCACTTGGAATTTTCCATTGTTCGCAAAGTAGGGCATAGTGTGGATCAGCTGGAGAGTTTGCTATTCGGAATGTCACATTTGTTAGAAGATGAAAACATTGTTGATTTATACTATCTACGATTGAAACGGGATTTTGAATTTTTAAAACGAAAATTCAAGTTGGATAATGAAGGTGTTCTCAAACCTGAATTTTTCAAATTGCGTCCAGCCAATTTTCCAACGCTCCGCCTGTCGCAGTTTGCCAATTTATATGGTAAGCAAGGCAGTCTTTTTGAAAAAGTAATCAAAGCTACCGATTTAAATATGTTGTATTCGGTTTTTGAAAGCTCGGCGACCGCTTATTGGAACGATCATTATGTTTTTGGTAAGTCATCCAAGGAAAAGGCGAAAAAGTTGACCAAGCCCTTTATTGATTTACTGATCATCAACACGGTCTTGCCATTGAAGTTTTGTTATTCTCGGCATTTAGGCAAAGCTTCTGCGGGCGAAATACTGCACATTATCACCCAGATCAAAGCGGAACAGAATGCTATAATCAAAGGTTATGATGGTTTAGGGGTAACGATCGAAACCGCTATGCAAACTCAGGCACTACTACAATTATATCAAGAGTATTGTACCGCGAATAAATGTTTGGATTGCGCCATAGGCAGTACGATATTACATAGAAATGTGTAATTTTAGGCATGAATTTTTTCTATTCTATTCTGTATTATTTTCAGAAACGTGGTTTTGAAGTTTGTCGGCGAATAGCTGAAAGATTGGGCATTCGTGCTCGAGTAGTGAGAACATCATTTATTTATCTTACGTTTGTGACAGTGGGCTTTGGTTTTGCACTCTATTTGTTTTTGGCTTTTTGGCTAAAGATAAAGGACTTGGTGTACACCAAAAGAACCTCGGTTTTTGACCTCTAAATATGATTAAACTTTCTCGTTCCAAGCTGTATCTGGCCCTGTCCTTGACCCTTGCGGTGGTCCTATGTGGTACAATCGGCTATCGTTATATTTCCGATTATACATGGATCGATGCGCTCTACATGACCATCATAACAATGGCCACGGTCGGGTTTAAGGAGGTTCATCCCTTAGACGATACCTCAAAGATTTTTACGGTATTCTTAATTGTGGCAAGTGTGTTTATTTTAGGGTTTGCCATTTCAGTGCTTACCGAGTATATTTTGGGAAGGAATTCCATGCAACTTTTAAAAAAAAAGAGGGTGAAAAATAAAATCAAGAATTTATCCGAACATGTAATTGTTTGTGGGTTCGGAAGAAATGGGATGCAAGCAGCAGAACGCCTAAAAGCCTACAAAAGACCTTTTGTCGTTATAGAGCGTAATCGTGATATCATTGAACGTTATGAAGCGGATATACTTTTTGTTGAAGGTGACGCCAATGATGATGATGTATTAAAAGAAGCCGGTATTGACCACGCGCAATATTTGATTGTGGCCCTACCCGATGATGCGGCGAATCTTTTCGTTGTGCTCTCCGCGCGTCAATTGAATCAGAAACTTTTTATCATCAGTCGTGCTTCTTTGGTCACCTCACAAAAGAAATTACAACTTGCCGGAGCCAATAAAGTGATTATGCCTGATAAAATCGGAGGTGATCATATGGCATCGCTGGTAGTCATGCCCGACCTTATAACATTTATGGATAAACTTTCCACAGAAGGGGAACATACCACGAATCTAGAAGAAGTGCCTATTGAGGACTTTTCAGATCAGATGGAGTGCAATTCACTGCGCGATCTTGACCTTAGGCGAAGAACAGGTTGTACGATTATTGGATATATTGCACCCGACGGAGACTATATTATTAACCCCGAGGCCGATATGGAACTTGAGCCGAAAAGTAAGGTCATCGTTCTCGGACGTCCTGAACAGATTAGAAAGTTGAACGAAATGTTCCATATTGACGGCGGCATTTCAAGTTAATTTAACCCTATTGCTTGATTGTGATGCTTATTTTTAGGATATTGTCCACGACTAATTAAAAAATATACCAAACAAACCCTAATTATGAAGTATAGACTTCTTGCCCTAATTTCTTTATTCTTACCAATTTTAAGTACCGCTCAAGAGACCGTTGAGAAAGGTCTTGATGAGAGAGTCAATGATGCATTCATGCCGTTTGCCGTTTGGTGGGAAAACACGGTACTAACCCCGATTAGCATTGGCGGGTACGATTTGCCTATTGTTCTTATTTTACTGGTTTTGGGCGCCACGTTCTTCACAGTATATTTCAAAGTTCCCGGCATATCGAAGTTTGGTTTGGCCATAAATACGGTACGAGGAAAATATGATGAAATGGACCATCACGGAGTAGAGAAATCAGATGTCAATATTGTTGATGGTGATTTGGTCGATACTATTGCGGATGAGAGCAAGGAAGGAGAAGTAAGCCATTTTCAAGCGTTGGCCACCGCGGTTTCCGGAACCGTCGGTCTTGGTAATATTGCAGGTGTGGCCGTAGCGATAGCTTTAGGAGGTCCTGGGGCTACATTTTGGATGATAGTCTGTGGCTTGATCGGAATGTCGACCAAGTTTGTGGAATGTACTTTAGGTGTGAAGTATAGGGATGTGGGTAGCGACGGTACCGTATACGGCGGCCCCATGTACTACATGTCAAGGGGTTTGAACGAAAAAGGTTTGAAAGGTCTCGGCAAGGTTTTAGGGGTCATTTTTGCTATATTATGTGTTGGTGCCTCTTTTGGCGGGGGTAACGCTTTTCAATCGAATCAGGCCGCTGTACAGTTGACCTCGATGTTTGGCTGGGAAGGCGGTGCTACTGGCGTTATTATTGGTGTGGTCATGGCAATTTTAGTGGGTATCGTAATTATTGGAGGAATCAAAAAAATCGCCAGTGTTACGGAGAAAATCGTGCCTTTCATGGCAGGTATCTATGTTCTCGCCTCCCTAGTGATCATATTTGCTAATATTAAATATGTTGGAGACGCTTTCGGAATGATATTCTCTGGCGCCTTTACACCTGAAGCCGGTCTGGGCGGTATTGTTGGGGTAATCATTGTAGGTTTTCAAAGAGCGGCATTCTCTAACGAGGCCGGTGCGGGTTCTGCTGCTATTGCCCATTCAGCAGTTAAAACCAAGTACCCTGCCAGTGAAGGAGTAGTAGCACTTCTAGAACCTTTTATAGATACGGTTGTCATTTGTACAATGACCGCTTTGGTCATTATTTTCTTTAATATGGACGCAGGAGCGTTTGATTATGGAAATGCTGTCGGTAGTACGGTACTTCTAAATGATTCACAAACATATGTTGGAGGGGTAGATTTGACATCAATGGCCTACGACTCGGTGATACCAGGTTTTAGATATGTATTGACGATAGCGATTATTATGTTTGCCTTCTCCACTATGATTTCATGGTCGTATTATGGGCTCCAATCTTGGAAATATCTATTTGGAAGGGGAAAAACCATGGATACGGTCTATAAGGTCTTGTTTTTACTTTTCGTAGTCATCGGAGCGGCGGCCACTTTGGATGCGGTAATCAAATTTTCCGACGCCATGATATTGGCCCTGGTCTTTCCGAACATGATAGGACTGCTATTTTTGTTCCCAAGAGTACGGGAAGAACTCAACAAGTACCTGTCGGATATAAAAGCCAACTTCAAATAATAACAAGTTGAAGGGTTTTAAATCTCGCTTTAAGCCTTTCTAGAAGTTGGTCGGTTTCAATAGACAAGAACGTAGTGGAATTTTCTTTTTGCTCCTACTCATAGTTCTGTTGCAGGTCGGGTACGTTTTGATGGATTCTTTTTATCAACCAAATGGGCCGACCATTTTTTCAGAGAATATTCGGCTTCAGACCGGCATAGATGCTTTGAAGGAAAAGGCGGCAATGGCAGATGCTCCAAAAATGTATCCGTTTAACCCCAATTTTATAACCGACCATAAAGGCTATGTCTTAGGTATGAGTATTTCCGAAATTGATAGACTCCATGAATTTAGGGCGCAGCACAAATTCGTGAACACCCCGGAAGATTTTCAAAAAGTCACTCAGATTTCCGATTCCCTGTTGATGGTTATCACGCCCTTTTTCAAGTTTCCCGATTGGACAAAAAAAGCAAGGAGGGTACCAGTGGAAACAAGCGATTCGAAATTCTTGGAAAAACCATTGGTTTCTGAAAAAAGACCTCCTAAGGACTTTCCGTTGCACGATTTGAACGCCGTCACCGCCAACGAACTGAGGGCTATAAGTGGAATCGGTGAGGTGCTCTCAAAGAGAATTGTGAAATTCAGGAATCGATTAGGTGGTTTTTTAGTGGAAGAACAATTATATGATGTGTATGGTTTGCCACCAGAGGTAACAAAAAAAGTCTTAAGAAAATATAAAGTGTTTAACGCACCCGAAGTTACCAAGATCAATATCAATACAGCTACGGTAGCGCAAATAGCTTCCATAACCTATATACGATTTGACTTGGCGGAGGAAATCGTACGCTACCGAGAAGCCAATGGGCCATTTTCAAACTTAAACGAACTGTTAAATATTGACCGTTTTCCAGCGGAAAAGATCTCTAGAATAGCCTTATATTTGTCGCTTTAAATCGATTGCTATGCAAAGTATGTACTTTACTGAAGAACATCATCTCTTCAGGGAAAGTCTCCAGAACTTTTTACAAAAAGAAGTAGTGCCCCATATCGACGATTGGGAAACTACAGGTATCATAGATCGCTCCATTTGGAAAAAATTCGGAGAAATGGGCTTTCTCGGCTTGGCGACTCCAGAAGATCATGGTGGAATGGGGTTGGATTTGTTCTACACCGTCATTCTGCTTGAGGAACTGCAAAAAATCAATTCCGGAGGATTTGCCGCTGCCGTATGGGCCCACGTCTATTTGGCAATGACACACCTGAACAAGAATGCCAACGCACTTCAGAAGGAGGCTTACTTGAGGCCTAGCGTACTTGGAGAGAAACTAGGTTGCCTCGGGGTTACCGAACCTTTTGGAGGTAGTGACGTAGCCGCCATGAGAACTACAGCTACTAGAAAAGGTGAGGTATATGTCCTCAACGGTTCGAAGACCTTTATCACTAACGGGGTGTACGGAGACTATATCATCTTGGCGGCTAAAACAGATGCTACTGCGGGTAACAAAGGCATTAGTCTGTTCATCGTCGATTTGAAAAGCGAAGGGGTCACCGCGAACAAATTGAATAAGCTAGGGTGGCGAGCTTCGGATACGGCCGAGCTGGCATTCGACAATGTGCAGGTTCCTGCCGATAATTTAATGGGAGAGGAAGGAAAGGGCTTCGGTTTCATCATGGAAGCTTTTGCCCTAGAACGTTTGATTATGGGGGTTAATGCCCATGCCAGGGCCGAATATGCGTTGGACTACGTGTTGGACTATATGTCGGAACGGGAAACCTTTGGCAAACCGATTAACCAATATCAGGCGTTGCGCCATCGTATTGTCGACTTACATGCTGATATGGATATGTGTAAACAATATAACTACGGTGTAGTCTATAAAATGGATAAGGGTGAATACGTGGTTCGTGAAGCGACGATATCCAAATTGAAGTCGACAAAAATGGCGGATGACGTCGCCCATGAGTGCCTACAGTTTCTTGGGGGTTATGGGTATATAGAAGACTATCCTATGGCTCGTCTTTTTAGAGATAGTAGATTGGGGCCTATTGGTGGTGGAACCTCAGAGATTCTTCGTGAGATCGTTGCCAAGATCATCATTGATAAGAAAGAGTACAAGGCCCCTAAAGGATAGACCGGTAGGGCCTGAAAATAGTTTTTTGCACATTTATGCATATTTGGTTGCGAGTTGTAAATTAGTTTATATCTTTGCAGCCCTAATCATTAAAGAAAGGAGGTTGTAGCCCATGTTGATAATACCGATTAAAGAAGGAGAAAACATAGATAGAGCTTTAAAGCGTTTTAAGCGAAAGTTCGATAAAACAGGTACAATGCGCCAATTGCGCAAACGCCAACAATTTACGAAGCCTTCTGTAGCTCGACGAGCACAAATACAAAAAGCCCAGTACATTCAAGGTCTTAAAGACCAAGAGGAAATCTAGTACTGAACAAATATGAGATTAAAATCCCGCATTAGCGGGATTTTTTTGTGTCCAACCGTAGTGCTGATAACCGCCTGACCGCCTGGTCTTCAAGCGAGGCCTCAGAATGCCTTAAAACTTTCATAACTTTGTGATATGTCGGTAAAAGCTTTTTTGGCCTACGTATCATTAGAAAAGAATTATTCTTCCCATACCGTAAAGGCTTACGGCAACGACATTGGTGATTTCAAAAGGTTTTGTAAGGAGACCTATGATATCTCCAATATCGAATCGGTTTCGTACTCGCAAATCAGGAGTTGGATCGTAAGTTTGGTTAACGACTCCATTTCGAACCGCACCGTCAATCGAAAAATAGCCTCTTTAAAAGCTTACTACAAGTTTCTACAACGCGTCGGTGATATAGAGGTAAATCCGTTGGCGAAGCACAAGGCCTTGAAAACTTCGAAAAAAATGGAAGTACCCTTTTCCGAGGCCGAAATGAGTGCGCTTTTAAAGCAAATTTCCTTTAAAGAAGGATTTGAGGGAATAAGGGATCAGTTGATGATCGAGCTCCTATACACCTCAGGTATTAGGAGAGCCGAACTGATCGATTTGCAATTGGTCGACCTCAATCTACGCGGGGGTACGATAAAGGTGCTGGGAAAGCGAAATAAAGAGCGTATCATTCCTCTTTTGGGGGGCATTACCGACTTGTTTGTACAATACTTGATCGCCCGTGATGAACTCGAAAGCATTGTGGATGACGACTATGTGTTTTTGTCAAAAAGCGGTCATAAAATATACGAAACCCTTGTCTACAGAGTTATTAATAAGTATCTTAGTGAGGTATCGCAAAAAGCAAAAAGGAGCCCTCATATTCTAAGGCATACTTTTGCAACCCACCTGCTCAATAAAGGAGCGGATTTGAATTCCGTGAAGGAATTATTAGGTCATTCAAGTTTGGCTTCTACTCAGGTATATACCCATAATAGTATTGCCGAGCTTAAGAAAGTGCATTTGGCTTCACATCCCAGAAATAAAAAATAGTGCACTACTAAACAGTTATTTAACCTTTAAATCATTAGCTTATGAAAGTAAATGCTCAATCTGTAAATTTTAATGCGGATGCAACGCTTATACAATTTGTCGAAAACCGATTGAATAAGTTAGAAACTTTTTATAATAAAGTGGTCAGTTCCGATGTCTATCTCAAGGTTGAGAACACTAGTTCCAAAGAGAATAAAATAGTGGAAATCAAATTACATATCCCCAAGGATAAATTCATGGTGAAAAAGCAGTGTAAAACTTTTGAGGAAGCGGTCGATTCGGCCTGTAACACACTGGAAAGAAAACTGATAAAAAGGAAAGAAAAAATGAGGGTGTATGCCTGATTAAAATTTTCCATATTTTGTTTTGATTAAACAAATAAATATATACATTTGCAGTCCGTTAGAAATAGCGGACTTTTTTATGCGTAAAAAAGGGTAAAAGGCCGATGTAGCTCAGCTGGCTAGAGCAGCTGATTTGTAATCAGCAGGTCGTGGGTTCGAGTCCCTCTATCGGCTCAAAATGTGGAATTATTTTAAATGGTTTTGCAGATTGAAATTTTGAAATGGTCAAGGGACGCGAAGTTTATGCCGAGCGTAGACGAGATGAGTTCCTGTGCCGATTCAAAATGGAAATAAGTTCATTAAAATAGTGAAGTATAATAAAGAAGGGGAGATACTCAAGCGGCCAACGAGGGCAGACTGTAAATCTGCTGACTATGTCTTCGCAGGTTCGAATCCTGCTCTCCCCACATCTTTTAGGAAATTCCAATTTGGAATTTATAAGAATTGCGGGAGTAGCTCAGTTGGTAGAGCGTCAGCCTTCCAAGCTGAATGTCGCCGGTTCGAACCCGGTCTCCCGCTCTAAAAAGGCTCTTTAGATATCGAAGTTGAAGTGTTTTAGTTGAACACTTTCGTTTTGATTTGTGAAGAAGAATAGGGTGAGAAGTCTGTGCTGAGCGCAGCCGAGGTAAATTCAGGGGTCTCGCTCAAATACTGAGTAAGCGTTTGCGGTTTAGTGTCGGTCGAGATAGCTTTAAACCTTGAACCTGAAACCCCAAAAAGGCCGACGTAGCTCAGGGGTAGAGCGTTTCCTTGGTAAGGAAGAGGTCACGGGTTCAATTCCCGTCGTTGGCTCTATTAGTTGACAAATTTGTACACACACACTAATATAAACATAAGATTAAAATTCATTAAAAATGGCAAAGGAAACTTTTGATCGTTCCAAACCGCACTTAAATATTGGTACCATTGGACACGTCGATCACGGAAAAACTACATTGACTGCTGCTATCACCGAAGTATTGGCGAACGCAGGATTATCTGAAAAGAGAAGCTTCGATTCTATCGATAACGCTCCTGAAGAAAAAGAAAGAGGTATCACTATCAACACTTCGCACGTTGAATATCAAACTGCGAATCGTCACTATGCCCACGTTGATTGTCCTGGTCACGCGGATTATGTGAAGAACATGGTTACTGGTGCTGCTCAAATGGATGGAGCTATCCTTGTTGTAGCTGCGACTGATGGTCCTATGCCACAAACTCGTGAGCACATCCTTTTAGGACGTCAGGTAGGTATCCCAAGAATCGTTGTTTTTATGAACAAGGTGGATATGGTTGATGATGAAGAGCTTTTAGAGCTTGTTGAAATGGAAATCAGAGAGTTGCTTTCTTTCTACGAATATGATGGTGACAATGGTCCCGTAATCGCTGGTTCTGCATTAGGTGCTTTGAACGGTGAGCAAAAATGGGTCGATACCGTAATGGAATTGATGACCGCTGTTGATGATTGGATCGAGCTTCCAAAAAGAGATGTTGAAAAAGATTTCTTGATGCCTGTTGAAGACGTATTTACGATTACCGGTCGTGGTACTGTTGCTACTGGTCGTATTGAAACCGGAGTTGCCAATACTGGTGATGCCGTTGATATTATCGGTATGGGTGCAGAGAAATTGTCTTCTACAATTACAGGGGTTGAAATGTTCCGTAAGATATTGGATAGAGGTGAAGCTGGTGATAATGTTGGTATCCTCTTGAGAGGTATCGAAAAGTCTGATATCAAAAGGGGAATGGTAATCTGTAAGCCGGGTTCTGTTAAGCCACACGCTAAATTTGAAGCTGAGGTTTATATCCTTAAGAAAGAAGAAGGTGGTCGTCACACACCATTTCACAATAACTATCGTCCTCAGTTCTACGTCAGAACCACTGATGTAACTGGTACGATCAATCTTCCTTCAGGAGTTGAAATGGTTATGCCTGGTGATAACCTTACCATTACTGTTGATTTGCTTTCTCCAATTGCATTGAGCGAAGGACTTCGTTTTGCGATCCGAGAGGGTGGTAGAACAGTAGGTGCAGGTCAGGTAACTAAGATTTTAGACTAAAAATCTTTAGAAGTTATTTACACATTAAGGGTGTCCGCCAACAGGCGGATACCTTTAAATGTGAATAAAAACGGGTGTAGCTCAGTTGGTAGAGCACTGGTCTCCAAAACCAGGTGTCGGGAGTTCGAGTCTCTCCTCCCGTGCGAAACGAGTTTAACGACCTTTCACAAGAGAAGTCCACTCGAAATAATAAGGCCGCGGCTTTATTTTTCGTGTCTTAGAAATTAAGAAGGACTTTTGGATTAGTTCGCCATTGACGTAAAGGGTAAAAAAGAAACAACATGTTGACCTATATAAAAGAATCGATTGAAGAGTTACGCAACCACGTAACCTTGCCGACCAAGGCTGAATCTTCTAACCTTATGGTTGTTGTGGCGGTTTTCTCCATATTGTTCGCTTTGGCGACATGGGGGGTTGATGAGTATTTTTCGGATTTGATTGCAGGCAATTTATTTTCTGCGAAGACGTACTCGGATTATTTAGAAGCGGGATTCGGCGGCGTATTGCGCTTACTGTGGTATGCTATACTAACGGTAGGTCTTGTTTTAGGAGTATCTTCATTTACAAGTAAGAATAAAAACCAATAGGCATGTCCGAAGTACTGGAAAAAAAATGGTATGTGGTAAGGGCTGTTAGCGGTCAAGAAAACAAAATCAAAGGCTACATCGAAAGTGAGGTCACTAGACTCGGGTTTGGTGATTATCTAGAAGATGTTTTAGTCCCCACTGAAAAGGTGGTGCAGATTCGAAATGGAAAAAAAATCAATAAAGAACGGGTTTATTTTCCTGGATATATCATGATCAAAGCCAATTTAGGTGGTGAAATGATTCATATTATACGGTCGATTACCAATGTAATCGGTTTTTTAGGGGAAACCAAAGGAGGCGACCCCGTTCCACTTCGGAAGTCCGAGGTGAACAGAATGCTCGGTAAAGTTGATGAATTGGCCGTGAATACCGATAGTGTGGCCATACCTTTCGTGTTTGGTGAAACGGTAAAAGTTATTGATGGCCCGTTTAATGGTTTTAACGGTACTGTCGAAAAAATAAATGAGGAAAAACGCAAACTTGAGGTCATGGTGAAGATTTTCGGAAGAAAAACGCCTTTGGAATTGAGTTACATGCAAGTAGAAAAGATTTAAAGTAATTGTTACATATATAAAATTGTGTTGCTTCCACTAACACGATTTCAATTTAATTTTAAACAATGGCAAAAGAAGTAGGTAAAGTAGTTAAACTACAAGTTAGGGGAGGTGCAGCGAATCCATCGCCACCGGTCGGACCCGCCTTAGGTGCTGCCGGCGTTAACATCATGGAGTTCTGTAAGCAGTTCAATGCGCGTACACAGGACAAACCCGGAAAGGTTTTACCAGTTGTTATCACCGTCTATAAAGACAAGTCGTTCGACTTCGTCGTAAAAACACCGCCGGCGGCCGTTCAGTTGATGGAAGCAGCTAAGATTAAGAAAGGATCTGGCGAACCTAACCGTGTGAAATTAGGTAGTGTCACTTGGGATCAGATTAAGACCATCGCAGAAGATAAAATGGTAGACTTGAATGCGTTTACTGTAGAATCTGCAATGAGTATGATCGCGGGAACGGCACGTTCAATGGGTATGAAGGTTGCTGGAAAACGACCTTTTTAAATCTTAAAAAGCAATTTTAAAAATGGCAAAATTAACAAAGAAGCAAAAAGAAGCTCGTGCTAAAATAGAGAAAGACAAGCTCTATTCCGTTGACGAAGCCTCAGCTTTGGTAAAAGAAATCACCAATACAAAATTCGATTCATCTATTGAAATAGCGGTACGTTTAGGGGTTGATCCACGTAAAGCGAATCAAATGGTCCGTGGGGTAGTGACACTTCCACATGGTACGGGTAAAGATGTGAAGGTTTTGGCGTTGGTCACTCCAGATAAAGAAGCAGATGCTAAAGAAGCCGGAGCCGATTATGTTGGCCTGGATGAGTATTTGGATAAAATCAAAGGAGGTTGGACCGATGTTGATGTTATTATCACGATGCCTAGCGTAATGGGTAAATTGGGCCCCTTAGGTCGTATTTTAGGACCAAGAGGTTTGATGCCGAACCCGAAAACAGGTACAGTGACCATGGATGTGGCAAAAGCCGTAACTGACGTTAAAGGTGGTAAAATTGATTTCAAGGTCGATAAAACCGGTATCGTGCATGCTGCAATTGGAAAGGCATCTTTTACCGCTGACAAAATTGCGGGTAACGCAAAAGAGTTGTTGGAGACGCTGAATAAATTGAAACCTACGGCGGCAAAAGGGGTGTATATGAAAAGCATCTTCATGTCAAGCACCATGAGTCCTAGTGTTCAATTAGACCCTAAGACAGTTTAACTAACTGGTAGTAAAAATTTTTAGTATGACAAGAGAAGAAAAAGCAAACGTAATACAGGATTTGACTACGGAGTTAGCGGATAACTCTACCATTTACTTGGCGGATATATCCGGTTTGGATGCCAAGACAACCTCTGATTTGAGAAGAGCTTGTTTTAAGGCTGATATCAAACTGTCCGTAGTGAAAAACACCTTGCTTGCAAAAGCAATGGAAGCTTCTGAAAGAGAATTCGGTGAACTTCCTGAAGTGCTGAAAGGCAATACTTCACTAATGTTTTCCGAGATTGGAAATGCTCCTGCAAAACTGATCAAGAATTTCAGGAAAAAGTCGGATAAGCCTTTGTTGAAAGGTGCATTCGTCGAAGAAGCGGTTTATATTGGTGATGAAAATCTAGATGCTTTAGTTAGTATTAAGTCCAAAGAAGAAATGATCGGTGAAATAATCGGACTGTTACAGTCTCCGGCCAAGAACGTTATTTCTGGACTTAAATCCGGTGGAGGTAAAATCGCTGGTATCTTGAAGACATTATCAGAAAGAGAATAGTACGCACTAAACTAATTATATTTTAAAATTTTATTAAACGATAGAAAAATGGCAGATTTAAAAGATTTCGCAGAACAGTTGGTTAACTTGACCGTAAAAGAGGTTAACGAGTTGGCTGATATATTAAAAGAAGAGTACGGCATTGAGCCCGCAGCTGCAGCTGTAGCTGTTGCCGCTGGAGGCGCTGGAGCCGATGGTGGTGAGGCTGCTGAGGAAAAATCGGAATTCGATGTTATCCTTAAAGCAGCAGGGGCTTCCAAGTTGGCCGTAGTTAAGTTGGTTAAAGAATTGACCGGCTTAGGATTGAAAGATGCTAAAGACATCGTTGATAGTGCACCAAAGGCCGTTAAGGAAGGTGTGGCTAAAGACGAAGCTGAAGGAATCAAGAAATCATTGGAAGAAGCAGGAGCAGAAGTTGAGCTTAAATAATAGCAGCAACCATAACGCTTTCGGTTTAGGTCTTTTCTCGCTTTCGCGGGGCTAGACCTAAGCCTTTTTATAGATACCGCGTATATAAAGCCGTATACGACCCATTTTTAGTATTCACGATCAAAATACTGTCCATAGATGTTCACAAACACTACTGAAAGAATTAATTTCGCATCCGCTAAGAACACGCCGGAATACCCGGATTTCTTGGACATTCAGATTAAATCGTTTCAAGACTTTTTCCAACTTGAGACAAAATCCGATGAGAGGAGCGATGAAGGTCTATACAATACCTTCCAAGAAAACTTCCCTATTACCGATACAAGAAACCAGTTTGTACTTGAGTTTCTCGATTATTTTATAGATCCGCCAAGATATTCCATTCAAGAGTGTATTGAGCGTGGACTAACCTATAGCGTGCCTTTGAAGGCACGACTTAAGTTGTACTGTACCGATCCGGAACATGAAGATTTTGAGACCATTGTACAAGACGTTTATTTAGGAACCATTCCATATATGACCCCATCGGGTACATTTGTGATAAATGGTGCAGAACGTGTTGTGGTTTCTCAATTACATAGATCACCAGGGGTATTCTTTGGGCAATCGTTTCATGCCAATGGAACCAAATTATATTCTGCAAGGGTAATACCTTTTAAAGGGTCTTGGATAGAATTTGCGACGGATATCAATAGCGTGATGTACGCGTACATTGATCGAAAGAAAAAGTTGCCTGTTACTACCTTGTTCCGTGCAATCGGTTTTGAAAGGGATAAGGATATTTTGGAGATTTTCGACCTCTCGGAAGAGGTGAAAGTATCTAAAGCAGGACTGAAAAAAGTACTGGGCCGCAAATTGGCCGCAAGAGTGTTGAACACTTGGCATGAAGATTTCGTTGACGAGGATACCGGTGAAGTGGTATCGATCGAACGTAACGAAATCGTGTTGGATCGTGACACCGTTCTAGAAAAAGAACATATCGAAGAAATATTGGAAGCAGATGCAAAGACCATTCTTCTCCATAAAGAGAATAATGCCCAGTCTGACTACGCGATCATACACAATACACTTCAAAAAGATCCTACGAACTCTGAGAAAGAGGCCGTAGAACATATTTACAGACAGTTGCGTAATGCCGAGCCACCCGATGAGGAGACCGCTCGGGGCATTATCGACAAATTGTTCTTCTCAGACCAGCGATACAACCTTGGGGAAGTGGGTCGTTACAGAATGAACAAAAAGTTGCAGTTGGATATTGGAATGGACAAGCAGGTCTTGACCAAAGAGGATATCATTACGATCATCAAGTATCTAATCGAGTTGATCAACTCAAAAGCGGAGATTGATGATATCGATCACTTGTCCAACAGACGTGTACGTACTGTGGGGGAACAATTGTCCTCTCAATTCGGAGTGGGTCTTGCACGAATGGCTAGAACTATTCGCGAGCGAATGAATGTTCGTGACAATGAAGTTTTTACACCGATCGATTTGATTAATGCGAAGACCTTATCTTCCGTAATTAACTCATTTTTTGGTACGAATCAACTTTCTCAATTTATGGATCAGACCAATCCATTGGCTGAAATCACCCATAAAAGAAGGCTATCCGCACTTGGGCCAGGAGGTCTTTCAAGAGAAAGAGCAGGTTTTGAAGTACGTGATGTACACTATACGCACTATGGTAGACTATGTCCTATAGAAACTCCGGAAGGTCCAAACATCGGTTTGATTTCTTCTTTGGCGGTTTTTGCCAAGGTAAATCCGATGGGCTTCTTGGAAACGCCCTATCGTAAAGTAGATAGTACCAAGGTCAATACCAAAGAGTATGTATACCTAAGTGCGGAGGAAGAAGAGGGAATGAAAATCGCCCAGGCGAATATCCCCTTGAAAGACAATGGACAAATTGACTCTGACAAAGTAATTGCGCGTGAAGAAGGTGACTTTCCTGTGGTCGATCCATCTGAGATCAACTATACTGATGTCGCGCCTAACCAAATCGCTTCGATTTCTGCGTCATTGATTCCGTTTTTAGAACATGATGATGCAAACCGTGCGTTGATGGGCTCGAACATGATGCGCCAGGCAGTTCCGTTATTGAAACCGCAGTCACCGATTGTCGGTACAGGTTTGGAACGTCAAGTAGCCTCTGATTCAAGAGTATTGATCAATGCTGAAGGTGATGGCGTCATCGAATATGTTGATGCACAGAAAATAACGATTAAATACAAGAGAACCGATACCGAACGTCTCATCAGTTTCGATGACGATTCTAAATCGTACAATTTGGTGAAGTTCAGAAAAACGAATCAAGGTACGAGCATCAATTTGAAGCCTATTGTCAAGAAGGGCGATAAGGTCAAAAAAGGTCAAGTGCTTTGTGAAGGGTATGCTACCGAGAAAGGAGAGCTAGCATTAGGTAGAAACCTAACAGTAGCCTTCATGCCTTGGAAAGGATATAACTTTGAGGATGCAATTGTTATTTCGGAAAAAGTAGTTCGCGAAGATATCTTCACCTCTATACATGTTGATGAGTATTCGCTCGAGGTGCGTGATACCAAGCTTGGTGCTGAAGAATTGACCCATGATATCCCTAACGTTTCTGAAGAAGCGACAAAGGATCTCGATGAGAATGGTATGATCCGTATTGGAGCGGAAGTAAAACCTGGAGACATTCTAATTGGAAAGATTACCCCGAAAGGAGAATCGGATCCGACTCCTGAAGAAAAACTACTTCGAGCAATTTTTGGTGACAAGGCAGGTGACGTAAAAGATGCTTCCTTGAAAGCTTCTCCATCTTTACGTGGAGTGGTGATCGAAAAGAAATTGTTCTCACGTTCTATTAAAGATAAGCGCAAGCGTTCTGAAGACAAAGAAGCCATCAACGCTTTGGAGTTGGAATACGAGGTGAAATTTGAGCAGTTGAAAGATGTGTTGATCGAAAAATTGTTCTCATTGATCAATGGCAAAACATCACAAGGCGTATTGAACGATCTGGGTGAAGAAGTTTTGCCGAAGGGAAAGAAGTACACCATGAAGATGTTGAATGCTGTTGACGATTTCGCACACTTAGTAGGTGGAAGTTGGACCACGGATAAGGACACTAACACCATGGTAGCTGACCTATTACATAATTACAAGATCAAACTGAACGACCTTCAAGGTAACCTAAGAAGAGACAAGTTTACGATTTCTGTAGGTGATGAACTCCCTGCAGGAATTATGAAGCTTGCTAAAGTTTATGTGGCTAAGAAGCGAAAGCTGAAAGTCGGGGATAAAATGGCAGGTCGTCATGGAAATAAAGGTATTGTCTCAAGAATCGTGCGTCAAGAAGACATGCCATTCTTGGAAGATGGTACTCCGGTCGATATCGTATTGAATCCGTTGGGTGTACCTTCCCGTATGAACATCGGTCAGATTTACGAAACTGTATTGGGCTGGGCTGGCTTGAAATTAGGTAAGAAATTCGGAACGCCGATTTTCGATGGGGCCACCTTGGACGAGATCAATGGTTATACCGATGAAGCGGGTATTCCAAGATTCGGTCATACCTATCTATACGATGGTGGAACCGGTCAACGATTCGATCAGCCTGCAACGGTAGGAGTGATTTACATGTTAAAATTAGGCCATATGGTCGATGATAAAATGCATGCACGTTCTATCGGACCATACTCATTGATTACACAACAACCTTTGGGCGGTAAAGCCCAGTTTGGAGGTCAGCGTTTCGGTGAGATGGAGGTATGGGCACTTGAAGCCTATGGTGCATCCGCTACCTTGCGGGAAATATTGACTGTGAAATCCGATGACGTTATTGGTAGGGCAAAGACTTACGAATCAATCGTCAAAGGAGAGACCATGCCAGAACCAGGGTTACCTGAATCTTTCAATGTACTGATGCATGAACTTAAGGGATTAGGTTTGGACATCCGTTTGGAAGAATAATTTTAGAACACACATAATAATATAGTAGCATAGTAGATTATGGCTAGAATACACGATAATACACCACAAAAAAGGTTTGATAAGATTTCGATTGGTTTGGCCTCTCCTGAAGCAATTCTGGCAGAGTCAAGGGGTGAAGTCCTGAAGCCTGAAACCATTAACTATAGAACGCACAAACCTGAGCGTGACGGTCTTTTCTGCGAGCGTATTTTTGGTCCTGTAAAGGATTATGAATGTGCCTGTGGTAAGTACAAACGTATTCGCTATCGCGGTATCGTTTGTGACCGATGTGGAGTAGAGGTAACAGAGAAAAAAGTTCGTAGAGACCGTGTGGGGCATATCAATTTGGTGGTTCCAGTGGCTCATATTTGGTACTTCCGTTCGTTGCCGAACAAAATAGGATACCTCTTGGGACTTCCTTCCAAGAAATTGGACATGATTATCTATTACGAGAGATATGTGGTAATCCAACCGGGTATTGCAAAAGGCCCTGAAGGAGAGGAAATCAACAAAATGGATTTCTTGACCGAGGAGGAGTACTTGAACATTGTTGAAGAGCTTCCACAAGAAAATCAGTACTTAGACGATACCGACCCCAATAAGTTCATTGCTAAAATGGGTGCGGAGTGTTTGATCGATATATTGTCTAGAATCGATTTGAAAGAACTGTCCTTCAGTCTAAGACATAAGGCCAATACGGAAACTTCAAAGCAACGTAAGACCGAAGCCCTGAAACGACTACAGGTAGTCGAGGCGCTTCGCGAATCGCAGGAGAATAGAGAGAATAACCCTGAATGGATGATCATGAAGGTAGTTCCGGTTATTCCACCAGAACTGCGTCCTTTGGTGCCATTGGATGGTGGCCGTTTCGCCACCTCTGATCTGAACGATTTGTATAGAAGGGTGATCATTCGAAACAACCGTCTAAAACGATTGGTCGAGATCAAAGCACCGGAGGTTATTCTTAGAAATGAGAAACGTATGCTTCAAGAAGCGGTCGATTCTCTTTTTGATAATACACGTAAAGCTTCGGCGGTCAAGACCGAGTCGAATAGGCCTTTAAAATCACTTTCCGATTCACTGAAAGGAAAGCAAGGACGTTTCCGTCAAAACCTTTTGGGTAAACGTGTGGATTATTCTGCTCGTTCGGTTATTGTCGTGGGTCCAGAAATGAAGTTGTTCGAATGTGGTCTACCTAAGGATATGGCTGCGGAATTATACAAGCCTTTCGTCATACGTAAGTTGATTGAAAGGGGTATTGTAAAAACCGTGAAGTCCGCGAAGAAAATTATCGATAAAAAAGAACCCGTTGTTTGGGATATTCTTGAAAATGTACTTAAAGGTCACCCTGTGCTATTGAATAGGGCCCCAACACTTCACCGTTTGGGTATTCAGGCTTTTCAGCCCAAACTTATAGAAGGTAAGGCGATTCGACTACACCCATTGGTATGTACAGCCTTTAATGCCGATTTCGATGGGGATCAGATGGCGGTACACCTTCCTTTAGGTCCTGAAGCAATTTTGGAAGCACAACTTTTGATGTTGGCTTCCCATAATATTTTGAATCCGGCTAACGGTTCTCCGATTACGGTTCCATCTCAGGATATGGTCTTGGGTCTTTACTATATGACCAAAGAAAGAAAGTCTACTCCAGAGGTTCCTATTAAAGGAGAAGGCCTAACTTTTTATTCGGCCGAAGAGGTTGAGATAGCCTTTAACGAAGGAATGGTAAGCCTTAACGCGGGAATTAAGGTTCGTGCGAAGGATTTCAATGAAGCAGGGGAATTGGTATACCAAATCATACCGACAACGGTCGGTAGAGTGCTCTTTAACATGGAGGTGCCGGAAGCGGCTGGGTATATCAATGATGTATTGAACAAAAAATCCTTGAGGGATATTATCGGTAAGATCTTGGCAGTTACTAACGTCCCTACCACAGCTGATTTCTTGGATAAGATAAAAACAATGGGGTATGATTTCGCCTTCAAAGGTGGTCTTTCCTTTAGTTTAGGCGATATTATCATTCCTCAAGAGAAGCATGAGATGATTGCTGATGCCAACGGTCAGGTTGACGGTATTATGGCCAATTATAATATGGGTCTTATTACCAATAATGAACGTTACAATCAGGTCATCGATGTTTGGACCTCTACGAATGCCATGTTGACCGAGTTGGCAATGAAGCGTATTCGTGAAGACCAACAGGGGTTCAACTCGGTATATATGATGCTTGATTCAGGCGCGAGGGGTTCGAAAGAGCAGATTCGCCAGTTGACGGGTATGCGAGGATTGATGGCGAAACCTAAAAAATCGACTGCAGGTGGTGGAGAAATCATCGAAAACCCGATTCTTTCTAACTTTAAAGAAGGTCTTTCGATTTTGGAGTATTTTATTTCCACTCACGGTGCGCGTAAAGGATTGGCCGATACCGCTCTAAAAACGGCGGATGCAGGTTACTTGACACGACGTTTGGTCGATGTTTCACAAGATGTGATCATCAATATCGAAGATTGTGAAACCTTAAGAGGTGTCGAGGTCGAAGCGTTGAAAAAGAATGAAGAAGTCGTTGAGACACTAGGAGAACGAATTTTAGGACGTGTTTCATTACATGATGTTTATGACCCGATCAGCGAGGAATTGCTTTTGACTGCAGGTCAGGAAATCATGGAAGGTGATGTCAAGAAAATCGAAGTTTCTCCTATCGAGCGGGTAGAAGTTCGTTCGGCATTGACATGCGAAGCTCCTAAAGGTATCTGCGCCAAGTGTTATGGCCGAAATCTTTCTACCAATAAAATGGTACAAAGGGGTGAAGCTGTTGGAGTAGTTGCAGCGCAGTCTATTGGTGAACCTGGTACACAGCTTACGTTACGTACCTTCCACGTAGGGGGTATTGCCGGTAACATTTCCGAAGATAACAAGCTGGAAGCCAAGTTTGGTGGTGTTGCGGAAATCGAGGATTTGAGAACGGTGACCGGAGAAGATGGCGATGGAGGTAAAGCGACAATAGTCATTTCAAGAACATCTGAATTGAAAATCGTCGATGCCAAAACAGGGATCACGCTCAGTACGAATAATATTCCATATGGTTCTTCATTGTTCATAGAGAACGGTGCCAAGGTCGCCAAAGGTGATGTAATTTGTTCTTGGGATCCTTATAACGGTGTTATCGTATCGGAATTCACAGGTAAGATTGCCTATGAGAATATTGATCAAGGGGTGACTTACCAAGTTGAAATCGATGAGCAGACCGGTTTCCAAGAAAAGGTAATTTCCGAGTCTAGAAACAAAAAGTTGATTCCGACGCTATTGATTCAAGATGGTAAAGGAGAAACCTTACGTTCGTATAACCTTCCAGTCGGTTCGCATATTATGGTGGACGATGGAGATAAGATCAAAGAAGGTAAGATTTTGGTTAAAATACCACGTAAATCTGCGAAGGCCGGTGATATTACTGGGGGTCTGCCAAGGGTTACGGAGTTGTTCGAGGCGCGTAATCCGTCCAATCCTGCGGTTGTTTCCGAAATTGATGGTGTGGTTTCCTTCGGGAAGATCAAAAGAGGTAACCGAGAGATTATCATCGAGTCAAAATTAGGCGAGACCAAGAAATATTTGGTGAAATTATCAAATCAGATTTTGGTTCAAGAGAATGATTACGTACGTGCAGGAATGCCATTATCCGATGGATCTATTACCCCTGAAGATATTCTAGCGATCAAAGGACCCTCTGCGGTTCAGCAATACTTAGTGAACGAAGTTCAGGAAGTGTACCGCCTACAAGGTGTGAAGATCAATGACAAGCACTTTGAGGTTGTGGTGAGGCAAATGATGCGAAAGGTTCGAATTCAAGATCCCGGGGATACGATTTTCTTAGAGAACCAACTGGTTCATAAAGATGACTTCATTCGAGAGAATGATGGTATCTATGGTATGAAAGTGGTTGAAGATGCCGGTGAATCGGAAAACTTAAGACCAGGTCAGATTATTTCCGCTCGTGAGTTGAGAGATGAAAACTCCATCTTGAAACGGTCCGATAAGAATTTGGTCGTCGCCAAAGATGCTATTGCAGCTACGGCAACGCCTATACTGCAAGGTATTACCAGAGCCTCGTTGCAGACCAAATCATTTATCTCGGCTGCATCTTTCCAAGAAACCACCAAAGTGTTGAACGAAGCTGCGGTTAGCGGTAAAGTCGATACCTTGGAAGGGTTGAAAGAGAACGTTATCGTCGGACATAAGATTCCGGCAGGTACGGGAATGCGAGATTATGAGAATATTATCGTCGGCTCCAAAGAAGAGTACGAAGAAATCATGGCTCGCAAGGAAGCCTTGAAATTTTAAATAAATCCATAACAAACCCTGATAAGCGATTATCAGGGTTTATTTTTTTTACTTATGAGCGAAAAATCGCAAAAACAAAAGCAAATCAATATCGAGTTGGATGAAAAGATGGCCGAGGGTATCTATTCTAACTTGGCTATCATCAATCATTCGGTATCAGAGTTTGTTGTTGACTTTATAAGTATGATGCCCGGAGCGCCAAAGGCTAAGGTGAAGAGTCGAATCGTATTAACGCCACAACATGCGAAGAAGTTTTTAAAAGCCCTGAATGACAACGTGAATCGTTTTGAGAAGGCCCATGGTACGATTAAGGATTATGAGCAACCCCCTATTCCTTTGAACTTCGGCCCTACCGGAGAAGCGTAGAAAGCGTATCTATTTTGCCGCAGTTCCGTTTTAGGGTAGCGGTGATTTTCAATCGAATTCCGAAACAAAGTGGAGCTTTACAGAGGGGTATTTCTGTTGTGTCATTTGAAGGGAGAATGAAGAATCTGCCAAAAAAACCAGCTGTCCTCTTTTGTCTTTAGCTAAGAATTTTTGTTTTACGCGTTGAAATTCTTTGAATTCCTCGTTTTTAGAATCTTCCGCCTCGACCCAGCAGGCTTTGTGGACAGGAAAGTTTTCATAAGAACATTTTGCTCCGTATTCATGTTCTAGGCGGTATTGGATAACCTCAAATTGAAGTGCACCCACCGTACCGATGACCTTACGGCCATTCATTTCCAGAGTGAAAAGTTGCGCCACACCTTCATCCATTAGTTGGTCGATACCCTTATACAATTGTTTCGACTTCATGGGGTCCGCATTGTTGATGTACCTGAAATGTCCGGGTGAAAAACTGGGTATGCCCTTATAATGCAGTTGTTCCCCTTCCGTCATTGTATCTCCTATTTTGAAGTTTCCGGTATCGTGAAGGCCTACAATATCACCGGGATATGAGATATCGACAATTTCCTTCTTTTCTGCAAAGAAGGCATTCGGGCTTGAGAACTTGAGCTTTTTGCCTTGACGAACATGTAAATAGGGTTTGTTTCTTTCAAAGGTGCCAGAAACGATTTTCACAAATGCCAAGCGGTCACGATGTTTGGGGTCCATATTGGCGTGAATCTTGAAAACAAAACCTGACATTGCGTTCTCGTTCGCTTCGACCAGCCGTTCTTCGGCCATCTTAGGTCTAGGTTGCGGAGCGATTTCGACGAAACAATCCAAGAGTTCACGTACCCCGAAATTGTTAAGGGCCGAACCGAAAAAGACAGGCTGCTGTTCTCCTCTTAAATAGGTTTCTTTATCAAAAGGAGGATAAACCCCTTCGACAAGCTCAAGATTATCCCTGAGCTCTTCTGCCGCTTGAGCACCTATGATTTCGTCTAAATCAGAATTGTCCAGCGAATCAAAAGCGATGGTTTCTTCGATATTCTTCTTGCTATCACCACTAAAAAGGTTGATATTCCGCTCATAAATATTATAAATTCCTTTGAAGTCATAGCCCATTCCAATTGGGAAACTCAAGGGTGTAACCGACAATCCGAGTTTTTGCTCCACTTCATCAAGAAGATCAAAAGCATCCTTTCCCTCCCGGTCCAATTTGTTAATGAATACGATAATCGGAATGTTTCGCATGCGGCAGACTTCCACCAATTTTTCCGTTTGTTCCTCCACACCTTTTGCAACATCGATTACTACGATAACACTGTCCACCGCCGTTAGCGTTCTAAAAGTGTCCTCAGCAAAATCTTTGTGGCCGGGGGTATCCAAAATATTGATTTTCTTGTCCTTATAGATAAAAGCCAAGACCGAGGTTGCAACAGATATTCCACGCTGTCTTTCGATTTCCATGAAGTCACTGGTAGCCGTTTTCTTGATTTTGTTGTTCTTCACGGCTCCTGCTTCCTGAATAGCACCCCCGAATAACAATAGCTTTTCTGTGAGAGTTGTTTTACCGGCATCGGGGTGGGAAATGATTCCGAATGTCCTCCGCCTAGCTATCTCTTCTTTAAATCCCATGCCAAAAATTTGAGCAAAAATAAGGCAAATAATGTGTTTATTGGACAGGTGCCATTTTAAATTCGAAGAGCGTTTTACAATGCCTAAACTACTGTATTCATGCATCGTGTATACTACAAACAACAAAAAAGTAGTCGGTTATTACGGTATTTCATCGAATTTTGCCAAATGGAGATAGTCTTTTAATCGTGGTATGACGTATGTATACAAATGTTAAAATATTGATATTCTTGCTCTTTGACGAATATACCTGTTGTTGATGGAGAATTCATAATTTCGAATCTCAAAACTGTTTGGCTTTATAATTTTTAGATATATCTTGCGTTATAAAGTTGCCCCAGCATCTTACTACATAGTACCTACGAGGCCATGGTGATTAGTTTAATGGAAAACTGACATCATTATGAAAAAATTTACTTTCTTAACCTTCACGGGAAGAGGTATTTATGGCATTACGTTACTTCTTATCACCTTATTCACGACCACAGCTTCCTTCGACACAATCCCCGATTTATCCCCTTTAGACATCATTTTTATGGATACCGATAGGGATGGTGTTCCAGACGATATGGATATCGACGACGATGGCGACGGTATTTTAGATGAGGTCGAGGGTACCACGATCGATAGCGATGGCGATGGTATTATGAACCATTTAGATCTCGATTCCGATAATGATGGAGTTTTGGATAATGTAGAGGCGCAGTCTGTACTCTCGTTTATCGCTCCTTCTAATGAAGATTCGAACGGAAACGGCTTAGACGATAACTACGAAGCAACTAACGGACTTACCCCTGTTGATTCAGAGGGTGATGGTGTTCCGGATTACGTCGATTTGGATTCTGACGGAGATGGTATCCTGGATAGTTCTGAATCAAGTGTGCTAAGTACGGATTTCGATTGCGAAACCGTGCCTAATTTGGACTTTAGCGACGCACCCCTTTTAGAAGCGGGTCAAGATTTTAATGAAGGCGCCGTTTACAGATTCTTAAGTGTTGCAGACGGTTTGGATGCACTTGTAACAATAACTTCCATAGTAAATGGTGAAATCGCCACGCTAGACCAGAATTCGACCGATGCCGAGTTCTTCAAACCCGAAATTACATTTACGGCAACCGATGCTATTAGAAATCCTTATGTAGATTTACGAATCTCTTTGGTGAATTCCGGCACAAGTAATCCAGCGGTGCTTAGTGAACTGATAGCGAACTTTATCGACGTAGATGGTAATAATCAATATCAGGAATTCAATAGATTTGATACCCCTGCAAGTTTCACCTTTGATGATCCAAAGGATATCGAGGTAGAAAACACAGGAGGTGGACTATTGATAAACGGCGGTATGACTGAGTATGATGGAATATCCAACGCGAATCCTCAAGTGAATGTAGCCGTAGAGTTTGTCAATATCTCAACTTTTATCTTTAGGTTTGGAATCAATGCCTCGGGTACTGCAAATTTCACTACCAACGTGCCAAGGCAATCGGGTATTCAATTCTCATGTTTGGATAATTTTGTAAACCCACAGACCATAACATTCAATACCGACATAGATTCGGACGGCGATGGATTTCCCAATAGGGTAGACCTTGATTCCGATAATGATGGTATTCCCGATAATGTGGAGGCCCAGACCACAGATGGTTACGTTGCGCCTTTGCTTGCGGATGAAGATCAAGACGGTTTGGATAATGCGTATGAAGGTTCGGGCAATGCCGGTTTGACACCGGTGAATACGGATGATACTGACGAGGTGGACTACTTGGATGATGATAGTGATAATGATTCCGTTCCTGACAACAATGAGGGCAACGACTTTAATTTTGATGGAATTCCAGATCAAACGCCCACGGGTACCGATGCCGATGGTGATGGTCTTGATGATGGGTACGAGGGCAGCGACATCAATGATGGTTTCGATGCCAATGATGAAATCGATGATCCTGAAGATGACCTTCCCGATACCGATGGTACCGAGGATGTGAACTACCGCGATATCGATGACGACGGTGATGGTATGGATACACCCGACGAGGATGCCGACGGAGACGGCGATCCGACCAATGACGATACCGATGGTGACGGCACGCCCGATTACCTGGATCCGGACGACGGCCCCGATACCGATGGAGACGGCGTACCTGATATGACCGATCTCGACGATGACAATGATGGGATTTTGGATACCGAAGAGGACCCTAACCTTGACGGTGATGACAATCCGTTGACCGATCCCTTGGATACCGATGGCGATGGTATACCCAACCATTTGGATATCGATTCCGACGATGATGGTATTCCCGATAATGTAGAGGCCCAGACCACCGATGGCTATATTGCGCCGAACGACGACGACGAGGCGACCTATGCCGAGAACAACGGTCTGAATTCAGCTTACCCCGACGGTATTACGCCGAACAACCATGATGGTGAGGATACTCCCGACTATATCGATTTGGACAGTGACAATGATTCCGTTCCCGATAACAATGAGGGCAACGACTTTAATTTCGACGGATTGCCCGATCAGCAGTATTTAGGTACGGATGCCGATGGCGACGGTCTTGATGATGGGTACGAGGGCAGTGACATCAATGACGGTTTCGACGTGAACGACGAGATCGATGATCCTGCGAACGACCTTCCCGATACGGATGGTACCGAGGATGTGAACTACCGTGATATCGATGACGACGGTGATGATATCGACACGCCCGACGAGGATTCCAATGGAGACGGTGATCCGACCAATGACGATACCGATGGTGACGGAACGCCCGATTACCTAGATCCGGACGACGGCCCCGATACCGATGGAGACGGCGTACCTGATATGACCGATCTTGACGATGACAACGATGGTATCTTGGATATGGACGAAGACCCTAACCTTGACGGTGACGACAATCCGTTGACCGATCCCTTGGATACCGATGGCGATGGTATACCCAACCATTTGGATATCGATTCCGACGATGATGGTATTCCCGATAATGTAGAGGCCCAGACCACCGATGGCTATATTGCGCCGAACGACGACGACGAGGCGACCTATGCCGAGAACAACGGTCTGAATTCAGCTTACCCCGACGGTATTACGCCGAACAACCATGATGGTGAGGATACTCCCGACTATATCGATTTGGACAGTGACAATGATTCCGTTCCCGATAACAATGAGGGCAACGACTTTAATTTCGACGGATTGCCCGATCAGCAGTATTTAGGTACGGATGCCGATGGCGACGGTCTTGACGACGGTTACGAAGGTAGTGACATCAATGACGGTTTCGACGTGAACGACGAGATCGATGATCCTGCGAACGACCTTCCCGATACGGATGGTACCGAGGATGTGAACTACCGCGATATCGATGACGACGGTGATGGTATCGACACGCCCGACGAGGATGCCAATGGAGACGGTGACCCGACCAACGATGATACTGATACGGATGGTACGCCTGATTATTTGGATCCTACTGATGACACACCGGTTTTTGATATTGAAGTGAACCAAATGGTTACCCCGAATAATGATGGTAAAAACGACTTTCTTTTCATTAGAGGTGTCGAGAATGCCAAAAACAATACGTTGAAAATATTCAACAGATGGGGTATCGCTGTATATGAAGGTGCTGATTATAACAACCAGAACAATGTTTTTGATGGCCGGTCCGTAGGTAGGTCCACAGTGAGTTCCGAAGACTATCTACCCTCAGGTGTTTATTTTTATATCTTTGAATATCAAAAAGATAACGAAGGTGATTTCACTGACAGTGGATATATCTACGTTAGCAAGTAATATATTGAACCTCCAAATAATGACAAAGAAGAACTTACTAGTGCCTATCGCCATTTTTCTGGCACTCATCAGTACGGTCAACGCGCAACAAGACGCGCAATACACCCAGTACATGTTCAATACGATGAGTGTAAATCCGGCTTATGCTGGTTCAAGAGGTCAATTTAGCGCCGCTGCATTATATCGCTCACAATGGGTAGGACTTGATGGCGCACCGGAAACCTTTACGTTAAATCTTCATTCGCCGATTCGAAATAGTAGATTGGGCTATGGCGTTTCCGTGATACAAGATAATATCGGTGATGGTGTAGTCAGTGAAACCTATTTCGATGCGATTGTATCATATACCATTGATGTATCTTTGGAAGGTAAATTGTCTTTTGGTCTAAAGGCAGGAGGAAATCTCTTAAATTTAGACTTTAATGGTCTCCGAAATTTTGATCTTGAGCCAGTGAGTATTGACAATATCGAGAATAGGTTTTCGCCAAATATCGGTCTAGGTCTGTATTATCATACCAATAAGTTCTATGCTGGTCTTTCGGCACCTAATATTTTAGAGACAGAACATTTTGATAATGCGAGAACAGATGCCAATTCAGCACAATTCTTGTCAAAGGAAAGAATCAATTTTTACTTTATAACGGGTTATGTCTTTGATTTGAACGGCAATCTGAAATTCAAACCTGCCCTATTGACTAAAGTAGTTGGTGGGGCTCCACTTCAATTGGATATGTCTGCCAGTTTTCTCTTTAACGACAAATTTTCTTTTGGAGCCGCCTATCGGTGGGATGCGGCCTTAAGCGGTCTTGTCGGTTTTCAAATTACGGATCAGTTGATGCTCGGACTGGCCTATGACCGTGAGACGACGGCTTTAGGAGGTTCACAGTTCAATGATGGTTCGTTCGAGGTATTCCTGAGGTTTGAGCTCGTTAAGTCTTTTCAAAAACTGGTTTCACCTCGTTTCTTTTAAAACCCGGACACCGATGACACAGAAATCGATTTTATTTATAGTATTTATGTTTTGCTTAGTGAGTGTCGATTGTGCGGCTCAACAGGCGAAAGAAGATAGATTGGTGACGAAGGCGAATGAGAGTTATGACAATTTTTCGTTCAGTCCGGCAATAGATATATATAAACGTATATTGGACAAGGGCTATGTATCTGCCGATTTGTTGAAAAAACTCGGAAATTCATACTACTTCAATGCTGACTATGATGCCGCCGCCGATACCTATAAAAGACTGGTCGACGAATATGAATCGAGTGTCACCCCCGAGTACTTTTTTAGATATTCCCAGACCTTGAAAACGCTGGGTGATTATGAAAATTCGAACGTTTTCATGTCAAAGTTCATAGAGGCGACCACCGATGACAAACGGGCAAAGGCATTTAAAAGCGAGAAAGACTACTTAGATGAAATTGAAGGTAACTCAGGAAGATACGATCTCGAAACTTTCGATTATAATTCATCATATTCCGATTTTGCCCCTTCCTTCTATAAAGAAGGAGTGATTTTTTCTTCGGATCGTGATACGGGAAACTTGGCGCGATACAGGCATACATGGAATTCGAAGGATTTTTTAGATTTATATAAGGTGAATACCGACAGTGCTTCGATGGATTATGTGACCAAATTAGGAGACAAATTGAATACAAGACTTCATGAATCCACCTCTATAACCACCAAGGATGGAAGTACTATATATTTCACGAGAAACAACTTTAAGGAAGGTAAATATGTAAAGGATGGTGAGGGTGTTATTCGACTTAAGATATTTAAGGCAACCCTAGAAGATGGGGTATGGTCTAATATTACAGAGCTTCCGTTTAATAGCGACACGTACTCAGTGGCGCATCCTGCCTTGAGTCCAGATGAAAAAACAATGTATTTCGCTTCCGATATGCCCGGAACATTGGGAGAATCCGACATTTTCAAAGTGAGTATCAATGAAGACGGAACATACGGAACACCCGAGAATTTGGGAGGGGCCATTAATACAGAGGCGCGCGAGACCTTTCCGTTTATGACATCAGAAGAAGTACTTTACATGTCTTCCGATGGGCATCCCGGACTTGGCGGTCTCGATATTTTTGCCACTAAGATTTCAAATAAAAAATATGACCGACCCATCTTTAATGTAGGAAGACCTGTCAATAGTAAGATGGATGACTTTACGTTCATCTTCAACGAAGATACCAGAAAGGGATACTTTGCCTCCAACAGAACCGAAGGCATGGGAGCAGATGATATTTATGGCTTTGTAGAGCATACCCCGCTGCAACTGGAATGTGTACAGGAAATTACAGGTACGGTTCGCGATAAAATTTCGAATAAGGTATTGGTAGGCGCTACAATAAAGGTTATTGATGAGAACAATGAAGAGATTTTGTCCACAATTACCGATTCCGAAGGAAAGTACTCCCTGTCCTTGGATTGTAACCAAGGTAACTTTGTAAGGGCCCTGACACAAGGTTATGTGCCTGCGGAAGAATATTTGCAGAAATCCGATGCCAAGCCAAAGATTGTTGATTTTTATTTGGAACGGGATACCATAACAGCCGGCTTCGGCGATGATTTGGCCAAACTATTACAGTTGAGTACCATCTATTTCGATTTTGACAAATACAATATTCGAAGCGATTCTGAGGTAGAGGTTGAGAAGGTAATAGCTGCCATGGAAAAATACCCTAGCCTAAAAATAAAAGTGAACGCCCATACTGACAGTAGAGGAAAAGACAGTTACAATTTGTGGTTATCACAAAAAAGAGCGGAATCTACCGTCAATTATATGATTGCCAATGGCATCGCGGCCGAACGTTTGCAAGGAGAGGGTTTTGGAGAGACAAAGCTCGTAAATCAATGTGCGAATGGAATTAAATGTTCCAAAGAAGACCATGAATTGAATAGAAGGTCTGAGTTCATAATAATGGAATAGTGTTTGTTAAGTGGTTGATTTATAGTTTTTTATAGCTAAAACTGCTTTTTTACACCT
Source organism: Maribacter corallii (assembly GCF_047345415.1). Classification (NCBI taxonomy): domain Bacteria; kingdom Pseudomonadati; phylum Bacteroidota; class Flavobacteriia; order Flavobacteriales; family Flavobacteriaceae; genus Maribacter; species Maribacter corallii. The sequence continues at coordinate 467,377 of NZ_JBLFEP010000006.1, forward strand.
ATTTTTTCTTGTAAGAATCGGAACTAAACATCGTTAATCAATCTTTTCATAAACCTTTTTAAGTAGTTTACAACATTATTTAAAAATGGATAAATAACACTACTATATTTGTAGATACTGGCTTTCGGGTAGCGTACCAATCTCGAGACCTGAAAGCTTATTACTAATCTACAATCTACACTGATGCCCCAAACTAAAGTAGTAGCCTTTCTTTTATTGTTGTTTTTTGGATTTAATGCGCTTAATGCCCAATGTGGTTTCGGTTGGAATAACTCAGGGGTAAATGTGACCCCAACTGCCGGTTCTCAATTTACTCCGAATATTCAAGCAGGAGACTATTTTTTGATGAATGTAGTCAATGGGGGTACATACACATTGAGCACTTGTGGATTAGGTACCTGGGATACACAACTATCGATTTATAATAATACTACTTCGGCATTTGTAGCTTATAATGATGACGCCTGCGCCAATTTTAGGTCCCAGACGTCTTTTACGGCCACTTTTACAGGTCAAGTAAGGGTAATCGTCAACCAATATAATTGTAATGCAAGCGGTAATACGACCCAAGTAGAGTATTATGGGACTATTCCTGGTCCGGTATTAACGGTTGCCGATGTTACAGTCGATGAAGATGCCGGAATTATGAGTTTTACCGTAAATCATACGGGTGCTGCCGTTTCAGGGCCATATACGGTCACATATAATACCGTTGATGGTTCGGCAACAGGTGGCGATGACTATACCGCAATAACCGGAGGCGTATTGAGTTTTGACGGTACGCTGGGAGATTCCGATATCGTTACCGTTACGATTATTGATGATACCGACTTTGATGGAACCGAAAATTTCTCCATACAGTTTGTGTCCACAACGGATGCTACAGTGGACATTACTGACACAGCCATGGGAACGATCAATGATAATGAAGTCATTCCCTTAAATGCCCCATTAACACTATTCAATGAATTTAATGGATATTATGATTATGCCTTGACCGGAGGGAGTTTACGTACAAGCGATACTAATGTTTGTACGATTACAACAACCTCTTCCAATACGTTGACATCCACAGTTCCGGTAACCGCCACTGTTGAACGCGCTTACTTATTTTGGACACATTCTGGTGCCACGCCTGATACCAATGTGACTTTTGAAGGACAAAGCGTTACCGCATTTTCAGTAAATCAATCGAATTTTGGAGGCTCGATTTTTAGTATGATGGGCGATGTTACTACCTTGGTTTCAGGTATTGCCAATTTGTCGACCAATACCTTTGATTTTACAGGATTGATAATAGATAATGGAAACCCATATTGTTCAAGTACTGTAGTTGTTGGCGGATGGTCCTTAATGGTTTTCTACACCGATGATTCCTTACCGGCTGTTAGTATCAATTTATACCAAGGTTTTGATGGGCAACAAAACAATACAACAAGCTATACCCTTGATGGTTTCTTTGCCATCGGGGCTAGTGGTGCAAAAACGACCGTACTTTCGTGGGAAGGTGATATAGGCCTGGCGAACAACGAGCTGCTGTCGGTAACCACATCCTCGGGAACCACAACCTTATCTGGCGATGGAAACAACAATGGTACCACCGTAAATAATCCCTTTAACTCTACATTATATGACAATACCGGCGGATCGACTGTAAACACAACGACCTTTGGTTTAGATTTGGATACCTATGACATTTCATCCTTGATTTCCCCCGGTGAATCAACGGCTACCACGAATGTAGGAGTAGGTCAAGACTTTGTGATGCTTAATGCAGTACTACTTAAGGTACCAAGTAATTTAATTGTAGGAAATGTATTTGAAGATATCAACTACGGTGGGGGGGCAGGTCGAGATAGGATCGCATCAGGGGATGTGGGTATTGAAGACACTCGTGTCGAGTTGTATGATGCTGCCAATGCACTTCAAGAATTTATTCTAACGGATGCAACTGGGGAATACTCCTTTGGAGGTATGGCCAATGGAAACTATAGTATTCGTGTAGTCAATAATACAATAAATTCTACAAGGGGAGGAGGTGCTTCATGTTCGGCCTGTATACCAGTACAAACTTTTAGAAGCAATTATGCCAATGGTATTGGTCTTACCGACATTGCGAATGAGGTTGGTGGAGCTGACCCCTCAGCTGAAGATGCTAATGCCGGAACCTTGACCAATGCTCAAACGGTATCATCGGTGAACATAATTAGTGAAGGGGTGGTTGGTCTAGATTTTGGATTCAATTTCAATACTATCGTAAACACAAACGAAGACGGACAAGGTTCATTGGAACAATTTATTGTCAATTCAAATGCCTTGGACGAAACAGGATTAAACATTGTAGCCAATTCACTATTTGATCCAGCGGCCGGCGATGATACGTCCATATTTATGATTCCAAATACCGGTGACCCACAGGGAAGAACGGCCGACGCTAATTTCTCTAGCGGGTATTTTGATATTAGCATTTCAAACGGAAGTCCTCTTAGTGCTATTACAGCGGCAAATACGGTGATTGACGGGCGCACACAGACAGCTTATTCCGGAGACACCAATTCAGGAACTATTGGTTCTGGCGGCACCACAGTGGGTACTTCCTCCACCGCGCTTCAAAATTTTGAACTTCCTGAGATACAGGTACACAGAAATGGCGGTGATGTCTTTCAAATTCAAGGGGATAATGATGTGATTCGAAACTTGGCAGTTTATGCAAACAATAGAACTGCGGTTCTATTCGATGATGGTAATGGTAGTACCGTTTCCAATTGCTTGTTGGGAACAAATGCGATTGGAAGCAATGCAGGAGACATACGTTACGGAGTTGAAATTGAAGGAACCAGTGTTACCAATCTCTTCGTGACCTCAAACTACATCGCGACGACGTTGAGCGCTGGTATTTTTGTCAACGGGGGGGCAGGTACAAAGACTATAGAGGGTAATCATATATTTGCCATAGGGGATAACCCCTGCGACTTGGGTATTGACATTCAGAACGGGTCAAGCGGTGCACTAATTCAAAACAACCTGATAGAAGATTCTCAAGGTATAGGAATAAAATCAACAGGCAGCAGCGGTGGCATAATTATTCGTGAAAACACGATTACAAGTTCGGGGCAAAATACAAGCAATTGCTCAGGTGACCCGGACGACTACGGACTTTCTTTAATTGGAAACGATAATCAAATAGTAAATAATGTAATCTACGCCAATGGTGGTGACGGATTGGTATTGGTAGGTTCTGGTACATCAGGAAATCTGATCTCTAGAAACTCCTTTTACAACAATGGCACCAATGGTGCTGCCTTAGGTATTGACTTAAATGAAGACGGAATCACATTGAATGATTCAGGAGACGGTGACAGCGGTCCTAATGGACTACTTAATTTTCCCATTATAGAATCTGCCTTTAAATCGGGAACCAACATTATAGTCTCAGGTTGGTCACGACCGGGTGCGACCATCGAATTCTTCCTTACCGACATCAATCAAGGTAGCGCAATTGCTGGCGACAATCAGTTGGGTATGTCCACCGATTATGGTGAAGGACAGGTGTTCTTAGGGTCTGCCGTAGAAGGAAGCGGGTCGGATTCGAATACGGCTACCGCGGTCTATACCGACGATGACGGCAATACCGACAATACCAATAAGTTCACGTTTACGATAGCAGTTGGTCCAAGTGCGCTATTGGGTGATGATCTTACAGCTACAGCAACTATTTCGAACTCAACTTCTGAATTTTCCCCATTTAGTAAGCTAAAAGCATACACCATCATTACAAATCGCAGAATAACGTATAGGGTCAAAAAGGACTAAAAAGCCTATCAAAAGTGTCTTGAAGAGATCTCTCATCGGTAAAATCATTTCTTTCATCGGAATCAAACAGCTACATCATATACGTATTCTCGGCTTTGACCTTGCTTTCAAATACATTCACAACAAATTTTAGTAAGGGGGTATAGAATTACCTTATTTAGCGTTCTAGAAAATAACACGTCCCAAATGTTACGAAATAAACGAATTGATGAAACTAATTTCAAAAGTGGTTTTTCCACTTATTTCAACATTTGCAATGGGCTATGCGACCAATACCTCGGCGGTAATATGGGAGCAGTATACTTCAGGTTATAGGGCTACTTTCAGTAGTGCTTCAAATGTTCAAATCGGTAATGATAAACACAAACCCCTCTCTAGTTCTATAGACGAAGGGTGTGCGTCCTGTAATAATTCTATCGAAAGCAGAGCTGTCTTAGCATTGCATTTTTCCGATAGTTCAATAATTAGAAGAGGTGTTGGTATTGGAAAACTTGGCAATAGCACAACAAGTGCATTTACTTGTGAATTGGTTCAAAAAGACCATAAGACGACTGGGAAAAACAGGCTAGTTAGTCACTATGGTTCGGCTTCGTCAAAGGGTACATCTTTACAAGAATACATCCACCCAAACAATACACTATTACTTAAACCTCATAATATTTTTCATACAATGAAGGACTCACAAAGTACTGATATACAAAGATTAATCGACCAATGGAACATTTGAAAACCTCAACTTTTAAGAGCTATACATTGCATTTGAACGGTTACACAACAATTATTTTCACATGGGATGTATCGGGTTAATTTTGTAAAATGTAATTAAACCATTGAAATGAAAAGTGGTTTAATGCAACCCAAAGCATGAATAACTTAACCGAAATCTACCAACGCTTTCTTAGGAAAGTGACCATGGAAAAAGATGTTGAACATTTGTTTCCATTATTTCCGAAACTCTCTTTAGAGTCCGATTTCCGATAAGTCTTTCAGCACAACTATTGAATTGAATTTTAGCGCAGGATTTAATGCGTACGAAAATATTGAAATACGAAATATTTTGAATAAGACTATAGAAAGTAAAGCAACGGCCATGAGGAAAATTATTATTGCAGTAGCTCTTCTTGTATCTGGATTAGCTGTTGGGCAGACCACGGTCACTCTAGAGGATCAATGTAATTGTGAAGTACTAAGCGGTCCTGATGTCACTACTCCGGGAATGACTACGCCGGCCGGTGCTGATTTAGGGGATGTTTACGTGAATACGAACACGGGTACTATTTACTTTTGGGATGGTGACTCATGGGAGTTGACATCTTCGGATGATCAGCAAATTCAACAATTCAATTTTAATGCGCTTACAAATGAACTTACGCTTACTTTGGAAAATGGAGGTAGTGTTACCACTAGTATATCGGCAATAAGTGGTGATGGAAATCTCAATTCTCCTGATAGTACTATAGATATCGGTGGAGATATAAATGCATTGCTCGGGGACGTCTCGATAGATGTTGCGGATGATGCAATAATCAATTCAAAGCTTGCCGACGATGCGGTACAGACGGAGAACATATTGAACGGAACTATCTTGACCGAGGACATCTCCTCTGGCGGCAACAACCAGGTACTGGTGACCGATGCGACCGGAACGGTGGCATGGGTATCGCGCGATTCCTTCGAATCGATCGCCGACCAGGTGACCATCACGGGCATAGGTACGGCGGCGGACCCTTTCAAGGTGGAGGACCTGTCGATAGTAACAGCCAAATTGGGTCCCGATGCGGTGACCAACGCGAAACTGGCCGACGATGCGGTACGGACCGAGAACATATTGAACGGAACGATCATCAACGAAGACCTGGCCGATGGTTCGGTGGATACGAACAAGATACTTGACGGAACGATCCTGACCGGAGATATTTCCTCGGGCGGCAACAACCAGGTACTGGTGACCGATGCGACCGGAACGGTGGCATGGGTATCGCGCGATTCCTTCGAATCGATCGCCGACCAGGTGACCATCACGGGCATAGGTACGGCGGCGGACCCTTTCAAGGTGGAAGACCTCTCCATCGTGACGGCAAAACTGGGTCCCGATGCGGTGACCAACGCGAAACTGGCCGACGATGCGGTACAGACGGAGAACATATTGAACGGAACGATCTTGACCGAGGACATCTCCTCTGGCGGCAACAACCAGGTACTGGTGACCGATGCGACCGGAACGGTGGCATGGGTATCTCGCGATTCCTTCGAGTCTATCGCCGACCAGGTGACCATCACGGGCATAGGTACGGCGGCGGACCCTTTCAAGGTGGAGGACCTGTCGATAGTAACAGCAAAATTGGGTCCCGATGCGGTGACCAACGCGAAACTGGCCGACGATGCGGTACAGACGGAGAACATATTGAACGGAACGATCCTGACCGAGGACATCTCCTCTGGCGGCAACAACCAGGTACTGGTGACCGATGCGACCGGAACGGTGGCATGGGTATCTCGCGATTCCTTCGAATCGATCGCCGACCAGGTGACCATCACGGGCATAGGTACGGCGGCGGACCCTTTCAAGGTGGAGGACCTGTCGATAGTAACAGCAAAATTGGGTCCCGATGCGGTGACCAACGCGAAACTGGCCGAC
>NZ_JBLFEP010000007.1:0-317883 GCF_047345415.1 Maribacter corallii
CGACGATGCGGTACGGACCGAGAACATATTGAACGGAACGATCATCAACGAAGACCTGGCCGATGGTTCGGTGGATACGAACAAGATACTTGACGGAACGATCCTGACCGGAGATATTTCCTCTGGCGGCAACAACCAGGTACTGGTGACTGATGCGACCGGAACGGTGGCATGGGTATCGCGCGATTCCTTCGAGTCTATCGCCGACCAGGTGACCATCACGGGCATAGGTACGGCGGCGGACCCTTTCAAGGTGGAGGACCTCTCCATCGTAACGGCCAAACTGGGTCCCGATGCGGTGACCAACGCGAAACTGGCCGACGATGCGGTACAGTTGGAAAATATTGCTGACGGTACGGCCTCAGGTCAAGTAATCCAATGGAATGGCACAGACTGGGTCCTTATTGATTTAAGTTCGGTTACGGTAACTGAAATAGACGGTATAATAGGAAATGAAGTAGTGAACGGTACGGACGCGACCTTGACCCGATCGGGTGCAGGAACCACAGGAGACCCCTTTACCCTGGATATAGCCGCTGACGGAATCACGAATGCCGAATTGGCGGATAATGCGGTACAGTTAGAAAATGTAGCCGATGGTACGGCCGTAGGCCAAATCATGCAGTGGAACGGTACCGATTGGATTTTGGTAGATGGTAGTGTACTGGATACGGATACCCAGGACATCAGTAGTAGTGTGGTAACGCCAAATGAAACAGTTCGTATTGCTTTAGTTGACGGTGGTACCACGGATATCGATATCCGTGATGCAGATGCTGTAACAGGCAACGAAGTAGTGAACGGTACGGACGCGACCTTGACCCGATCGGGTACAGGAACCTCAGGAGACCCTTTTACCTTGGACGTAGCCGCCGACGGGATAACCAATGCCGAGATCGCCGACGATGCGGTCCAATTGGAGAACATCGCCAATGGTACGACCACGGGCCAGGTGATCCAGTGGGACGGGACGGATTGGGTCCTTATTGATTTAAGTTCCGTAACAGTGACTGAAGTAGACGGTGTTATAGGAAATGAAGTGGTCAATGGTACGGATGCGACCTTGACCCGATCGGGTGCGGGTACCGCCGGGGACCCTTTTACACTGGATGTAGCAGCGGATGGAATCACGAATGCCGAATTGGCGGACAATGCGGTGCAATTGGAAAATGTAGCCGATGGTACTGCCGTCGGACAGATCATGCAATGGAACGGAACCGATTGGGTATTGATCGATGGAAACGGACTAAGTACGGACGACCAGACTGTCGACGGCCTGACCTTCAACGCGGGAACCGGTGAACTCGGGATCTCCTTGGAAGATGACGGAGCCGCTCCCGTAACCGTAGATATTTCCGCTTTGGATACCGATGACCAAACGGTCGACGGCCTTACATTTAATGCCGGAACAGGAGAACTGGCCATATCCCTTGAGGACGATGGTGCGGCCCCGGTAACGGTGGATATCAGTGGGGTAAGCACGGACGACCAAACGGTCGACGCCCTGACCTTCAACGCGGGAACCGGTGAACTCGGGATCTCCTTGGAAGATGACGGAGCCGCTCCGGTAACGGTGGACCTATCCGCTTTGGATACGGATACCGACGATCAAACAGTAGACGGATTGACATTTAACGCCGGAACGGGAGAACTGGCCATATCCCTTGAGGACGATGGTGCGGCCCCTGTAACGGTGGATATCAGCGGTGTGAGCACGGACGACCAAACGGTCGATGCCCTGACCTTCAACGCGGGAACCGGTGAACTCGGGATCTCCTTGGAAGATGACGGCGCCGCTCCGGTAACGGTGGACCTTTCCGCTTTGGATACGGATACCGATGACCAAACAGTAGATGCATTGACCTTTAATGCTGGAACCGGTGAACTCGGAATCTCCTTGGAAGATGACGGAGCCGCTCCGGTAACGGTGGACCTATCCGCTTTGGATACGGACAACCAGACCCTCTCGACAGATGGTACGGCTGGTGATATTTCGATTTCCGGTGGAAACGATATTACCTTGAACGTGGACGATGCCGATGCGATTATCGGTAACGAAGTAGTGAACGGTACGGACGCTACCTTGACCCGATCGGGTGCGGGTACTGCCGGGGACCCCTTTACTTTGGACGTAGCCGCCGACGGGATAACCAATGCCGAGATCGCCGACGATGCGGTCCAATTGGAGAATATCGCCAATGGTACGGCCACGGGCCAGGTGATCCAATGGGACGGCACGGACTGGACCTTGGTAGATCTTGGATCGGTAACCGTAACTGAAAATGATGGTGTCATCGGTAATGAAGTGGTTAATGGTACGGACGGTACTTTGGTACGTTCCGGAACAGGTACTACGGTTTCTCCTTTTACACTGGATGTAGCAGCGGATGGAATCACGAATGCCGAATTGGCGGACAATGCGGTGCAATTGGAAAATGTAGCCGATGGTACTGCCGTCGGACAGATCATGCAATGGAACGGAACCGATTGGGTATTGGTAGATGGAAACGGACTAAGCACGGACGATCAAACGGTCGACGGACTGACCTTCAACGCCGGAACCGGTGAACTCGGGATCTCCTTGGAAGATGACGGAGCCGCTCCCGTAACGGTGGACCTATCCGCCTTGGATACCGATACCGACGATCAAACCGTAGACGCATTAACTTTTAACGCCGGAACGGGCGAATTGGCCATATCCCTTGAGGACGACGGTGCGGCCCCGGTAACGGTCGATATCAGTGGGGTGAGCACGGACGACCAGACGGTCGATGCCCTGACCTTCAACGCCGGAACCGGTGAACTCGGGATCTCCTTGGAAGATGATGGCGCCGCTCCCGTAACGGTGGACCTATCCGCTTTGGATACGGATACCGATGACCAAACAGTAGACGGATTGACATTTAACGCCGGAACGGGCGAACTGGCCATATCCCTTGAGGACGATGGTGCGGCCCCTGTAACGGTGGATATCAGCGGTGTGAGCACGGACGACCAAACTGTGGACGGCCTGACCTTCAACGCGGGAACCGGTGAACTCGGGATCTCCTTGGAAGATGACGGAGCCGCTCCGGTAACCGTGGATATTTCCGCTTTGGATACCGATGACCAAACGGTCGACGCCCTGACCTTCAACGCGGGAACCGGTGAACTCGGGATCTCCTTGGAAGATGATGGAGCCGCTCCCGTAACCGTAGATATTTCCGCTTTGGATACGGACGACCAAACAGTAGACGGATTGACATTTAACGCAGGTACCGGCGAATTGGCCATATCCCTAGAGGATGACGGTGCAGCTCCCGTAACGGTTGATATCAGCGGTGTGAGCACGGACGATCAAACAGTAGACGGATTGACCTTCAACGCAGGTACCGGTGAACTTGCCATATCCCTTGAGGACGATGGCGCGGCCCCGGTAACGGTCGATATCAGCGGTGTGAGCACGGACGACCAAACGGTCGACGGCCTGACCTTCAACGCGGGAACCGGTGAACTCGGGATCTCCTTGGAAGATGACGGCGCCGCTCCGGTAACGGTGGACCTTTCCGCTTTGGATACGGATACCGATGACCAAACAGTAGATGTACTGACCTTTAATGCTGGAACCGGTGAACTCGGAATCTCTTTGGAAGATGACGGAGCCGCTCCGGTAACGGTGGACCTATCCGCTTTGGATACGGACAACCAGACCCTCTCGACAGATGGTACGGCTGGTGATATTTCGATTTCCGGTGGAAACGATATTACCTTGAACGTGGACGATGCCGATGCGATTATCGGTAACGAAGTAGTGAACGGTACGGACGCTACCTTGACCCGATCGGGTGCGGGTACTGCCGGGGACCCCTTTACTTTGGACGTAGCCGCCGACGGGATAACCAATGCCGAGATCGCCGACGATGCGGTCCAATTGGAGAATATCGCCAATGGTACGGCCACGGGCCAGGTAATCCAATGGGACGGTACGGACTGGACCTTGGTAGATCTTGGATCGGTAACCGTAACTGAAAATGATGGTGTCATCGGTAATGAAGTGGTTAATGGAACCGATGGTACTTTGGTACGCTCAGGTGCTGGTTCCACAGTGAGTCCATATACACTGGATGTAGCAGCGGATGGAATCACGAATGCCGAATTGGCGGACAATGCGGTGCAATTGGAAAATGTAGCCGATGGTACTGCCGTCGGACAGATCATGCAATGGAACGGAACCGATTGGGTATTGGTAGATGGAAACGGACTAAGCACGGACGACCAAACGGTCGACGGCCTGACCTTCAACGCCGGAACCGGTGAACTGGGGATCTCCTTGGAAGATGACGGAGCCGCTCCGGTAACGGTGGACCTATCCGCCTTGGATACCGATACCGACGATCAAACCGTAGACGCATTAACTTTTAACGCCGGAACGGGCGAATTGGCCATATCCCTTGAGGACGACGGTGCGGCTCCGGTAACGGTCGATATCAGTGGGGTGAGCACGGACGACCAGACGGTCGACGGCCTGACATTTAACGCAGGTACCGGCGAATTGGCCATATCCCTTGAGGACGATGGTGCAGCTCCGGTAACGGTGGATATCAGTGGGGTGAGCACGGACGACCAAACAGTGGACGGCCTGACCTTCAACGCGGGAACCGGTGAACTCGGGATCTCCTTGGAAGATGACGGAGCCGCTCCGGTAACGGTGGACCTATCCGCCTTGGATACGGATACCGATGACCAAACAGTAGACGGATTGACATTTAACGCCGGAACGGGAGAACTGGCCATATCCCTTGAGGACGATGGCGCGGCCCCGGTAACGGTCGATATCAGCGGGGTAAGCACGGACGATCAAACGGTCGACGGACTGACCTTCAACGCGGGAACCGGTGAACTCGGGATCTCCTTGGAAGATGACGGCGCCGCTCCGGTAACGGTGGACCTATCGGCCTTGGATACCGATACCGACGATCAAACAGTAGACGCATTGACTTTTAACGCTGGAACGGGCGAACTGGCCATATCCCTTGAGGATGACGGTGCAGCTCCCGTAACGGTTGATATCAGCGGTGTGAGCACGGACGATCAAACGGTAGACGGATTGACATTTAACGCCGGAACAGGAGAACTGGCCATATCCCTTGAGGACGATGGTGCGGCTCCCGTAACGGTAGACCTATCCGCCTTGGATACGGATACCGATGATCAAACAGTAGACGGATTGACATTTAACGCCGGAACGGGCGAACTGGCCATATCCCTTGAGGACGATGGTGCGGCCCCTGTAACGGTGGATCTATCCGCCTTGGATACGGATACCGATGATCAAACAGTAGACGGATTGACATTTAACGCCGGAACAGGAGAACTGGCCATATCCCTTGAGGACGATGGCGCGGCCCCGGTAACGGTGGATATCAGCGGTGTGAGCACGGACGATCAAACGGTCGACGGACTGACCTTCAATGCTGGAACCGGTGAACTCGGAATCTCCTTGGAAGATGATGGCGCCGCTCCCGTAACGGTGGACCTATCCGCCTTGGATACCGATACCGATGATCAAACAGTAGACGGACTGACATTTAACGCCGGAACGGGCGAACTGGCCATATCCCTTGAGGACGATGGTGCGGCCCCTGTAACGGTGGATATCAGTGGGGTGAGCACGGACGACCAAACGGTCGACGGCCTGACCTTCAACGCCGGAACCGGTGAACTCGGGATCTCCTTGGAAGATGATGGCGCCGCTCCCGTAACGGTAGACCTATCCTCCTTGGATACCGATGACCAAACGGTCGACGGCCTGACATTTAATGCCGGAACGGGCGAACTGGCCATATCCCTTGAGGACGATGGTGCGGCCCCTGTAACGGTGGATCTATCCGCCTTGGATACGGATACCGATGATCAAACAGTAGATGGACTAACATTTAATGCCGGAACCGGTGAACTTGCCATATCCCTTGAGGACGATGGTGCAGCTCCGGTAACGGTCGATATCAGTGGGGTAAGTACGGACGACCAAACGGTCGACGGCCTGACCTTCAACGCCGGAACCGGTGAACTGGGGATCTCCTTGGAAGATGACGGAGCCGCTCCGGTAACGGTGGACCTATCCGCTTTGGATACGGACGACCAAACAGTAGATGGACTAACATTTAATGCCGGAACGGGCGAACTGGCCATATCCCTTGAGGACGATGGCGCGGCCCCGGTAACGGTCGATATCAGTGGGGTAAGTACGGACGACCAGACGGTCGACGGCCTGACCTTCAACGCCGGAACCGGTGAACTCGGGATCTCCTTGGAAGATGATGGCGCCGCTCCCGTAACGGTGGACCTATCCTCCTTGGATACCGATGACCAAACGGTCGACGGACTGACATTTAATGCCGGAACGGGCGAACTGGCCATATCCCTAGAGGATGACGGTGCAGCTCCCGTAACGGTTGATATCAGCGGTGTGAGCACGGACGATCAAACAGTAGACGGATTGACATTTAACGCCGGAACAGGAGAACTGGCCATATCCCTTGAGGACGATGGTGCAGCTCCGGTAACGGTGGATATCAGTGGGGTAAGTACGGACGACCAGACGGTCGACGGCCTGACCTTCAACGCCGGAACCGGTGAACTCGGGATCTCCTTGGAAGATGATGGCGCCGCTCCCGTAACGGTGGACCTATCCTCCTTGGATACCGATGACCAAACGGTCGACGGACTGACATTTAATGCCGGAACGGGCGAACTGGCCATATCCCTTGAGGACGATGGTGCGGCCCCTGTAACGGTGGATATCAGTGGGGTGAGCACGGACGACCAAACTGTGGACGGCCTGACCTTCAACGCGGGAACCGGTGAACTCGGGATCTCCTTGGAAGATGATGGCGCCGCTCCCGTAACGGTGGACCTATCCGCCTTGGATACCGATACCGACGATCAAACAGTAGACGCATTAACTTTTAACGCCGGAACCGGCGAATTGGCCATATCCCTTGAGGACGATGGTGCAGCTCCGGTAACGGTCGATATCAGCGGTGTGAGCACGGACGACCAAACGGTCGACGCCCTGACCTTCAACGCGGGAACCGGTGAACTCGGAATCTCCTTGGAAGATGATGGCGCCGCTCCGGTAACCGTGGATATTTCCGCTTTGGATACCGATGACCAAACGGTCGACGGCCTGACCTTCAACGCTGGAACCGGTGAACTCGGGATCTCCTTGGAAGATGATGGAGCCGCTCCCGTAACCGTAGATATTTCCGCTTTGGATACCGATGACCAAACGGTCGACGGCCTTACATTTAATGCCGGAACGGGCGAACTTGCCATATCCCTTGAGGACGATGGCGCGGCCCCGGTAACGGTCGATATCAGTGGGGTGAGCACGGACGATCAAACAGTAGACGTCCTGACCTTCAACGCTGGAACCGGTGAACTCGGAATCTCCTTGGAAGATGACGGAGCCGCTCCCGTAACGGTGGACCTATCCGCCTTGGATACGGATACCGACGATCAAACAGTAGACGGATTGACATTTAACGCAGGTACCGGCGAATTGGCCATATCCCTTGAGGACGATGGTGCAGCTCCGGTAACGGTGGATATCAGTGGGGTAAGTACGGACGACCAGACGGTCGACGCCCTGACCTTCAACGCTGGAACCGGTGAACTGGGGATCTCCTTGGAAGATGATGGCGCCGCTCCGGTCACGGTGGACCTATCCGCCTTGGATACCGATACCGACGATCAAACAGTAGACGCATTAACTTTTAACGCAGGAACGGGCGAACTGGCCATATCCCTAGAGGATGACGGTGCAGCTCCCGTAACGGTAGACCTATCCGCCTTGGATACGGATACCGACGATCAAACAGTAGACGGCCTGACATTTAATGCCGGAACAGGAGAACTGGCCATATCCCTTGAGGACGATGGTGCGGCTCCCGTAACGGTAGACCTATCCGCCTTGGATACGGATACCGATGATCAAACAGTAGATGGACTAACATTTAACGCCGGAACGGGCGAACTGGCCATATCCCTTGAGGACGATGGTGCGGCCCCGGTAACAGTAGATATCAGCGGGGTGAGCACGGATGACCAGACGGTCGACGCATTGACCTTCAATTCAGGTACTAATGAACTGGCCATATCCCTTGAGGACGATGGCGCCGCTCCAGTAACAGTGGACCTTTCAGATTTGGATACGAATATCTATAATTCCGACGGAACATTAACAGCTAATAGAGCAGTTACACAAGGGGCCTTTGACTTAAACTTTGATGCCAATACCTTGGTGGTAAGTGGCGATGACAATAGAGTAGGTATTGGTACGGACTCCCCCTCAACAGAACTTGATGTTAATGGTAGTGCTAGAGTGAGAACCCTTCCGGCAAGTGCCGATACCGATGAATTGGTCACAGCAGATGCCAATGGAAACCTAAGACAAGTGAATTCCTTAAGGGCATCAAAAGTCTTTTACCCGCCTTCTATCGAAATCGATGCTTCCACGAATGGTACATTTTCAATTGATCTGTATGCACAATACATTGCACAATTCGGTTCGCCGGTAGTAAGTAGTGGGGGTACAATTCCAACATACTTAGCTTCGGAATTAGACTATCACGTTACATTGGCTGATCCTTCTGTGTTCAACACGGGTACCATGAGTATAACACCTGCTGGAGTTTTGACCTATACCATTATAGGCCAACCGGCAGATTATAATTCATTGATCAACGTTGTTTTCGTTGTGAAGTAATAATGTGTAAACCGACCCAAATCGATTTGAAAAGTATTCCCACATATAAAAAACTCATCCTCAGTATTGTGTTCACGATATTGGGGACTACAATTTCAACTGCGCAATTCTTGCTTCAGGCTCCAAATAGTGGAGATGAAACCAACTATCGATGGTATGAAGCACAGGATACCAGCACAGTATTGGGTACGGATTTCTTTTTGGAAGTCAATAACCAAGGCGTGTATTTCGCTACCTACGATGGAACTTTATGTGGAAACAACGCTACAAGTTACTTCATCGTAACGAATTGTAATTCCCCATTCAATGAGGTGACCCTTGACATTTCCGCGAATACGGTTCCTTCTGGAGCTACGTTGACTTGGACACCTCCACTTCCTGGGGATCAGACGAGACCTACCGTAATCGCAACACAAACAGTGGAACGTTATATGGCTACTATCACCAAAGCAGGTAACAGTAAAAACCTTCCCAGTTTTACCGTTGTATGTATAGATGAATCCGCTACGCTGGTAGATGATATTGTGACCACGGATGAAGATGTCTCCACAGTGGTCGATATCTATGGGAACGATTCCGATTTGCCTTCAGTAGGTACATTGACAACGACCAATCCATCAAATGGAACAGTTAGCGTTGATAACAATGGTACGCCTAATGATCCCACGGATGACGTCGTTACGTATGTTCCAAATCCTGATTATAACGGACCTGACTCCTTCGATTATACCGTCTGCAATACTTTTGGTGATTGTAGTACCGCGACGGTTACTATTGATGTCTTACCTATTGTTGATGCAATTGACGATTCAGTGGCTACATCGGAAGATAGCCCGGTTGACATTGATATCTTGGCAAATGACAACGACGTGCCATCCGCAGGTACTTTGACCACAACAAATCCGACTGACGGAACAGTCGTTGTTAATGACAACGGTACGCCAAACGACCCATCGGATGATAGTGTCACCTACACACCGAATACCGGTTTTGTAGGTACGGATACCTTTACTTATACCATTTGTGACTCCCTTGGAAATTGTAGTACCGGAAATGTCAGCGTAGTGGTAACTGACGCCATTGATTTAGATGCTGATGATGATGGAATTGTAGATAGTTTTGAAGATCTCAACCTCGATGGAGATGGTGACCCTGCTACCGAACCAACCGATTCGGATAATGATGGAATCCCGGACTACTTGGATATTGATAGTGATGACGATGGTATTCCTGATAATGTAGAGGCCCAAACAACGGCCGATTACATTGCTCCTAGTGGACAAGATACGAACGCCAATGGACTTGATGATGCTTACGAAACAAATGGCAACCTTGGAATTTTCCCAGTGGATACCGACGGGGATCTCTTGCCCGATTACTTGGACGATGATAGTGATAACGATAACGTTCCTGATAATATTGAAGCTCATGATATTGATCAAGATGGTATTCCAGATGTGACTTACATCGGATCGGATAAGGATTCTGATGGGTTAGATGATTCCTATGAAGGGGTGACTCAAATCGATCAGGACGTCAATGATGAAATCGATGATCCGTACAACACATTGCCGAATACGGATGGTGATGAAGAATCTGATTATCGGGATACAGATGATGATGACGATGGTATAGAAACTACGGATGAAGATATAAATACGGATGGAAACTATGCCAATGATGACAGCAATGATAACGGTATTCCTGATTATCTAGAACCTAACGGTCTAGAAGACGAAATCGAAGTTTTTAACGTTATAACACCCAATGGGGACGGCGTACATGATGTGTTGACTATTAATGGGTTGGAAAACTTCCCAGATAACACTATTAGAATTTACAATAGATGGGGAGTGTTGGTGTATACGACCAACGCCTATAATACAGAAGGAAATGTTTTTGATGGTAGTTCTACGGGAAGAGTAACCATTGCCTCAGAGCGAGACCTTCCGGTAGGTACCTACTTCTATATTTTGGATTATGAAGATACAACCGGTGCAACCAAAACATTATCTGGTTACCTGTACTTAAATAGATAACGACTAAACTATGGCATTCTTAAAACGACATTTGCAAGGTGCCCACCTGCCTATCACAAAGCTTTTCTTTTTGGTAGTTCTTGCAAATGCCTCTCTTTATGCTCAGCAAGATGCTCAGTATACGCAATATATGTATAACACGGTGAGTGTCAATCCTGGATATGCCGGATCAAGAGGACATCTGAGTATCGCCGCCCTTCATCGGTCACAATGGATCGGTCTTGATGGCGCTCCTACCACACAGACCTTTAACATACATTCACCAGTAGGATATAGGGGCGTCGGATTGGGCTTGTCTGTTGTTAATGACAAAATAGGTCCAACATCGGAGACTAATTTCGATATCGATTTTTCGTATACTTTATATACTTCTACCGAAGGGAGATTGAGCTTTGGTCTTAAGGCTAGTGGTCATTTATTGGATGTTCGTTTCTCCGAGCTGAATCAATTTGCACCTGATATATCCCTACAGACCGATATTGATAATAGGTTCTCACCGAATTTTGGTGCCGGAGTATATTATCATAACGAACATTTTTACGCAGGCCTTTCCGTACCGCGTTTTTTACAGACCTCTCACTTTGATGGAAGTTTATTGGCTACCGCCAAAGAGCGAATGAACTTTTACTTCATTACCGGATATGTATGGGATTTAAGTCCGTTTGTGAAATTTAAGCCCACCTTGCTTACGAAAATGGTTCAAGGTGCACCCTTACAGGTCGATGTGTCCGCTAATTTTATGTTGAATGATAAGTTTATTGTTGGTGCAGCTTATCGATGGGATGCGGCCGTTAGTGGTATGGTAGGTTTTAATATAAGTGAAGGCTTTCTGATAGGCATGGCCTATGACCGTGAGGTCACTGAATTAGGGAGTGCCGCTTTTAACGATGGATCTTTCGAGGTCATTTTAAGGTATGATTTTATAAAGACCAAAGGTCAAATGAAATCGCCCAGGTTCTTTTAGAAATCTTATACTAAAAGTTCGTATGACGTAAATTTCTCAACAAGAAAAAGTATATGCCCCCCAAACGCATTCCGATACCTAACCTAAATACGCGATCATATTTTAAAACCTATATTTTCGCAATTGTATTTTTTGTATTCACGACTAAATGCATAAGTCAGGCCAGTTCAATACGTACAGGGGTGACTTTCAATTGGGCTGACACCCAATCTGCGCTTAGCGATCCTGCTACCTTACAGTCGATCAATATCAATGGTTCTGATTATACGACCTTTGTAGTTCCAACCTCGTATGAAATGACCCGGTTGGGACCAGGAGGTGATAATCAAAACAATATTTGGATAAACGGAACTCAATCTACAAGTGGAAGTGATGACCCGGACTGGATTTCGGATGCCTTGGACGCCTATCAATCACTGAATCTCAATCATTATTTTCAATCCAACAGTGCAGGTGACAATTTTTGCAACGACTATTCGGCCGTTGCCACCACGAATGCCCAGATACAGACCATTCGATACCTACCGGGAATACCTTCGAATCCTGATGGGGTTATCGCTATTACGGAACGGGGCGGTAACAATTGTATGTACATTGAACTATATGGAATCCCAGCAGGTGGAGGATCTGAACAGCTTTTAGGGACTACTTTTGTGCGAAATCAAGGTAATTTGACCGGCATACGCCCTCAAGCACCTCCGAGTTCGAATAGTGATTATTGGAGTAGTGGACGAAATAACGAAAACAACCAGATAATCGGTATTGCACTTTATCATCTTTCAGATTTGGCTCCCGTCGGCTCTACGATTACTTCTATCAGATATTTAGGAGCAACGACAGATCATGGTGATGGAAAGTTCTTTTTGATGCAAACGTATGCCGAGGATGATAGCCTTGAAATCAAATTGGATCGCGAAGGGAACGGTGATATTGCCGAAAACGACCTAGTCCCTTCGGGAAGTACCTATAACTTGATCTCGGGTCCTACGCATGGTGCGCTTACTTTTAATGCCGATGGTACTTTTAATTATATTCCCAATCCAGGTTTTACGGGCAATGATACCTTCGAGTACGAGGTTTGTCTCCCAGCCCCAAATACTTCGGTCTGCGATACAGGAACAGCAGTAATAGTCATTCGACTAGAAGCGATTTTTGATACGATAAATGTCGCCCAAAATTCAACAAATAATGCCATTAGCGTTCTTGATAATGATAATTTCGGTAGTGCCGGCCCAAGATTGGCTGGCGCAATTACCAATTTTACTTCTCCGGTAAACGGCAGTATTGTGTTGAATGATAATAGTACTCCAGGTGACCCGTTCGACGATTTTTTTGCCTACAGTCCTAATGCCGATTTTATCGGAACGGATTTCTTTACCTATGAAATTACAGATGCCGTTGGCAGCACTGATACCGCAGCCGTTTATATGACGGTCGCCTTTGATAGTGACCTTGATATCATCGATGATAAAACGGATTTAGATGATGATAATGACGGTATTTTAGATGCGAATGAAGGAATTGAATGTATTGATAATGAGTACTTTGCATGGGAGTTCAATACTCCGGCAGGTACGCGAACAAATGATTTCGTTCAAAATCCCGCTATTACAAATTGGCTGATTACCGCCACTACGGATGTCAGTACTGGCATCGGTATAACTGGTAACTCCCCCAGTTCCGAATTACAATTAACGAACATGGAGGCGAACACCTATGACGAGGCGATAGCACAAAACGAGTACGTCGAAGTCGGTTTTACCACGGCAGCAGGTTTAATAAACCCCATAATCGAAAGAATTGGTGTCAATTGGTATCAAAATGCAGGTGGCTCTATAGTGGGTAATTCGTACGACGTCGCCATTGAAATCTCCAAGGATAATTTTGCCACTTCCATGAAGTTGTATTCCGACATTCGAATACATTATCCTTCTAATGGTATTTCCGAATTTTTCAATCTGATTCCTTCTGGTTCTTCATTCAATTTAGAAGAGAATACTTCGTATACCATTCGTATTTATACCTATAACCAGCAGAGTGATGGAAACGTCGTCCATTCCGTATTCGATGATTTTACGATTAGCGTGTCCTCTTGCCAAGAACAGCATAGTGATGGCGACGGAATACCAGATCACTTAGACGACGATAGTGATAATGATACTTGTCTTGACGTTACTGAAGCGGGTCACGAAGATTCGGATAATGACGGGTATTTGGGCACATCTCCAGTAGCCGTTGATATGGACGGTTTGATCACGGGCCAGGGCGGATACACAGGAAACCGGCCGCGTGTGGTCACTCCGGATCAATCCATAGCCATTGATCAACAACCTATAGCTCAAAATGTCGATGTCGGTGGCATAGCTACATTTTCTGCACTGGTAAGTGGTACGGGACTCATTTATCAATGGGAGGTCAGTACGGACGAAGGAGGTAGTTGGATTGTACTTAGCGATAATACAACCCATTCCGGAACCGATACAAATACATTGACCATAACCGATGTTTCAAGTTCACAAGACACCAATGATTACAGGTTATTTGTGTCGAGTACGAACAGTCTTTGCAATGGTGTCGTTTCTATCAGTGCTAATTTGAATGTTGCGATCGACTTAGATAGTGATGATGACGGCCTTCTCGATGCCGTGGAAGATTCGAATGAAGATGCGGATAATAATCCAGCGACCAACCCCACGGACTCGGACAACGATTCGTATCCGGATTATCTGGATATTGATAGCGACAACGACGGTATTCCCGATAATGTGGAGGCTCAAACGACTTCAGGTTATGTAGCCCCTAGTTTGATAGATGTCAATGACAATGGTGTGGACGATAGCTACGAAAATGGTGTGGATATTGGTATTGATCCGGTTAACACTGACGGAGTTGATGTGCCCGATTATTTGGACGCCGATTCCGATAACGATGGTGTGCTAGATGCTATTGAAGGTCACGACCATGATCAAGATGGAGTGGCTGACGTCTTTTTCATCGGCTCCGACAAGGATAATGATGGTCTAGATGATAATTACGAGGGTATTGAACAACTTGATGTTGATGTCAATGATGAAATCGATAATCCGATAAGCGACCTGCCGAATACGGATGGGGACGACGAATCGGACTACAGGGATTTAGACGATGATGGTGATGGCATACCAACCGAAGAAGAAGACGCTAATAATGACATGGACCATGCTAATGACGATTGGGATAATGATGGGATACCTGATTACTTAGATCCAGATCCGGAAGTTGAAGAGGATCAAGTTGAAATCTATAATGTGGTCACTCCAAACGGAGATGGCGTACACGACATTCTGACTATTACAGGACTAGAAAGACGGCCGGACAACAACTTGCAAATCTACAATAGATGGGGTGTTTTGGTTTTTAGCACCCGTTCTTATAATACGGTGGGCAATGCGTTTTCAGGAATTTCTCAGGGGCGCACGACTGTGGGCGAAGAAGAAAACCTTCCAATAGGTACCTACTATTATCTGTTCGATTATGTAGATATCAATGGTGAGACCGTAAATCTTGCCGGGCATTTGTATTTAAACTAGGTTTTGATTCTTGCTATCGCTGTCCTTCTTTAGGTATAATTTACAATCGAAGGTCACAAATAATGGTTTAAAGGCCTTATTTTTGTGATAAAGCCTACGATTTCATGGGCTTTAGCTATGACTAAAGAATTTTGATTTGAAAGAAGAACACGTAATCTTGGTAAATGAATCTGACGAACCCATCGGAATCATGCCTAAGATGGAAGCACATGAGAAAGCTATTTTACATAGGGCTTTTTCGGTTTTCATTATGAATGGGAAAGGAGAGACGATGCTACAGCAGCGTGCCGCCCATAAATACCATTCGCCCTTACTTTGGACGAATACTTGTTGCAGCCACCAACGCGCTGGCGAATCGAATGTCGAAGCTGGTAAAAGGCGTTTACAGGAGGAAATGGGTTTTACGGCCGATTTGAAAGAACTCTTTTCGTTTATATACAAAGCGCCATTTGACAACGGATTGACCGAACATGAATTGGATCATGTCATGATAGGCAATTATGATGAAGAACCTATGCTGAATCCTGATGAGGTGGCAGATTGGAAATGGATGAGACCCGAAACAATCAAAGCGGATATTGCCAAGAACCCTGAAAAGTATACGGCATGGTTCAAAATCATATTCGAAAGATTCTACTCGCACATTCTTCAAAATAATGCGTCATCATGAAAGTTAAAGTAAGTAGAAGAGCCCATTTTAATGCTGCTCACCGACTATACCGGCCCGATTGGAGTTTTGAGCGAAATGATGCGGTTTTCGGTAAATGTAACAACCCTAATTTTCATGGTCATAATTACGAATTGATTGTAAGTGTGACCGGATCAATAGATCCCGAAACAGGTTTTGTAATTGATGTTAAAATCTTAAAAGACCTGATTAAGGAACATGTAGAGAATGCATTTGATCATAAAAACCTCAATGTGGAGGTTCCTGAATTCAAACAGCTAAATCCCACAGCGGAAAATATCGCAGTGGTTATTTGGAACAAGTTACGTCCCCACATTGATACAGAAAAGGAAGTAGAGGTAGTACTTTATGAGACGCCCAGAAATTTCGTAACGTTTTCCGGGTAAATTCTTGTTACAAATATGTAAATTACTACATTAAACTACTTTTGTAGCGGCTAAATCATATATCGCATGTATCCTTTGAAATTCTTTCCGATTTTACACGAGCGTCTTTGGGGCGGTACGAAACTCCGAGAACTCTTACATAAGTCAAGTCCTAGTGACATCATCGGTGAAAGTTGGGAGCTCTCTACTGTCAAAGATAATATTTCGGTAATTGCAAACGGAGGACTTAAGGGGACCTCCCTTCAAGAATTGATCAATAGTCATGGAGAACGACTTTTGGGAAAGTCGGTAGTCGACCGATTTGGTTCTGATTTTCCAATCCTGATCAAATTCATCGACGCAAAGCAAGACCTTTCCATTCAATTGCATCCGGATGATGCCCTTGCCAAAGAGCGGCATGATTCTTTTGGAAAGACGGAGATGTGGTATATCATGGACGCCGATCCTGAAGCAAGTCTTATTGTCGGGTTCAACAAAGATGTCACAAAAGAGGAGTACGCCGATAGTCTCAAGAATGACCGCCTTCTGGATTTATTGAATTACGAGCAAGTTCAAGAGGGGGACACATTTTTCATAAATACCGGTAAGATACATGCCATCGGTGCGGGTGTCTTATTGGCGGAAATACAACAGACATCCGATATTACCTATCGTGTTTTCGATTTCAATCGCCGGGATGCGAACGGAAACTTCAGAGAACTACATACCGAAATGGCGTTGGATGCTATCGATTACTTAAAAAAAGAAGATTTCAAAGTAACTTACCCTTGTCAAAAAAATACGGCCAACCCGATGGTTGCCTCTCCTTATTTCAAAACCAATTTCATGCACGTGACGGAAGATTTGGACCAAGATGTGGCCGATCGTGATTCCTTCACGATTTATATGTGTGTAGGTGGTGAGGCTATCGTATCCAATGAATATGGTTCGGTTGACCTCCATAAAGGAGAGACGACATTGATTAGTGCAAATTGCAATAGCATTTTAATAAAGTCTTTAGGGGCAAAGCTCTTGGAAGTTACGATTTAGCATTATTTTCCTCAATCGCTTGAAGAAGGGAATTCAAAACACCTATTTTTGTAAAAAAAATACGAAATGGCAAATATCAGAGATTTAAAAAAAGACATCAACTATGTGCTGGGCGACATCATTGAAGCAGTATACATTGTGGAAGCTGCAAACAATAAGCAGGACTCCAAGGAGGGAGCAAAAATCATTGATGGGGCTATAGAAACTTTTGACGATTTAATCGTTAAAGTGAACCAGCGGGATGTTGAAAATAGAAAAGCCCACTTAAAGGGAGTTCGAGAAGAACTAGAGAAAAAATCAAAAGCTTTGGTCGATCAACTCAATAAATTGGGATAGTCAGGCAAACATGTATTGATAAAAAAATCCGCATCTCGCGGATTTTTTTATTCCGAGGCTTTTCGCTCTTTCAAAAGTTCGGTCAACTGAATTCCATATTTCGATGAAGCGACTTCTGGTGACATGGAGTTGTGGATCGAATCGAGATACTTGATATTTGCGTCAGAAACTTGATTTACCGCAATGTAAGGTGCCAGTGGTGAATCTAAATTGTTCAAGGCGAAGTTCAGGGCAAATGCATACCCTTTTTGAACGTTCTTTGTGCTCAATTTTTCGAGAGAGTCTAGCTGCATTGAGTCCAGAGGTTTTTCCGTATTTATCGATGCACGCACCAATTGTAGGTTTTTCTTGTTGAACTGTGACATTGTCTTCTGATATTGACTATAGTTGTCATTGGTCTTCGAACCTTTAATCTCGGCCTGGGTATCAAAGGTATTCCAAGCCGTGTTTATGGTGATTTCACCGGGCTCCCCAAAAAAGGTGATCCGATCGTTTAGGGTATTGTTATCTTTTTTGTTGAGATACAAATAGAAGATTTCTGGCCCGTCTATTTGGGTGGTGAAGGTAAAACTGCCGTCACCATCGATTTGTAATGAATCGATCACCGCTAGTGTAGAATCCGGGATGTGTTGGAGGTAGAGCGTTCCTTTTTTAAGTCCTTTGACAACGCCCGAAACAGTCATGGTCTTAGCTGGGTCGTTTCCTTCACAAGAGGAGGATAGTAATGCGAGTGCTGCAACAAAATAGAGTATATTCTTCATGAAATAGAATTAGAGCGGCAAATATCGATATTCTTTGGGAAACCTTAAACTTTCGAGGCAATTTCCATCAAGTAAGCACATAACAGGGCACCTCCTGTACCGACCACATAACCAAAAACGGCAAGTAAGACGCCTACAGAGGTCAATGATGGGTGAAACTCTGCGGCCACTACAGGTGCCGAAGCGGCACCGCCTACGTTGGCCTGGCTACCAACGGCCAAAAAGAAATAGGGTGCTTTGATGAGTTTGGCCACTAAAATCATAAGACCGGCGTGTATCGTAATCCAAATAAAACCTATTGCGATGAGCCCTGGATTTTCAAGTACTCGACCTAAATCTACTTTCATCCCTATGGTGGCTACCAAAATGTAGATGAACATGCCCCCGATTTTGCTGGCACCGGCACCTTCATAATTTTTGGCCTTGGTAAACGATATGGCAATACCGGCGGCGGTAGCGATAACGACCATCCAAAAGAACCCGGATCCCAGAAATGATAAGAAGTTAGTGGGGTCGGCGACGGCGGCGACATTTTCAGTGAGTGCCTTGCTGATATGCCCCCCGAAAAAGTGAGCGATACCGACAGCACTAAAAGCTAGTCCGAGCATAATCATATAGTCGGGCAGAGTGGGCACCCTTGTGATACGATCAGTGAATTCCGTAACCTTGCTTTTCAATTTTTCAATCGCAGATGTATCTGATTTTAGCCATTTATCGATTTGTTTGGTTTTTCCCACGCCCAATAACACGATTGCCATCCACACATTCGCCACAAAAATATCGACGAGTACCATGCCTCCATATTTTTCGGGAGTATATTTGAAAATCTCGTACATCGCTGCTTGATTGGCACCTCCCCCGATCCAACTTCCGGCAATGGTAGACAGGCCTCTCCAGATAGCATCGAATCCGTTACCGCCCACTGACTCTGGGGAAAAAATAGAAACGATCAAGATGGCAATGGGTCCGCCTATAATGATCCCGGCACTTCCGGTCAAGAACATGATGAGGGCCTTTGAACCCAGATTGGCAATAGCTTTCAAGTCAATACTAAGGGTCATCAATACCAGTGCGGCCGGAAGAAGATAGCGACTTGCCATATAATATAATCTCGAGGTATGTTCGGTGACTTCTCCAAGTTCATTGACCGTATGCCATTTTTCAGCGACTACACCGAAAGAAGAGAGCAGTGCCGGGAGAAGGTAACACATCAGAACAGCAGGTACGACCCCATAGAATTTTTTCCAGAAACCCGTTTTGATTGAAGAAGAGACAAAAATAAATCCGAGACTAAGCGCCAGTAAACCAAAAACGACGGTGTCATCGGTAATGAGCGGTTCAGGCAATAATTTTTCGGTCATTAAGTAAATGATTGGTACGTTTTCAAATATACTCAAATTAGATGTTGCTTGATGTAGTGGGCTACTCCATCCTCAGTATTTCTCAATGTGACAGCGTCGGCTAGTGCTTTTACCTCTTCCCTCGCGTTTTCTACAGCTACGCCAAGACCGGAATGTTCTAGCATTTCCATGTCATTGTAGTTGTCACCGAAGGAGATTACATCGATCATCCTCTCATTCGGACCGAGCAACGCTTGAATGGCCGATAGTTTAGACACATTCTTGGGTGCCAGTTCGATGAGGGTATCGTTCGATCGGTAAATGTTCATCTCTTCACTGAGATCTTTCATCAATTGAGGAAAAATCGTATCGGCCGATAGCTTGGTACCCATAAGCATGATTTTGTGAGCGCTCACATTCCGGCTTTTCCAATCGGTTAGTGTTTCCGACGTAGGTCTGAAAACCGGAGAGGCACGTGTATATTTGATTTCCTTTTGTACCCGTTCAGAGGTCATCTCAACATACCATTCCCGTTGGTTATATAAACCGAGTTGGATATGTAGCTTTTCAGACAGTGTATGCACTTTTTCCAAAGCTTCGAAGGAAATAGTTTCCGAAAAGGTTTCTTTTGCCCCGTCACAGATAAGTGCACCATTATAACAAATTATAGGTTGTTTTTCAATACCTAGACGTTCTTGTATGTATGTCATTGATTGTGGCATGCGTGCAGAAACCAAAATTACGTTCAATCGCTCTTTTATCCTTGATACTTGGCTAATGGTGAAATCGGAAACATCACTCTTTGTAGATAGTAATGTGCCATCCAAATCGGAACAGAGTAGTTTAAAATTCATAGAAATGGGCTAGTCTTTTAGGTGAAATATACTTTAATTTCGTGGGTCTTCGAGTATCGGTACCAGGAACTCGAAAACCTCCTTTTCCTTTTCCACATGCTTTGCAGCCGTCTAGATATTCAACCAGTATGTCAATTTGAGGTTTATAGACCTATTTTTCGGTTCAAAGCTATTGACAAAGTAATTATCGTTATATACGATGAACAGATCTGAAAGGGGAGCGAAACGCCATTGCAGCCTCGAATTGAACCCTAGATTGTCACGTTGGTTACTGTATTGCACTAACGTAGACCAGAAAATGGACTTGCTGAAGGTAATATCGATTTTCGGACTGATTAACCAAATATTGGCACTGGGATAAGGGTCAGGTAAATCAATTTGGTCATAATTTAGAAGCAGCGAGATAAATGCCTTAGGCTGAAAACGCATAACCATCGCACCTTCTACCGAGAATCGGTTTCCATTGAAAAACCGACCAACGGATGACTGCACATCATAGGAGAAAAGTTTTCGCTGATCGGATTGATACCCGGCTTGAACGCTATTGTAATGATAATTTTGGTCAGCTGGAAGTTCTATGGCACCCTCCGTGCGCGTAGGGTCGAAAGAGTCGAACAGAAAGGTGAAACTATTGGTGTACTCGATTCTCGCTTGGGATTGATTATTAAAATTAATTTCATATCGGGATCGAAGGTCATAATCAGTATTTTGAAAATCTCTACTGGGGCTCCACCTTATATTTGTGAAATATTGCAAAGAATGGTTTTGGACAATTCCTTTTTTAGGCCAAAAAACACGTTCAGCGCTTATCAGCGTCTTAAAAAGATCGGTTCTGCGTACGAACCCTAAATCCGAACGGAAATCTTCGTCTATAAAGGTACCTTTGGCAAATACATTGAATTTTCTTGTATTGTACCGAATCAATGCGCTCGAAGCAAAGTTGCCCTTTTTATCATTGGGTTGAAATGATTTGTGCGTAATTAATGAGCCGTTCCACGTATTATCTTTTGAGGCCAGGTTATAATCAATACCTACAACCCGATTGTATTCGTCTTCACGTTCTACAAAGTCATAGGTTTCAAATGATTGCTTGTTAATAAAGAAGACGCCGATGTTCGATCTTGAGAATATTCGCTGTTGCAGTGCTAGCATCGTATTGTTGTTAGACGGAATTCTATTTTCCAAATCCTCTGCTGTTTGAATATTCAAAACCCCCACGCGAAGATCTTTGGTCAGTTTGCCGCTCAACCGCACGCCCCCAATAATATTGTTTTCTATAGTGTTACCTGTAGAATCTTGCGCAATTCCGATGCGTCGTGAGAAGAACGGACTAAAATCAAAACCGTTTCCAAAACTTGCGAAAAGATCATTGTTGTCAATGAAGAATTGACGCCGCTCCGGCAACGCAATTTCAAATCGGGTAAGGTTGGTTATAAAATTATCGACCTCTACTGTAGAAAAATCAGGGTTTAAGGTAAGGTCAAGGTTCAAGCTGTTTCCAACAGATATTTTTGCATCTGCACCCACCTTTAGATTGTTTAGGTCGTTGTCGTTTTCAAAGTCCTTTGCAGTAATACCGTTCACATAAGGGATAAGTGTCAATGGTGTACGCGATTTGCCCAATGGTTTTTCAAATACCATCTCGCCCATAAAGGCCAAGTTATAAATGCGCTGGTTTTGTGGTATTCTAGTCCACGTACTACGTTCGTTTGATTGGGTTTCAACACGGTAACTGTTGAAACGCCATTTCGTGGCCCCTTCTTCAAATTTCAACGATGTAAGCGGTATTATCATTTCAGCAGTGAAATAGTCATCATATATTTTCGCATCACCCCTCCATTTGACATCCCATGAAAGGTTGAAATCGTCTTGGCTGCCTCCGCCATCAGCTATAAGCCCCTCACGTCTAACACCGTAAGGGTTGATGCCGAATAAAAAGGCGTTCGTGCCGTCATTGAATGTATCGAATACCAATGAAAAACTATCGCTGCCACTACCCCTAAAATCACGTCTTAACGATTGAGTTGCATAATTTGCTCCGCTAGATTCGGCGCGAATAGCGATGTATAGGTTTTTGTCGTCATACAACATTTTGATTTGTGACTGCTCTCTGGCCTGAATGGAGTCTAAAGGAAAGTATTCCCAAAATTCGCCAGCAATTTCGGCAAAGTCCCAAATGGGTTCGCTTAAATCTCCGTCAGGTACAATTGTTTCGGATATAAACTTTACGGTGAACGATTTGACCTCTTTTTGGGAAAAGAGCGGTGTGGAAATAATAAGGCATAAAAGGGCGCAAAGCACTTTTATCATAGTTGGTGAATTAGCTTGGAGTGCAAATTTAAGGGTAAAGGCCGTTAAATAAATCCTAAAAAGGAACCTTAAATTAGGCAGATTGAGCGTTAAATGTTGAGCCAGTAGGTAAACTTCAAATTAATTGACCGGTACCTAGGCGCAAAGGTATTCACGAAGTAATTGTCATTGTAAACAATGAACAGATCAGACAAGGGTGCAAAGCGCCATTGTAGTCTTGAGTTGACTCCCAAATTATCGCGCTGATTGCTGTATTGAATCAAAGTAGACCAAAATACGGACTTGTTGAATGTGACATCGATTTTTGGACTAACTAGCCAAATATCAGCACTGGGATACGGGTTTGGAAGTGAGATTTGATCATAGTTGAACAATAGTGATATAAAAACTTTGGGTTGAAAGCGAAGTGTCATACCCCCTTCAACAGAAAATCGGTTTCCATTGAAAAACCTACCTACCTCCGTTCCCAGTCCATAGGCGAATAATTTTCGTTGATCTGACTCATAGGCTGCCTCTACACTATTATAGTAATATCCTTGATTACCCGGAATAGGAATACCGTCGTCACTGGCTGTTGGATCAAAGTCATCAAACAAAAATGTGAAGTCTGAATTGAAACCTGCCGAAAATTCAGCAGTGTTATTAAATTTTGCCTCCCAAGAAGTTCTAAGGCTGTAATCCGTATTTTCAAAATCATCCTCAGTGCTCCAAATGCCTATAGGCAAAAACTGAAAGGAATGTGTTTGAATCTTACCCTTTTCAGGCCAAAAAGCACGTTCAAAATTTAAAAAGCTTTTTAGGATTCCTGTTCTTCTAACGAAACCTAAATCGGAAGAAAAGTCTTCGTCTATGTAAACAGCTTTTCCGGAAAAATTATAATTTCTTGAGTTATATGAAAGTCTAGCTCCACTAGATAAGTTTCCCACATTATCATTTGGTTGAAAAGACTTGTGTAGATAGAACTTACCCGTCCAAGTATTATCTTTCGATGTCAAATTATAATCAACACCAAATAATCGATTGTACCTGTCTTCGCTTTCAATGAAATCATAATCTCTAAATGACTCTTTGTTGATAAAGTACATGCCAATATTCGACCTTGAAAACATCTTTTGTTGCAAGGCTATCATGGTATTGTTGTTCGATGCGATTTCGTTTTCCAAATCTTCATCGGTCTGAATGTTTAATAGTCCCACTCTGAGATTGTTCGTAAGTTTTCCACTAAGACGAACGCCTCCAATAATCTTATTTTCTATGGAATTTCCTGCTGTGTCCCTTGCGATACCTATGCGTCTTGAAAAAAACGGATTTGCATCACGAGAATCTCCGAAACTTGAAAACAAATCGCTATTATCGATAAAAAACTGCCTTTTTTCAGGTAACCCTATTTCAAATCGCGTCAAATTGGTAATCACATTATCCACTTCCACATTGGAAAAATCAGGATTAACGGTGACATCAAGATTGAGACCGGTGCCTATTGCAATTTTGGCATCTCCTCCGAACTTTATGTCATTCGATCCCTCATCCGTTTCAAAGTTCTTTTGTGAAATCGCGTTTACATAGGGTATAATTGCCAAAGGAGTTTTTGATTTTTCCAAGGGTTTTTCGAAAACCATGTCACCCATAAAGGCGGTACCCCATACCTGTTGATTTTGAGGAATCTTGATCCATGTACTGGTTTCATTGGATTGTGTATCAAAACGATAGCTGTTAAACCTCCACTTTTGAGTTCCTTCCTTGAACTTAAAGGAACTTAGTGGGATGACCATTTCAGCAGTATAGTAATCATCGTAGATTTTTGCGT
Organism: Maribacter corallii; assembly: GCF_047345415.1. Classification (NCBI taxonomy): domain Bacteria; kingdom Pseudomonadati; phylum Bacteroidota; class Flavobacteriia; order Flavobacteriales; family Flavobacteriaceae; genus Maribacter; species Maribacter corallii. The sequence goes on from NZ_JBLFEP010000007.1 coordinate 24,833, forward strand.
CTCCTTTCCACTTCACATCCCATGAGGTCGTAAAACCAATTTGTTGTGTGCTTCCTCCTGAAATCAAGGCTTCTCTGAGAACCCCATAAGGGTTTGTGCCAAACAAAAAAGCATTTTGTCCGTCGTTAAAAGTATCGAAAACTACACTAATGTTGTCACTTCCACCGGCTAAGAAGTCTCGCTTTAATGATTGAATAGCATAATCCTTTCCTGCGGCATCCATTGTAATGCCCACATACAAGTTTTTGTCATCATAGAACATTTTGATATCGGACTGTTGACGTGCTTGAACAGAATCCAATGGAAAATATTCCCAGAACTCATTGGCACTTTCGGCCTTTTCCCAAACGGGTTCGTTCAAGATTCCATCAGGAGTAATATTGGAATTGGTAATGTGTTTTACCGTAAAGCTTTTGTAGTTGTCCTGCCCGAAACCTAAGAAAGCAAATAAAAGCAAATAGAGAACTGGTAGGGTTCTGATCATTAATTTTGAATTAGCAGGTGTCACAAATTTACCCTTTTACAACGTTAATGAAAGCCTAAATTTTCGTTACAAGGGGGAGAAAAAAAATAGGCGATAGAGACCATGAGATTAGATATTCAACCAGTAGGTAAACTTCAAATTAATCGACCGATACCTCGGAGCAAAAGTATTCACGAAGTAATTGTCATTGTAAACGATGAATAGATCGGACAAGGGTGCGAAGCGCCATTGTAGTCTTGAATTAATTCCCAAATTATCACGCTGATTACTGTATTGCAGAATAGTGGTCCAAAAAAGTGATTTATTGAAGGTAAATTCAAATCGTGGACTGATCAACCATAGATCCGCACTAGAATACGGGGCCGGTAAACTTAGCTTATCATAGTTTAATGCTAGACTGATTAGGGCTTTGGGCTGCAATCTCAAATTAAATTGCCCCATGAACGAAAAACGGTTGCCATTGAAAAACCGCCCGACAGAAGTCTCAGCTTCTATTGCAAATACATTGGCCCTATTCGATTCATAAGCCGCGGTTATAGAATTGAAGTAATATCCTTGATTTCCAGGTAGTTCAACTGCACCGTCCGTATTGGTCGGGTCAAAGGGTTCCGTTAGGAAGATGAAGGAATTACTGAATCCGATGCCACCCATTGACTGATTTTGGAAATTGACGTTCCAATTTAGATTATAAACATGATCGGTTTGTTTGAAATCTAGACCTGGGCGCCACGTAATAATGGGAAATACCTCAAAACCATGGCTATTGATTACATCACTTTTAGGCCAAAATACCACTTCGGCCGAAGTAGCGGTTTTAAATATGTCCTTTCTGGGAACAAAACCCAAATCAGACTGAAAGTCCTCGCCGATGTAGGCCATATCATGAAAAAAATTGAAGCGTCGTGAATTTCTACCTATAAAAGCACCTGAAGAAAAATTGCCTGTGTTGTCGTCAGGTTGAAAAGACTTATGCAGGTAAAACTTACCAAACCAACTATTGTCTTTGCTAGCAAGGTTGTAGTCCATACCGACCACACGATTGTATTCCTCATCACGTGCTATGAAATCATAATCCTTGAAAGATTGCTTGTTGATGAGGAACATGCCGATATTTGAGCGTGAGAACACTTTTTTTTGCAGAGCGAACATCATGTTGTTATTCGATGCTATTTCGTTAGCGATATCCTCATCAGTCTGAATATTCAAGAAACCAAGCCGCCAATCCTCATTTAGTTTTCCGCTTAGGCGAACGCCGCCAATTATTCTATTTTCTATACTATTATCCGCAGTATCTCGGGCTATACCGATACGTCTTGAGAAGAAGGGGTTTGCATCACGACTACCTCCAAAACTCCCGAAAAGGTCGCTGTTATCGACAAAGAATTGCCTTCGCTCAGGGAGACCGATCTCAAAGCGGGTCAGGTTGGTGATAATGTCGTCGACCTCCACATTTGAAAAATCTGGATTCAAAGTGATATCCAAATTCATCCCATTACCGATAGAAACCTTGGCATCACCACCGACCTTTAATCTTGTATCGCTTAGATCACCTTCAAAGTCCTTTTCGGATATCGTATTGATATATGGAATCAATGCAACCGGGGTTCTAGATTTACCCAAGGGTTGTTCAAAAAACATATCACCCATAAAGGCCAGGCTGATGACGAGTTGGTTTTGAGGAACATTATACCAGACGCTACGTTCGTTACTTTGCATATCGAATCGGTAACATTGAAAACGCCACTTGGTCTCTCCCTCTTTGAATTTGAAGGAAGTCAAAGGTATGGCGAGTTCGGCAGTGTAATATCCGGAGTACCTTTTTGATTCGCCCTTCCATTTGACGTCCCAAGCGGTATTAAACCCTCTTAAATCAAGACCACCGCCTGATATCAAGACCTCACGTTGTACCCCATAGGGATTGATTCCGAACATGAAGGCATTGGTGCCATCATTAAAGGTGTCGAATACCAGATTCACGTTATCATTTCCACTGGCTCTAAAATCACGTCTTAAGGAGGGGATAACCCAATCATCGCCGACTGATTCTACACGAATTCCAATATATAAGGTAGTGTTGTCATATACCATCTTAATATCAGTCTGGTTCTCGGCCAATATGCTATCAGATGGAAAATATTGTTGAAAATCGTGGGGCCCGTCCGCATTTTCCCAAAAAGGTTCATCTAATGCACCATCGAGTTGCACACTTTCGGAAATGAGTTTTACGGAAAACGATTTATCGGTTTGCGAGAAGGAAACGAATGAGGATAACAATAGGAGTAAGCCCCAAAAAAGATTCGGCATGGTCTTGAATTAGCTGCACAAATTTAGCGGTTTAGGTCGTTAAAGAAAACATAAACTTCGGATGATGAATCTGGTAAGCTTTCATCCCAAAGTTATGGGCTTTTCTTGAATTTTTTTCGCTTCTTTTTGTTTGGATTGGTAAACAATCGTTTCAAGAACCCGTCTTTTTTGACTGGTTCACAATTCAGTTGATCGCGAACAAATACACTTGGTCGCTCGAATTGGGCTTTGGTGATGTGGTCGAAACTACGGTCTTTATTTAATTGTTGGTACCAAAGGGCAAATAAGGGAAGAGCGGCATTGGCGCCTTGACCTAGGCGAGTGCTTTTAAAACCGATTTCATGATTGTCAAGTCCTACCCATGTCACATGCACCAAATTTGGGGTCAACGCCACAAACCAGGCATCCTTATTGTTCTGGGTGGTTCCTGTTTTACCGGCAATAGCGTTGGTCAGTTTGTAGGTCTTTCGTATGCGTGATGCCGTTCCCGTATTGATGGTCGACTTCATCATTTCGACTATTAATTGTCTGGTTTCTTTTGAAAAAGCACGGTCTCTGGCACGCTTGGGTTCAAATTTTTTCAAGACGGAATCGTTTCGGTCAGTAATGGTTTCAATAAGATAGGGTAAGACCGCCCTGCCATCATTAACATAGCTAGCATACATTCCGGCCAGTTCATTCAAATAGATTTCACCTGTACCCAAGGCTAAGGAAGGCTGTTGAGGTAGCTCAGAGAAAATACCCATTTTTTTCGCTTGGGTAATTACGTTATCGATTCCGGTGGCTTCCAAAACCTTAACGGCTACGGTATTGACCGATTTGCTCAGGGCCTCCTCCATGGAATAATTCAAATAGGCTTCATCTTTATCGCCCGAATTGCTGGGCGACCATCCCTTTAGATTTTGATAAGCCACTTCCCTTGCCGAGAAGTAGGCACACGGAGGTATTCCCATTTCTAGGGCCGCAGTATAGACGACTGGTTTGAAAGTGGAGCCCACTTGTCTTTTGCTTTGGGCCACGTGATCGTATTTGAAATTTCTGAAATCGATACCACCGATCCATGTTTGCACGGCACCGGTCTTAGGGTCTATGGCGAGTGAACCGGTATTGAGAAATTTCATATAGTGTTGAATGCTATCGATTGGGCTGGTCTTTATTGTTTTTCCCCCATTCCAGTCATGCAAGGTCATATCTCGCTTTGTCTTAAGGGAATCCCATACGGCATCGGCACTTAATCCTTCTGCTAAAAGCTTTTTATAACGAGTGGTGCCGGACACCGCTTTTTTAATAAGCTTTTTATCTGCCAACCAAGGTGCGGTTTTTCCATAACTCTTTTCGAAACTTCCCTGAAGGGATCGCATATGTTTCTTCATGGCTTCTTCGGCCAATACCTGCATTTTGTGATTTAATGTGGTATAGATCTTTAGGCCTGAAGTATAAATATTGTATGGGTTTCCCTTTTCTTTCTCCGAAGCGTTCCACTTCAAGAGTTGCTTGCGCACTTCCTCTCGAAAATAAGGTGCGATACCGTCTGAGTAGTTGAATTTTCTATAATTCAATTGAAGCGGGAGCGCAGTCAAACTATCTTTTTCCCTCTCTAAAAGAAAATTATTTTTTGACATGGACTGTAGCACTAGGTCTCTTCGCGCTTTGCTTTTTTCTGGAAATATTCGGGGATTATAACCATAGGTAGCTTTAAGCATTCCGATAAGAACGGCAGCCTCTTCGATATTCAATTCGTGGGTCGGCTTGTTGAAAAACCTTAGGGAAGCACTTTCAATTCCAAAGGTGTTATCCCCAAAAGAGACCGTATTCAAATAATGGGTCAAAATCTGTTCTTTGGAAAAAATACCCTCTAGTCTTGAAGCAATGATCATTTCCTTTACTTTATCAACAGCGATATTGGTCTGGTTCCTTTCCTTTCTTGGGTAGAGGTTTTTAGCTAGTTGTTGTGTTACGGTACTGCCCCCACCTGAGGATTCATCTTGCATTAGAATGGTTTTTAGGGCAACACGCATCAAGCTAGGATAATCCACTCCACCATGCTCATAAAATCGTTCGTCTTCAATAGCGACCAGGGCATCGACCAAGTGCTTCGGAAAGTTCTCAAAAGTTATGGGCTGTCGGTCAAAGAGATAGTACTTTCCGATTAGGACACTATCGGACGAATAAACCTCCGAGGCTCGTTGGTATTCAAAATCGGAAAGCTCTTCTTTTGAAGGAAGGTCGCCCCAGGCCTCAAAATAAACCGACGCTACAAATAAGCCCGAACCCAAGATACCGGCTACTATGGCCAAAAGGCCAAACTTTAGATATGGTGATTTGATACGTTTCAAAAACATAGGGCTCGCTATGGCACTGCAATATCAAATTATTTATTGAATTGACCCATTTCTTAACAACAGTTTAAAATTCGTTTTTCTACATTTGGACAAATTCAAAAGCGATGAGAAAAACAGTTTTTCTGGTTTTATTTTGTTTGCACTTCTCCTTTGCCAATGCCCCTGTAATCTGGTCAAAAACCGGGCATCGCGTTATTGGGGATGTAGCTCAGGCGCACCTGACTAGAAAAGCCAGGAAATCCATCGCCAAATTATTGGATGGGCAGAGTTTGGCGGCCGTATCGAATTTTGCAGATGAAATCAAGGCTGATACATTGTACCGAAAATTCAGCGCATGGCACTACGTGAACATTCCGAAGGGTAAAACATACAAGGAAGTTGACCCCAACCCCTATGGTGATTTGGTCGTGGCGATCAATACATGTGTTGATATTGTCAAAGATGAACGCAGTTCAAATCAAGATAAGGCGTTTTATCTGAAACTATTGGTCCATTTCGTTGGTGATTTACATCAACCCATGCATGTAGGGCGCCTTGATGACAAAGGGGGCAATGCCATACAGGTGCAGTGGTTTAATGACGGTAGCAATCTACATCGCGTATGGGATTCCAACCTCATAGAACAAAATGGGATGAGCTATTCTGAAATGGCCGCGTCCTTACCACAATTGAGTTCAACGCAAAAAAAGGCTATTCAAGAAGGGTCTCTTCTTGACTGGGTCGAAGAGGCGCATTTAGTGGCAGATGAGCTATATGATTCCGTAGAGGTTGGCGAAAAACTCTATTATCGCTATGGATATGTATGGTGGCCTACGGTTGAAAAACAATTGCAAAAAGGAGGGCTTCGCCTAGCGAAAGTATTGAATGATTTGTTCTGAAACGGTAATTCAACCAGAAAAAAGCATTTTCAACGAACAGTCATACCTTGGCATAAGAATTGAAGTTATTAGGTTAGTTAGAAGCGAGGAAATTAACATGCCTTACCCACATGTTAAAGGCAGTAACTAGCAATAGAAGGGTTTAAAAAATCGGTTCTCATTAGAGCCGATTTTTTATTTGACAACCCTGAAAGTCAGATTAATGCGCTCACCAATAGCTTTTTTGGTCTTAGCGATCTGATGGAGCCAATGTTGTTGTGTTTCACCTTTCATAAGCAATAAACTACCATGTTCTAAAAGCAATTTATGCCTTAGAGTTTTCTCCTTGCGGTGTTTTAAATGAAAAAAACGTTCTTGGCCCAAAGTAACCGAAGCAATAACCGGATTAGGCCCTAGTTCTTTTTCGTTATCGGCATGCCAGCCGTTACTGTCATTTCCGTCGCGGTACAGATTCAATAGGCAGGTGGTGAAAACAACGGAAGTTTTGGCTTCTACCTTGTGTTTGATTTCTAAAAGCGACATTGGAAATTCATGGGGGAGCATCGTGATGTTGGAATAGGAGTATGGTTTTCCGTTGTTTCCAAAAAGCGCAGTCAGTCGGGGCTGGGCATAGGTCTTTCCGAAAACAGTAATGTCATCTTGTTGCCATGTTACATTCTTTCGGAATGACTCAAAATAGGAATCGGCTTTTTCCGGATCAATAAAATTTGGAAAATAAAGAATCTCGCTATCCGGTAAGCTTAGGTTTATTTGGTCATCGAATAGTCTTTCCACTAGTTCAAGACGTTTTTTAATTCATTCCGGTATTGCGAGGGGTTCTGCCCCGTAAATGCTTTAAATGACTTGTTGAAATGCGAGAAATTATTGAATCCACTCTCAAAGCACACCTCTGTAATGCTCATCGGTTGTTCGGCCAATAGTTTTGAGGCATGCACCAATCGATATTCATTGACGAATTGCGTAAAGGTTTTATTGGTGATCTTTTTGAAATACCTACAAAACGACGGTATGGTCATACTGACCATATTCGCTATCTCCTCTAAGCTGATTTCTTCTTTGAAATTACTTTTGACGTGGTTGAATACGATATTGATTCGGTCATTGTCCTTTACTTCGGTTTCCAGTGCGAACCCTTCTGCGTTCAGTATTTTGAACTCTTTCGAGTTGGCCAATTCATTTAGTATATTGAGTATGGACAACAGTCGCTGAAAATCAGTCTGGTATTCCAAAACCTCCATCTTATCACCAATTTTCTTTTTCGAACGTCCCGAGAAGGCGATACCGCCTTTAGCTATTTCAAAGAGCCCTTGAATTTTTTTCATTTCGGGAATGTTGAAAAAATCATTTCCCAAGAAATCCTGCTTCATCTGAATGACGGTCTCGCTGACGTTTCCGGTCAGTTTGTCGGTAAAGCCGCAATGGGGAAGATTACTCCCTATAAGAATAAGATCACCATTGGAGTAATAAGATACATGGCTTCCGATTTGACGCTTTCCCGCCCCACCATTTACGTAGACCAACTCTATTTCAGGATGAAAGTGCCATATCGTATTCGAATTGGTCGAATTCGCATCGAACTTCTGGTAGCTATACGAATGCCCAAAATTGGGTTCGATCGTTTCTAAAGTAGGTTTCTTCTTAACCGTGTTCATACTATTCATAACTCAAAGTTACTGGGAGTATTGTCGACTCATCTCTACAAAATTACCCAAAATCTATGCAAAATTACCTTTTTAGAATACATTAACAATATACTGGGTTAAAATAGCATATAAATTAGAAAAATCTGAGGTAGTAGGGGCCAAACACCTAGCGTAGTTTTGTGGTGTAGATTATTAATAACCATTAAAAAAAATAATCATGAAAAAAGTAGTAAGATCAATCGCAACAGTAGCCCTTATGTTCGTTGTAGCAACAAGCATGGCTAAAGAACCGAAATTGAGTGTAGCACACAACACTGAAAAAAGCCTGATTTTCGAGATGGAAAAGCCATCGAATCAGACGGTTGTTAGCATTCAAGATATTGAAGGTGTCATTATATATTCAGAAGAAGTAGCCGATGCAGCCACGTATTTAAAGAAATTCGATTTACGCAATTTGCCTGATGGTAACTATATACTAAAGGTTGAAGACAGTTTAAAGGTAACTGTTTTTGAATTCGACATCAATGATTCAGATGTTTCCATCGTCGAGCGAAAGGAAAACACCAAGCCTGTTTTCAAGAAAGATGGGCAAAAAGTTTTCTTGAATCTCTTGAATACAGATAAGGAAGATGTTAAGATCACGATTTATGATAGTGAGAACAGAATAGTCTTTAAAGAAACCGTGAGCGATACCTTATTGGTAGAAAAGGCCTTTAACTTTGAAAAGGCTTACGAAGATACCTATAGAGTGGTCGTCAAAAACGGAGAGGATACCTTCTACGAAAACATTAGTGTAAAATAGTTGGTTTGAGTTAATTTGAAGTAGCCCCGTTCGGTCTTGCCGGATGGGGTTTTTTTGTTCAGATTCTCAAATACCAGTAGGCCCAATACATGAGTGCGAATTGCAGTGGAATTCGCCAAATAAGAATCCATTTGGGAAGACCCATAGCCGCTCGCTTATCAAAAAGCATATGCAGATGTGCTGGTAAGAAAAAAGTGAGCATGGCAATAATAAGGTAAATGGCAAAGTCTTTGGTAGGCGTAAAACAGAGCGCTATGCCTAGGACGATTTCGGCAAAACCGCTAAAATTAACTAGAAATTTATGGCCGGGCAGGTATCCGGGTAAGATGCGCATATACATTTCTGGTTTGGCAAAATGCATAAAGCCGGCACCAATGTAGATAGCCGCCATAAAATAAAGATGCCAAGGGTAGTTCACGGGGTGATGTATTTTTGGTACCGCTCTTTTTTATACTGTGGTACCGATGGGTTTCCCATGAATAGATCTAGCAAATCCTTCGGCTTTTCCCTCAGATATAATAATTTGTAAAATAGTTGTACCGTAAGCTCGTTCTGCGATTGTTCATGTAGCGTCAGTTCGTCCCCGACCTGCACTTTGCCTTCCTCTAATATGCGAACGTAGGTTCCGGGCCTGTTATGGTCGATAAACTGTTTCAATACATCTTGTGTTCCAAAACGGATGCCTAGTTTGTAGCAAGGTTCCCTAGGTTGCGAGATCTGTACCAGAGCGGTTCCCAATCGATAGACATCCCCGATACGTACGCGTGATTCATCTAGGCCCGAAACGGTCAGGTTTTCTCCGAACATCCCCCAATCCCAATCCAAATCAGGATACATATCTTTCCAATAGGCGTAGTTGTCCATTGAAAATAAGTAGCATGCCTTGTGCACACCGGCATGGTGTACACGATCGATGACTGTATCGGCCTCGACTTCGGTCTTTGTAAGATACAAGGGTTTTGCGACCGGTTTTTTGAAAATACCGGTTTGTTCCTCACGTCCATTCCAAGTAAAAGTGGTCGGGTTACCTAGATTCGTAGAAATTACTTTCATCTACTAAAAATAGAAAAACCATTCGCAATTCACGAATGGTTTCGGTTCTTTCATACACCAGGTTATTCTTTAGTCCTTATTTTCCATTTTCTTGGTTAGGAAGAATCCTACTAATAGTCCAATGCCCGCCATCAAGAAGATACTGCCGGGGTAGGCTACATCACTGTCAACACCCAGATTGTATTCCATAAAGGAACCTATAAAAATGGCCAACCCTACAGCCATTAGAACTAATGCCAAATTGAGAATGAATACTTTCCAAATAGCTGCTGCTCCCTTGGGTCTCCCTTGCACAAAGATACTTGCTTCGGCCCCTTTTTCGATTAAGGCCATACGCTCTTTATTGCGAGTAGTGAAAAATAGGTATAGTGTTGCGAATACGAAGAGAAAAAAGCTGATGGGAATTAAAATTGCTGCTGCCATTTGATTGTTTTTTAATTGATTAATAAACTCACTTGATGCATAGGACATCACTTCTTTGAAATAGGTTACAGAAAAATTCATTTTTATGGTGAAAGCTGTAACCCACATTGTAATTTGTACGTCATATGCAGTAAATGAGCCAACCTGAAGATCAATATTATATTGATGCGATACTTAAGAATGGAGATGCAGGTGCATTCGAGTTCTTAGTGAATCGCTATAAGCATATGGTTTTTACCTTGGCTATGAAGATGATCAAGAACACGGAAGAGGCCGAAGAAATCGCCCAAGATGTTTTTCTTAAGGCGTACCATGCTTTAGATAAGTTTAAAGGGGATGCGAAATTCTCTACGTGGATATATAAAATCACCTATTTCAGGAGTTTGGACTATATAAAGAAGCAAAAGCGTCACCTACATACGAGCTCTATCGATGATGAGGTTGAGTATCATTTACCCAGCGTAGACAATACCTTGGCTCGACTTGAGGCAGACGAACGAAAAAAGACCATACGAAAAGCAATCGGCAATTTACCCGAGAATGATGCTTTGGTCATTACGCTCCATTATCTTGAGGAGTTATCCTTAAAGGAGATTTCGGATATAACGAACCTATCGGTAAACACCCTCAAAGTACGTTTGTTCAGAAGTCGTAAACGTTTGGCCGGATTTTTAACGAATGAATTGGAATCAGATATGCTAGAGAATTATGGAAGAGAATAAAGAGTTAGATGATTTTATCAGGAAGTCTGTTAAGGAATTAGGGTTTGAACAGCCCCCCTCGAATTTTACCGACGCGGTTTTATCTAAAATCAATGCAAGCGCTCAGCAATTGCCCACAACGGTGTACCAACCTGTGCTATCCAAAAAAGCTTGGGCAGTTATCTTGATTATGGTGGCCTTTGTATTTTCATATCTCATTTTTCTCGACCCAGAACTCGAAGTTGGGTGGTTGTCACGCCTAAATACCCTCACCGCTTTTGATTGGTCAGGTAATTTGCCTGATATTAGGATATCGAACACTTTTGTTTATGGCACGCTCATAGGTGCTTTTTTTGTAGTAGTGCAAGTCTTTATGATCAAGCACTTTTTTGATCGGCGTTACGAACTGAGTTAATATATCTATTCCGTTTCAGTACCTCTAACGAGCACCATACGAACTATGGGAGTTGTCATAAAACCAACATGCTCTTTCTGAATTTGTATCCGGTAACCTGGGCAACGGCTTATGGGTGGTTGGTGTGCAGCCAGGTCTTATTCTACCTTCGCACGTAAAATATGCGTATTTTCAGGCCATGGCTTTACTCACCTTCCTTCTGTTTACCGGTTTTGTGGCTTTTTACGCCACTTGGAAATTGCGTCAAGATCGACTTGATACCAAAGATGGCTACTTTTTAGGAGGACGTTCATTGACTGGCATTGTTATCGCCGGGTCGCTCCTTTTGACAAACATTTCTACTGAACATTTGGTCGGTATGAACGGATCAGCGTACCGCAATGGCGCCATTATCGTGGCTTGGGAAGTTACTTCGGCCTTGGCGTTGGTTATCGGGGCTTTGTACTTTGCGCCGAAATACTTGAAAATGGGACTTACGACCATACCCGAATTTTTAGAGAAAAGATTCGACGGGGTGACCCGCACGTTGGTCGCTTTGTTATTGATTATCTCATTTGTTGCTACCTTGTTGCCTATCGTCTTATATACCGGGGCATTGAATATAGAAGCGATTTTCGAAATCTCCGACGTATTGAACGTTACCCAAAAACAAGGTATCTGGATTACTATTCTGATAGTAGGAAGCATCGGTGCCGTTTATGCAATCTTTGGGGGATTGAAAATGGTAGCCTATACGGATACCATAAATGGTTTTGGACTGTTGGTGGCGGGCCTGTTGGTTCCCATTTTGGCCCTATTGAGTATTGGTGATGGCGATCCGTGGGAAGGCTTAGGACTGGTTTTTGAAAAGAGCCCTGAAAAGTTCAACGTGGTCAGCACTGAAGCCGGAGTAGGAGATGGGGCGCGTTCGGCCATTCTACCCTTTGAGGTCTTGTTTACCGGTCTTATGATCAACCAGATTTATTTCTGGACCATGCACCAGTCCATTATTCAACGTGTGTTGGGCGCCGTTAATTTGAAAGAGGCACAAAAAGGATTGTTGTTTACGGGCTTATTGAAAATATTGATTCCCTTGGTTATCGTACTTCCAGGCCTTATAGGATTCTATTATTTTGGTGATAGTCTTTACGACTCCCCGGATACGGTCTATCCATTATTGGTCAAAAAAGTATTACCGTTATGGCTCACCGGGTTTTTCGTGGCCGTAATGATGGGTGCGATACTGAGTACTTTTAACAGTGCGCTCAATAGTGCCGCTACAGTCTTTAGTTTGGGTATTTTCAGGAGGTATATCTCAAAGACCGCTACCGATGGGCAAGTAGTACGTATTGGAAAGTGGACCTCTGCCTTGTTGGCCGTTTTGGCGATAGGTATCGCTCCTTTTGTTGCGAACGCCCCAGAAGGTCTGTATCAACTACTACAACAATTGAACGGAATCTTTTTTATACCGATCGCTAGTGTGATTATCGCCGGTTTTCTTTTCCCCAAAGTATCGGCATCCGGGGCAAAGACCGGTTTGGTGTTTGGGCTTTTATTCTATGTCTTGATGTACTATGTGCTTCAAGTCGATTTACATTTTGTGCATATTTGGGGAATGGAGTTTGTACTCAACATTGGTATCATGCATATCGCCTCGCTTATTTGGCCTTCGAAGCATACTTTTGAAATGAAGGATGCAGGAGTTTTGGATTTGCGCCCTTGGAAATACGCTAAGCCCTTCAGCTTGTTTTTGGTTGTGGTAACCGTAATTTTGTACCTTGTACTAGGTAATGTATGAGGACGGCACAAAACTTGAATCAATAGCCTTTATGTCATAGCGGTATCCTCGAAATTGAGAAGAATATTAAATTTTAATCCTCTTTGTCATGGAAGAAAAAATTTTTAGAGACTACGAAGCGCCGGACGTTTCCATAGCGGTGAAGGAACACTATCGAAAAATGCGATCGAATCAGACCTTCGATTATGTTCAAAACATGCATAAGAAATACCTGAAGTTCGATAAACCTATGGATTTATGGGATGCTATGCGGCATTTGAACCGCCTTATAGATGTGAGTGATCCTGATTTGGATTTACCGAATGTTCAGCACCTCATACAGAGTGCTGAGGCGATTCGGGCAGAAGGGCGCCCAGACTGGATGCAACTTACCGGACTCATACATGACCTCGGTAAAGTAATGTTCCTGTGGGGGAGTGATGAAGATGGAACGAGTCAGGCCGAACAATGGGGAATGGTAGGCGACGTATTCATTGTTGGCTGTGCCCTGCCGGATTCGTGTGTGTATCCTGAATTCAATGAATTGAATCCGGATATGCAAAATGAGACCTACAATACAAAGACCGGAATTTACGAAGAAGGCTGCGGCATCGACAATGTCGATTTAGCATGGGGCCATGATGAATACCTATATCAGGTGTTGAACAATCATAAGGACAATCGACTTCCAGAAGCGGCCATGGTAATGATCAGATACCACTCCTTTTACCCATGGCACACCGGAGGCAGTTATACAGAATTGCTCAATGAGAAAGATTATGAATATTTAGAACTGATCAAAGACTTCAATACCTATGATTTATATACCAAGAGTCAGAAAATATATGATTTAGAGGATGTTTTGGGATATTATCGGCCTATCGCCGAGAAATATTTGGGCAAAGGCCCGATTTATTGGTAACCTCCAGCACTACCTGTGCTCTTGGTTATTCAATGCTTCCAATTATCGTAGGGTCGGTTCTTAGTCTAAAATTCAGATTTATACCTGCCTGCCGTCAGGTAGGTCGCTCCGAGGCCTGTTGGCCGGTCAGTAAGACGGACGTCGGTTCGGGCAAGTTATTCTCCTACGAATGCCCCGAGAGTCTGCTTTAGTTGGCACCCAGATTTGCTTCGAAGTTGTTTGCCAAAGGACTAGGCTACAACCCTAGCTTAAAAAAATCTTTTTGCCCGTTTCCGCTGCCGTGTAAATGGCTTCCAAAACCTTCATATCCTTCTTGCCCTCAATTCCTGAAATATGTTCGGGGAGTTGTTTTCCCGCTAAAATGACCTTGGCGATCCCGTCCATTTGGGCGGCCTGTTGATTGATGACCGGAAAGTCGAATTCCCCATGACTTGACCTTCCACGAAATGGACCGTAACTGACCGCGGGGCTGAGCTCAAAAAATCCCTTTTCCGCAGATGCAAAAAACCGATCCACTCCAGAACTATTTGTACTGGTAGAGGTAGCCATAGCACCGCTGGCAAAGTAGAGCTGCCAAGTGATTGACTCCTCGACTTCAGTGTAGAGTTCTGGTTTTGTTACCGGCCCGAACTGGGCCGTAGCTGCAATGGGTTCTTCGCCCAGTACATAACGGCTGGCTTGCACGCAGTATACCCCCAGATTCATCAAAGGACCGCCACCTGACAAGTTTTTTTTCAAATGCCAATCATTTGGGTCGATGTCATCAATTGAATACCCTAATGACACTTCGATAAGGCGCACTTGTCCGAATACCTTTCGTTGTCCTAGGCGTTTAATTTCCAAGTGATTGGGTTCATAGTGTAAGCGATATCCGACTGCTAGTTGCACCCCTGCCTTCTGACAAGCAGTAATCATTTCTTCGCAATCTTTTTCGGTGAAGGCCATGGGTTTTTCAACAATGACATGCTTGCCTGCCGCTGCTGCACGTAGCGTAAACTCTTTATGCATGCCATTAGGCAATACCACATATACCAAATCGATATCTGGATTGTCCTTGAGGGTATCGAAATTCCCATAATCATAAATATTGGCATCAGGAATTGCATAACGCCGCTTCCAATCTACCGCTTTCGAAGGGGTACCTGTAATGATACCCGCTAAATTACAATATTCGGTATCGACAAAGCTACGGGCCAAAAGAGTAGCGTATCGCCCTAAACCGCACAAGGCGATATTTAATTTTTTCCTGTCTGTTCTGCCAATTTTCTCGTTTAAATCCTGGAAGGAGGAAAGTACTGGTAAAATGGCGGTAGAGCCAATGCCTAAACTGAGGTTCTTTACAAAAGACCTTCTTGATTTATGTTGTTGTGTCATTCTATTTGGATTAAAAAACTTGGGTGGCCAGTTTACTAAAAAGTACTTTTCGAAATTCGCCCGGTTTTTTTCCGTTCATTAGATGGAGGGGTCCCTTTTCGGCGATCAAGACATCAAAACGTTCTTCGGAACGTTCATATTCCTTTTGGTTTTTATAGGTGGTAATCAATAGAAGTTCAAAGGGTTCGCCTTCGCCTCTTGGGGTTTCCAACAGTTGATACGAATGAATGAATCCTTTTTCCAACGCATTTTCCCGAAGTACTTTCCAATTGTTAACATAATAAAATAGCGCCTCGGCCTTATTGCCATTTAGAACCTGTACAAAATCCATAGTCGAAACTTTAGGATCTTCCTGCGCCAGTCCGACCGCCATGGCACTAAGTAATGTAAATAGTAATACCGTTCTCATGTTTTTCGTTTTAAGTGATGAATTTGAAAATTGATGAGCTTCAAATTAAGGGAAGTTTTGCTCTGTTTAAGATTTTTAGCATCTTTTTAACGTATTCAGTATCAGATATGTGCAATCCAAAAGCGATTAAAGCTCATCGGTGAATGATTTAGCGATCATGTGAGCTGCACCGTAGGGTTGAGTTGCTTGTATGATGTTCAGTGCTATTGACAGTGTGGCTAAGGCTAGTTCTTTTTTGTAATGAGGAGGTGACATGAGTTTTGTACCTAGCGGACGACAGTGATCTGGGTACTATAACGCAAAAACCGCTTTAGGTCAATACCCAAAGCGGTTTTTCAATTATTTCAATGCGTGTCTACTTCACCATTTCGTAACTACGCTTGATAAAGGCGGTCAATTCCTCGCCCTTTAAGAGTCCTTTTGACAATCGTGCCAAGTCGATACTTTGGTTGATGAGTCGTTCGCGCTTTTTAGCGGTTTTTGTGTTCAAGATTTCGCCCACAAGCTCGTGATTCGTATTCACGATCAGGTTATACATTTCGGGCATACCTCCCATACCGAACATACCACCACCTCCGGTCTGTTGCATTTCTTTCATACGGCGCATAAATTCAGGTTCGGTAATGATAAAGGGCGAAGCTGTACTATCCATCGCTTCAAGCTGAACCGTATACTTCTTATCTTCAATAACCTCTTCTAAATTGGTCTTCAATTTCTCTTTTTCCTCATCCGAAAGTTTGGAAATCTGAGTATCCTCTTTTTTGATGAGGTTATCCAAATGGTCTGCATCCACTCGCGCAAAGGAGATATTCTCTTTCGAGGTTTCCAACTTCTGCATCAAGTGACCGATTATAGGTGAATCCATCAATAAGACCTCATATCCTTTACCTTTAGCGGCCTCGATATAACTATGCTGCGCCTCTTTGTCCGATGCATACAAAATGACCAGTTTGTCGTCTTTGTCGGTTTGGGCGTCCTTGATTTTTTCTTGAAGTTCTTCAAAAGTATAGTAACTTCCGTCGACGGTAGGGTAGAGGGCGAACTTATCTGCCTTGTCGAAGAATTTTTCTTCTGAAAGCATTCCATATTCGATAACGATTTTGATGTCGTTCCATTTCGACTCGAAATCTTCTCTATTATTCTTAAATAGGGAATTGAGCTTGTCCGCAACTTTCCTTGAGATATAGGAAGAGATTTTCTTAACGGCGCCATCGGCCTGAAGATATGATCTTGATACATTCAATGGAATATCAGGTGAATCGATAACCCCGCGAAGCATTGTCAAAAACTCAGGAACGATACCTTCGACATTATCGGTAACGAAGACTTGATTCTGATACAGTTGAATTCGATCTTTCTGTATGTTCAGGTCATTGGTCAACTTCGGGAAATAAAGAATACCGGTCAGGTTGAAGGGGTAGTCCACATTCAGGTGAATATGGAACAACGGCTCCTCGAACTGCATGGGATATAATTCGCGATAGAACGCCTTGTAGTCTGTATCCTCTAGGTCTTTGGGTTGCTTGGTCCACGCTGGGTTTGGATTATTAATGATATTGTCAACCTCTTTTGTGGGCGCGGGATCTTCCTCCTTAGCTCCTTCCGGTTTAGGAAGTGTTTCTGTTTTGGTACCGAATTTAATTGCAATAGGCATGAACTTATTGTACTTACTCAAGAGTTCGCTAATTCGATTTTCTTCCAAAAACTCTTTCGAGTCCTCCGCAATGTGCAGGATAATCTCAGTACCATGATCTTCTTTCTTTCCTTTCTTTAGGCTAAAATTCGGTGAACCATCACAAGACCAATGAGCTGCGGGTTCGTCCTTATGGCTCTTCGTGATGATTTCTACTTTCTCGGCGACCATGAAGGAAGAATAGAAGCCTAGACCAAAATGTCCGATAATGCCAGCATCTTTAGCGGTATCATCATATTTGTTCAAGAATTCCTCAGCACCTGAAAATGCAAGTTCATTTATGTATTTCTTGACCTCATCTTCGGTCATACCGATACCTTGATCGATAATGTGAAGTTTTTTACCTTCTTTGTCTATTTTAACCTCGATTTGCGGATTCCCGTAGTCTACCTTGGCCTCACCGATCGATGTGAGGTGTTTTAACTTAAGTGTCGCATCAGTTGCATTGGATATTAATTCACGAAGAAAAATTTCGTGGTCACTGTAAAGAAATTTCTTGATAAGTGGAAAAATATTCTCCACTGAAACATTGATTTTACCTGTTGCCATAATTATATCATGTTAATTCACTTACCACTCTAAGGCGGCGGATTAGTATTTGTTGAGTCACCTTAAGACAATGTCTCTATGAGCCTTCTATTGTCAAAAAAAGTACCATACCGATCAAGGCTGACAAACTGACATTTTAAGCGATTTAAATGGGTAGAATAAACTTTAACAAAACTTTTTGTTTAATTTTTATATAAATAAGTTAAACAGAACTTATATTTACAGTGTTATAAATGTTTTGAAAAAGAAAATTTATTTACAAGTTTATTTATTGGTTAGGTTGTTTAAAAACGTGTTTTCAGCTTTGGAAGCACGTTTTTTAATGGAATCTAGAGAGGTGTTGTTGATATCATAAACATAAAATAGAACAGTATGGCTGCAAAAACGAAAACAAAAAAAATAAGTGGTGAGGACATCATAGCGATTTATATGGAATATGTTCTAGAACATGAAATGGTTCCGAAATCCATTTATAAATTCTGCAAGCATAACGGAATAGAAGAGCCCTCTTTTTATGATAACTTCGGTTCTATCTCCGGTATTCAAAAGGCAATATGGAATACTTTTTTCTCACATACCCAGCAATTAATCGAAAAAAACAAGGACTACGAGCAATTTTCCAATAAAGATAAGATGCTCACTTTTTTTTATTCCTTTTTCGAATTACTTGCGCTGAACAGAAGTTACGTCTTGTTTACATTGCACAATGACAAAAATGTCATGAAGAACATGGAGCAGTTGAAAGGATTGCGTAAACAGGTCAAGACCTATGCCACTGGATTGATCAATGATGGGAATGCGGGGAAAAACTTCAAATTTACCAAGCATAATCCCAGCCTGTTTTCCGAAGGAGCGTGGCTGCAGTTGTTATTCATCTTAAAATTTTGGATAGATGACGATTCTCCAGGTTTTGAGAAAACCGACATCGCCATAGAAAAATCGATCCAGACGGTTTTCGATGTTTTTGACAATACCCCTTTAGACAACATCATCGATTTCGGAAAGTTTCTGTTCAAAGAAAAACTAACCTGAATATCTGCCCATGAAAACCCTAGATAGTATACCCACTGGAAAAATCGAGAGAGCTGGTAAACTGGTAAAGACCGGAGTTAAAATCGGGGGGAACTATATGAAGCATTTTGGCAAAAAGTTGGTCAATCCCGAACTTTCCCGTGAGGAGTTGGATGAGGACAATGCGACAGATATATACGATGGCCTAAAGACGTTAAAGGGCAGTGCACTGAAGGTGGCCCAAATGTTGAGTATGGAGAAAAACATGCTTCCTAAGGCCTATGTAGAGAAGTTCTCCCTTTCGCAATTTTCCGTACCACCCTTGTCCGGCCCATTGGTTCGTAAAACGTTCAAAAAGTATTTGGGACAATATCCTGATGAGGTCTTTGACTCCTTTGAAAAAGAATCGGTTAATGCGGCCAGCATCGGTCAAGTGCATCGTGCTTTCAAAGACGGTAAAGAATTGGCCGTGAAGATTCAATACCCTGGTGTTGCGGAAAGTATTAGTAGTGATTTGGCCTTGGTAAAACCTATTGCCCTAAAAATGTTCAATATCAAGGGTAAAGATTCAGATAAGTATTTTAAGGAAGTAGAGCACAAATTGATTGAGGAAACGGATTATCGCTTGGAAATCAAACACAGCCGTGAAATTACGGAAACCTGTGCCCTCATTCCGAACTTAGAGTTTCCCAAGTACTATGAGGACTGGTCTAGCGAACGTATCTTGACAATGGATTGGATGAACGGGACGCATTTGAGCGATTTTACCAAATTCGATTTTTCCGAAGAACATGGAGATCTGCTAGGTCAAACCCTATGGGATTTTTACATGTATCAAATTCATGTGCTTCGCAAGGTACATGCCGATCCACATCCAGGTAACTTTTTGGTGAGTGAAAGCGGTAATTTAATCGCTATTGATTTCGGCTGTATCAAAGAGGTACCAGATTCCTTTTATACGCCTTATTTTGAATTGGCAAAAAAGGAGGTATTCGAAGACGAAAATCGTTTTACCCAAAAACTGTACGATCTGGAAATCTTGACACCCAACGACACTGCCGAGGAGCTCCAATTTTTCAAAGCGATGTTTCGGGAACTATTGGCCTTATTTACCGCACCGCTGAACCAGAAAACATTCGATTTCGGGTCGGACGGGTTTTGGGAGCAAATAGCGAATCTCAGTGAACGATTTGCCAAAGACACACAGCTGCGTAAAATGAATGCCAATAGGGGGTCAAAGCATTTCATCTATATGAACCGTACCTTTTTCGGATTGTATAATCTGCTTCATGATCTCAAGGCCAGGATTGTGGTGGACAACTACCTTAAGTATGTCGACTAGTCGTTTTGTCCATTTCAAGTCGAAAGCTCGCGGACAATGCCGCTGAAATAGATAATAGTATGGCCCATCTCCCCTAAAATTTAAGTGCTAGTGCGCAGAAATCACCTGATTTTATGCTTTGGGCAAAACACAAGGTATTGCTGCTTCTATCTTTCTCGACAGTTCGGGAGAATCTTGAAAAAGCTATTTTGTGAAAAAGTGTTACATTTTTAAAGATAAAACCGCTAGATTGCTATGAGAATCAAGGAAGTTTAAGGCAATCAAAACTTCCCTCGAAAGCTAATGAAAGACAAACCAAATAGAATTAAACATGTATAACTCCAAAATAACGGGACTAGGGCATTATGTTCCTGAAAAAGTGGTTACCAACGATGACCTTTCCAAACTGATGGATACCAGTGACGAATGGATTCAAGAACGGACGGGCATCCAAGAACGTAGACATGTAGAGAAAGAAGGCGGGGATACTACTACTTCAATGGGTGTTGAGGCGGCAAAGATTGCCATTGAACGTGCAGGCATCGACAAAGATGATATTGATTTCATCGTCTTCGCCACCTTAAGTCCAGATTATTACTTTCCCGGTCCTGGTGTGCTGGTGCAACGTGACTTGGGTATCAAAACCGTAGGCGCTTTGGATGTGCGAAATCAATGTTCAGGATTCGTTTATGCGCTCTCAGTGGCAGATCAGTATATCAAGAGCGGTATGTATAAAAATGTACTTGTTATCGGTTCTGAGGTACATTCAAAAGGGTTGGATATGACCACAAGGGGTAGAGGCGTTTCGGTTATATTCGGAGATGGCGCTGGTGCTGCGATCTTAAGTAGGGAAGAAGATACCACGAAAGGTATTTTATCCACCCACTTGCACTCAGAAGGTCAGCATGCAGAAGAACTGGCCCTATTGGCCCCTGGTATGGGGGGGCGATGGGTAAATGACATTGTCAGCGACAACGACCCGGACGATACTTCGTATATGCCCGTAATGAATGGACAATTCGTATTTAAGAATGCAGTGGTACGATTTAGTGAGGTCATCTTGGAGGGACTGGGAACAAATGACCTTCAAGCCTCCGATATCGATCTTTTGGTACCCCATCAGGCGAATCTTAGAATCTCACAGTTCGTACAAAAGAAGTTTGGCTTAAGTAATGACCAAGTCTATAACAATATCATGAGGTATGGGAATACGACAGCCGCATCGATTCCTATTGCTTTGACAGAGGCTTGGGAAGAAGGGAAGGTCAACAAGGGCGATTTGGTCGTTTTGGCAGCCTTCGGTAGCGGTTTCACTTGGGGCAGTGTCATTATCCGCTGGTAGAAAAACACAAAACCCCGACCAAAGGCCGGGGTTTCTGTCGTCGATTCCGCTATACTAAACACTAACCATTAACTATAAACATATAGCTTTATCAACGACCTTTTCGTTTATCGTTCGTCAATCTTTACTTGTTTTCTATAGACGGGGATGTACACTATTAGTTGCACCATTCCGTAAATTTTAACATCGTCTAAACAAATGAAAAAGACACTTGTTTTTGGAGTTTCCCTTAAATTACATCGTTATAGTAATCTTGTCGTAAACCGGTTGTTGGACCATAACATAGATACTGAAGCTTTTGGTTTAAAAGCGGGCAAAATTAAAGGGACTAAAATCGAGACCAATTTAGACAATTTTCGGAATATAGATACCATCACTTTATATATTGGGGCGGCACGTCAGCCTCAATATTACGGGGATATTCTTAAAATTAACCCTCGCAGGGTCATATTTAATCCAGGAACTGAAAACCCTGATTTTTATAAAATACTCAAAGACAATGGTATAGAAGTTCAAGAGGCATGTACACTTGTATTGTTGGCTACGGGGCAATATGAAAATTAAGACCTGTTGCGGTTGTAGATTACTTGCAAAACTTTAACATATTCTTCCAATTTTAATCGGTTTTTTTAACCTTTTATCGAGCCAAATCATAGGCTACTCTGTACTACTTTTAAGGACCAAAAGACCTATCTTCAACACCATTTTCACGCCGATGGCTCTCATCGGAAAAATGAATTTTACTTGAAATGTTCTCTTTCGGGTCAAGCTTTCTTTTCGCCACTTTTTTTGGTGTCCCTTATCAACCAAAGACCAATGAATGTCAACAGGCCGTTCAGGGGTAAAAGCTCGTATCCGAATGCATAGCCTCCCAAACTTTCCGAAGGAATTTTGGCAAGGGCTAGAATGATTCCTACTGCTACTAGGGCTACGATCCATACATAGTTGTCCTTTACCGCATGTTTGGTGAAAATACCAAAGGCAAAGAGTCCCAATAAAGGTCCATACGTATATCCCGCTACTTGAAGAAGGCCATCAATGACGTTGGTATCCAACACGTGTTTGAATAGGATAACGACCAAAATCAATAAGACACTCATCCCCACATGTGTAATTTTTCGAATCTTTTTTTGTTCATGTTCGGTCTTCTTTTCTATCCCGAGAAAATCAACACAGAAAGATGTGGTCAATGAAGTCAAAGCACTATCCGCACTGCTATAGGCGGCAGCGATGAGCCCTAGCATAAAGGTAACTGCAACCGTGATGCCCAAACCGCTGTTGAGGGCAATTTCCGGAAACAAAAGATCCGACTTGGGTTTACCATCCATCAGGGGCATGGCAATGGCATACCTTTCGGCGTAGATGTAGAGGAGTGCCCCTAAAAGCATAAAAACAAAGGTGGTCACTACAAGAACAATACTGAAACTGACCATATTCTTTTGGGCATCTTTGAGATTTCGGCACGTCAGGTTTTTCTGCATCATATCTTGATCAAGGCCGGTCATACAGATAGTGACGAACATACCCCCGAGAAATGATTTCAGTAGGTGTTGTTTTTCAAAAAAATCATCGATAAAAATAACTTGATTGTATTGCTTAAATTCTTCGGAGACTAGAAATTCAGTAAAGCTCCAATCAAGTTTTTCCAGAATAAAATAAATAGATAAGCCAACCGATACCAGCATAAATAGGGTTTGTAGGGTGTCGGTCCAAACAATGGTTTTGATACCGCCGCGAAAGGTGTAAATCCAAATTAAGACTATCGACAACACTACAGTGAGTTCATAAGGTACGTTCCAGGCATCGAAAACAAATTGCTGCAATACGATGGCTACCAAAAAGAGACGAAATGCAGCCCCGAGAACCCGTGAGATAAAGAAAGAGATTGCACCTACCTTATAACTGGTGAAGCCAAAACGCTCATCTAAATACTCGTAAATGGAGGTTACATTCTGTCTGTAATAGACGGGCAGTAAGACAAAGGCCGTTACCATATAGCCCAAAAAATAACCAAGAACAACTTGAAGGTAACTGAATTCGGATGCTTTCACCCAACCCGGTACGGAGATGAAAGTAACTCCTGAAAGCGAAGCACCTACCATACCAAATGCGACCAGGTACCAAGGAGACGATTTACCGGCTTTGAAGAAATCGACATTCGAGTCATTCTTGCCGGTGAAGTATGAGATGAGTAGGAGTATCAAAAAATAACCACCGATGAGCAATAAAATATGGGTTGGAGTCATAGAAATGTTTTGCCTCGGCAAATTACGAAAAGTTAAAAACATGCTTTCCATGGGGAGTTCGTCCATCTAAAATCGTAATTTTGCCAGATAGTATACGCCATGGATTTTTCTTCGAAATTATTAGAGAACGCGGTCTATGAGATGTCTCAATTGCCTGGTATAGGCAAACGCACGGCTCTTAGGCTGGTTTTGCATTTGTTGAAACAGCCTGGTGAACAAACGGAGCGTTTGTCAAAGGCCTTGGAGGCGCTTAGAGGTCAGGTGAAATTCTGTAGCAATTGTCATAATATTTCGGATATTGAGCTTTGTGAAATTTGTTCGAACCCGAAACGTGATAAAAGTCTAGTGTGTGTCGTAGAGGATATTAGAGATGTGATGGCCATTGAAAATACGGGTCAGTTCAGGGGGCTGTACCACGTCTTAGGGGGAAAGATATCACCAATGGAAGGGGTCGGTCCACAAGACCTGAAAATCTCTTCTTTGATCAACAAGGCCAAGCAAGAAAAAATAAAGGAGCTCATTTTCGCGTTAAGTTCTACAATGGAGGGTGATACCACCAATTTTTATATTTACAAGCAGATAGAGGGGTTGGATATTCGCACATCCACTATCGCCAGGGGAATCGCCGTGGGCGATGAATTGGAGTATGCCGATGAGGTGACCTTAGGGCGTAGTATTTTGAATAGGATTCCTTTCGAAGGTTCGTTGAAGGCGAATTCACGACAGTGAAATACTAAGTAAAATTTAAAAAAAGCTTGTTTATTTTATTATTTTTGCAAAAAATGAGTACCAAAGAGCCATTTAAATAATAATATGTCAAAATTCGAATTGAAATTGCCAAGAATGGGCGAAAGCGTTGCCGAAGCCACTTTGACAACGTGGTTAAAGGAAGTAGGTGATACTATTGAGATGGATGACCCTGTTTTTGAAATCGCTACTGACAAAGTAGATTCAGAAGTTCCGAGTGAGGTAGAGGGAATTTTGAAAGAAAAACTTTTTGACATCGATGACATTATCAAAGTAGGTGAAACGGTGGCTATCATAGAAATTGAAGGAGGGGTAAATGGCGCCGAAACGGTAAACAAAAGCACTGAGGTTTCTAAGGAAACCGTGGCGGCCGTGGCGGAAACGATTTCCATTGCCAAAGAAGCCTCAAGTTCCCCTTTACAAGACTATAGCGATACCGAACGATTTTATTCTCCTTTGGTCAAAAATATCGCTAAGGAAGAAGGTATTTCCATTGCTATTTTAGATACCATTGAAGGTACCGGCAAAGGAGGTCGGGTCACCAAAAATGATATTTTGGCGTTTATAAAGAACGGCAAAGTATCCGGTTCCGTTGTAACACCTGAAACGAAAAGGACGGTTGTGGAACCGGTATCTATTGCAGATGAGAGCAAAGCGGTGGTTACGCCTATTGTTGCGAATGCAAAGAAGCCGACAAACGATCAGGTTTCCACCATGTCACCTTCGGGTTCTGATGAGGTCATTGAAATGTCCCGTATGGGCAAGTTGATCGCGAAACATATGGTTGACAGCGTATCGACTTCGGCCCATGTACAGAGCTTTATTGAGGTAGATGTAACCAATGTGGTCAACTGGCGCATGAAAATGAAGGATACCTTTGAAAAAATGGAAGGGGAGAAATTGACGTTCACCCCCATTTTTATGGAGGCTGTTGCCAAAGCCTTGAAGAAGTATCCCATGATGAACATTTCGGTCGATGGTGATAAGGTCATCAAGAAAAAGAACATCAATATCGGTATGGCGGCCGCCTTACCAGATGGTAATTTAATCGTTCCGGTAATCAAGAATGCCGATCGATTAAACCTGGTAGGAATGGCCAAAGTCGTCAACGATTTGGCCCGTCGTTCACGTGAGAATGGCCTCAAGCCCGATGAGATTCAAGAGGGCACCTACACGGTAACCAATGTGGGTACATTTGGCAGTGTGTTCGGTACGCCGATTATCAACCAACCCCAAGTAGGTATCTTGGCTTTGGGTGCTATTCGCAAAATGCCAGCGGTAATCGAAACACCGGAAGGCGATTTTATCGGTATTCGCAGTAAGATGTATATTTCCCATAGCTATGACCATCGTGTGGTCAATGGGGCTTTAGGAAGCATGTTCGCGAAGGCTGTAGCGGACTACTTAGAAGCTTGGGATATCAATAGGGAACTGTAGCCGTTTTAATGGGGTATTCGAGTATTTTCAGTGGTTGGCGAAAACGATTTCGTAATTCGTAACGGAAGCTTGAAATTTTTGTTGATATTGCTATTGACAATCCCTCTGGCCTTTCCTTAAATTTGAGGTCGTTTGATTGATTTTATGTTGCGACCCAAGAAAAGATTCCCGATGCTATTCGGGAATACCTTTGTTTACCTCCTTTTAGTGATTTCCACCTTTTGTTTTTCCCAAGAAAAGCCAAAAGCCCGATTGAAACTTTTTGTTGACTGTAGCTGTGAAAAAAGTTATATCCGACAAGAAATCAAATTCGTGAACCACGTTCGCGACCAAGCTCAAGCCAACATCCAATTATTCATTTATGACATTGCAAATGGCAGTGGCGGACGCACCTATAAGTTAGACTTTACCGGCTTGGACGATTATGCCGATATCATCACGAACCACGACTATGAGACCAATGCGAATATGACGGCTGATGAAATCCGCATCGGACTTGTGAAGTCGATTAAGAAAGGACTGTTGAAGTATTTGATCCTATCTGAACTGGTAGATAGTATAGACTATGAGATATCGAATGCGGGCTTGGCCAAACAACAGGATATCGATTTTGCCGACCCATGGAATAACTGGATTTTCGAGGTCTATGGCGAAGCTGAGCTCAACAAAGAATCGAGTCGTAAGGAGTTTGAATATGAACTAGGTTTTGAAAGTGATCGCGTTACGGAAAAATGGCGTATCCGAACTGACCTACAAATGAATCAAGCGAATAGTGAGTTCATTAGAGAGGATGAAACGTTTACTAGTGAACGCTTTCGGTATTTTGCTGCCGGTAGTATTGTTAGAAGCCTCAGTGATCATTGGTCTACGGGTGTTTTTGCAGGTCTGCGACATGATACGTTTACCAATTTGGATTTTAGATATTATTTCAATCCCGCTATTGAGTATAATATATTTCCATACAAAGAGGTGCTTCGGCGAGAGGTAGTATTCGCCTATCGTGTTGGTTTTTTCCATAGCGATTACATAGAACCCACGATTTTCAATAAGATGCGAGAGGGTATTTTCAACCATTCCTTGGATGTTCAGGTCCGCTATCGACAACCCTGGGGAAATGTCTATACCCGACTGCGGGCTTCCACCTTTTTAGATGATTTTGAGAAAAACCGGTTGCAACTTTTCGGTCGTTTTTCGGTACGTCTTATCAAAGGGCTCTCCGTACGTTTTTCCGGAAATTTCGAAATCATCCGCGATCAGATCAATCTTCCCGCCGGCGATGCTTCCATCGAAGATGTGCTATTACAGCAAAAACAAATTGCGACGGATTTCGAACTCGGATTCAGTGTGGGGCTAAGCTATACTTTTGGTTCGGCCTTCAATAACATCATTAATACCCGGTTATAGCCCGGATGCGTGAACGAATGGCAAAGTCCTACTTCGGTATATGGTGATTTGGTTTGATCGATTCTGGTCCTAGACATCGAATCAAAAGTCAAAACAAGGATGATACATTACTTATTGGTCGATTTCGGTCGAATCAACGACTTTTTGTGAAAGTAGTACATCAATGCGCTCTTTCAGTCTACTTGCATCTAAGTTCAAGGGATCGAGTTCATTGGCTTTATCGGCGTTGGTTTTCGCTAGTTCCAGATTTCCCATTTGTAGATAGATATAGGCATAGACCGCATACGGTTTCGGTTGTTCCGGGTCGTTAACGACCTGCTCGAGTTCTTTGGCCTTCTCAAGAGCGCCATCAAATTGATCAAGTTCTGCCTGCATGGTAGCCGCAACACCGATCAAAAAAGGGTTTTTCTGTTGTTCCGGGAGCGATAGCGCGTTTAAGGAATCTAGCGCCTTTCTCGGTCCATAGCGCGAATGGAGAAATTCAACATATTCGGCCTTTAGATAGGTTTCTTTGGGGTATTTATGAACCACCGAACCCAGATTTTTTTCAGCGGTCTGCATGGCCTCATTAAGTACCTTTCCTGCCTGCGGCGCCCCTTGATCCCTCAGATTCGTATAGCGCACCAAAGCCCTATATACCTCCAATATCAAGCGTTCATCACCCTCCACTTCATTCTTTCTTTCGAATAGTTCCCTTTCGAAAGCTATGCGTTCTTCGAGATTTAACGTCAGTCGTGCCAAAACGCTTTTGCCGACAAGGAAGTTTGGGTCTAGGTTGACCGCCTTTCTGTAAGAATCCTCTGCAGCACCATAACGGCCTTCATCCATAATTTGGACCCAACCCTTATTGAATTCCTTTAAAGCTTCGGGAGATGTGGAATATGGGAATTCAGAACTGCGGGAGGAGCATCCCGATAGCAAGATAATCGATATAGTAAAGATAAAAGCTGACTTCATAAGTACGGTACAAATTTTGGTAATAAAGGCAAACTTAAAAACAATTAAACAATCCTTCTAATTATCTTTGCACAAACAACTGCACAGGATGGAACTTAAGCTGACAAGACCTATCTGTTTTTTTGATTTGGAGACCACCGGAACCAATGTAGCTAAAGACAGAATAGTGGAAATCGCGATTTTGAAAGTATTTCCGAACGGGAATAAGGAAAGTAAAACATGGTTGGTAAATCCGGAAATGACCATACCTGCCGATGTGATGGCCATTCATGGTATTACCAATGAAAAGGTATCTAACGAGCCTACCTTCAAACAGCTATCTCGAGAGATCTACACCATGATCAAGGATTGTGACCTTGGTGGATTCAATTCCGATCGTTTTGATATTCCGTTGTTGGCAGAAGAATTGTTGCGCGCGGATATTGATTTTGATATGAAAAGTACGGTATCGGTAGATGTACAAACCATTTTTCATAAGATGGAAAAACGCACATTGGCAGCAGCCTATCGATTTTATTGCGACAAAGACCTTACTGATGCGCACAGCGCTGAAGCTGATACCAATGCAACCTATGAAGTGCTGTTGTCCCAATTAGACCGGTATCCCGAATTGGAGAACAATATTAAGAAGCTCGCTGAATTCTCATCGCACAGGCGTACCGTAGATTTTGCAGGCTTTATAGTTTTAGATGAAAACGATGACGAAACTTTTGGTTTTGGAAAGCATAAGGGAAAGAAAGTACTTGATGTACTTGATAAAGAACCAGGGTACTTCAGTTGGTTATTGAATGCCGACTTTCCTCTGTACACCAAAAAAGTGCTGACCCAAATTAAGTTGAGCAAGTTGAATACTAAATTGTGATACGCCCGAGGTGCAACTATGCAGTCCCCAATGATTTCTAGCGTTTTGAACGTATCGCCTGAAATCGAGTTCAGGTATGCAGCGAACAACAGGTGCATATTCCTGTTCTAGGTGTACTGGTGAAGCGGTCCAGTTTAAAATCAATTGTGGGTTCGATTTCAAAAGTGTATAATTTGAGCAAAAGCCGGAAAATCTAAATGAATCACCTAACTCGTACATGGAATGAAACTTATTTGTATCGGAAGAAACTATACGGAACATATTGAGGAATTGGCCAATGAACGCCCTGAAGAACCAGTGGTCTTTATTAAACCCGATTCTTCGGTTTTGCCAAAGGAGCAAGACTTTTATATTCCCGAATTCTCAAAAGAGGTTCATTATGAAGTGGAGGTTTTGGTAAAAATCAAAAAAGTGGGTAAGCACATCGATGAAAAATTTGCACACACCTACTATGATGAGATAGGTTTGGGTATTGACTTTACTGCCAGAGACCTACAATCTAAATTGAAAGAAAAGGGATTGCCCTGGGAAAAGGCAAAAGGATTTGACGGTGCTGCCGTAATAGGTCGGTGGTTGCCAAAAAATCGCTTTGAAAATACCAATAATATGGATTTTTCGTTATTGAAAAATGATACGGTAGTTCAAAAAGGAAATACGGCTCATATGTTGTGGAAAATAGATGAACTGATCAGCTACGTTTCTACCTATTTTATGCTTAAAAAAGGCGATATAATTTTCACTGGCACTCCTGCCGGCGTTGGTAAAATACAGGCAAATGACTATCTTACCGGCATATTGGAAGCGCAAGAGATGTTCCATTTAAAAATTAAATGAATGATATACAGTTTAGATAAGATCAATGAAATGGCGGATGGGGACGAGGACTTCATCAATTCTGTAATTTCCGTTTTTTTGGATGAAGTTCCGCAAGACTTGAACGGTTTGGAAGAGGCACTTGCTTCCGAGAATTACCAGCAGGTGTATCAATTAGCCCATAAGATAAAGCCGAATGTTGATTTGTTGGGTATGGAACAAACAAGGGCTGTAGCCTTGGAAATGGAAACCTTAGGTAAGAGCGAGGCGAATATGGAAGAGATAAAAGGCATATTTCCTAGTCTGAAAAAAGATATTGAACAGGTCGTTTCCGAACTTAAAAAAGACTTCAATCTTTAATGTTCGCAGAGATTATTACAATTGGTGATGAAATACTCATCGGCCAAATTGTCGACACCAACTCCGCATTTATTTCCAAAGAGCTCAATAAAATTGGGGTCTCGGTGTATCAAATAACATCGGTTCAAGATGAACGGGAACATATCTTAAAGGCACTTGGCGAAGCAAAGCAGCATGCGCAATTAGTCATTTTGACCGGAGGTTTGGGCCCGACCAAAGACGATATCACCAAGCATACCCTATGTGAATTTTTCAACGATACTTTGGTGCAAGACCTAGATGTTTTGGCACATGTCGAACACTTGTTCGAAAAATATATAACGACATCCGCTATTTCTGAGATCAATAGAGATCAGGCCTTGATTCCCGCTAAATCAGAGGCACTTCATAATGCATACGGAACAGCACCGGGTATGTGGATCAGGGACGGGGAAACGGTTTTTGTGTCCTTACCCGGTGTACCCTTTGAAATGAAACACCTCATTACGGATGCCGTGATACCTAGGGTCGTTTCGGAGTTTGAACGTCCGTATATCTTACACAAGACCTTGGTCACCTATGGAATGGGTGAAAGTGCTATTGCGGAAAAAATAGAAACTTGGGAAAACGAGCTACCCGATTTCATAAAGTTGGCCTATCTTCCAAATTTGGGCCGGGTACGATTACGGTTGACTGCCAAAGGTCTAGATAGAAAAGCGCTGGAGATGGCAGTGGAAAGGGAAATTGATAAACTGAACCCTTTAATCGGTGAGATTATTTATGGTCTGGAGAATGAGGAGACCTTAGAGGCGGTAATCGGAAAATTATGTGTGGCAAAAGGAGTCACCCTTTCCACTGCCGAAAGTTTTACCGGAGGAAAAATAGCACAGCAGATTACCTCGGTACCGGGAGCTTCTGCTTATTTCAAAGGGAGCGTGGTCAGTTATGCTACAGCAACGAAAATCGAGGTTTTGAATGTCGATGAGAAATTGATCGAGAACCATTCAGTGGTCAGTCATGAGGTTGCAGAGGCCATGGCGCATAACGTTCGAGACCTGTTGGGCACTGATTTTGCCATTGCCACAACCGGCAATGCTGGGCCGACCAAAGGAGATTCAGATGTTGGCATCGGTACGGTCTTCATTGCCATTGCCACTCCTGAACGGGTTTTTACTGAAAAATTCATGATGGGCAATCATCGTGAAAGAGTTGTGCAAAAGTCTGTAAATAAGGCATTTGAACTGCTGCAAAAAGAAATTTTAAAATTCTGAAGTAGAATTTTGTGCGTCCCGCAAAAATGATATAAATTTGCAGCCTGTAAAAAAATCAGCGCAATGTCAAAAGTTTGTGAAATCACTGGAAAAAGAGCGATGTTCGGGAATAACGTATCGTTCTCCATCAATAAGACCAGAAGAAGGTTTAATGTAAACCTTTCTAAAAAGCGTTTTTATATTCCTGAAGAAGATCGTTGGGTAACCCTAAAGGTTTCGGCTAAGGCATTGAAAATCATTAATAAAAAAGGTATTTCAGCAGTTCTGAAGGAAGCGAAAGCTCAGGGCGTTTTGAAGTAATAATCCCTAAAAATAGGTTACAATGGCAAAGAAGGGAAATAGAATACAGGTAATTTTGGAGTGTACAGAGCACAAAGATTCGGGCATGCCCGGAACGAGCCGTTATATTACTACCAAGAATAAAAAGAATACTCCAGAACGGATGGAAATCAAGAAATTCAATCCGATTTTGAAGCGTATGACCGTTCATAAAGAAATTAAATAAGTGATTCCCGATCGGGATAAAAAAATATAGTCATGGCAAAGAAGACCGTTGCAAGTTTACAGACCAGTTCAAAAAGATTGACAAAGGCCATTAAGATGGTCAAATCACAAAAATCAGGTGCCTATACTTTCGTAGAATCGGTTATGCCACCGGAAATGGTCAATGAATGGTTGGCTAAAAAATAGTAAGCCACAAGAAATAGAAAAGCCCCTTTCGAAAGAATGGGGCTTTTTTTTTACACCTTTATTGCCTTACCCTTTTCTCTTCTTGAAGGTATTCGATAGGCTTTCCCCAAGAGATTTCATGGCGCTATCAGCTCCTTTTCGGAATGATTTCCAAGCCTGTTCAGCCACTTTGTCCGTGACTTTTGTGGGGTTCAAACCTATTTCGTCTCGAATCGCAAGTGGCCCCCTGTCCAAGGTAATAACGAACATCGGATTCAAATCAAACCATGGTACTGGATCAGGATTGATTTCGGGTTTGCCGACTCATGGGTCAATACTCGGAATCAAATTGGGCCTTTCTTCAAAAAGGGGAATCAGTATCCTGAGTTTTGCGCATTGACCGGACTTGGGCGTGATATCCAGATAATTCCAGAACCAGTTTTGCTATTGACCTTATAAAATATGTGGCACTTCGCTATCTTTGGTAAAACTTTATATTGCATCATGAGCTTGTTTAAAAATATTTTTTCGTCGAAGAAGAAAGAGACCTTGGATAAAGGATTGGAAAAGACCAAATCCAGTTTCTTTTCCAAAATGACCAAAGCTGTAGCCGGTAAATCAAAGGTTGACGACGATGTATTGGATAATCTCGAAGAAGTTTTGGTAACTTCGGATGTGGGAGTGGAGACTACCTTAAAAATCATTGATCGAATAGAGGATCGTGTTGCCAAAGACAAATATGTAGGTACTGATGAATTGAACACTATTCTTCGCGAAGAGATTGCAGGCTTGTTGTCCGAAACCCATGTTGGCGAGGATATTGAATTCGGTATTCCGAAGGACAAGAAACCGTATGTGATTATGGTAGTCGGTGTCAATGGCGTTGGAAAAACCACCACCATCGGTAAATTGGCGCATCAGTTCAAGCAACAAGGTTTGAAAGTGGTTTTAGGCGCGGGGGATACCTTCCGAGCAGCTGCCATTGATCAATTAGAGGTTTGGGCCAATCGGGTCGATGTACCCATTGTAAAACAGAACATGGGTAGTGACCCGGCATCGGTAGCCTTTGATACCTTGAATTCGGCGGTTAGTCAAGATGCCGATGTGGTCATCATTGATACTGCTGGTCGTTTGCACAATAAGGTGAACTTAATGAACGAGTTGAGCAAGATCAAAAGGGTCATGCAAAAAGTAGTCGACGATACCCCTCATGATGTGCTATTGGTGCTTGATGGGTCAACAGGGCAAAATGCCTTCGAACAAGCCAAACAATTTACGAAGGCCACTGAAGTCACTTCTTTGGCAGTGACCAAATTAGATGGAACGGCAAAAGGCGGTGTGGTCATCGGTATCTCCGATCAATTTCAAATACCGGTCAAGTATATTGGAGTAGGTGAGGGTATTGAGGATCTTCAGGTTTTCAACAAACATGAATTCGTAGACTCCTTTTTTAAAATTGAACAATGAGAGTAGCAGCTTGCCTAGGTTTTTTCTTTTTTTCAGTTGCCTCAATGGGGCAATTAGAACATCCGAAAGCGAGTCCTGCCGCTCAAGTGATCCAGAAAGTGGGTTTTGCCACTATTGAGATAGCGTATTCCAGACCTGCGACGCGAGGAAGAAAGATTTTTGGTGATTTAGTGCCTTATGGACGCATTTGGCGGGTCGGGGCGAATGAATCAACAAAGATTACCGTGGATGCCACAATTGATATTTTGGGAAATGCACTTCCCGCAGGTACCTATGCGCTTTATGCTTTTCCCGAAGCCGACCAATGGGAAATCGTTTTTCATAAGAACACCACCCACTGGGGCGATGGACGGCAGAAATACAACCCTGATGAAGATGCCTTTAGAGTGGTTCTAAAGCCTCAGGAAAGTCAAGAGCATCGTGAGAACTTTTTAATCGCTTTTGACCATATATCCCACGACAGTGCCGATTTGATATTGCACTGGGCGAAAACCAAAATTACGATTCCGCTGAACGTGGATACCCACTCCATCATGGAAGGACAAATTCTATCGAGACTGTCGCAGGATCCAACTGCACAGACGTATTATGAGGCTGCACGATATTATGTTGAACAGGATATAAAACACGCCGTGGCACTTGAGTTTTTGGCCAAAGCATTGGCAATTGGAGGTGATACCTATTATTTTCATCGCGTGAAATCCTTAGCCGAGGCCAAACTCGGCAAGTTGGAAGTCGCTATAGCTTCGGCCGAAAAATCACTACAACTTGCACAGGCACAAGGCAAGGATGAATTTGTTCGCATGAATCAAAAGAATATTGATTTGTGGAACAAGAAGTTGAAAAAGTAAATTCCTGACTCCATGAAAAAACCGCTGTTTTTCCTTTTTTTAGTGCTCGCTTTTTCATGTAAGGAAAAACTAGCCAGTACAAAGGAGGCCGTCACCCTTTGGGAGCCTTATGATGAAACTGAAGAGCTGGCTACCAATCAAGGTCATGAAAATGAGCGGATGCGCTATGCACTAATTCAGTCTAGAGTAAGTGACAAGAATACGGTTTTCCTTCCCTTATATGATGAAGTTTCAAAAGTAACGGAAGTCGAATATGAACGACTGAAGCCCCTGATCTTGGATCAAACGATTTTTAGTTTTCGTGATAGAATCGATAAAGGTGATTTAACCTATGAACAAATCGTTTTGTTCTTTCTCTACCGCATATACGCCTATGAATTGGATACGAACACCACACTGAACACCATTATCGCCTTAAATGAGGATGTGGTGGCACAAGCACGCGCGTTGGACGAAGAAAATGCGGCGGGTAGAGCTCCAAGTTTCAGGCATCCGATATATGGACTCCCTATTTTACTGAAAGACAATATCAATACAGCCGGAATGAAGACCACGGCCGGTGCTGTCGCACTGAAAGACAATGTTGTAGAAGATGCCTTTATCGTCAAGCGTCTCAAGGAAAATGGTGCATTGATTCTGGGAAAGGTAAACTTAAGTGAATGGGCATATTACTTGACTCGACCATGCCCGACAGGGTATAGTGCTATTGGAGGACAGACCTTGAATCCATATGGAAGACGTGTTTTCGATACGGGCGGATCCAGTTCGGGTAGTGGAACGGCGATGGCAGCTGGGTATGCCGTAGCTGCGGTGGGTACCGAAACATCTGGATCGATACTATCACCGAGTAGCCACAATTCAATCGTAGGGTTAAAACCAACAGTCGGACTCTTAAGTCGCACAGGTATAGTGCCGATTTCAAGTACCTATGATACCCCTGGCCCAATGACCCGAAATGTGACGGATAATGCGATTCTGTTATCGGCTATGACGGGGCATGATCTTTCGGATGCCCAATCGGTGAAGGATCATTATCCTGGTATTATTTCCGCGGGCCTCCATCCAGAACCTTTTAAAAACATGCGATTAGGGGCCATAACATCTCTATTGAACAGTGATTCCATTTATCGCAGTACCATTGAAAAATTAAGGGATTTAGGTGTTGAAATTATCGAGTTCAAACCACCAAAGAGGGACCTGACCGGTTTTTCCAATGTTTTGAATATGGATATGAAGAGTGATTTGCCAGAGTATTTGAGGATACATACGCGACCGGAGCAGGTCAAAGTGAAGTCCGTTGCGGATATTGTCGCTTTCAATTCAAAAGACTCGGTGGTTCGAATGCCCTATGGACAAAACCTGTTGAAGGGTATTGTAAGTGATACGACCACTGTGGATGAGGTTGAAAGCCTGAAGGCCAGTCTGGAAAAGAGTGGTCGGAACTTTTTTGATGCGGCCTTGGAGACTCACCAAGTACAAGCTGTTTTGTCGATTAACAACTATCACGCAGGTTATGCCGCGGTAGCTAAATATCCCGCTTTGACGGTCCCAATGGGATACAAAGCGAATGGAGAACCCATAGGCCTGACTTTCATCGGAAGACCGTTCAAGGAAGCTGACTTATTGCGAATAGGTAGAGCGTTTGAGGCGGAATTTCAGCTTCGGAAATCCCCTTCGGGATATGAATAATGACACTTTTAATGCCAACTGCCCATAGCGCAGTAAACCAAAATGAAAAAGAAGAACAGTGTATTCATAGCAACGAGTCTAGACGGTTTTATCGCAGACAAAAATGGTGGAATCGATTGGTTGGATACGATACCCGAAATCAATACAGTAGATTCGGGTTATGCCGAGTTTACTTCCAAAATCGATGCAATGGTCATGGGCAGGGCTACCTTTGAAACGGTTTGTGGTTTCGATATGGATTGGCCGTATCAAAAACCTGTATTCGTGGCGAGTACAAAACTCGATCGAATTCCGGAGGCTTACGCTGGCAAAGCATTTCTTCTAAAAGGCACACTGGTCGAGATGCTCGAAGAGATTTATCGGCAAGGTTACTCCCAACTCTATATCGATGGGGGTAGGCTCATTCAAAGCTTCCTGAAGGAAGACCTGATAGATGAAATGGTCATCACCATTATTCCTGTCTTATTGGGTAGTGGCGCTCCCTTGTTCGGTGAGGTGTCCGAGATGCTACGCTTCGAATGTAAAAAGTCTGTACGCTATGTAGATGCCATAGTTCAGAACCACTTTGTGCGTAAGAGAGATGTTTAGTGATGTACTTGAGGCCTATCTTCCCGTTTTTGGCTTCACACTTCTAAACGCTTGTCGTATTTTTGCAGCTGCCCGAAACCTATAGGGCTTCATTCGACATTATGAGAACGAAAACACTGAAAAAGAACAAGATCAACGTCGTCACTTTGGGCTGCTCAAAGAATGTATATGACTCCGAGGTATTAATGGGGCAGCTGAGGGCCAATAACAAGGAGGTCGTACATGAGCAAGAAGGCAACGTTGTGGTCATCAATACCTGCGGGTTTATCGCCAATGCCAAAGAGGAAAGTGTCAACACCATACTTGAGTACGTGCAGAAGAAGGAGGCAGGTGCGGTAGATAAGGTTTTCGTTACAGGATGTTTAAGTGAACGCTATAAACCCGATTTGCAAAAAGAGATTCCGAATGTCGATGAGTATTTTGGCACCAGCGAACTACCCAACTTGCTGAAAGCCTTAGGAGCTGATTACAAACATGAATTGATCGGGGAACGTTTGACCACAACTCCCAAGAATTATGCGTATTTAAAAATTGCCGAAGGTTGTGATCGCCCCTGTTCTTTTTGTGCGATTCCTTTAATGCGGGGGAAACATCGCAGTAAACCGATCGATGAACTCGTCACCGAGTCGGAGAAACTAGCAGCGAAAGGAGTCAAAGAACTGATTCTCATCGCACAAGACTTGACGTATTATGGATTGGATCTGTACAAAAAGCGAAATCTTGCCGAGCTCTTACGGAATTTGGTAAAGGTCGAGGGAATCGAATGGATTCGATTGCACTATGCCTTTCCCACAGGTTTTCCGTTGGATGTATTGGATGTGATGCGCCAAGAACCCAAAATCTGCAACTATTTGGACATTCCTCTTCAGCACATTTCCGATGCCATACTGAAAAGTATGCGACGCGGTACCACCCAAGCTAAAACCACCAGGTTGCTTCAGGACTTTCGTGCTGCTGTACCTGAAATGACTATTCGCACGACGCTGATTGTGGGATATCCCGGAGAGACCGAAGAAGATTTTGAAACACTCAAGGAATGGGTGACCCAAATGCGATTTGAACGACTCGGCTGTTTTACTTATAGTCACGAAGAAAATACGCATGCCTACACCTTGGTCGATGATGTGCCCGATGAAATCAAACAAGCGCGGGCCAATGAAATAATGGAAATTCAATCACAGATATCCTGGGAGCTCAACCAACAAAAGATAGGGCAGAACTACCAATGCATCATTGACCGCAAAGAGGGGAACTATTTTATAGGCCGAACCGAGTTTGACTCTCCTGATGTAGATAACGAAGTGCTTATCGATGCTACAAAACACTATGTAAAACAAGGCGAATTCTGCAACATCAAGATAACAGAGGCTGCTGATTTCGACTTATACGGTGAACCGGTAGCTGCTAGCTAATACCATCTGAGTAGCTACAGCTGTTTTCGAATCGGCAGTGTAGCACTATTAATCTCGACAAAGAGATAAGTGATAAGTATTCAGTTTTGAAGTGCTGAACCGGGTTGGTTGATTTCGCTCGGGCGATTAAATCTTAAAACGCCAGCCGAATTTGTCTTCACTACGGTTGTATTGAATATCCGTAATGATCTTTTTGAATCGGGTACCATAACTGTCTTCTAATTCGGGTAGATCATAATCCGTGTCGCGATAACCAAATGCAGCTATAGGCGAAATCACGGCAGCCGTACCAGCTCCGAACATCTCTTTTAAGGTGCCTTCTTTTGCGGCAGCCACTACTTCGGTAACGGTTATTTTTCGCACTTCTACGGGTATTCCCAAATCTTCCGCAATAGCGATGACACTTTTGCGGGTGATTCCGTCAAGAATGCGATCACTAGTAGGTCCGGTTATGAGGGTGTCGCCAATGCGCACAAAAATATTCATGGCACCAGCTTCCTCAATATTCTCATGTTCGTGGTCATCGGTCCAAATGACTTGATGATAGCCCTTTTTAACCGCGAGCTGTGTTGGATAAAACTGTCCTGCGTAATTACCGCCTGTTTTCGCATAACCCACTCCGCCGTTGGCAGAACGCGAATACGATTCCTCGATCAAAACCTTGACCTTTCCGGCGAAATAAGCTCCAGAGGGCGCTAAGGCTATAATGAACGTATAGGCATCGGCAGGTGAAGCATGAAATCCTTTCCCTGAAGCGAACATAAAGGGTCGTATGTACATTGCACTTCCAGCGGTAGTCGGAATCCATTTTTCGTCTACCTTTAAGAGTGTTTTTAACCCCTCCATAAAGTATTCTTGAGGTATTTCGGGCATCGACATCCGACTGGCCGAAATATTGAAACGTTTATGGTTATCCTCAGGTCTGAAAAGCCAGATATCGTCAGCCTCGTCCTTGTAGGCTTTCATACCTTCAAAAATAGATTGCCCGTAGTGAAAAATCTTTGCGGACGGTTCCAGACTGATCGGGCCATAGGGAATTATTTTCGGAGCGTTCCAAGCCCCATTTTCATATTCACAGACCAACATATGATCCGAAAAGACACTTCCGAAGGCGAGATTGTCAAAATCTACTTGATCGATTTTCGAGTGCCTTACCTTTTCTATGGCTATTGAATTCTTAAGGGTAGTTTCCATTTAACTAAACTTTGAAAGAATAAAATTAATTAAATATCCCAATCCCCCCTTCTTTTTTCGTTTTAAAATGTCCAATTTTGTAGAAGTCAATAAATAAGTGTCGATTATGAAACAAATTAACATTTTGATCGTATTTCTACTTGCAATTTGCGCTGTTCAGGCACAGAATTCCCAAAACGGGAAATCCTCTTTAG
Source organism: Maribacter corallii (assembly GCF_047345415.1). Lineage (NCBI taxonomy): Bacteria > Pseudomonadati > Bacteroidota > Flavobacteriia > Flavobacteriales > Flavobacteriaceae > Maribacter > Maribacter corallii. Next base: position 64,395 of record NZ_JBLFEP010000007.1, read on the forward strand.
CGTCTTTTGGGGAAGTTATCGAGTCGCAGGGTGCCATGAATACAAAGGAGATGACCTTAAAATATCAACATATGGCCGTAGCCGATACCCTCACGACAAAATTTACCGCAAAGGTGACGGATGTGTGTAAGGCAAAGGGATGCTGGATGAAACTAGAAATGGAAGACGGTAGTAAGACAATGGTCAAATTCAAGGACTATGGGTTCTTTGTACCAAAAGATATTGAAGGGAAAAAGGTTATTGTCAATGGTAAGGCTTTTGTTTCTGAAATGAGTGTTGCGGACCAACGACATTATGCAAAGGATGGTGGTAAGTCTGAGGAAGAGATCGCTCAAATCACCGAACCGAAAAAAACCTACAGCTTCGAGGCTGATGGGGTTTTACTCGAAGAATAGTTTGCGACGCGAGATAATCACCACCGCAGACGGCTCTACCACGATACGGATTGTAGATTGGGAAGAGCAATATCACTCCAAACATGGAGCGATACAAGAAGCCTATCATGTTTTTATAGCGGCCGGGCTCTCCCTTTTCAAAGGACGCACTATTTCTATTTTGGAGATGGGTTTCGGTACGGGCCTGAATGCTTTCATTACCTATTTAGAGGCCCCTATTCTTGACATATCGATTTCGTATCTTGGGGTTGAGGCCTTTCCAGTTGCATCGGAAGAACTAGCGCGGTTAAACTACATTTCCGAACTAAAAGCAGCGGCGTTTTCTAACGATTTTATACGGATGCATGAGGCACCTTGGGAAAAAACGGTATCGATTTCGGAACGCTTTTCGTTGTATAAAATGAAAGAGGATTTTACAAACCTGCAATTTCAAGATCAGTTCGATCTTGTTTATTTTGATGCTTTCGGAGCCCGTGTGCAGCCTGAGTTATGGACCGAAACAATGTTCTCCAAGATGTTCCATTCAATGACGGATAATGGGGTGTTGGTTACCTATGCTGCCAAAGGAAGCGTTCGAAGAGCAATGGAAAATGTAGGGTTTTGTGTTGAACGTTTGCCAGGTCCCCCAGGGAAGCGAGAGATGTTAAGAGCTAGTAAAACAACCTGAATTTCAGTCACTTAGAATTCTGTTAAGAGCCTCCCAAATCTTTAAACAATACTGTTAAATCGACACTAAAAATATGCTTCGCCCCCTTCAAATTGGATATATTTGAATTATGAGGATTTTGATAACAGGAGCTACAGGTTTAATCGGAAGCGAAATCGTCCGTTTATGTCGAGAAAAGAACATCGATGTACACTACTTGACCACGCGAAGTAGTAAGTTGATATCAGCCGATGGATACCGGGGCTTTTTGTGGAACCCTAATAAAGGCGAGATCGACGGAAATTGTTTCGAGGGGGTCTCGGCGATTATCAATTTGGCCGGTGCAAGTATTTCAAAACGTTGGACGGAGTCTTACAAAAGGGAGGTATTGAATAGTAGAATCAATTCCATTAAAACGCTTCATAATGGACTTCGCAATATAAATACGAATCAAATCACCTCTTTTGTTTCGGCTTCCGCCATAGGTATTTACCCCACATCCTTATCTAACTTTTATGCGGAAGATCACACTCAAGTAGATGCTAGTTTCTTGGGTGAGGTGGTCGAAGCTTGGGAAGGGGCGTTGAAACCTCTGGAGAAATATGGGTTTAGTTTGGCCAAGATCCGTATTGGTTTGGTCATGTCATCCGAAGGAGGGGCATTGCCAGAGATGGCTCGACCTGTAAAATACTTTGCTGGCTCTGCCATAGGTAGTGGTCAACAATGGCAATCTTGGATTCATATTACCGATTTGGCCCGAATTTTTCTTTATGCGGCAGAACATCAATTGCAGGGTGTCTACAACGGCGTTGGCCCGAACCCGGTAACAAATGCGAAGCTGGTAAAAGAAATCGCCAAGGTGTTGAAAAGACCACTGTTCTTGCCGAATGTTCCAAAGTTCGCACTACGATTACTATTGGGTGAAATGTCTTATATCTTGTTCGCCAGCCAACGGGTAAGTAGTAAAAAAATAGAGGAAGCTGGTTTTATCTTCCAATATCAGAACGTTTGTAGGGCTTTAGAACAAATCTATCCGCAAAAAGCCAAAGCGTACAAGCATGGCCTTAACACCACTGAGGACACTAAGGAGTACGTATAGCACTACCTTTACCGCGTTTAATTCTATTAGTTCTTCCATCTTACAATGAGAAGCCAAAGGTGGAGTTTCCCCTGTATTTTTTAATGACATTTTGACATTTCTAAAGATTTGGCAGTACTTTTGCCACCTCAAAGACGAAAGTTAAAATGCAGTACTACAATGAGTGAAAAAACGAAGTCCGAAGAAGTGGATGAGACACTGGTGGATAAGGAGATTCAAGAAGAGCAAAAGGAACAAAGCGAAGCTGAAGAAGTTGTTGAGGAACAATCGGCAGAAGAAAAGTTGAGAGAAGAACTAGCCTCGGAAAAAGATAAGTTTCTTCGCCTCTTTGCTGAATTCGAGAATTATAAGAGAAGAACATCCAAAGAACGTATCGAACTGTTCAAGACGGCCGGTCAAGAAGTCATTGTTTCGCTATTACCGGTAATGGACGATTTTGATCGGGCAATCAAAGAGCTCGCCAAATCAGAGGATAAAGAAATGTTCAAGGGTGTAGAACTGATCAGCAATAAATTCAAGGAAACCCTTAAAAACAAGGGGCTGGAAGAAGTTGGTGTCAAACAGGGCGACAAATTCGATGCGGAAGTACACGATGCGGTCACCCAAATACCTGCGCCTAGTAAAAAGCTGAAGGGCAAGATTGTCGATGTTATCGAGAAAGGCTTTAAACTGGGAGATAAAATCATTCGTCACCCCAAAGTGGTGGTCGGAAATTAATAGAAACGGATGAAAGAAGATTATTATGATATCTTAGGAATCGATAAAAGTGCCTCGGCAGCCGAAATTAAAAAGGCATATCGAAAAAAGGCGATCCAATATCACCCGGATAAGAATCCCGATGACCCTAAGGCGGAAGAGTTGTTCAAGAAAGCTGCTGAAGCCTATGAAGTTTTGAGCGACCCGAATAAGAAAGCACGCTACGACCAATATGGGCATGCTGCTTTTGAAGGCGGCGGCGGTTTTGGCGGCGGTGGCATGAATATGGATGATATCTTCAGCCAATTCGGAGACATTTTTGGAAGTGCATTCGGTGGTGGCGGTGGCTTTAGCGGTTTCGGTGGCTTTGGCGGCGGCGGTCAACGCCGGGTTAAAGGGAGTAACCTTCGAATACGCGTTAAATTGTCTTTGGATGAAGTCGCCAACGGAGTCGAAAAAAAGGTTAAAGTACGGCGAAAAGTACAGGCTGACGGGGTCACCTATAAAACGTGTTCTACCTGTAATGGTCAAGGGCAGGTCACGAAAATACAAAATACGATATTAGGGAGAATGCAAACTGCGGCCACCTGTACCACTTGTGCGGGTAGTGGCCAGATTATCGATAAAAAGCCCAATGATGCAGATGGGCAAGGGCTAAAAGTGGCCGAAGAAACGGTGTCTATCAATATTCCTGCGGGAGTTGAAGAAGGCATGCAATTAAAAGTGCCCAATAAAGGTAACGAAGCCCCTGGTAATGGAATTCCAGGTGACCTGTTGGTGGCGATTGAAACCGTTGATCACGCGACTTTGAAGCGTGAGGGCGACAATTTGCATTATGATCTTTATATCAGTCTTTCAGATGCGGTATTGGGTACCTCAAAGGAAATAGATGCAGTAGGGGGCAAGGTGCGAATCAAATTGGAACCAGGTATCCAATCTGGTAAAATATTACGCCTCAGGGGAAAAGGGATATCCAGTCTAAACGGTTATGGTAGCGGAGATCTACTGGTACATGTAAATGTTTGGACCCCAAAGGAGCTGAATAAAGAGCAACGCGATTTTTTTGAGCGTATGCGAAACAACGAAAATTTTGAACCAAGACCCGAAAAATCGGACAAATCGTTTTTTGAAAAAGTTAAAGATATGTTCTCTTAACACATATTATTAAGAGATTTAAATAAAAAACGTATATTTGATTCATTGTTGGGCAACCAACAATAATTTTCTTTTTCATAGCAATTTTTTTCCCATCCTTGATTCTTTCGAGGGTGGGTTTTGTTTTTGTGGTGTTGGGTGAATAGAACGCGGAGCCTTTCGATTTGCTAAGCCGTGCATTGTTTCCTTTACGGGATGTATCTGGGCACTCTTGTTTTAAACTATGGGTTATGACCAGTTTGATAATTTAGATATATTGATTGCGATAGTAAGATATCGATCAAGCCGAGTTTAGGAATCGATATAGAAGGATAGTCCCATGATTCGCTTCTTGTTCAGCCGTCTTGCGATTACTAAGTACCATATGACTTTTTGAAATCAGTGTGTTGGGGTTTTTGAGATATCCATTCAATGATGACCGAAAGGCCGAGTCATTCCGTTTTCAAACTTTTAGCGGGATCGTTCAAGGCCGCTTTGATCGATTGAAAGCTTACGGTCAAAAGGGTAATCCCCAAGGTGCCAAAGGCGGCCGATGCAAAAATCCACCAGCTCAATTCCGCACGATAGTTATAGTCTTGAATCCATATGCTCATATAGTAATAGCCAATGGGTATGGCAATACAGCAGGAAATAAGTACCAAGGTGACAAAATCTTTCGACAGTAATCTCCAAAGGCTAAGTACGGATGCTCCGAGCACTTTTCGAACCCCGATTTCCTTGGTTCGTTGTTCGGCTATAAAGGCTGAGAGGCCAAAGATGCCCAAACAACTGATGCAAATCGCCAACAAGGCAAAAAAGGTTGCCAATTTACCCATACGTTCTTCATCTACGAAATTTTGGGCGTACTCATCATCTAAAAAAGTATAGGAGAACAAACTTTTTGGATCATATTGGTTGAATACTTTTTCAATATGGGCGAGGGCCTCTTTTGTCTGTCCTTCGTTTGCAAGTTTGATATTGATGAAGCTCAGGAATCGGCCATAGTGTAGGGTGAAGATAGTAGGCCGCACTTGCTCATAAGGAGAACGCGTGACCATATCCTTGACCACGCCTATAATCTTGAAAGGACCCATGGTTCCCCATTGCACCATTTCACCGACCGGATTTTCAAGACCCATGTATTTCACTGCAGTCTCGTTGACGATAAAGGCCAGAGAGTCGCTTTTGAAATCACGTGAAAAATCGCGTCCTTGTTTGATTTCCCAATCGATCATTTCTCCGAAACCATGAGTGGATCTCAAGGTGTTGAATTCTTCGCTCATTGCAGGGTCTTTGCCTTTCCAGTCAAAACCGCTATTGGTCGTAAACGTGCCGGTAATCAGCACATCGGATGCAGCTACTTCCTTCACATCGTTTGATCGTAAAAGCGCTTCACGTATTGTTTCAAAACCGTTGCGTACCTCTGGGTCGTTGATGGGTACATAAACCAATTGCTCCTTATCATAGCCAAGAGGTCTTTCCTTGACATGTTTTAATTGTCGGTAGATCGAAACGGTTCCGATAATCAGAATCACTGAAATAGTAAACTGAAAAATGACCAATACCTTTCTAAAATTGGAAGCGCCTTGTCCACCGCTGAAGGTGCCCTTGAGCACTTGAACAGGTCGAAAAGACGAAAGGTAAAAAGCCGGATAGCTTCCAGCAATGAATCCGGTAATGATAACGAACAATAAGTATAGCAACCAAAACCACGGACTTGCATAAGGAATTCCGACCGTCTTTCCGGTCAAATCATTAAAGAAGGGCAACCCGATCAAAACCAGTAGTAATGAGATGATAAAAGCCAAAAAGACAACCAGTTGTGATTCCATCTGAAATTGGAGTACCAATTGATTTTTCAACGAACCTATTGTTTTTCTAATACCGACCTCTCTGGCCCGTTTAACCGATTTGGCAGTACTCAAGTTCATAAAGTTGATACAGGCCAACAAAAGAATGAAGATGCCAATGATTCCGAACATCCAAACACGTTGAATCGCTCCACCGGTATTCACACCATTTTCAAAACGGGAATACAGATGCCATTTTTTCATAGGATGCAAATGGATAGTCGGTCTCGTTTGCGTACCAAAATTCCCTTCATCCTTGATATTATCGTATTTCGCATCTTTGATCAAGGTGGAAACTTTGGCCATGTCGGCACCGTCCGCTACTTGCACATAGGTTTGAAACCAGTTGTTGCCCCAACCTAAGCGCTCCTCAAAATTCGCTGTAGTGTTCAGTAACTCCCAAGGCGCAATAAAAGTAAGATCGGCGAAATCGGAATTTTGAGGTAGGTCTCTGTAGACACCGCCGACACGTGCTTCCATCCCTGTGCCGATCCGTACGGTTTGACCCATAGGGTCTTTAGATCCGAACAACGCCTTGGCAGTGGTTTCGGACAATAACATGGATGTAGGGTCTTCAAGTGCCTGCCTACTACCTTTTACCATTTGAAGGGATAGCATATGCACGATGCCGGGCTCCATGAAGTTACCGGCTCGTGAGATTTTAGTCTCATTTTGTTCGCCTACTGATAAAAGTTGATCATTTATGAATGAGCTTAAGACCACATGGCTAAAATGATCGTTGTATATGGTTCGGAGAACAGGGGCCAACTGCATCGGTTGGTTGACGGCCGTCTTTACTTCTCCACTGAATGTCTGCGTTTGCATTACCTGTGCAATATTGTCATAGTTTTCGAACTCTTGGTTATAGGAGAGCTCACCATATACCCATATACCTATAAGTATGGTTGCTGCCATGCCTAAGGCAAGCCCACCGATATTCAGGAGTGAATACCATTTGTCGGCTAACATATTGCGATACCCTATTTTGAAGTGACTTTTGTACATGCTATAATTCATAGTGGTCATTGAAATTGTTTTTTTAAGGGCAAAAGGCCGCAAATAGTTTATGACTTGGTAATAGTAGTTTAGCGTAGCCCGGAAAGAAGAATATTGGTTTAAGTCCATATGGAACTTTTCCTCAAGATCTCCTAATACCTCTTCCGTCAATTCGGCTCTGACAAGCCATTTTAAAAGGCTTGCTGCTCGTTTTGGCGGTATGTTTTTGTGATGGGACATCGAAGTTGTTATACTTGGAAGGTGAATTTTGTAAGTGCCGGGTATTGACTCCAGAGCGAAGTTCTTAGTTCCCTTGATGCAATCAATGCTTTTTGGCCGCTGGCCGAAATAGTATATATTCTTTTCCTCCTTCCCCCTCGCAAGGCGGTTGGTTTCCCTATTTCAGAGGTTAGAAACCCTTTTTTGCTCAATCGGTCCAAAGTAGAATGGGTCGCTCCAATGGAAACGGATTTTCCGGTCTGGGATTCAAATTCTTCCGCTATTCGCAACGAGTAGGCTTGTTCTTCAAGAATGCCCACCAACAACAGTATGATTTCTTCAAATTCTCCTAATCGTGCTTCTTTCATGGTCAAAACATTTTTAAGTGGAAGTACTTTTAATGATTGTATAATACTAGATTGTAGAACAAATATAATAGAATTATTCTTTTATTCTACAATTTAGAAAGTAATTAATAATTCTATGCATTCGAAAGAGGGTAAAAAGCCGATAAATCGGATCGCCTTCACGCACCGATCGTTTCGAGAATTCCCGCTACCAAAAAAGAATGTTGTAACGCAAAGGTATCATGTGTTTTGTTGAGCGCCATAGTCGATACCGATTGCGAAATGGATGTTGGTAAAAAAGAAGGGGGATCTTTTGCGAACGTGACCCTTTCCCAGTTTCGATTGTTAGTTTGTACCATAACTTTTGACCGTATGGTGACTCTTTTGCTATCTTTGACAAAATTGCCTGCATGAACAACATTTTGGTTACGAAGGGGGTTACCAAGCGCTTCGGAAAACATACGGCACTGCACAACGTATCCCTTGAAATTCCAAAAAACAGTATCTACGGATTACTAGGCCCCAATGGCGCCGGAAAAACGACCTTGATCCGTATTATCAATCAAATTACCTATCCTGATCAAGGGGAAGTGTTTTTTGACGGAGAACCTTTAAACCCCAGACATATTGCCATGATCGGTTATTTACCTGAAGAAAGAGGTTTGTATAAGAAGATGAAGGTAGGCGAACAGGCACTTTACCTTGCACAGCTAAAGGGACTTTCAAAGGCTGAGGCGAAAAGAAGACTAAAGTATTGGTTTGACCGCTTGGAAATAGGGGATTGGTGGAACAAAAAAATACAAGAACTTTCAAAGGGCATGGCACAAAAAATACAGTTCATCGTTACCGTGCTACATGAACCGAAACTGTTGATATTCGATGAACCCTTTAGTGGTTTCGATCCTATAAACGCTAATGTCATCAAAGATGAGATACTGCATTTGAGGGAAAAAGGAGCCTCTATTATCTTCTCGACGCATCGTATGGAATCTGTAGAGGAGCTTTGTGAATATATCACCCTACTACACCAGTCTGAAAAGATTTTGGACGGTCGTTTATCGGATATAAAAAAGGCCTATAAAAACAATATTTTCAATGTCGGTCTAGAAACACCAAATGGGGAAACGTTGTTGAAAGAGCTTTCCGAGAAGTTCGAAATTATGGCTTCAGCCTATGACACAAACCAGCAGCAATTGAATTTTACCCTACAATTGCCCTCCAATGAATCAAGTGAGCTTTTGACTTATCTTTCCGCCAGGGCCAATGTGAATAGCTTCATAGAGACGGTACCTTCAGCAAATGAAATCTTCATCCGAACCGTTCAAAGTAAAAATGGCCATGTATAAGCTTCCATTGATCATCAAAAGAGAGTATTTGGCGAAGGTCAGGAACAAATCCTTTGTGATTATGACCTTTTTGAGTCCCATATTAATGGTGGCCATGGTGGTGCTCATAGCCTACTTGACCCAACTGAACGATAATGAAAAGAGGGTGATTGCGGTGCTGAATGAAAGCGATTATTTTTCCAATGCTTTTTTGACCACCGAGAGCACCTCATATATTGATTTTAAGGGAATCGATTTGGAAAAAGCTAAAGATTCTACTTCAAATCTTGGGTATTATGGGCTGCTGTATATCCCTGATGCCGCCCATTTGGAACAAGTGGCCGATGGTACTTTTTTTTATTCCAAAGATGCTCCGAGTACAATGGTGCTTGGTGCGTTGGAATCTATTTTTGAAGAACGTCTTCGGCAACAACGATTGGTTCGTTTGGGAGTATCCAGCGAAGATTTTGCAGCCATTGACAACGGCTATGAAATCAAAATCTCCACCTTTGCCGGGGAACAGAATTTAAAAGGAATCAATGAAATCAAAGCTTTCATTGGTGGGGCCTTCGGGTACTTGATTATGATGTTCATCATTATCTACGGAGGTTTTGTAATGCGAAGTGTCATCGAGGAGAAAACGAGTCGGATCATAGAGGTCATTATATCTTCGGTGAAGCCCTTTCAGCTAATGATGGGCAAGATCATAGGCACGGCACTGGCCGGGATTACGCAGTTCGCAATTTGGGTCATATCTGGCGCGATTCTTTTTGTGGTTGCCTTTGCAATTTTCGATATTGATCCCGGTATCATGTCCGGTGGCCCGGAGTTACCTTCGGGTATGGGCGCTGAGATGGCTCCGAATCTAGCAAACGATACTGAATTGGCCGAAGGGTACCTGAAGGAACTCTTTCGACTTCCACTTGCCCTATTGCTCATTTCTTTTGTAGTGTATTTTGTGCTAGGCTACCTTATCTATAGCTCGATATACGCAGCAATTGGCGCGGCAGTGGACAATGAAACGGATACGCAACAGTTCATATTTCCGATAATCATGCCGCTTATGCTTGCCATTTATGTAGGGTTCTTTTCGGTATTCAATAATCCCCATGGGCCCATAGCCGTAGGGTTTTCATTGTTTCCGCTGACATCGCCTATCGTAATGTTGATGCGATTGCCCGGTGGGGTGGGAGAAGGCGGCGTACCTTTATGGCAGTTCATTGCTTCTATTGTATTGCTGCTTATCACCTTTGTAGGTATCGTCTGGTTGGCAGCGAAAATTTATCGTGTGGGTATTTTGATGTATGGCAAAAAACCCACCTATAAAGAACTTTTTAAATGGCTACGCTATTGATATGGATAGATTAGAGAACATAGTACATGCTATTGGCGAGTTTTTAAATTGGAAAATTTACGATAGTGAGACCATTCACATCACCGTAGGTACTTTTTTCGCTATAATCATTTCCATAATCATAGTGACCTATTTGCTGCGGTTTGTTAATTCCTTGGTCAGCAGAAAACTGCCCGCAGAGGACAAGAACAAATTCGAAAGTATTTTCGGTTTTGTCAAGTACCTGTTCTACATTTTGGCCGTAGTGACCGTATTGCATTCTTCAGGAGTGAACCTTACGGTGTTGCTGACCGCCTCCGCCGCTCTTTTTGTTGGATTGGGTTTCGCCCTGCAATACTTGTTTCAAGATATCATATCCGGTATCTTGATTATTTTAGACCAATCATTACACGTAGGTGATATCATCGAAGTAGAAAACAAGGTGGGGCGTGTTTTTGAAATACGACTTCGCACGACTAGGGCCTTGACACGTGATGATAAGGTAATTGTGATTCCCAATCACAAATTTTTGACCGATAGTATCTATAATTATACCCAGAACCATCGAACTACACGTGAAACCGTACGCGTTGGGGTCGCATATGGTAGCGATGTTAACTTGGTGACCGATTTACTTCTTGAAGCTGCAAAGCAACAGCAGAGTATTCTCAAAAGACCTGAACCATTTGTGCTATTTGAGGATTTTGGAGATTCCGCACTTTTATTCTCGTTGAATTTCTTTATCACCGATAGCTTCAGCGACCCCAAGATAAAAAGTAAGGTTCGCTATGCTATCGATACTAAATTCAGGGAAAATCACGTTACTATTCCGTTCCCTCAGCGTGATGTCCATCTTTATCAAACCACATCACCGGGGCAAGAGCAATAAGGGGCAACAAGGAAATATCCTCATGAAAAAACACTTTTTAGGCTGTTTATTTTTTCTAGGGATTCTACTGTCCAACGCCCAGACCCCTGACCTCGTACGACTTGAATACACGGTAATTCCGGAGAATGACTCCGGTATACAAACATCACGCTATCGAGCAGTATTAAATGCACCCCTGAAATTAAGTGATCGCGACGATTATTTTGTCATAGGCGGCGAATACAATGAGTATCATTTTGATGTGAATAGGCCGCTACCTTTTGAGTCGAATTCGCTGGAAACGCTCCATATTATAGATTTGAACCTGGGATACACCTTTAAGGTTACTGAAGATTGGAGGTTCATCGCCGCGATTGTTCCCAGACTTGCCTCAAATTTTGAAATTGGGATCGAGAACAATGATTTCAGGTTAAACGCCTCTGTCGCTTTTATGAAAGAACGTAAAAACATAGACAAACCCTATCGTTTTGTTTTTGGCCTTTCGTACAATAGTGCTACAGGTCTTCCATTTCCATTACCGCTCTTAAATTACAATAAAAGATTTCATCCCAATTGGTCCTATTCCGTTGGTGTGCCCCGTTGGGATATCAAATATCACAGTGATAATAAAAAGCACGTGACACAAGCGGCACTATTTTTGGATGGATATTTCGTGAACATACAAAACGATGTATTACTGCCCAATGACGTCGTGGGTACATCGATTTCACTTTCGGCCCTGGTGAGTGCGGTAGGATATCAATATAAGTTCACCAAAGAAATATCGGTTTATGGCCTTGTCGGGTATTCATTGGTACAAGAAGGGCTAATAAGGGATGGTAATAGAAATAGGGCATTTATCTTGAATAACCAAGGAAATATCTATCTTAGAACAGGTTTTAAAATAGGAATCTTTTAATATACGCTTCCATTGGTTTAGACCGGATCGGCGACCAATTGAGAACACAAAACAAACAATAGCACATGTCAAAAATACTGGTAGTTGAAGATGAAGCGGCCATTCGAAGGGTTTTGGTCAAGATTCTTTCTGAAGAAAGTGATACCTATGAGGTTGAAGAAGCGGAAGATGGTCTAAAAGGTCTAGAATCGGTTAAGAACAATGATTATGACCTTGTATTGTGCGATATTAAGATGCCCAAAATGGATGGGGTCGAAGTTTTGGAAGCGGCAAAAAAGATAAAACCAGAAGTGCCCTTTATTATGATATCAGGCCATGGTGACCTCGATACTGCGGTTAATACCATGAGGGCTGGTGCTTTTGATTACATTTCCAAACCGCCGGATCTAAATCGATTATTGACTACCGTACGCAATGCCCTTGATCGCAAAGAATTGGTCGTCGAAAATAAGATCTTGAAGAAAAAGGTCAGTAAGAATTATGAGATGGTGGGTGATAGTAAAGAAATTACGACCATCAAAGACATGATAGAAAAAGTGGCGCCCACCGATGCACGTGTGTTGATTACTGGATCCAATGGTACCGGTAAAGAGCTCGTCGCGCACTGGATTCATGAAAAGAGTCCCCGAAGTTCAGCACCTTTCATCGAGGTCAACTGCGCGGCAATCCCCTCAGAACTTATTGAGAGTGAGCTTTTTGGACATGTGAAGGGGGCATTTACCTCTGCGGTGAAAGATAGGGCCGGCAAGTTTGAAGCTGCCAACAAAGGCACCATTTTTCTGGATGAAATAGGAGATATGAGTCTCTCGGCACAAGCGAAGGTGCTCAGGGCGTTACAGGAGAGCAAGATTTCCCGTGTCGGTTCCGATAAGGATATCAAAGTAAATGTGAGAGTGGTGGCGGCGACCAACAAAAACTTGAAAAAGGAAATCGAAGAGGGCAGGTTCCGTGAAGACCTGTATCACAGACTGGCGGTCATCTTAATAAAGGTTCCCGCGCTGAACGACCGTCGGGACGACATCCCCAAATTGATAGCCCATTTTTCCTTAAAAATAACAAGTGAGCAGGGGATGGCTCCAAAAACCTTTTCAGATAAGGCGGTAAAGCTTCTAAAAGCTTATGATTGGACCGGAAACATACGTGAATTAAGAAATGTTGTCGAACGTTTGATCATTCTTGGTGGCGAGGAAGTATCGGAAGAAGATGTGAAATTGTTCGCTAGTAAATAAGCGGCCCATTATCACATCCGTCATAGGAGAGCGTGCTTATTTTGAATAAGATGTGTCACAATCTTCCAATGCTTTGATGGCCTCTGCTGTAATCTCTTGGGTTCGCAGATTATAGTATTTTTTACCCTCTGACAAGTTGGGTTTCAAAAGTTCTTGTTCGCAGATTTTAAAGACCCTTTCCGCATAGGCTCGGGCATCTTTACAGTTGACCGAGGTTACAATTTTTTGAAGTGATTCCTCATACGGTATCAAAGAGTCATCGATCATGACTCGTAATTCCTGTCCTTGTAGTTGGATCGCAGACCAGTCCTTTTTCCCTGATTCTTGAGTACGCTGCAAGGTAGGATCGTTGCTCAATTCCACGTTTTCATGTAAATGGTGTCTTTCGATCGCTTCTAAACTGAATACTACCTTTTTATACGCTTCCATTAAAAGTACTTGCGCATTTTCGATTGAAGTCGCTTTGGTTGCCTTCTTAAGGTGATATTGGCTTTCCTCTATATTGATCAGGGCCTGTTCACAACCACATTCTTCAAGTTGTTTCCTCAGCTTATAAATGGCTTTAATAGCCTTGTACGTGATAAATTTGGCCTTATTAAGATTGTTGTCGTCCAGCGCCAATTGGGTTTGAGTCTTTACATACCCAATATTGGAACCTGCATATTCGCAAGCCTCACTGGTTTTGAATGAAGCGCATAGGCCAATAGCCAATACGGATAACACAATGTAAAGTGTTTTCATAATGTAGGTATTTAGGGTGTAATATTTGGGTGTATTACGAAGATAAAATTACCTAATTAGGGGCCTTGCTCCCTAGTTTTTTCGATAGAACACGCGCTGTTTGAGGTATTTTGGATGAACTGGTCATAACCGGAGTTGAATGGTCATTTTTTTTAACATTATCTGCATTTCACCGATAAAATATTTTATATTCCGTTATGGATAAAGTAGAGTTGACCCACTATAAAGTGGAAAAAGAAGTAAAACTATCGGATTTTGAGACAGTTACAAATCTTGGTGTGTCAGATAAAGAACTGAAACGTGGCTTAGAGAATATCAGGGAGGAGCTCGGTGATTTTCAGGATACCTTGTATGCCCATGATAGGTACAGTGTACTTATTTGCATTCAAGGCATGGATACGGCGGGTAAAGATAGCCTGATTCGAGAAGTTTTTAAGGATTTCAATGCCCGCGGAGTGGTAGTGCATAGTTTTAAGGTGCCAACAGCGCTTGAATTAGGTCATGATTATATCTGGCGACATTACATTGCCTTGCCTGAAAAAGGGAAATTCGGGGTCTTCAACCGTACCCACTATGAAAACGTTTTGGTGACCAGGGTACATCCTGAGTATATTTTGGGAGAACGAATTCCAGGAATCCAGAAGGTAAGCGATATTGATCAGAAATTTTGGGATAAGCGGTTTGAACAAATCAATAATTTCGAACGCCATATCGCCGAAAACGGGACGATTATTTTTAAATTTTTCCTTAACCTATCAAAGGAGGAGCAACGTCAACGTCTCTTGAGACGATTGGCACTCAAACGAAAAAATTGGAAGTTTTCACCAGGCGATTTAAAAGAGAGGGCACTTTGGACAGAGTATCAGAAATACTACGAAGAGGCAATCAACAAAACATCAACTTCCCATGCACCTTGGTACGTAATTCCGGCCGATAACAAGAAAGCGGCACGTGTCGTGGTGGCGACGATCTTGTTGGAAGAGTTAAAAAAATACGAAGATATCAAGGAACCTGAGCTAGCCGATAAAATAAAGGCTAATTTAGAGCATTATAAAAGCCAGTTGGAAAACGAAAAAGAATGAGAAAATTATATGTTGTAGTATTTCTGATCACACTTCAAATGACCGCTCAAAAGGAAGATGGTGAACAGTTGCGGGCTATTTACGATGCGGCCTTGGTCGAAGGCAAGTCGTATGGATGGCTCAATCATTTGTCCAATCAAATCGGAGGAAGATTATCCGGGTCCGTTCAAGCGCAACAGGCCGTTGATTATACAAAGGCTCAATTGGATTCCTTAGGATTGGACCGCGTCTGGTTGCAGCCGGTGATGGTACCAAAATGGGTGAGAGGTACCCCTGAATTCGCATATATCGAAACCTCGCCGGGCGTAACAAGTAATGTGCCCATATGTGCCTTGGGTGGTTCGGTAGCTACAGGTGGTAGAGGAATAAAGGCCCAAGTAATCGAAGTAAGTGGTATTGAGGAATTGGAGGCCTTGGGTAAGGAAAAGATTTCGGGTAAGATCGTCTTTTTCAATCGCCCTATGGAGGCAACGCTTATCAATACTTTCGAAGCTTATTCAGGTTGTGTCGATCAGCGATACTCAGGTGCTGCCGAGGCTTCCAAATATGAGGCCCTAGGGGTTATTGTACGTTCGATGACCCTAAGTCAGGATGATTATCCGCATACAGGTTCTATGGGGTATGGGGATGTTCCCGTACAAGAGCGGATACCCGCTGCTGCCATAAGTACCAATGGGGCCGACTTTCTAAGTACGACCTTAAAACTGAATCCTGAATTGAACTTTTTTTTCAAGTTGAATTGCAAGCAATTGGATGATGTGGAGTCTTTCAATGTAATCGGTGAGATTAAAGGAAGCACCCATCCCGAAGAAATCATGGTAGTCGGGGGGCATCTCGACTCATGGGATTTAGGCGATGGTGCTCATGATGACGGAGCCGGTTGTGTACAGAGTATGGAAGTGTTGCGGCTTTTAAAGGAAACCGGCTATCGACCGAAACGAACCATTCGTGTCGTACTTTTTATGAACGAAGAAAACGGTTTGAGAGGCGGAAATAAATACGCGGAGGTAGCTCAAAGCAAAAACGAAAAACATGTATTCGCTCTGGAAAGCGATTCGGGTGGATTTACGCCAAGGGGTTTTTCTTTCGATTGTTCCGAGGCGAATTTGAAAAAGGCCCAAGGATGGTCCGAGCTGTTTGAACCCTATAATGTACATTGGTTTAAGAAGGGGTTTGCTGGTGCCGATATTGGGCCATTGAAAAACGAAACTATGGTAATGGCCGGTCTCAGACCTGATTCACAACGTTATTTTGACCATCACCATGCTGAAAATGACACTTTTGAACATGTCAATAGAAGAGAGTTGGAATTAGGGGCGGCGTCGATGGCAAGTTTGATGTATCTCTTTGACAAGTACGGCTTTTGATTTGACGCTCGAATCAAAACTTAGCGTCTAGCGCAGGCCTCACTTTTTGAATGCATTTCTGCTAATGGGGTTAATTTTGGTGGCGATAGCAGCATTGGTATCTGCACTGCGGTTGGAGATGACGTTCAGGAAGGTTTCTAATGCCCGATTCAAAAATTTCGTTGTCCAAGGAGCTACCCATCGTACGATCAAGAATGATGCGGCGAGCATTAAGATGAACGTACCACCTAAAAGTACATATTTGTTTACGTCGTACATGAGGTTGTTGAAGATAATGTACCCTATTCTTTGATGAAGCAAATACAACGGGTAAGTGAGCAGACCGAGGGTAAAAAAGTAGGGTTTGTTCAGCCATTTTAGCTTACCGAGAACAACGGATAACATCAAAAGATAAACGGCCAGCAGTACTAGAATTACGATTGTATCCGAAATATCAGTTTGAAAGTATGCCCGAGATTCGGCCACATAGATCAGTCGATGATATATCGTCAATGCAAAACAAACTACTAAGCCTATCCCATTCTTTGCAGTAAGTCTTTTCGACTTGAAGATTTCACCCATTATGATACCAGCGGCAAAGGCCGATGACCATTTGAACATTAAGAACAGATCGACCACTTTTACGAGAAAAATATGTTGCACGAATGGATATAATATACTCAACACCAACCACCAATAGGCAAGATTGACGATTTTGATTTTTTTAAACCGGTACACAAGAAGATAGGCCATTGTCAGGCAATAAAACCTGACCTCTACTGACATGGTCCAATAGGCTCCGTCTAGAGGCTGGATGTTCAAAAAATCTTGAAGTAGAAGAAGGTTGAAGATCAACTGACTCCAGCTGGCCGTAAATCTTGGTTCCCCATATAGTATAGTTACGGCATAAGTGACACAAACACATAGCCAGTACACCGGGAATATGCGCATTGTTCTTGACTTAAAAAAAAAGCCCAGTGATTTATTCCTAACGGAAAGAAAAATTACAAAACCACTGATTATAAAGAAGAGATCAATGGCAACAAAACAGTATTTGACCCATTCGCCACCGAGTTCCAGTAGATTCAAATGGGTTAAGTTATCCGCTTTGTAACCTCTAAACAAATAATGAACACAAACAATACCGACAGCCGCAATGAATCTGAATAGATCGATTTGATGAATACGTTCAGTTCTTGACATGGTCAATGAATCAGGGGATTTGAACTTGGAAAACTATAGCGGATAATCCAAATAATGTAAATAATCGGACATACGCGCTTCACAAATCGTCAATCGGTAATTTCGAGAGGACTGTTTCACCGTGTAAAGTAGGGCAATTCCGTTTATCGATGATAACTTCAGTTTCCAAATGAGCTGTGTTAACGTAAATATCTCTACCTTTGCCGCTCATAAAAATGAGTAAAATGCAAGACGGAATCTACGCTAAATTCAATACTTCTAAAGGAGGGATATTGGTTAAACTTACCCATGATAAAACACCGGGAACGGTAGGTAATTTTGTAGCCCTAGCAGAGGGTAAAATGAAGAACACTGCTAAGGCCGAAGGCGAACCTTACTACAACGGATTGAAATTTCACCGCGTCATACCTGACTTTATGATTCAAGGCGGATGTCCGCAAGGAACGGGTACGGGAGATGCCGGATATAAATTTGACGACGAGTTTCATTCTGAATTGACACATTCAGGACCAGGAGTCTTATCAATGGCGAATGCAGGCCCAGGTACCAATGGAAGTCAATTTTTCATTACCCATGTTGCGACGCCGTGGTTAGATAATAAACATACGGTCTTTGGTCATGTTACCGAAGGACAAGAAATAGTTGATGCCGTAGACCAAGGTGACGCAATAGAGAGCCTCGAAATTGTAAGAGTAGGGGAAGACGCCCAAGCTTGGGACGCACTTGAAGCCTTTGAAACATTCAAAAGTTCTGGCGAAGCTAGAATTGCAGAAGAAAAGGCAAGACAGGCTGCTGAGTTGGATAAAGTTGCCGCTGGTTTTGAAACCACACCTTCCGGATTGCGATATAAAATCATTCAAAAAGGAGATGGAGGCCAAGCAGCTACTGGAGAACGAGTGTCCGTGCATTACGAAGGGTCTTTATTGAACGGTCAGGTTTTCGATTCTTCCTATAAGCGTAACGAGCCCATTGCATTTCAATTGGGAGTCGGACAGGTCATAAAGGGATGGGATGAAGGAATTTCACTGTTGAAAGTAGGAGATAAGGCCCGTTTTGTAATTCCGTCTGATTTAGCATATGGTAGTGCCGGTGCCGGCGGGGTCATTCCACCAAACGCCACCTTGATTTTTGATGTGGAATTGATGAAGGTTGGCTAGTCACCTACCAGTATCACCAATAAAAAAACCTTCATAAACATGAAGGTTTTTTTATGCTTCATCGGTACGGATGAGTAGCACATAAAGGTTGGTACATACCAACACAAGTAGGATTAAAAAGAATGTTATCACGGTTTGAAGTTGTTAGCAGTTTCCGACGGCTGTCGTATACGAAACAGTCCTTAGATCTAAAACCCTACTTTTCGGAATTTTCAACTCCCATTGAACTCAGTTTTACTAGGGCTATGTTCAGGGCGATCAAGAGAAAGAGGACACTAAAAAAGGTAATCATTGGTACTATTATTTTAAATCGGTTGGGTAAATGGTTAATTAAATAACGCCACAAATAGTGAAAACGTATGTATAGGTACCGCGCAAGTAGGTAACCTGTCTGTGAAACGAAACAATCGATTTGAAAAAAGGCATAAAAAAATCCCGATGAAACCATCGGGATTTATACTATAAAAAAGTTCAATACCTTATCTAGTCAACGACTTTCACATTAACGGCGTTCAATCCTTTTTTACCTTGTTGTAGTTCAAATTCCACAACATCACCTTCACGAACCTCGTCGATTAAGCCTGAAATGTGTACAAAATGATCTTCGTTCGAACCTTCTTCAGTGATGAATCCATATCCTTTGGAATCATTGAAGAATTTAACTGTTCCTTTACCCATAATACTAAAATTAAAAATTATTAAAGCCCAAATATAGTGTTAAATCTTTAATTGGTTGAATTTTTGGAAGTTATATTTAGGTTACTAATTTTCTGGGAGCATTTGAAGCTCCCTGAGTCAAAGCTTTTATAGCTGAAATCTGGGCAGTAGAAGGGTTTCAGTTCAATTGAATTTGGGGTGGTCATTCCTTTGCCAATTTTCGCATCATCACCCATTGCTTCAACATTTCACGTGATTCTTGCGCTGGATAACCGAGAACCGTTTTACCTGCTTCAACATCACCTACCACGCCTGATCCGGCTCCCACGGTTACCCCGGAGTGTAGTGTCGTATGGTCTTTGATGGAAGCACTGCCCCCGATGATGACCCCATCGCCCAAGGTTACAGATCCGGCTAGACCGCTGTGCCCTGCCATAATACATGAACGGCCCATGATACAATTGTGGGCGATCTGTACTTGATTGTCAATTTTGCAATTATCGCCTATAATAGTTGCACTGAACTTACCGCGGTCAACGCATGAATTAGCCCCGATTTCTACATCGTTGCCAATAACTACAGTGCCGATTTGTGGAATTTTGACCAATCCCCGGTCATCAGGGCTGGGCCGATAGCCAAATCCGTCAGCTCCAATACTGACATTGGCATGAAAAATACATTTGGCCCCAATGGTACAACGTTCACGTATGACCGTACCGGACCAAGCCACGGTATGGGCACCAATAGTGGTTTCATCGAGTATGGTGACATTAGGGTAGAGAATGACACCTTCACCGAGCACTACATTTTTCCCAACATACGTATGTGCTCCTATTTTACAGCCCTTGCCGAGCTCGGCGCTTTCATGTATGACGGCAGTAGGATGTATGTCAGCATCGAAAGCAGGAGGTTCAGGTTGAAAAGCTTCCAATACCTTGGCCATTGCCAAATCAGCATTTTTCACCTTGATCAAAGCACGATTTTCTCCGGGTTCAATGGTTATATTTTCATTGATAATGGCCGCTGAAGCTTTGGAATCTATCCATCGTGAAGCATATTTTCTACTTCCAATAAATGTGATATGGTGTGATTCGGACTTCAACAATTCTTCAGGTCCTTCGATGCGATGCGTGGTTTCCCCGATTAGCTCACCATCCAATAGTTCACTGATTTCGGTAACGGTTAAAGATTTCATAAAAATAAATTAGTAGTTGGTTAAAGCGGAAAACGATCCGAAAAGGACCTGCGCCTTACAAGATAAGTCTTTTGATAAATCTCCGTTGGTTTTTTTCGGTTTTCCTTTAAAAACGCTGTGTTGGAATGAAAATGGGAAGTACGGGAAAAAGTAAAGCCTCTAGAACTATGACTAGAGGCTTTGTATTTGATGGCACTATGATGTGCCTAGCTTGTTGGGTCGGGGGTCATACGTAAGTAGGGCTTTATTTCTTCTACCCCTTTGGTGAATAGTTCTTTAGCGTCAGCTGTAGTAATGGACGGACTGACTACAACGTCTTCACCCTCTTTCCAATTCGCCGGCGTGGCAACCTTATGGTACGCCGTAAGCTGCAATGAATCAATAACTCTAAGCAGTTCATAAAAATTACGCCCTGTGGAGGCAGGATAGGTCAAGGTCAGTTTAACGGTTTTGTCGGGAGCGATAATAAAAACAGAACGTACCGTCAAGGTACTGTCCGCATTGGGGTGGATCATATCGTACAAATCAGATACTTTTCGATCTTCGTCAGCGATAATCGGAAAGTTAACCGTCGTTTGTTGCACTTCATTGATATCTTTTATCCATTCTTTATGTGAGGCCGCACCATCAACGCTAAGCGCTAACATCTTTACATTTCTCCTATCGAATTCTTCCTTGAATTTTGCCGCGGTACCCAGTTCAGTGGTACAAACAGGAGTGAAATCAGCAGGATGGGAGAAAAGTATTCCCCAACTATCGCCAAGATACTCATAGAGATTTAAGGTTCCTTCTGAACTGTCCGCCGTGAAATTGGGTGCTTTGTCACCTAGTCGTATTGTTGCCATTTTTATATTCTTTATGTTAAATTCTAGTTATCCCACAAATTTAATGGATTAAAGCCTCAAGCGGTATTCTCAGAAATTAAAATTGTCTTAAAGTTTGTTATTTTTGAACTATGGAAAACGTTGATTTGGAGTTTTTAAAGTACCCTACGGGAAGGTTCGTATACCATTCGGATACGGATGAGAAAAAATTAAAGGAATGGATCACTGCTTTGGAAGAGCTGCCTAGTAGACTGACGCACTTGGTCAGTGATTTAAGCGATTCACAATTAGACACCGCATACCGCCCGGAAGGTTGGACCGTTCGTCAAGTAGTACATCATATCGCCGACAGTCACCACCACAGTTATACCCGCTTTAAATGGACCTTAACCGAAAACGAACCATTGATCAAGGCATACGAGGAGAAAGATTGGAGCAAGCTTTTTGATGCCAGAACCGCCCCGATTCAACTCTCATTGACTTATCTTACCGCCTTGCATGCAAAATTGGTCTTTCTGTTGAAGGGGCTTTCGGAAGATGATTTACAGCAGTGTTTTGAGCACCCTGAGGGTAATGTCAAAGTTTCACTTCGAGAGAATATTGCCAAATACGCATGGCATGGTAATCACCATTTTACCCAAATTGCCAATTTGGTAAAGCGGGAAGGTTGGGCCTAGCATTAGTGCCTTAATTCTTTGACCATAATATACATTTGCTTTTCTGTTTCTAGGACGGTGGGCAGGCGTATCTCACTTTCTCCATAGATATCGAAACCGTTTTTGAGATAGAAGTTTAGGGCAGGGCCTTTCTGCATAGCATCCAACCACACTATTTTTTTTTGGAGTTCTGCGGCCCTTAAAAGCACAAACTGAATTGTTTTGCCGCCGATTCCCTTTCCGGAGTATTCCCTTTGAATATAGATTTTATCCACATAAAGAGCATCCTGCTGAGTATACCCGTCCAAACGGGCGTTCAACGTAAATTTTAAGACACCAACGACTTTTGAATCACTTTTGATGAGGTACAATAGGGTGTTTTCGTCCCGTTCCTCTTTTTCAAGAATTTCTAAAGTAAAACTGTTGGAAATATATGGGGATGAATCCTGAAGCGGCCATAGGTGCAGATAATGCTGGTTGTAGGCTCGCGTTCCGACCTCGATATAATCCTGGAAGGTTTTAGGGTGTAACGGTTCAAAATGAACAATGTGTTTCATTTGTCCTGATTCGATTCGCCTCCTTCAGGACCATAAAAAAGGACCCAAGTCGTAAAATCCGCTGTAAAATTTTCGAAGCGATGAACTACCCCTGCCGGTACGAAAAGAAAATCCCCAGGACCAAAATCAGTTCGTACCCCATCGTTTAGAAACTCACCGGTACCGGAGACGACCACATAAACTTCGTCACGTGTATGCGGCTGCTGCAGATCAACCTGTTCGGGTTTGTAAATTTCTACCGAAAGCGTTCCATGTTCGAACAAGGTATGGAATGGCGAATCGGTAGTAGCAAGTTTTTGAAGGGCTTCTTTTGAACTGATTCTCATAGTATTGTTATGCTGGTTTCCATTTGATATTACACCCGATACTGGGTTTTTGGTCTTCGTCTATTTGATTGCCTTGTAAGAGAGCATTTATGGCTTTCGTCAAATCCGCTCCCGTGACCGGTTTTCCATTTCCTGGTCTTGAATCATCGAATTGCCCCCTATATACTAATTCAAGATGACCATCGAACAAATAAAAATCCGGGGTACAGGCCGCATCATACGCCTTTGCGACTTCTTGTGTTTCGTCATATAGATAGGGAAAACCATATCCTTCTTCGATTGCCTTCGCTTTCATCAGATGAGGAGCGTCTTGGGGGTAATTCGTCACGTCGTTGCTGGAAATCGCTATAAAACCGATTCCTTTTTCGAGGGCATCTTTCGCCACTCGTGTCATTTGTGCATTTACGTGGATTACAAAGGGACAGTGGTTACAAATAAAGGCGATTACTGTGCCATTTTTGCCTCGAAGTTCTTCCAAACTCCTAATTTCACCTGTAAGGGTATCCCTCAAATGAAAAGAAGGTGCCTTGGTTTTTAGCGGCATCATGTTGCTAGGGGTCCTTGCCATTTTTACCGTGTTTTACGAAATTTAAAGTTAAAAGTATTTCGGTGATTCTTTGTTATCCAATATGTGATTTTTTAACTTCCACGAGAATAGCAGCTCAGTGCCATAACCAACCCTATTCCATTTGACGGAGACCACCTTAGATACCCTTTTGATTAATTTTGACGCGGAGGCCCTCTGGGTTTTGAACGTGGCGTTGGCATTTGTGATGTTCGGTATCGCGCTAGAAATCACTACAGATGATTTCAAAAGGCTGCTGAAGGATCCCAAGCCTGTTCTTATTGGAGTCTTTAGTCAATTTTTGATGCTTCCTGCAGTGACCTTTCTGTTGGTCTTTGCCATTGAACCTTTACCGAGTATAGCTCTGGGTATGTTCATGGTCGCGGCCTGTCCGGGCGGCAACATGTCTAATTTCATTACCCATTTGTCTGGTGGAAATACAGCGCTATCCGTTAGTCTTACTGCTATTGCCACTTTGTTGGCCATTGTAATGACACCTTTTAATCTTCAACTTTGGGGATCGTTCTACGAACCTACAGCGGCGATTTTGACCGAGATCGCCATTTCCCCTTTTGAAATGACCAAGTTGGTTGCCTTGCTTTTGGGTATCCCCCTGGCTTTGGGGATGGGTGTCAATCATTATCAACCGGTTTTGGCAAAAAAAATGAGCAAGGTATTGAAGGTCGCTTCACTTCTATTTTTTGTGCTTCTTCTGTTTTTGGCACTTTACAATAACCGGGATGTTTTTATGGAGTACGTCACCTATGTGTTCTGGATCGTGGTGATACACAATCTTGTGGCGTTTACCACAGGATTTTCCCTGGCAAAAGCCTTTGGACTTTCACAACGTAACAGGCGAAGCATCACCATTGAAACCGGTATTCAAAATTCGGGCTTGGGACTTCTTTTGATTTTCACATTTTTCGACGGATTGGGTGGAATGGCTCTTTTAGCCGCATTTTGGGGCATTTGGCATTTGGTTTCAGGCCTGGTACTGGCAACTTTTTGGGGATATCGGCCCCTTTCAAAAGAAGAACTGATTTGAAGAGGATCGGATATCAACTTGTTAAAATTTGGATAAAGGTTAGCCTTCATCTTTATTTTGGCAAAATTAAAATGCACGGCCTAGAAAATGTACCTCAAGACAAGGCGGTACTTTTTTTGCCAAATCATCAAAACGCATTGTTGGATGTGCTATTGATTGCCGTTGACTGCGCTAGGAAACCGTATTTCTTGACCCGATCTGATGTGTTCAAAGGAAAGTTTTTAAAAGCGGTATTTGATTTTTTTCAGATGATACCGATATACCGAATCCGTGATGGAAGAGAGGCATTGAAAAACAATCAGGAGGTCTTCGATCAGTGCTCTCAATTACTGATAGACAAAGAAGTACTTCTTATGTTCCCAGAGGCGAACCATAGTTTGAAAAGACGTGTCAGACCACTAAGCAAGGGGTTTACCCGTATTATTTTTAATGCCTTTGATGCGAACCAAGAATTGGATGTTCACTTAGTGCCAATAGGTATGAACTACCAAAATGCGATCTCTTTTCCCGACCATGTGGCCCTATATTTCGGAAATAGTATTCCAGCAAGGTCTTCTTATGATCCAAAGGATATCAGGTCGTCTGTAACGAACATCAAAGACAAAGTGGAGACAGAGCTCCAAACACTTACCACACATATTGCCGATGAAAAACGATATGGTGATATCATTCGTACCCTGGATGCGATGAACGTTGATTACCTCGATCCACCGGCGGTCCACCAGCAAATACTGCAATTGAGCAGTAGCCCTCGCGCTACGAATAAAAAAAATCAGCGGGGTTTTTTTCGAAGGTTGGTCACGGTACTTTTTATGCTTGTCAATTTGCCCATGGTCTTAATCTGGAAAAAAATACTTAAACCGAAAGTATGGGAAGCTGAATTCATGGGTACCCTACGATTCGCATTCGCGTTAATCGCATACCCTTTTTACTACGGGATTCTGTTCGCCGGTATAACATTTTTGCTGACTGCACAGATAGCCGTATGGACCGTTATCGGCCTTTTTCTTTTTAACTGGGGATACGTGAAATGGACTTGACTACATACTCTCCCCGAAGAAAATAGCGTTCATCAACAATTTGTTGGTGCCATACCAGAAGGCCCTAAAATTGGTATTGTCGGTGAAGACAATGACGCGACCTTTTCCCATTCTATTCGCTCGAAAAGGAACGGAATTTTTGATCAACTTCGTATTTTCCTCTGAGATATAGCCGCTCAATAGCGGATTCGATGTGTATTGAATCGGGTTATTATAGCTATTCTTATCGGGTTCAATATAGATATTCGTATTTCTAAAAAGGGGTAGCGTATTGTTTTTATAGCCATAGCCAATAGGATGGGAGCGATCCAGTTTGGCTTCGAAAATGGCCCCGCCCGTCACCTGTGCCCCTAGAAAGTCCCTCTTTTGGTCAAAAGGGATATTCTTTGCCACCAAGGTGTCCTTTTTAAATTTCAGCTGTACGAATTCATTTTTTTCAAACCATTCCACAGCATTGCGGTACCCGATCAAGGTGCCGCCATTTTTAACCCAGGTTTTCAATTTAACCGCATTTTTTTTGGTTTGAAAGCTGCCGTAGGAACTCGGAACGATAATATCGGTGTATGTACTCAAATCGGCACGGCCAAAATAAGAAGCATCCAATTTGGTCAACTTGATGTTGTAACGCGTATCGAACAGATGCCAGATTTCACCAGCATCATAAGAGCGGATACCCTCACCGACCAAAATGGCTATTTTTTGTTTTTTGATCGGGTCGAAATCATTACTGCCCAAATCGATTCCGCGGGTGAGCCCCGTTCCGACCGCCGTGATTTCAATATGACTCTGTTCTGCAGTGCGTTGTAAAAAGGCATGTAGTTCGTCGGAATTCAAACTTTGGTTCTGTACCGGAATCATAATCGTGCCGTAATCGTACTTTTTTCCTTCCAAAGTGAAAGGTGATTTCGCGACCTTGGCCCGTAATCCCTTTTCAGTAATGCGATTCAGGGCTTTCGGGGCATAGTATTCATTCCATTCGAAAAGATAAGCATACCCGCTTTGGGCGGTAACCTTTCCTTTTAGAGGCTTGAAGTCGGTCACTTCAGGGCCTGCATTACTCAGATTTGGAAGTTCTTTATAATCTACATTGAAGGCCAAGGGGAACGTCCAAGCCGATATGTCATAGAACAGACTGTCAGTAAACGTAGTACGTTTTTCGAACATGGCCTTTATAAGCCGATGGTTCTTTTGGTTCATAGGAACAACGTAGGCGGCCCCTTTCTTATAAAACCTTCCGGAGATATTCGCATCATCGGCCAACTCGTGAAATGTGATCTTATGTCGATTTAGTATTTCAGCCAAATGCCATGTTTTTGCGGCATCTTTGCTATCGCCAAAAACCAGGGCTTTGGTCTTGCTTCGTGCGGCTTCATTTCTGACGTCATTATAAAAGCTTTGCTGGTACTTCAAGATTTTCGCTCGCATGACCGTTGCCGCCTGAATAGTTGATAGCGCAGTGGTGAATTGATTGCGTATCGTAAACGGAAACGTCAATAATCCATTTTCACTCTCTTGAATATGACCTCTTGAGCTACCTTGTTCGAATAGAATACCAATACTACCATTGACATCGGGGAAAGTGGAGCCTTTTCCGTAATAATAGTCATCATAATTTTCCTCGGAATAATATAGAGAACCGATTTTATCCAAGGCTTTTGCGTGATACGTACCGATTTCGGCCGTTAATTCTTGGTTCATTTTCGGAGTTAAAGGATGGACTCGAGTCGGTTCTCCTGGTTGAAAAAAGAAGGTGGAATTCGTTCCCATTTCGTGATGGTCGGTCAGTATGTTGGGCATCCATTTATGAAAACTTTTGATACGGGCCCTACTCTCGGGTAACTGCACGGGCAACCAATCACGATTCATGTCAAACCAATAATGATTGGTACGCCCCCCGGGCCATACCTCATGATATTCCCTGTCGTTATTGTCGGCGATTAAGTTTTGTGCTTTATTGGTGTTTGCCCAATAGGCAAAACGCTGCAGCCCATCAGGATTGAACGAGGGATCCAATAGAATGATCGTACTGTTTAGAATGGCATCGATTTCAGGACCTTGGGCAGCGGCCAGATAGTAGGCATAGGCCAAACCTGCATTGGCACCACTAGGTTCGTTGCCATGAATCGAAAAGCCCTGATATACCACAATGGGCATATCATCGACCGGTATCGTACCATTTTCTGTAATGGCAAGGTGTTCTTTTCTGATTTAATCAATATTCTGATGATTTTCAGGGGTAGTAATGGTCAATAATAGTATAGGTCTTCCTTCAAAAGTCGCTCCTCGGTTTTCTATGGATATGCGATCACTGGCTGCGGCCAAGGTTTGCATATAGAACATGAGTTTATCATGGGTCACATGCCATTCGCCCACTTCGTGCCCGATGATTTCTTTTGGCGTAGGTATCGTTTGGTCATAGGTAACCCCTTGAGGAAGGTAGTAGTTCAAATCAAGAGATTTCTGAGCGTGAGCAAATTGAAGGCACACCAGGGTAATAAGAATGAGTACTATTTTTTTCATTTGGATCTTGAATTAATCGAAGCTCTAAAAATAAAAAACGGCTCTTAATTAAAAGAGCCGTGAACTAGTTATTTTCTAAAATGGATGTTAAATATCATCGAAGTCGACATCAGTGAAACTTTCAGTCGATTTCAACTCACCGTTTTCAATAGGTTCATCTTCCTCTTTCTTAAAGTCTTTTTGGTGTCTTTCTGAAATTACCTCGGTTCCTTTTTCGTTGATGATGAAATCCATCATTTCAATTACATTTTCCTTAAAAGCATCAAAGTCTTCTTTGTACAAATAGATTTTGTGCTTTTTGTAGTGGAAGGAACCATCGTCATGAGTAAACTTTTTACTCTCGGTGATGGTCAAATAATAATCCCCTGCTTTTGTACTTCTGACGTCAAAAAAATAAGTTCTTCTGCCCGCCCTTAAAACTTTGGAATGGATTTCTTCCTGATCCATTGAATCTCTTTCGCTCATCGTATAGTGTCTAGTGTTTATAATGGGTTTATTCTCTCAAAAATGTAAAAAAAAAGGCAATTCGACAACAATTTTCTAGTTTTCTTTTGCCGATAACTGATTCTCGTAGAGTTCTTTGTAATAGCCCTCAACAGCATTTAATTCTACATGTGTACCCTCTTGCAAAAGGGCACCATCTTCAAGAACAAGTATTTTATCCGCGTTCTTTGCGGATGACACCCTATGGCTTACGATAAGGGTAGTCCTATTTTTGGAGGCCTTTTTCAAATTGTTCAGAATCTCTTCTTCAGTCTCCGTATCTACGGCCGATAAGCAATCATCGAAAGCATATATTTTTGGATCTTTGAGCAATGCTCTTGCTATGGATACCCGTTGTTTCTGTCCTCCACTCAAGGTAATTCCCCGTTCACCGAGAACCGTATCGTACTCTTTGCCAAAGCCCATGATATTCTCATGCACGACGGCATTTTTCGCCACTTCGATAACCTCCTCTTTGGTGGCGTCATGTTTTCCGAATTTAATATTGGTCTCTATGGAATCGGAGAATAGAAATGCGTCTTGCGGTACCGCCCCGATAGCTTCGCGAAGTGAAGTGAGATGATGTTTCTTTATAGGGACATCATCCACTAAAATTTCCCCTGAACTTACATCGTAAAGACGGGCCACTAAATCTAAAATAGTCGACTTGCCAGAACCTGTCTTGCCAAGAATGGCTACCGTATCACCCTCATTGACCGTGAACGAAAGGTTTTTGAGTGCCGTAATTTCGGTATCCTCATACGTAAAGGAAACATTCTTGAATTCGATCTTTCCTTTTATGGGTATGGTTTCGGCTTCTTCGCTGTTATTGATTTCTGGGGTTTCCTTTAAAAACTCATTGATTCTTTTTTGTGATGCTTCCGCACGCTGTACTATCGATGTCAGCCACCCTACGATAGCCACAGGCCAAGTCAACATATTTACATAAAGGATAAATTCGGCAATCACTCCGACAGATTCGATTTCCCCATTGATATATTGCTTTCCACCTATATAAATAACGAGAATATTACTCACTCCGATCAATAAGATCATCAAGGGGAAGAACCACGCATTTACTTTGGCCAAACTCATGCTTTTATCTTTTCCCTCAATGGCCAGGTCTTTAAGTTCAGAATTTATCTTAGGCTCTAAGGCGTAGGCCTTGATCACCGAAACCCCGGAGAACACTTCTTGGGTAAAAGTCGATAGCGATGACAGATATTCTTGTACTACGGTACTCCTCTTATGAATGATCTTGCTTATTTGATAAATTAATATCGATAAGATCGGCAATGGCAACAAGGTATAGGCGGCAAGTGTGGGAGCCTTGATAAACATTAACGGAATCAAGCAACAAAACAAGGTTAGGGCATTGATGCCGTACATGATGGCCGGGCCGGCATACATGCGTACCTGATTGATATCCTCACTGATTCTATTCATTAGGTCACCTGTTCGGTTTTTCTTGTAAAAATTAAGACTGAGTAGTTGGTAATGATCGAAGACCTCGTTTTTCAGGTCATATTCGATATACCGCGAAACGTTGATGATGGTCTGTCGCATCAAAAAGGTGAATAGGCCAGAGAGCAAGGCAGTACCCACAATAATAATGATGTACTCTAAAAGAAGGCTCTGCGCTTCGGGTTCGGCCAATTTGTCGGCTGCAAAATCCTCTACGACCTCTATTGATTTTTTTACGTAAGAGGGCATAACCAAAGAAAAAATTCTGGCAATGATCGTAATGATAATGCCAAGAAAAAGTTTTAACCAGTATTTTCTAAAGTATTTGTTGAGGTGCTTAAGTTCCTTCATTCGGCCGGTTGGATCAACGAGATGGTGTTCATTTGAATTTCCCAAAGATAGTTGTTTGAACCAAAACCAAATGTTATAAAATGCATAAGATAATACCTGTTAGCCCACATTACATTGAAAATAGATTAGTACTTTTACGCGCTGAAAAGAAACCCAGTTCCATATAAAAGTTCTTTAACATGCTTACAAGAAGGCACATTAGGGTAAAGGTGATGCAATGTATTTACGCCTTGATCCATTCCAAAGACGATTCGCTGGAGAAACAACAGGGGTTTCTAAACGCCAGTATCGATAAAATGTATACCCTGTATTTGCTGGTGTTGAGTTTGTTGATCGAGATACAGAAGCACGCAGAGGCCCAAGTAACGCTTTCTACCAAAAAATACCTTGCCGATAGTACGGACGAATACCCTCAAAAGGATCGGTTCGCCAATAATGGACTTTTACTTCAACTAGCGGGCAATCCATTGCTTAAAGAAGCCCTTTCAAAGCGAAAGCTGAAAAATTGGTACTTGAATGAAGAGTATGTCAAATTAATCTATAAAGACATTATTAGAAGCGAGACATATCAGGCGTATATGAGGCGCCCCTCGCAAACCTATGAAGAGGATAAAAAGCTAGTTCAGGTTCTATTCAAGGAGGTAATCGCGCCCAACGAAAAAATCTATGACTACTTTGAGGATGACCAACTGACATGGGTCGATGATATACCTATAGTCAATACTTTTGTGTTAAAGCTGTTGCGCAAGGTGACCAAAGAACAGCACCCTTCGTTTTTCTTGCCGGAATTGTTAAAAGACGAGCAAGATCGTGAGTTCGCCCAACAATTACTTATCAAAACCCTTTTGAACGATGCCAAATGGGAAAAGGAAATTGAAGGTAAAACCCCGAATTGGGACAAAGATAGAATTGCGGATATCGATTCGATACTTCTGAAAATGGCTATATGCGAGTTGTTGAACTTTTCATCAATTCCAGAAAAGGTGACCATAAATGAGTTTCTTGAAATAGCCAAAGAGTATTCTACTCCGAAGAGCAGTATTTTCATTAATGGTATTCTAGACAAATTGGTCAAGGAATATAAGGCGGATGGAAAGTTGA
Source organism: Maribacter corallii (assembly GCF_047345415.1). Lineage (NCBI taxonomy): Bacteria > Pseudomonadati > Bacteroidota > Flavobacteriia > Flavobacteriales > Flavobacteriaceae > Maribacter > Maribacter corallii. Next base: position 95,764 of record NZ_JBLFEP010000007.1, read on the forward strand.
AGAAAATGGGTAGGGGCCTATTATAAAGTAGTTCGTTAGGTACTAGCTGTCAAGCCAAAGTGTTTTGGGTACCTCATCGACGAACTGCATATCAAAAAAGAGGGCCGTTAATAGACTATTGAGGTAATTTTGTCGTTAGTATATAATATTTATCTAATTTTACAACAAATAAAAATTATTAAGATGAAAAGAGCTATTTTATTTTTAGGGGCGTTAACCCTTTTCGTTTCCGTTTCTTGTAAAGAAAATGCTTCGAGCAAGGTCAAAACGGACAACGTAGCTGAAGCTGCGGAGCGAGACGAAGCTGCAAAGCAAGTACCGGTAATGAGTTTTGAAAAGTCAGAACACGACTTTGGAACCATAGAGCAGGGTACTCCTCAAGAAACAGTGTTTAAATTCACGAATACCGGAGATGGCCCGTTGATCATCACAGATGCTTCTAGTAGTTGTGGTTGTACCGTTCCTGAATATCCAAAAAATACGCCGGTAGCGCCAGGTGCGACAGGTGAGTTAGTGGTGAAGTTCAATGGTTCAGGTCAGAATCAGGTGACCAAAACGATTACGGTCAAAGCCAATACGGCAAAGGGATCTGAGATTCTTCGTATCAAGGCGTTCGTAAATCCAAAAGGTGCGGCACCACTCGGACCAACTGCTGGTAAATAGGGTTAGAGCAAATAGAGAACTATATGGGTGATATTGGGCAGTTTTTGCCAATGATTTTGATTTTTGTGGTTGCGTATTTTTTTATGATACGCCCGCAAATGAAGCGTGCGAAAGATGAAAAGAAGTACGCTGCGGAATTAAAAAGAGGCGATCGCATAGTGACAAAAAGCGGACTTCATGGCAAAGTCATGGAGATAAGCGATAAGGACAATTCATGCATCATTGAAACCATGGCGGGCAAATTGAAATTTGACCGTTCGGCCATTTCAATGGAAATGAGCAAGAAGTTGCAGACACCGGCTGTCGCTAAGAAATAATATAATTCTAAATCAATAGTCTAAGGCCTCGAATTTTTTTTCGAGGCTTTTATTTTTTGTATTTATCGTTCAGGCCCGCGCCGTTTTTGATCATCGGCAGAATCTTCTGTAGGCGCGTTAGTTTAGTCTTTTCTTGCTTGGCGTCGGCAATGTATTCCGAATACTCCTTTTTATTGTAATTTGAAAGTTTTCCAAAGGCTGTTTTGGCAGCCGCATCTTTGCCTAAAGCATTCTTCAACAGGTCGGGCATTACGAACTTGACCGGGGCTTTTTTCTTTGGGGCCAGTTTCAGGCCTTTCCGTTCGTTCTCCAAGGCCTCGTTCATGTATCCGAACACCTTTGTCTCGTCGATATCCTCAAGAGCATGAAATTTCCAATGGCGCATCGCTTGTGTTTTTCCCTCTTGGGCATTTTCGAGTACCCCATGTGGGTCGCTAAGAAAAACCCCATTAAAGAACCAGAGTCCAAAGTGCTTTTTGAATTTACAAATAGCCAGCACATTTTTTCCATTCAAAGTGTAGGTCGGAAACATCCATTTGAAGGTTTCGTCCATTTTCGTCTTAAGGGCAAGGGTACGCAACACTCCTATGGCTTCCTGAAAGGGATGTTCTTCCGAAAAATACCGTTCTACTTTTTCCGATTTGTCCATGAGATGAAATTTTCAGGCAATGAAAAATTGACTACTGCCTTATCGCTTTGCCGTAAGTTCGCAAATTTTGACGATAACATCAACTGCCTTTTGCATACTTTCAACGGGCACATACTCATACTTACCGTGAAAATTATGGCCGCCAGCAAAAATGTTTGGACATGGCAGGCCCATAAAACTTAGTTGTGAGCCGTCGGTTCCACCCCGGATCGGTTTGATGATCGGTTCGATTTCCAATGACTCCATAGCCTCTTTTGCTATCTCAACGATATGAAATACGGGTTCTATCTTTTCCCGCATGTTGAAGTATTGATCCTTCAGTTCCATGGAAATGCAATCTCCATAAGTGGCATTCAGTTTGGTGACGATATCTTGTAACAGCTTTTTTCTCCGCTCGAACTGGGTCGCGCTGTGGTCTCTTACGATCAGTTCGAATTCGGCATGTTCAATGTCCCCTTTCATGCTGTGGATATGAAAAAATCCTTCCCGGCCCGAGGTATGCTGCGGCGTTTCTTCTGGAGGAAGTATAGACATGAATTCATTGGCAATGCTCACTGCATTGATCATCTTGTTCTTGGCATAGCCCGGGTGAACGCTTTTTCCTTTTATGATTACTTTGGCCCCAGCGGCATTGAAGTTTTCGTACTCCAATTCGCCTACTTGGCTGCCATCCATAGTATACGCCCATTGTGCGCCAAATTGTTCAACATCGAATTTATGGGCTCCTCTACCGATTTCTTCGTCAGGAGTGAAGCCTATCCGAATTTTGCCATGTTTGATTTCAGGATGTTTGATGAGGTATTCCATTGCGGTTATGATTTCGGCGATACCGGCTTTATCATCGGCGCCAAGCAAGGTTGTACCGTCTGTTGTAATCAGTGTTTGTCCCTCATAGAGTAACAGATCTTCAAAATAATAGGGTGATAACACGATCTTTTTTTCCCTGTTCAAAATGATATCACCGCCATCGTAGTTTTCAACTATTTTCGGAGTGACATTCGTTCCCGAGAAATCTGGCGTGGTGTCAAAATGGGAAATGAAGCCGATGGTCGGAACAGCTTTTTCGGTAGTACTGGGTAAGGTAGCCATGATATAGGCATTGTCGTCAATGGTTACTTCCTTCATGCCGATTTCCTTCAGTTCCTCCACTAGCTTATAGGCGAGGTCCCATTGTTTTTCAGTACTCGGTGTGGTATCGGAACTCGGATCACTTTGTGTATCGATTTTCACGTAACGTAAAAACCGGTCCATTAACTGCTGCATTTGTATAATTTTTAGTTAAAAAAACTGTTATTATCAAACAAGTATACGAATCTATTGTGATGTATCTAAGAGCTTTTATATCGGTTTTTACTTTTTTATGTAGCGTGCCAATGGCAAACGCTCAAGAGTGTACTCTTGATATTGGGGGAAAGAATACCGAAACCCTCATCAAGGTCTTTCAGCTCAACGACACCCAAATTGCACAAATGGAAACCTGGAGTGCTGAATTAACGATTCAAAACAAAGAGACCGAAGATGCCATTCAAAAACTATTTGATTCACATCCGCAAAGTAGTCACGAAGAGCTCCTGACATTAGCGAATAAATACAAAGCCCTACAGCAAAAAATAGTGGATGCTTCTTGGGAGGCCGATAAAAAGTTACTTACCGTCTTCAATGATAAACAGTACGAACGGTATTTGCAACTTTGTATGGAAGCGGTAAGAAGACCTATAAAAGTAGTACCGACAGGTGTTAGGGACAGTATCGTGGATCCAGAATAATTGTCAACCGAAATCTGTTGATAAAATACGCTCAGCTAGGAAGTTTACTGCACCTCAGTTCGTATTTTTACCAAAATCCTCCTAAAATTCATGTATAAATTTTTCGTTCGGCCGTTGCTGTTTCTGCTTGATGCTGAAAACGCCCATTATTTTACTTTTTCACTCGTTCGCACGCTTTCCAAAATCGGTTTTTCTGGCATATTCAGATCACTTTATACCATAAAGGATAAGCGTTTGGAAAGAGAAGTGTTCGGACTGAAATTCGATAATCCGATAGGTTTGGCCGCTGGCTTTGACAAAGATGCCAAGCTTTATAATGAACTGTCGGATTTTGGTTTTGGTTTTGTTGAAATCGGAACCCTGACGCCCAAACCGCAAGCGGGTAACCCTAAGCCTCGCTTATTTCGGCTAAAGGCCGATCAGGCCATTATCAATCGAATGGGCTTTAATAATTCAGGGGTTTTCGATGCAGTGGAACGATTGAAAAAACAGCATCGTGTATTGATTGGCGGTAATATCGGCAAGAACAAAGTAACCCCCAATGCAGATGCTGTCAAGGACTATCTTATTTGTTTGGACGCGCTTTTTGATCATGTGGACTATTTTGCCGTAAATGTTAGTTCGCCCAATACGCCAGGATTGCGAGAATTGCAAGATAAAGAACCCTTGACCGACCTACTGAAAGAACTCAAAAAGGAGAATAAGAAGTATGCGACCAAGAAGGGTGTCAAAGAGAAACCCATTCTTTTGAAAATTGCACCTGACCTGAGCGATAACCAATTACTTGATATCATAGCCATTGTTGCGGATACGAAAATCAGCGGTGTAATTGCTACAAATACCACTATTGAACGTAAGAATTTGAAATCGGATTTGATCTTTAGTGAGGAAAAAGGAGGGCTTAGTGGGAAACCTCTGGTGAATAGGAGTACCGAAGTGATTCGGTTCTTGGCCGAAAAAAGTGGCAAGTCCTTTCCGATTATTGGAGTGGGAGGTATACATTCACCTGAGGATGCCCTAGCAAAACTTGATGCCGGAGCCGATCTGGTACAACTGTATACCGGATTTATATATGAAGGTCCGTCATTAGTGCGGAAAATCAACAAGGCCTTGTTGAAGCCCCTTGTATAATCTTTTCTCGAGAATTCAGATTTCCTTTAGAATACCGGGTGGTTTCCGGCTACTTGGTCCAATAGTCGATGACCAAAACATCATCTAAATGTGGTCCGAGAACTTCGCCAAAAGCCTTATGGTCAGGATGAGGCAAATATGTCGCACGATCTTCCTCACTTTTGAAGGTTAAAAAGAAGCAGTGCGTAAATCCCTTTTCGAGGCCTTCTGGGCTGTTATTCAATCCCCATTCGTATCCTGCAATCTCCGGAATTTTAGTCGGCAGGGCTGAAAATGCATCTTGAACTTTGGCAATATCGGTTTCAGAAGTACCGTCTTTGAACTTGAAAAGTACAACATGCCTTAAAACGCTATCATTTTCCATGGTTGTTTGTGGTATATTTTGTCCGACGGTCGAATCCTGATGGTTAGCAATAAAGCTTAGGGATACACATGCCATCAAGAGCAAGGGAAAAAGGTATTTCATTTTCATAAGACGTTATTTTCCGGTAAGATATAAAAAATGAGGTTGGCAGCCACGGAATTTGTATTTTTCCGACCCTAACGATTTTTCGAGTTGAATTACGAAATCCTCTTTGCTTTTATGGGCGCAACGGCAGCCCTTGCCATTTCTCCAGGCCCTGACAATATCTACGTGTTGATGCAGAGCATTACGAACGGTAAAAAGTACGGGTTAGCTACCGTTGCTGGGCTGATCTCTGGTTGTATTGTACACACATCTCTCTTGGCATTCGGAGTTTCTGCAGTGATCAAAAGAAACGAGAACCTTTTTTTTATAATCAAGGTGTTCGGAGCGATCTACCTTTTGTACTTGGCCTATCAGGTAGCGATCAGTACTAGCGCTATTGATGTTTCTCAGGGACGAGCAGAGAAGAAGAAAGTGGGTCAATTGTTCCGTCAAGGATTTATAATGAATGTCTTGAACCCCAAGGTGACGATTTTCTTCCTGGCCTTTTTTCCGGGATTCCTCTTTAGTAGCGAAATGAGCACGGTACTCCAGTTTTATATTTTGGGCATCTTGTTCATGGTCGTGTCTGCGATTATTTTTAGTTTGATTGCCGTGCTTTCCGGTATGATTTCTGAATACCTACTGAAAAATGCAAAGGTTGGACTGTATTTAAAGTGGATGCAAATCGTGGTTTTTGTCGGTATTGCGATCTACCTATTGCTTTCGGATAAATAGTGCTAATTTTACGAACGTAATCAATCTTCCTGACCTTGGAAAATGTCAAAATCATCGAATGTCCGCGCGATGCCATGCAGGGTATTAAGCCTTTTATTCCCACAGAAGATAAGGTGCGCTATATTCAATCACTATTAGGATGTGGTTTTGACACTCTGGATTTCGGGAGCTTTGTTTCCCCAAAGGCCATTCCACAAATGGTGGATACGGCTGAAGTTTTGGCCCAATTGGACCTTTCCGAAACGTCAAGTAAATTATTGGCGATCGTAGCCAACGTGCGCGGGGCAAACGATGCCGTTCAGTACGAAGCGATCGATTATTTGGGGTTTCCTTTCTCCATTTCCGAAAATTTTCAGATGCGGAATACGCACAAGACCATCGCACAATCTATCGAGACTTTACAAGAGTTATTTCAGATTGCCGATGCCTCGGGAAAAGAGGTGGTTACCTATATTTCAATGGGGTTCGGCAATCCGTACGGCGATCCATGGAGCGTAGAAGTAGTAGGAGAATGGACCGAAAAATTGGCGCATATGGGTGCTCGTATTCTTTCGCTTTCCGATACGGTCGGTACCTCTACCCCTGAAGTCATTGACTATCTATTTTCGAATTTAATTCCGAAATACCCAGAAATCGAATTTGGAGCCCATTTGCATACAACGCCTACGAAATGGCATGAGAAAGTGGATGCTGCCTTCAAGGCTGGCTGTAGAAGGTTTGATGGTGCTGTGCAGGGTTTTGGTGGGTGCCCAATGGCAAAAGATGAACTCACCGGAAATATGCCTACCGAAAAAATGCTGTCCTACTTCAATGCTGAGAAGGTGGATTCGGGAGTCAACTGGCTGGTCTTTGAGGCCGCTTATAATAAGGCTTCGGAGTTGTTCGCTACCTATCATTAGCTGTTGTCGACTAGCCCTCCTAAATAGTTGTCTAGGTTCATTTGAAACAGAGTGCCTTCCACCAAGTCTTGGACGGCTTCTAATTCCTTAGCGTTCATTGCAAAGCTGATTTGCGGAGCCGGTGAATCGACCAAAAGTGCCTTACAAGATTCATTATGAGCGCAGTTCTTGCAAAGCGAGCTATTTTCCTTGGTATATTTTATATTATCCGAAAAGCGAATTAGTTCTTCCTTTGAAAGTAGTAATCCAGTATCTCGGAATACGATTTGAACTTTTGTGACGGTATGTCGCAGATTTCCTTTCCATTGAAATGCAAAACCAAAATCGTTGTGGTAAATGGGGTGTATATCTTTCATAGTAATATTCTTATATGAAGACCATCTTAGTAACAGTCCATTTTTAGTTGTTCCCTATGTTCGTAGATGCTTAGGGGTGTATTCAGTTTTTCTGCCGTTATCGATTCCAATTCCCTTAAAACTGCTTTTTGCATATTCAACGAACCGCATATGTAGATGCTGCCACCGTCGCGTAAGAGGTTTGAGATCAGTTCGGGATTTCTTTTGACGAGGTCTTGAACGTAGTTGCATTTGTCTTCCCTTGAATAGGCGATTTGAATATCGGTTAATTTTTTTCTTTTAGTGACTCTCGACAATATCCCTTCATATAGTGCTAAGGATTTTCTTTTTTGCAGCCCCAAAAACAAATATGTTTCCACTTTTCGACGGTTCTCATGCAGCATGCCTAAGAATGGAGCTATACCTGTTCCGTTTGCAATGAGCAACACCGGTTGGTTGTTTTTTGGAAAATGGAAACCGATATTCTCTTCAATCAGTACTTTCATGGTTTCCCCGAGTTCAAGTTCACTTAGTAGGGGCGAACAAACACCATGCGCATGTTTTTTGACACTTAGAAGGATGTCATTTTCCATTTTGGCAATTGAATACTGTCTCTTAATACCATCGTCAGGTACAATTCCGGCCAAATCCCCTGATTGAAAACTGGCTTTTCTATGGGGTCGCAGGCGTATCAAAAAAGTACTGTCATCGTTTAGAGCTGTACGTTCTACAACCGTGAATGGCTTGGCCACGGGGACTTTTTGCCGTTTTCTAGAAATTTGAATCGCAATAGGGGTTTTGGTTTCCGCGGTCCATTGATGTACCCAGTCTTGAAAAACACGGTCGTTTTGGTTATTGATTTTATGAATTGGCAGTACCCTTTCAAACCCGTCGGTTTTTTCCAATAACCCATCAACGGCGAGGGCAAAAGCGCAATAATCGGGGTAAAGTAATGAACCAAACCCGACCACGGCGAACTTTATCGTATGTCGTGTTTTAAGTTGCGTAAGTAGGGTCGCAAAGTTTCTTGCATTGGTTGGGGCATCGCCCTCCCCGTAAGTAGAGGTCAATATAATGAAGTGTTCCGCTTTTTCATAGGTGGAAAATCGATTCAGCTCGGTCATGAAAACTGATTTCCCGGCATGGGTCAACACTGAGGAGAGTTGTTTGGCATAGCGAAAGGTGTTACCTGTTTCAGAACCCACTAAGACGATATGACTTGCCTCGTCTTTATCGGCCATAACGAAGTTGGATTTTACACTCCTTCTGCGTTTTATCCACATGACCAAGCCAGAATACACGAAAAACAGAATAGAAATACTGGCTGATAAGAGCACCAGTGCCCATAGTGCCGAACCCTGACCGGTATGCAGGAAGAGGCTCCATCTGCTGGCCAAGGCGGTAAACGGGTAGTTGACCTCACTTAGAATTTGACCTGTATATTGATCTACATACACTTCTTTATCTTTAAGAGTAACCTCAAAATAATCTTCGGGCATTTCGGAAAACGGAAAATTGACCGACCTGACCTCGGATAGCTTGAGCTCTGTGAAGATTTGTAGTTCATTCGGCATCACATCGGGATTGATTGCCGAATTTGGCTCAAGCATTTGATGCGTTCGTTCGGTATTTGGAATATGCGAAAACTTCTCGGCCGAAAGATAGACGCCTGTTGCCGCTACAAGAATAATCGGTGCCAAGAACAAGCGTCCTAAAATGACATGGTACCGCAGTTCAAAATAGTCTTTTTGAACCCTCGAAAAGAGCTTTTGCACCCCACCTTGTCTTTTGATGATCAATACCAAACCGGTAACGGCAATAAGGCAAAGTAAAAAAGACACCACCCCTACAAAAAAACGACCGATGCTTTTAAGGAATAGCGACCGGTGTAAATTGGTGGTAAATTGAAAAAGGGACGACTGAGGGGTAGGTTCGCCTAATTTTTCGCCGGTTTTCGGGTGCACGAAAATGGTTTCACTGTCTCCGTTTGAGGTCACTACCGAAGCGATAAGAAAGTCGTTATGATCCACCTCTAGAGATAAAACTTCGTCATAATGGTTCTCCAGGGCTTCAATGGTTTCGGATAAGGTAATGCCTGAAATAGCAATGGGCTTATAGGGCTTTGAGGCACTAATGATAGGTTCAAAAGCCAGAATGGCACCAGTGACGGATGCAAGCACTAAAAAAAGAGCGGAAGTAAGTGCCAATACCAAATGACTATACCTCCAAATAGAGACGGTCATGACGTATGTTTATTGCGGAATCATGCGCACATAGCGAATAAAACCTTTGCCTTCTTTTTTTGACTTTAGATTTTCGGAGGTGAGCTCGAATTCAACATCATCCTTGTAGTACTCTTGATCTTCTACGGCAGATTCAAAACGTATCGTATACCCAGCATCGATTTTGTCAGCCGGAATTTTCAATACCGTCATTTTGCGTTGACCACCTGTTACTGTTTCGCCGACAATAGCATCGATATCGGGTCTTTTGATGCCGTATAGATGCTTCCACCACTCTTCGATATCCCGGTACCATTCATTGTCATCGCCCTGTACATATAGGGTTTCAATATAATCACCTTTCGTATCAAGTAACGATACGACGACATAGGCGCCTTCTCCGGTATAGTTGGTCAGTTGGATCATACATTTATAGTTGACCGTTTCGGGAGGGGTGACAAATCCAAAAACAAAGAGCATGCTTAGGACAAGCGCATTTTTTAAAAAAATCTTCATGATATACATTACCTATTTAGTCGATTTACTATTTTAAAAAATCTAAGCTGGACAGTTGACCTTTGAGTTTTTCGTTTTCACTGACCAGATCATATACCGATTCCTCAAAATCCGTTTGTATTGTAGAATCTGCGCCTTGGTCAACAAGATGCTTCAAAATGTCGGTAGAAGTGGAACTCATCGCCGCAAGATGTAAGGCCGTATTACCGTCGTTATTTTTATGATTGATATCGATATCAAATGCCTTCAATCTTTTTAAAAGTGAAAGGTTGTTTTCCTTGGCCGCCAGATGTAAAATTGTATTTCCATTTTCTTGTACTTCTTTTACATCCAATCCCTTAGCCTGTAGTAAGCTCAATTTTGTTTCGAATACCTTCGGCTTTTTCTGATCGAAGGTGTTCAGCACAGCATGGGCCAGGGTGTTCCCTTTTTTGTCTTTGGTTTTGGTATCGGCTCCTTGTTCCAGAAGGAACTTAACGACTTCAGGATTATTGCGATTTACGGCCATCATAAGCGCTGAGCGACCATTTTCATCCTTAGCATTGAAATCTGTGACATAGTCGGCTAAAAAGGTGACGACTTCCAAAGAATTATGGTTTGCTGCGTTCATAAAAGGGGATACACCATCAACGTCTTTCTGTGAGACATCGACACCTTTCTCAATGAAGTACTTAAAAATAGAAAGGTCCTCACTCTTTTTGGCAATAGCGTGTAAAGGGTTTCTTCCTTCGGAATCGGTGTCGTTGGCTTTGAGCCCTAATCCCTCTAGATAGATATAGGTTTCCAAGGGATTCTGGAAATTCCTGGTGCCTTGGCTCGCCATAAGAATAGCATTACCTCCATTTTTATTCTTAGTGTTAAAGTCGATCCCCTTCGAAACTAAATCCTTCAATAAAGAAATTTTACCCCCTTTTACGGCATAATGAAACAGTCCGTTACCGTAGTTGTCCTGGCTACTCAAAGAAATTCCCTTGTCGACAAAGTACTGAATCAATTCATACTTTTTAGCGAAGGGTGCGACCAAGAGAAGAGCATTGGCACCATTATGGTTTTTAGACTGAATATCGGCCTTGTTGGCCAATAGAAAGTCGTATAATTCTGGGTTCGTTTGACCGGTCACTGCAGCAAAATTCATTACCGAGTATCCATGACTATCTTCAATATTCGCTTTGGCCCCCTTCTCGACCAAATACTGCATCATTTCAAGATTGTTGCGGTAGGCCGCCCAAAATATATACGTTCTGCCGTCATGGGTCAATTTGTCCACTTCATTTCCTTCCTTGGACAAAAGATACTTTATGGTTGCGTTGTCCGTTTTTTCCATAAGCGCGTAACATACGGGGTCAAACATAGCGCTGGTGAGTGCTGTTATATCGTTTCCGTCTGTAATGTCTTTCTCGATATCCGCAATTGAGGGATTGGCTTGCCAGTAGGTTCGATCCAAAAAAATATTGTCCTGTCCAAAACCCAAGGAAACAAAAAGTAGCGCGATTAGAGCACTATAACTGTTGCTGATTTTCATGGTATCCTTATTTACTTTTTGATTTTTCATTTTCGGAATCTTCAACAAAGGCGTCAATGACGGTGGCAATCTCTTTTTCTTTTTGGATCTCATCAGAGAACAAGTGTTTGTACAACACCTTGTTGTCCACCTTCTCTTTGAGCACCAAGTCTGTATTTCGCGCAAACACCGAACCCCATTTGGCACGAACGGTTGCCCATTTAGCTTGTTCTTTTTGCCACCAGTCTGCCGCGGCCTGGCATCTTGAATTAGGAACTTTTATATAGGTATTATATCCTTTCTCTTTGGCTAGCACGACATCTTTTTCACCTTCTTTTCGAATGATTTTCGAATTGTCTTGATCATGAATCCATCCATTTTCCGTGATTTCGTGTCGATTGCCGCGCAGCGTAATGTTATAATCCCCACGGGTCGTATATTCACGTCGAGGTAGGGGGGCAGGGGTAGTATTTTCCCAATAGCTTTTGCCGTCAACATGCACCCAAGTAGCAGATCCTTCATATCTCGGACTATCATCTACCTGATAGACCTTTTGGGTCCATTGTCCAGCAACCTCCGCTGGGCTCTTCTTTTCAAAGCCCCAATGATTATCTCCATTATATAGATAGAGGTCGGTGTTTTCGAAAAGCCAATCTTGCCGCCAGTGTTTTACGATCATGGGGTCGGCTGGGTTTCCGACTTGAAGAATATGCTGTATGACCACTTGATCGTCTTTGTCGGTTACCAATTGTGCCCATTCAAGCCCCTTGTCTACCTTATTCTTGGAAGGTCTATAGAGAGAATCTGTACTATAGTTGAAAGTTTCTGCAAAATTAAAGGTCACCTCATAACAGCCACACATCTTTTTTATGGCCTCTCGATCCTGTTCATTATTGTTTTTTTGGGCGAAGGCCATCGTGCCTAAAAAGCAAAGGTATGCTGCTGCTATTATCAGTTTTTTCATTTCAAAAAGATTAAATATGGTTTCTAAAATTAATTCTTCAAAAATATAAAATTTATTTAGACTGATTAAAAATAAGATCTATATTTGTCAACAAAATTATTAGGAATGATTCTAAATAAGGTTGTAAGCCTTGTTTTCACGGTAGTTTTAATGGGCTCGTTATATGGGCAGGAAACAGCTGTCTCACAAGATTCTATCAGTATTCAAGATTTAGACGAGGTGGTTGTTACCGCAACACGGACCTATCGACAGCTTTCTTCCGTACCGTTGCCTGTAACCTTGATTTCTCAAAAACAGATTCAGCGCACTGGGGTTACACGCTTGAATGAGATATTAAACGAGCAAACCGGAATCGTAATGACTCCTGACGCCACAATTGGTGGAGGTGAGGGTGTACAGATTCAGGGTGTCGCTTCAGATTACATCATGATATTGATTGATGGGGTGCCCGTTGTGGGAAGAAGTTCGGGGAACTTGGATTTAAGTCGTTTTGCGATCGGAAATATCAAGCAAATCGAGATAGTAAAAGGGCCTTCATCGAGTTTGTTTGGGTCCGAAGCGCTTGGGGGTGTCATCAATATCATTACGGAAAAACCAACTTCTGATAGCGTTTCAGGACAGGCCGGGCATAGGGCCGCAACGTTCAACAATCAAAATACAAATGTGAGTTTGGGGCAAAGCCGTGGTGACTTCGGATATTTTATTTTTGCAGATCGCTTAAGTACAAATGGTTTTGATCTGGCCTCTGGAGATGAAAGCCAAACCGTTAACCCGTTCTATAACTACACCTTAAATGGGCGGGTATATTTTGATATTGGTGAAAAGATCAAGGTCTTTACGTCGGGACGCTACTTTTTCCAAGAATTCGATATTGATCCAAGTACCAGTAAAGAACAAGACGCCAATGTGCAGTTAAGGGTCGATCATCGACTTTCCAAGAATTCGAATCTTCAATACGAGTTGTACTACACGCGATATTTTACCGATGAAAAAACCGTCGATCCCCTTGACAATATGCTTTTGATAGCGAACGATTTCAATCAGCAATTGTTTCGTCCTGAAGTACGCTTCAATCACAGTTTTAAAGCGAACAATACCTTAACCGTAGGTGCGGGATACAATTTCGAGACCCTCGACCGTTCCCTATTTGCCGATGTCGTACGTTTCGATTCCCAGTATATGTTCGCGCAATACGACTTTAAACCAATAGATAAGTTGAACATCATTGCCGGAGCCCGGTTCGATACGCACAGCGAATACAATTCACAATTGAGTCCGAAATTCTCTGCGAGATATGATTTCAATGACAAGTTCGCTTTCAAGGCTTCAGTAGGTAGCGGTTTTAAGGCCCCGGATTTCAGACAACTCTATTTGGACTTTACAAACGCGGCCGGAGGTGGATATTCCGTCTTTGGAAAAGAGGTCGAAGCGGAGGGCATACAACGACTAGTGACCAATAATGAAATCGCAAACCTGGTCGTTGACGATAATGATTTGGGTCAACGACTAAATGCAGAGCGTTCTATCGGTTATAATGCGGGCTTTACTTATATCCATGGAAAGGTCACTGCGGATATTAACTTCTTTCGAAATGATTTTGACAACCTGATCGACACTCGAATATTGGCCTCGAAAAGCAATGGCCAAAATGTGTTCGGGTATATCAACCGTGAAAGCGTTTATACCCGAGGGCTAGAATTTAATGTCAAGTACCGTATCATGGAAAACCTAAACTTTTCAGGAGGATATCAATTGCTCTATGCTTTTGACAATAACAAGGAAGATGCCTTGAACAATGGCGAAGTTTTTGGCCGTGATCCAGAGACCTTACAAACTATTCGTTTAACAAAAGACGATTATTTCGGTTTGGAAAACCGCTCACGCCATACGTTGAACGCCAAGGTTTTTTATGAAGTACCAAAGTGGGGTGCCAATGCCAATTTAAGAGTGGTGTATAGAAGTAGATTCGGTTTGACAGACCGGAACGGAAACGATTTGTTGGATGATTTCGACGATTCTTTTGTCCCTGGATATGCATTGGTCAACCTCACTTTAGGAAAGACGTTCTACGAAAAGTATCAATTGCAATTGGGAGCGAACAACCTTTTGGATTTCAAGGGACAAAACCCGTTAGCGGTCCAAGACAACGAAATTCTGGTGAATCCTGGAATACAATTATTTACACGTTTAACTTTTCAATTTTAAATTTCAAAACAAGCATGACTATGAAAACAACACTAAAATTATGTACAATGCTATTAGTGCTCTCCGGATTTGTATCCTGTAGCGATGACGACGATCCGGTGGCGGAGTTTACAGTGACCGCTATCACCCCGGAGTCGGGAACTGTTGGAACGGAAATTACGATTACCGGAACCGATTTTCCTTCGGATGCCGGTAGTATCAATTTGACTTTTGGCGGTGTTTCTGCCACAATCAATTCGGTGAGTAGCACCCAAATCGTCACTTCAATCCCGGCTGGCGCTACCTCAGGGGAGGTAAGTATTGTAGCCAACGGTACCACAAAGGCAGCGACGACGAGCTTTACCGTATGGTCGGATTTGGTGACGGGTACTATGGAGAATTTATTTGCCCCGCAAATAGGAGGTCAAGGCCAAGGCGATATAGGAGGTGAGTTTACGAAGTTCAGCTTTGCCTCCGGAGAAGTTACTACAAGTGATACGGAATGGGATATTGCGTTCAGGGGTACGACTATTGCTGTCAATGGTGGCGATGTAACAGGAACCAATGATGAACCAGAACGCAACGGAAATGGCGCTGCTGCCATCGTTGATGGTATTTTTAGTGAAGTGAACTCCGCTGATGGACTAAGTTTCGCTCAAGATGCCGCTGCTGTTTTCGCAATTCCTACGGGAAGTGATAATGGTTGGTATAACTATAACTTCATGACCAACGTGATTTCACCAATACCGGGAAAAGTATTGGTATTCAGAACATTTGATGGTAGATACGCCAAAGTGGAAGTCTTAAGCTATTATGAAAACGCCCCGACCAATCCGGACGGTTTTGCCGATGCAGCCCGCTATTACACGTTTAATTATGTGTATAACCCGAATGAAGAACAGACCGATTTTTGACGAAGGAATAAATCGTTTTTTCTTTACTCAACGAATGATGTTAAAGGAGGGTAGAACCTGATATCCTAAAAACGACAATCCGCTTTTTTGGCAAGTAGTGACCAACTGGAAAAACTATAGTTATCATAGCGCTCAAGATACAATTTTTTAGAATCTCTTCGTTCGTGTATCAATACAAGAGCAACAAAACCGTAAAGCAGACGAAATAGTACCACTATAAATTCCGAAACAAAATGGAGCTGATATATAAAAATGATTATGGGGCCGTGTTTCATGTGAACAATAGTCCTAATCCCGCCTGTGAGATGCAGCTCGTGATTGACACGGTAGGTCTATTTATGTCGCGAGCTGATTTGGACCATTTGTTAGCAATAGTCATTAAATCACACGAGCCTTGCTATTGCGAGGAATGTGGGGGTCAATGCAATAAGATTTGGTGTGCCAACCCCTTGATCGATATCTGCCTTAAAGTAGATGAAGCCATTTTGCGCCAAATGGAAGATTTAATACGCGGAACGCAATTCATGTTAAATATGGATAGTACGCTGCAGCAGTATCGCTTGAAAACGTAGCGGAAAGTGCCTACATTTCGCTTACGATGTTCACGATATCGGTGTGTTCTTGAGTAGAGGCGCTGTTGCGGGTACCGTAAAAATATAGGGAGTGTTCGTCAATTTTGACATCGAAAATTTCTTCAATGGTTTCCTTGATTTTTTCGATTCTGGGGTCACAGAATTCCAAAACTTCGCCGGTGTCCGTTAAGATGATATGATCGTGATTGCTTTTGAAGAAAGATTTTTCATATTGGGCCACTTTGTTGCCAAACTGATGCTTGCGTACTAAATGACAATCGAGCAAAAGCTCCATGGTATTGTATAAGGTCGCACGGCTTACCCTATAATTCTTGTTTTTCATTTGAACATATAACGAATCGATATCTAAATGGTCATCATTATTGTAAATCTCCTCCAGAATAGCATAACGTTCAGGGGTCTTTCGATGTCCGTTTTCTTCCAAAAAGGCGGTAAATACTCCCTTTATGATACTAAAACTACTTTCGCAGGCCATAAAAATTCTTTTTATAAAGTTACGGATTTGATTTTGTTTTTACGGTTGTTTAAGCATACAAGAATGACTTTGCCGATTCTAGGGATTTTTTAACTCAGACAGTAATCATCTCGAAAATGCTTAACCCAACCTCAGGCCCTTTCTACTTCTGTATGGGCACTTCTGTTGTTACGTAGTAAAAGGGGTATTCGATTCGTCTAATTCTCATTAACTTTGCTAAAAATAGTATCGATGAACAAAAAAATAGAAACATTACTAAATGACCAGATAAAATACGAGGCAAATGCTTCGATGCACTATTTGGCGATGGCCTCATGGGCAGACGCCCAAGGGTACAATGGCATTGCGGAATTCTTCTATTCACAGTCAGAAGAAGAACGGGTACACATGATCAAATTAGTGAAGTTCGTCAATGAACGTGGAGGAAAGGTCGAGGTTTCCGCTTTGGAAAAACCCAAGGCGTCCTATAATTCATTACGGGAGCTATTTGAGGCATTTCTAAAGAGCGAGATGTTCGTTACGGAGCGGATCAACCATGTGATTTACGAATGTCTAAATGTTCAAGACTATAATGTTCACAATTTCATGCAATGGTACGTGACAGAACAACTGGAAGAAGAAGCTGTAGCCCGCACCTTATTGGATAAACTGAATATTATCGGCGATGATAAGTCCGGACATTATATGTTCGATCGAGATATCAATACGATCGCAACTTCAGTGGATGTAGAAGAATAGGTTTCACGATTGTTGAAAAAAATTTATAAGATGCCGTCTGTCGGCATCTTTTTTTTGTAGTTTTGTTATTATTTAGATTTAATAAAAATAATGAAATCAGTAGTATTTGTGAGTCCCTGTATTATAGTTGCCTCTGATTGTGGGGGTTGCGTTGGTACTCCAAAAAAGAAGTGCTGTAAAAAATACAAGAAGAAAGGGAAGAGCAATTGCAGACGCTGCCCTAGACTTTAACGACTGCCATTTAATGCCCTCCAAGCTGCTCTGCTGTCTCCAACACGCTCAAAATGTTAAAAATGAAAATTTATTTAGAATAATTCTAAATAAATTTGGCAGCTAATCTGTGTTGATTTAGTTTTGTGTTTTATTTAAAACAAGTCTAAATAAATATAGAATGAAAAAAGTATTACTTATCCTTGCCTTTCCTGCCGTAATCTTCACTACGTCTTGTTCCTCCGATGATAATGATCCTCCTATTGTAGCTATTGATCCAACCTGCACGGATGGTGTGCAGAACGGTGATGAGACCGGGGTCGATTGTGGTGGTAGTTGCACTCCATGTACAGCGGCGATCGACAACCCAGCGAGCTATACTTTCGAAAGAGATGGTGAGTCCACGATTAGTTTTGACGGCCAGACCACACGATTGAAGATGGGTGATGAACTATTAAGCGCGTTCAAATTGGAAACCAATACCACTGAAAAAATACAGGCCATGTACGCCCATTTAGAAGGTGTTATGGATTTTGAGGATGCCGATTTAAACGCCTCCGATAAGAATATACGGAGTAAAACGGCGGCATCAGCCGACTATTTCAGTGCTAATGCCACCGATCAAGCCTTGATCCGTGCAGATTTTGATGGATGGATTAGCGCTCAGGTGACTGAAGTCTTTCCTAACTGGGGGGTAGTTGCAACCGCTGGTTCAGCTGGTCAATTGGCAGATGGGTCTTCTACCAGGTATGTCAGCGCCAAAGGGTTGGAATATAACCAACTGTTCAATAAAGGACTTATTGGCGCATTGACCGTAGATCAAGCTTTGAACAACTACTTGAGCCCGGCAGTACTCGATGCTGGTGAAAATCGGGCCGACAATGATGAAAATGTCGTGGCAGAAGGCAAACCCTACACGAACATGGAACACAAATGGGATGAGGCCTATGGATATGTTTTCGGACTCAATGCCGATTCCGCAGATCCGAATGCGGATTTGGGGGCTGATAGTTTCCTCAACAAATACGTGGGTCGAGTAGAGGGGGATGCCGATTTCGCGGGTATCGCCGATGATATTTTTCAGGCCTTTAAGCTTGGCCGTGCGGCAATAGTGGCAAAAGCGTATGATGTGCGCGATGAACAAGCTGAACTCATTAAGGAGAAAATATCCGAGATAATCGGTATTCGAGCGGTATACTACTTGCAACAGGCAAAAGTGCCTTTGGCCGGAGAGACACCTGCATATGGCACGGCCTTTCATGACCTGTCGGAAGGATACGGTTTTATTTATAGCCTACAATTTACGCGAAAGCCAAATTCATCTGATGCTTACTTCACAAAAGCAGAGGTTGATGCCTTCTTAACAGATTTGATGGACGACGGTGCAAACGGACTTTGGGATGTGACCCCCGAAACTCTTGACGCCATTGCGACCGCCATTGCGGAGCGATTCGATTTTACATTGGCCCAGGCGGCAGAATAGTTTTTTTGAAATTTTAAAAAAAAGGCGGCTTGTTCTTAGGTTAGAACAGGCTGCTTTTTTACTTTTGTTTACTTAGAATAAATAAAAATAAGAAATGAAAAAGTTATTGGGAACACTCTTGTTTTTAGGTCTGCTTTGGGCTTGTTCTTCGGACAACGGAGAAGCACCCGTACCACCAACAACTGGGAACCCGGAGCCAACACCGCCCCAAGAAGTGAGTTTCGAACGCAATACCATGTTGGTCAATTGGGCCGATAACATCATTATCCCGGGTTATGAAGCCTTCGATGCCACTCTTCTTGACTTGATGACCTCCTTTGAAAATTTTAAGGCAGACGCGAGCAGTTCAAATTTAGAGGCGTTTCGCAGTTCTTGGCTAACGTCCTATAAAAGCTGGCAATGGATTTCGATGTTCGAGATCGGCCCTGCTGAAGTGCTGGATTTTCGCCTGAACATGAATATTTTTCCCACTGACGCGACCAAAATCGATGAATTGATCATATCGGGATCATATGACCTATCACTGCCTTCCAATAGGGCTGCAAAAGGCTTTCCCGCATTGGATTATCTCTTGAATGGTCTTGCTACGACCGATGAAACTATAGTATCAAAATTCAATGGCGAAAATAAAGAGGAACTACTTGCTTATATAGATGCGGTCTTAGCGGATATGAAAACACGTACCGCCTCCATTTTATCCGACTGGAAATCCGAGTATCGTAATACCTTCGTGTCAAATGATGGAGCTTCGGCAACAGCTTCGGTAGACCGTTTTGTAAATGATTATGTTTTCTACTACGAAAAATTTCTAAGAGCTGGCAAAATGGGTATTCCTCTGGGCGTTTTTTCAGGTAGCACCTTACCGCAAAATGTAGAGGCCTTCTATGAGCCCGAGATTTCTAACGTGCTTTTTCTTGAAGGACTGCAGGCGGTTCAAGATTTCTTCAATGGCAAACACTATGGCTCCGACACTTCAGGTGAAAGTTTGGCCTCTTATCTAGATGCATTGAACACCTTAAAGGATGGCGAAGATTTGACTAAAGTCATCAATGATCAATTGAACAAGGCCCGCGAAATGGTGGAGACCTTGGATGCCTTTCGCGTTGAAATCGAGAATAACGACCCACCAACGGACATGTTACTGGCTTATGATGAAGTACAGCGAGCAGTTCCTCTCTTTAAAGTTGATATGGTATCGGCCATGAGCATCAGCATCGATTTTGTTGACGCAGATGGGGATTAACTGATGAGGTCCTTTCAAGAAAAATATGTCTTTGCACCTAAGGAGGCAGCTCCACTAGCGGTCTTCCGTATTTTGTTCGGGCTGATGATGTTTTTGAGTATCGTCCGTTTTTGGTCCTATGGCTGGATCGACAAATTGTATATACAACCTAATTTTTTCTTTTCATACTACGGCTTCGAATGGATAAAGCCTCTGGGCGGTTACACCTACATGCTTTTTGTGATTTGTGGTTTTTCTTCAATAGCTATCGCCCTCGGGTACAAGTATCGAGCAGCGGCCATTACTTTTTTTCTGAGCTTCACCTATATTGAGCTGATGGACAAGACGACCTATCTCAATCATTATTACTTTATCAGTCTATTGGCATTTTTGATGATTTTCCTTCCGGCAAATGCCTATTTTTCTTTGGATGCCGCTAAAAACCCGAAGAAGGCCTTTCAGTACATTCCTGCTTGGTGTGCCAATAGCATCAAACTTTTACTGGGCATCGTCTACCTTTATGCGGGTTTGGCCAAATTGAATTCTGATTGGCTCCTAGAGGCCATGCCCCTAAAAATTTGGTTGCCTTCCAAATTTGATACCCCCCTTCTTGGAAATCTGTTGAGCCAAGAGTGGATGCAGTATGCATTTAGCTGGGCGGGAGCCGGATATGATTTGGCCATTCCTTTTTTACTGTTGTATCGTCGAACACGCGTATTCGCTTTTATCATGGTTGTTGTTTTTCACGTGTTGACACGGGTTTTGTTTCCTATAGGGATGTTCCCGTACATCATGATCGTATCGACCCTGATATTTTTTGATGCACGCATACACCAAAAATTACTACAGTACATCGCAAAAGTATTTCGTTTCACCAAAGAGCGTTTTGACAATGGTAGCGGTCTTATGTTCAAATCGAGTCCCATAACCAAAGCGACCTATGGAGTTCTGATGCTCTTTTTTATAGCGCAATTGTGTGTCCCCTTCCGTTATTTGCTTTACCCTGGTGAGCTGTTCTGGACGGAAGAGGGATATCGTTTTTCATGGCGCGTCATGCTCACTGAGAAATCGGGCTATGCCCAATTCAAAATTGTCGACGGAAAATCCGGGCGATGGTTTTATGTAGACAATACGGACTTTTTGACCCCTTTTCAGGAAAAGCAAATGGCATTTCAATCTGACTTTATTCTGGAATACGCCCATTTCCTGAAGCACAATTTTGAAAAGGATGGCCATCAAGAAGTAGAGGTCTATGTAGACAGTCAAGTGGCTTTGAACGGGAGGTTGAGTACAGCGTTTATCGATCCCGACGTCAATTTAGCCGAGCAGAAAGAATCATTCGAACATAAAACATGGATCATTCCATTCAAAGATGAGATTAAGGGACTATAGTTATATCATCATTTTTTTGATCGCTAGTTTTGGCTGGTCTCAAAATGTCATTACAGGAAAAGTTTCGGATAGGAACGGGTCACCGGTACCCGATGCCGAAGTCTACCTTAAAGAGTTGCAAAGACTGACTTATACCGATGATACCGGAGGTTTTGTATTTTCCGATATCGTCGGCGGGAAATATACAGTGATCGTTTTCGCCTTTGAGTATGAGGTCTTTGAACAAGAATTGACGTTTGATAAACCGTTGACTTTCGATATTGTTTTACAACCTCTCGAAACAAAGAATCTTCCCGAGGTGGTCTTGATCAAACGTCGAGAGCGTCTCTTTTCGTTACAACGGTTGAAGAAGGTAGAAGGAACCGCTATTTATGCCGGCAAGAAAAGTGAAGTGGTTCTAGTAGATGGTATTACTGGAAATCTGGCGGCAAACAACGCCAGACAGATATATAGTCAGGTAGTAGGTCTGAATATTTATGATAATGGGGATGCAGGCCTGCAATTGAATATCGGAGGGCGGGGCCTGGATCCAAATCGCACGGCCAATTTCAACACACGACAAAACGGATATGATATTAGCGCCGATGTCCTAGGGTATCCCGAAAGTTACTATACCCCACCAGCGGAGGCCTTGGAAGAGATACAGGTAGTGCGCGGAGCGGCTTCCTTACAATATGGCACCCAGTTCGGCGGTCTGGTCAATTTCAAGTTCAAAAAGCCCAATCCTACAAAAAAAATCGAATGGACATCTCGACAGACCTTAGGCTCATTTGATTTAAGAACGAGCTTCAATAGCCTAAGTGGTACCATCGGTAAACTGAGTTACTATACCTATTTCAATTACAAGGAAGGAAGCGGATTTCGGCCGAACTCCACCTTTGGGAGCCGAAACTATTTTGCACACTTGGGGTATGCACTCTCCGATAAAACCAAGTTGACTTTTGAAACCACATTCCTAAACTATCTTGCCCAACAACCTGGTGGCTTGACCGATGCCCAATTTTTGGAAGATCCGACTTTTAGCAATCGAGAACGAAACTGGTTCGATGTAGACTGGAAGTTGTACTCGGTGCGATTGGACCACAAATTCTCATCCAATACCGATTTCAGCCTCGATGTCTTTGGTTTGGACGCCTCGCGAAAAGCATTGGGATTTAGAACTAACCGTGTTTCACAAGCCGATGACCTCGATGGCCCTCGCGAACTACTAGTTGATAATTTTCAAAACTGGGGAGCCGAAGCAAGAGTGTTGACCCGTTACAAACTCAGAGGAAAAGAATCTGCGCTCTTGCTCGGGTCCAAATTTTACAAAACGTCCAACGATCAGCGGCAGGGTCCTGGGTCAAATGCATTCAATGCGGACTTTACATTCGCGGATACGGAGTTTCCAAATTACGAGAGGCAATCACAATTCGATTTTCCCAATCTGAACATCGCCTTCTTTGGAGAAAACATTTTCAGTCTTACCGATAAACTGACCTTAACCCCCGGTTTTCGTTTGGAGCATATTAAGACCGAGAGTTTGGGAAGTTATAAGAATATTGTACTTGATTTAGCCGGAAATCCTTTATTGAATGAAGACATAGAAGATAATCGGGTCTTTGATCGTACCTTTTTGTTGCTAGGCCTAGGGGCGACCTATAAACTTTCAACCAGCGTCGAACTCTATGGTAACTTTTCCCAAAATTACCGATCGGTAACCTTTAGTGATATCCGTGTCGTCAACCCATCTTTTCAAGTGGACCCGAATATCAGTGACGAAGATGGTTTTACAGCCGATTTGGGCTTTAGGGGGCGCTATCGCGATGTCTTGTCCTA
Organism: Maribacter corallii; assembly: GCF_047345415.1. Lineage (NCBI taxonomy): Bacteria > Pseudomonadati > Bacteroidota > Flavobacteriia > Flavobacteriales > Flavobacteriaceae > Maribacter > Maribacter corallii. The sequence goes on from NZ_JBLFEP010000007.1 coordinate 118,939, forward strand.
TGATATAAGTGGTTTCGGACTACTATATGATAATCGCCTTGGTGAAATCTTAAAGGCGAGAACCCGAATCGATGATAGTGGTCAAGAAATAGAGACCGGCGGGATCGTTCGTTTTCGAGGTAATATCGGAACGGCCTTCATGTACGGATTGGAAAGTTTTGCCAATTGGAGTTTAAAAGAAACCTTTATGCCCGAGTCAGAACATATAAAACTTAATTTCTTTACCAATCTGGCTTTGACAAAATCGGAGTATCTTTCATCGGAAGAAGTAAATGTAGAAGGAAATCAGGTAGAGTTCATACCCACGGTCAATCTTAAAACAGGTCTCAGCTTTGGATATCAAAACCTGTTGGGTAGTATACAGTACACCTACCTGTCGGAACAATTTACCGATGCGACCAATGCGCCTCAAGATGTCAATGATAACCAACGAGGAATTGAGGGAACCATTCCCGCCTATGATATTTTGGACTTTTCCCTGTCCTATACCTATAAAAAATGGAAGTTGGAAGCTGGAATCAATAACCTCTTAGACGCTAGTTTTTTTACGCGACGGGCGACGGGGTATCCAGGTCCGGGAATCATTCCCTCCGAACCGAGAACATTTTACACTACACTTCAATTTAAATTATAAAATCGATACCTATGAAAATCCTAAAAAGAGTTTTAATCGTTTTGCTTATTGCCTTGGTCCTGTTACAATTCTATCGCCCTGAAAAAAACGAGGCGGAGTATCGAGAGGTAGCTTCCTTCGAAACAGAGACACAACCCAGTTCTGAAGTCAAAGCGTTATTGGAGCGTAAATGTTACGACTGCCATAGCAATAAGACCGATTATCCATGGTATGCCGAAGTGGCGCCGATCTCTCTTTTGATCGCCGATCATGTAGAAGAGGGTAATGAACATTTCAATGTTTCCGAATGGGACAGCTACGATGCTAAAAAGCGAGATCACAAATTAGATGAACTGATAGAGGAAGTGGAGGAAGGTGAAATGCCGGAGAAGGGATATGCACTTATTCATGGCGGTATCACTGAAGAGGAAAAGGCAACATTGATTTCTTGGGCGAAAAATGCACGGAAGAACTATGCTTTGGACAAATAGAGTTAAGAAGGTTTGATCTTGATATTCTTCAGGCCAGAAAGGTAAGGTTACTGAAGGTCAGGGCGAAGCGCTTTCCCTTTTTTTCACTACATTTGCACGCAATTAATCATTAATTGCCATGCAAGCCCACCTTGATAAAATAGTTGGAGAAGGTCTTACTTATGACGACGTACTCCTCGTTCCTGCCTTTTCCGAAGTACTTCCGCGTGAAGTCAGTATCAAATCAAAATTTACTCGGAACATAACCATCAATGTTCCCATTGTTTCAGCAGCAATGGATACCGTTACGGAATCGCGAATGGCCATAGCCATAGCCCAAGAAGGCGGTATCGGCGTGTTGCATAAAAACATGACCATTGAGCAGCAGGCCATAAAGGTTCGTAAGGTGAAACGAGCTGAAAGCGGAATGATACTTGACCCGGTTACGATGCCTTTAAATTCAAAGGTAAGCGACGCGAAAGCGAATATGAAGGAGCACAGTATCGGTGGAATCCCAATCGTGGATGATGCGGGCAAACTTATTGGTATCGTGACCAATCGTGACCTGCGTTTTGAAAAGAATAACGAAAGACCCATTTCGGAAGTGATGACTTCCGAAAACTTGGTTACGGCAGGGGAAGGTACTTCACTTTCTGAAGCCGAAGACATTCTACAAGAACATAAAATCGAAAAATTACCGGTTGTCGATAAGGAAAACAAACTGGTCGGCCTGATTACTTTTCGTGATATCACCAAGCTCACCCAAAAACCGATTGCGAATAAGGATGTATACGGTAGGTTGCGCGTAGCGGCCGCACTTGGGGTCACTGGTGATGCCGTTGACAGGGCGGAAGCCTTGGTGAAGGCCGGCGTAGACGCGGTAGTAATCGACACGGCGCATGGCCATACCAAAGGTGTTGTGGCCGTATTGAAGGAAGTGAAAAAGAGGTTTCCCGATTTGGAGGTCATCGTAGGGAATATCGCTACGGGCGAAGCTGCCAAATACCTCGTAGAAGCCGGGGCAGATGCTGTAAAAGTAGGTATCGGGCCAGGTTCCATTTGCACTACCCGAGTAGTGGCCGGAGTCGGATTCCCTCAATTTTCTGCGGTACTTGAGGTCGCTGCCGCGATCAAAGGAAGCGGCGTACCCGTAATCGCCGATGGTGGTATTCGATATACAGGAGATATTCCCAAAGCAATTGCTGCCGGTGCCGATACGGTGATGTTAGGGTCTTTATTGGCCGGTACCAAAGAATCCCCAGGCGAAACGATCATTTATGAAGGACGAAAGTTCAAATCCTATCGGGGTATGGGCTCGGTAGAGGCCATGAAGCAAGGCTCCAAGGATCGGTATTTCCAAGATGTGGAAGATGATATTAAAAAGTTGGTCCCCGAAGGCATTGTAGGTCGGGTACCCTATAAAGGAGATTTGTTTGAGAGCATCCATCAATTCGTGGGTGGACTAAGAGCCGGTATGGGCTATTGTGGAGCCAAGGATATCAGTACGCTTCAAAACACAGGCCGTTTCGTTAAGATCACAGCTAGTGGTATCAATGAAAGTCATCCCCATGATGTAACCATTACGAAAGAATCACCGAACTATAGCAGATAATCGCTCTATGGACTATACGAACAAAGCTGACGACTATTTCAATCATGAGCGTCCTGAAATGTTGGCTTTTCTACCTGAAACCTGTAAAAGGGCTTTGGATGTAGGCTGTGGGGAGGGTACCTTCGCCCTTCAAATCAAAAATATGCTGGGTGCGGAAGTTTGGGGTATCGAATTAATGCCAGAACCAGGCGAAGAAGCGAAAAAACGTTTGGATAAAGTTTTTATCGGCCCATGCGAAAACTTTGTAAATGATTTACCGGATACCTATTTTGACGTTATCTATTGCAATGACGTATTGGAACACTTGGTTGACCCCTATACCTTTTTAGGACATCTGAAATCAAAGTTGACCGAAAACGGGGTAATCATTAGTTCGATTCCTAATATTCGGTATCACGACGCCTTTAAAAAGATCATCTTACAGAAAAAATTTGAATACGAAGGACATGGCATCTTCGATAAAACCCACATGCGTTTTTTTACCAAAAGCAGTATCGCGAATATGTATGGGAATTTGGGTTTTAAAATCATAAGCCACAAAGGAATCAACAGAACCCGATCACTGAAGCCTTATCTTTACAACATTCCTTTTTTCTTCACGGCGATGGATATGTTCTATTTGCAGTTTGCGACCGTGGCCAAAAAAGGAAAATAAGAAAACTAGTTATTTCCGAGGTTCACTTTTTTATGCAACAGTTGGACCCTTCTTAAATCATCTGAGGCTTGCCGCAGTTTTTTCAATAGTGCTGGGTTCATATCTGGATTTTCTTTGATAAACGATTCCAAAATTGAAAAAGCCTCTTTAGAAGTATACTTACCGATGGTATTATTCAGCCACCCTTTTGGAAAAAAGATATCTCCCGTTTTTTGAATCTCATCGAGCATGGCCAAACTTCTGGCAAGGTATTTTGCGCTCTCTTTTTGACGAGCTGGGTGATTTAAATAACCCAATGCGGTCAGCGTCCAATTTTCTTTGCCCCGGTTTTCCTCTTTTTGCAGCGACGCGAAGAACGTATCGCGGACATTTTGGTTGTTTGAAACCGCTGGCATCAGGAATTTAAAGCGTTCTAGTTTATCCGGATTGGTGATGTCAGCCTGGGCTTGCTCCAGAATTTCCTTGTGTTGTGGATGTCCATAAAGCACCAAATCAAGTCCTATCGCAGTATAATCATCTTGGTTCAACCTAAGATTGGGAATTTGCATGGTTTTATTCCAAATGGCAAAGAGGTCTTCCTTTCCAGATTCCGAATAAGCAATGGAACGAAACCGCCCGAAAAGGATTTTCTTACTATTCGCGGGAAGGTCCGATTTTAATTGTGTCAACAACTGCTTTTCCAATGGCTGTTGGTATTGTGCACGTTGTGATTTACTAAGATATTTCCAGTAAACCTTATTTAAATAATTGCTGGCTAAACTAACCAATAGTTCATTTTTTTCTGTGATCAGGCTTTCTTTATATAGCTGAAAGGCATCGGAGGCCGAAATAGTACCGGTAAGTACGTTCTCGTAGATATTGATATAACCATAGCCTCTTGTGACTGGGTTTTCAAGTAGCGGAATTTTTTGTAAAAACGAAGCCTCAACAGGAAAAACACCATAACCCATACCATCGGAATTATAGATGATCGCTTCAGGTTTTTGGAGACCCTTTGCCGCCACCAGTAGTTCCTTTTGCTTTTGAATGTCGGCTCGTAGCGACACTAACGTATCCGGATATTGTAAAGTAATATTGAAAGATTGCGGCCAAAAACCATCACTGCCATCCTCAGCCGTTTGGCTGAGTATAAAAGACGCGATGGTATTGTCGGAAGCGTACTTGATTTTCGATTGAAATAAAGGTCGACTTGATCGATTGACCCATATTTCGCTCCAAGCTTTTAAGTCAAGTGGCGTCTCTTCATCCAAGAGGAGTACCAAGTCATTCCAAGTGGCATTATCGTAAGCGTATTTTTTAAGATAGCGTTGAATCCCTTTTTGAAAAGCTTTTTTCCCCATCGCAGTTTCCAATTGACGCATCATAATGGGGGCCTTATTATAGATGATGCTGCCATACAAGGATCCTGCATCATTGAGGTTTTCCAAAGGTTGGCGAATTGGGTTGGTACCTAAGGTTCTATCTTCGGCAAAAGCTCTGGGGTAATGAGCGACCATGAAAGCCAAATCATGATCGATATCGGGAAAGGCCGGGTTGACGATTTTGTCTGCCATAAAATTTGCAAATACCTCTTTCATCCACACATCATCGAACCAGTCCATGGTAACCAAGTTGCCAAACCACATATGGGCAGTTTCATGGGCAATAAGTTTCGCCCGACGCAGTCTTTGATTATCGGTTGCGGTTTGGTCCATAAATAACGCTCCTTCTCGATATTGAATGGCGCCTACATGTTCCATGCCGCCATACTGAAATCCGGGGATGGTAGCATAATCTAGTTTTTGAAAGGGAAAATCATAGGATGTATAGTCTTCCAAAAACTGGACGGATTGTTGATGCGCATTGAAAATATCTGGAATACTCTGCTTGATTTTGGTACTATCATTCTCCCTGTAAAATAAATTCATATCGATACCTTTTGGGCTTTCAAAGGCTTTTTGAAATTCACCTGCGACAAAAGAAAAGAGATAGGTGCTTATTGCTTCGGTTTGCTTGAACTGATGCCTATTGCTGTTGCCTTCCCGAATGATTTTCTTAAGAGGTGCTCCGCAGAGTACTTGCCAGTTTTCGGGGGCTGTAATGGTCAAGGTATATTTACCTTTGATGTTTGGTTGGTCGAAACATGGTAAAAGGGTCCTGGCCCTATCGGGCACTAGAAGAGTGTAAAGGTAGGCTTCGTTTCTATTAAGGGAAAGTTCGCCAAGGTCAAACGCTATTTCTATTTCATTGCCTCCTTGGAAAAGTGCCTTGTTCGGTATTACCAGATGTTCGTTTGTATGAATGATCTCTTCCGGTTTTCCGTTGATCTTAAGTGATTTCAATTTTTTGGAGTCCTCTTTGAAATCCAAAATTAGCGGAACATCGAGATTGGAAAGATTCAAGGCTAAAAGAAGTGTTGCGGCGATTGGGCTTTCTTTTGTTTCGGGAATGGTGAACGAGAGGTCATAAGTTACTTCGGAAACATGCTCGTATCGATATTGTGCCAAAACCAAAGGCACACCTTTTTGTAAAAAAGCGGTATCAGTAATGTGATTTTCGCAAGAGGATAGTAGAGCTAGGACAAGTAAAAAGGTGAAATACTTCAAAATATCAAGATAATAACGGCAAGGATTGCTGCCTATGATTATTCTTGAAAGGTAACCAAAGTCAGAAGTTTAAAAAAGCTATCGAAATCGGAATGGAGAACTTAGGATGAATACGGATTATTTGCTACTTCCTGAATAGGTCTTCCAATCTTTCTCGAGATAGATATTATCTCCAAAATACTTGGCGATATTCAAAAAAGGTCCGGGTTTTTGATATCCCGGTACAGGAGAAAGCATATTCATTTCCTCATCAAGAAAGATGGTAGTTGGATAACTCAATTTCCCTTGCATCAGGGCAGCTGCGAACTCGTGGTATCCTTTTCTTCCCGACGGCACAAATTTGTAGGTCTTCCCCTTGAATTCAATTGGTTCTTTACCTTCTCCGTCCAACTTTACCATGTAAAAATTGTCTTCCATGTAGGCCGCCACTTCAGCATTCTGGAAGGTATCCTTGTCCATTTTTTTGCACCAACCGCACCAATCAGTGTACACATCCACAAAAATCTTCTTGGGGTTTTTATCCGTTTCCGCCAAGGTCGCGGCTTCACTCCATGAAAGCCAAGTGACTTCTTGGGCCCTATTATTTAGGGGTAAGAGTAGGAAGAGAAGAAGAGGCAAAACTTTTGACAGATTTGGTATACGTGACTTCATCGGGTTTGTTTTTCTTGAATTAGTCCAACAACTATACCAAAACTAACGAATTTTCGACATCTTTATTTCACGGATGCTTTTTCCTTTTTCGGATTGAACAGGTCTTTGACATCTACTTGGTTTTTTAGTAGGTCATCAAAATTCTCACGCTCTCGAATTAAGATGGCTTCGCCCTTATGCCATAAGACTTCCGGGGGTCTAAATCTAGAGTTATAATTGCTCGCCATGGTAAAGCAATAGGCCCCGGCATTGTGAAAGCTGAGAATGTCCCCTTCGGATATCTCATTGATCCTACGGTTACTCGCGAAGGTATCTGTTTCACAGATATAGCCGACTACGGAATAGAATCGTTCCCGTCCTTTGGGGTTCGAAATATTGGTGATTTTATGAGATGCTCCGTAAAGCATGGGCCGTATCAAATGATTGAACCCCGAATCGATACTTGCAAAAACCGTCGAGGTCGTTTGCTTGACCACGTTGACCTTTGCCAAAAAATGTCCCGCTTCGCTCACCAAAAATTTTCCAGGTTCGAAAGCCAAAGTCAACTCCTTCCCATATTCCTGACAGAATTCATTGAAACGTGAACTTAGTTTTTTACCCAACTCCTCGATATTAGTCTGAATATCTCCCTCTTTATAGGGTACTTTGAATCCGCTACCGAAATCTATGAAATCTAGGTTTTCAAAGTTTTTGGCCGTTTCGAAAAGTATTTCAGAAGCGTATAGGAAAACATCGATATCGAGGATGTCACTTCCGGTATGCATATGAATACCGTTGATGTTCATTTTAGTCAAGTCGACGATGCGAAGTAAGTGGGGAATCTGGTGTATGCTAATACCGAACTTTGAATCGATATGGCCCACGGAAATGTTCGAGTTGCCCCCCGCCATAACATGCGGATTGATTCGTATACAAACGGGAATGTCAGGGTGTTTACTACCAAATTGCTCTAATATGGATAGGTTGTCGATATTGATTCGCACGCCCAATTTAGAAGCTTCCTCGATTTCCTCTAAAGAAACCCCATTTGGCGTAAAGATAATCGCTTCCGGCTTGAAACCGGCCAGTAGTCCTAATTGTACCTCTTGAATGGAGACGGTATCCAACCCGCTGCCTAGACTGTTCATCAGCTTAAGGATCGCAATATTCGATAATGCCTTCGCGGCATAGTTCAATTTCAGTTTCTTCACGCCACTGAAGGCAGAGGTCAATCTGTTGAACTGGGAAGTGATTTTTTCTGAATCGTATACATAGACGGGGTCGCCGTAGGTTTTTGCAATTTTTAGCAAGTCATTTTGCTTCATAGCCCATTAAAATTTTATCAAATCTAATTCTCTTCTCGATCATCACAAAAAAATAATAACCAATAATGAAATATACAACAAAATGTTATAAATAAAACAAAAACAGAATTTGTTCCAAAGCGTGGTGAGTTGTATTTTTAACGAAAAACGTCATTGAATGAAGTTACCCATGTTTCCTTTGCAATCCATCTTTTTCCCAGGGGAGACCGTTCCCTTGCACATTTTTGAGGAACGGTATAAACAGCTGATCTGGGATTGTAGAAATGAGGCCACAACTTTTGGTATACCCGTATATATTCACGATAGCATTCATTACGGGGTAGAAGTGCAGTTAGTCGAAGTGGTCAATACCTATGAGGAGGGTGAAATGGATGTTACCTGTGTAGCGCGTCAAGTGTTCAGACTTGTGAATTTTCAAACCCAAATGGATGGAAAGCTCTACGCCGGAGGCGATGTTGAATTTCTCGACAATGAGATGGACGGAGACGAAAATACCAAGCGCTATGTACTCGGCAAGATTGAAGAATTGTATGAGCTTATGGGCGTTCCTTATACTCCCATTTCAGTCGATAAATATAGCAGTTTTGTACTTGCGCATAAAATGGGGCTCTCCTATGAACAGGAATATGAATTATTACAACTCCCCAAAGAAAGTCAACGTCTTGACTTTATCAAGAACCATTTACTGACGACCATTTCGGTTTTGCAGGAAATAGATCGTACTAAGCTCACCATCAAGTTGAATGGTGATTTCAAAAATTTCGATCCTTTGGATTTTGATGAGTTCAAAATTTGAGGCTTTTATCCAGTCTTTAGCATTGGTGTTCCCTGAGGGTAACTCTTGACTCGATTAGGGTAACTTTAGTTCTCAAGGAGGATGTAAACTGACAACTATTACTTATTTTTGCTTCCGAATACAAAAGACCTTTTAACATATGAATCTTCACGAATACCAAGGAAAAGAAATATTAGCAAGTTTCGGTGTGCGCATTCAGCGCGGTATCGTTGCACATAACCCGAAAGAAGCCGTGGATGCTGCCAAACAATTGACGGCAGAGACAGGAACAGGATGGCACGTGATCAAGGCACAGGTACATGCTGGGGGCCGAGGTAAAGGTGGAGGTGTTAAATTGGCAAAAAATCTTAAGGAAGTAGAAGAGATTTCAAGTCAGATCATCGGTATGAACTTGGTTACACCACAGACTTCGGCCGAGGGAAAAAAAGTACATCAGGTATTGATTGCAGAAGATGTGTATTATCCTGGAGACAGTGAAACAAGTGAGTTCTATATGTCCGTTCTACTTAACCGTGGTACCGGTAGAAATATGATTATGTATTCCACTGAGGGTGGTATGGATATCGAGGAGGTGGCCGAGAGTACACCGCACTTGATATTTACCGAAGAAATCGATCCTGCGACAGGTCTATTGCCTTTTCAAGCTCGAAAAGTAGCTTTTAACCTAGGGCTGTCCGGAACGGCCTTCAAAGAGATGACCAAATTTGTTTCCGCTTTGTACAAAGCGTATGTGGAAAGTGACTCGAGTATGTTCGAGATCAATCCGGTCTTAAAGACCTCCGACGACAAAATCATGGCCGTCGATGCGAAAGTTTCTATCGATGACAATGCTTTATACAGAAGAAAGCAATATGCGGAAATGCGTGATTTGCGCGAGGAAAACCCTATCGAGGTCGAAGCGGGCGCACTGGGCTTGAACTACGTGGATTTAGACGGTAATGTTGGTTGTATGGTCAATGGTGCCGGTTTGGCCATGGCAACAATGGATTTAATTAAAATGGCCGGTGGCGAACCTGCCAATTTCTTGGATGTTGGTGGTACCGCAGATGCGAAAAGGGTAGAAGAGGCTTTCAGGATAATACTAAAAGACCCTGAAGTAAAAGCAATTCTGGTCAATATTTTTGGCGGAATCGTGCGCTGTGACAGAGTGGCCAACGGTATCGTGGAAGCGTACAAGAACATGGGCGATAGTATAAAAGTGCCCATCATCGTTCGCCTACAGGGTACGAACGCCGAGATTGCGAAAGAGATTATCGACAACTCTGGCTTGGCGGTACACTCAGCAGTGCAGTTTCAAGAGGCAGCCGATAAGGTAAAAGAGGTATTGAGTTAATATTTACTATATACAATTTAATAGAAGGGGGTAATGTTTTGATAACATTGCCCTTTTTTCATTTTATTACTTTTCGCTACAATTTGTTCTGGTATAAGTGATAGTTGTGACTTTTTGAACGCATTATCTTAGCCATGATAGAACAATTTTGGAGGAAACCCAGTTCGTTTCCTATCTTTTTTTCATGGTATCCTTTATCATAGCGTTACGTACTTTAATTGTGGGTTAACCTATTGACGTGCAGTTGCTTTATAGTGTCATGCTGCTTAGTTTTGCTATGTATATCGATGGATATGGTTTGCCTAAAAAATTGTTAAATCCAGTGTTGAATGTAACAATTTGAGAATTTAGACGTCTTTATAGCATATCATCAATCAATTATTAATCAAATCCCTAAACAATCGACAATCATCGAAGGGGTTAAAAAACAAACAAGTCATGAGAAAAATTAGTTTCGTACTAGTAGCTGCAATGCTATTATCTGTTGGAAGTACATTCGCAAACAACAATCCTGCAAAAAAAGGCAAGCCCTCTAAAAGTCTTACCGCTCAAATTGGGGCATTGTTGGATAATAATAATTTTACAGAGAACGATGAAGGCAAACAAGCCCAGGTATTGTTCACCCTTAACGACGATAGGGAAATCGTTGTCCTTTCAGTAGATGCCGACGATAATACTTCTCTAGAGGGGTTTATCAAAAGCAAATTGAACTATCAAGAAGTTGATTTGGCCAATTACAAAGAAGGTAAAAAATATACCGTTTCCGTACGGGTTGTAATTTAAGTGTTAGTTAATTAGAAAAAGTCCTGGTTATGCCGACAGCACGGTTTCAGGACTTTTTTTTGTTTTTGTATTTCACTGGGCTGATATCGGAATCGAATTTTTTTCGTTCCTGATGTCGAGGCGCTTTTTCCGATTTGCTGGCCGTACCTTTGTTTTGTTGACTCAAGAGCACTTCCCCTGGGTTTTTCGGATGTTCTTTGGTGCCTCTCAGATGCAGTATCAATCCATTCAAGAAGTTTCTTAGGACCTGATCTCCACACTCTCTGTAATTCGGGTGGTCGTCTTTTCTGAAAAAAGCACTTAACTCACTTTTAGAGATTTTAAAATCCGCTTGCTTCAGAATATCTACAATCTCATCATCTCTTAGTCTTAAGGCTACTCTAAGCTTTTTAAAAACATCATTATTTGTCATCTTGTAGTACTTTGTCGCAAGGTATTACAAATTGTTTTATGATTTCGTTGTTCTTTGCTTTTGCCTATTTTTATACGAAAATGTTGTTTTTTCTGTTATCTTTTAAAGCCAAGCAGGCGAATTAATTACGTTCCGAAACATGAGTACCCACAAAGAAAAACTGAGCATCCTTTCCGAAATGATCGAATTTGCGAAAGTAGATGGCGTAGTGAAAGATTCCGAATACCAATTCTTATTCGGTGTAGCCACCCAATTAGGGATTGACAGAACATTGTTTGAAGGTCTTTTTGAAAATGAAACGGAACACGTAATACCCAAAACGGCAGGTGATCGTATTTTGCAGTTCCATCGTTTGGTACTCTTAATGAATGTGGATCAGGATCAACAGGAAACGGAAGTGGGCCAGCTTCATAATATTGGCCTGGGCATGGGGCTGCCACCCTCCGCCATTAATCAAGTGCTCTCCATTATGCATCAATATCCGAATCGGGTAGTTCCACCAAAAGTGCTTATTGATATCTTCAAAGCGCATTATAACTAGGTCAATCCTGGTTTATTTCCTCGTTCAACTTAATTTTTTTGTTAAAAAAATGCCAAAATGACAGGCTTTTAAAGTCTAAGCATGTCAAAAGGGCATCTTATTTGCCTTGGTATAGCTTTTGTCCTACTCGGATTGAGTTTAATTTTTAATCAAAAACAAAAGCATCATGAGTATAGTGAAAAGAAATAATTTGGTTTTTCCGGCCTTAATGAACGAGATTTTTAAACCGGATTGGTTTGGTGGTATGGAAAATCTATCGAGCAATGTTCCTGCGGTCAATATTAAGGAAAACGAAAAGGACTTTGAATTAGAGTTGGCGGTACCTGGTAGAAAGAAGGATGATTTCAATATTGAGATTAATGATAACGTGCTGACGGTATCTTCTGAAATTACGACAGAGAGCGAGGCTGCAACACACAATTATTCGAGAAAAGAATTTGGGTATACTTCCTTTAAGCGGGCTTTTACATTGCCCGAGACCATTAACGAGGATCAAATTGAAGCAGCTTATGAGGATGGGATTTTAAAGTTTGTGCTTCCGAAGAAAGCAGAGGCATTGCCCAAGCCCAAGCGGCATATCGAGCTCAAGTAAGGTATTTAAAAGCTATGAGGCGTGCTACCACCGCTGGTGGCCCCGCATAGAGGTTGGTTTAGTTGGTTAGTTGAGAAACGCTTCGATTGAAAAATCGAGGCGTTTTTCTATTTTAAGGGTTCATCCAAAATAGCCAAGCAGGTGATGATACCCTCTAGAAAATTGCCAAGCCGTAAGTTCTCATTGGGGCTGTGGATGTTGTTGTCAGGATTCGGTATTCTAATGGATACTGCCGGAATTCCCAGTGTCTGTATGAATGGGGCGATGGGTTGTGACCCGCCAGTAGTCCGCATTTTGATGAAGCCATCACCAAAGACTTTCCGCATGGCCCGCCCCAGCTGTTCCCCGATGGGGGAGTCCATTTCTGTTCGAAAGGGCTGCGAGCCTAACCGATACGTAAAGGAGGCCAATTTTGAATATTTTTTTCGTTCTTCCTCCGTAGGGATAGAATCGACCAAATGATAGCCTTGGTTTAAGATATGCTCTTTCAAGAGTTGCATGAGTCGCTCTCCATCCGATTCAGGCACCAGCCGCATGTCGATTTCCGCCACTGCCTCGGAAGGGATAATGGTTCGAACACCGTCCCCTGTCCAAGCGGCGTTGAGGCCTCTGATGTTTAACGAGGGGTACTGGAGAGCTTCTTGGTAAGTTGAACCCACCTGATCGATGGATGCAATACCTAGCCTATTCTTGATGTTCTCTAATTTCTCTGGTACGGAATTCAGCTGTAATTTATCCTTTTCGGAGAGTTCAATGCCTTTGTAAAAGCCTTGGAGGGTGACCCTGCCCTGTTCGTCCTTTAGGCTGGCCAATAGTTTTGCCATCCCGAATACCGGATTTGGTGCAAAATTACCATACTGACCGCTATGTAGCGGATATCTTGGGCCGAAAACCTTAAGAGTGGCCGTGGCGATCCCCCTGGCACCGAAGGTAAGCGTTGGTAGGTTGGAAAGGTGGCGGGTGCCATCCATAATGTAAAGCATATCGGCAGCCAAGACCTTGCGGTTTTGCATGACCGCCTTGGGTAAAGATGGACTTCCCATTTCTTCTTGAAAATCCATAATGACCTTTACGTTGAATGTGGGCTCTATGTTGCGGTCTTGTAAAATTTGGAGTGCCGAGACTAAAGACATGGCCGGGCCTTTTGAATCGGACGCGGACCGGGCAAAAATTCTCCAGTCCGGATTAAACTCTTTTTCCGGCATGTCCGACTTGATAATCGTCCATTTGTTTTTGTAATCTATTTCCTTAAAAACAGGTAGGAATGGATTTTGCTGATTCCACTTCGTTGTGTCCACCGGTTGTCCGTCGATCTGTAAATAGAACAAAATGGTTTTTGCTTTTGGAGCTACTTTTTTCTCGGCAAGGAGTAGGGGAGCACCATCTGTTTTTATCACCTGCGTTCTGAATTTCAATTTGGAAAAAACGGAGTCGCACCATTGTAAATTCTGTTGGATCTGTTTCTCAAAATGACCATCATTCGGTAACTTTAAAAACGAGGTCAAATTAGAAATCGCTTCTGGAAATTTATGTGTGGCCAAGTCGTTGATTTCTTTTCCGGACAATTTTTGAGCATCTGAAAATTGTGAAAAAAAGAGAATGGAAAGCAGAAGTGAAAAATGTATCGATTTTAGACCCGAATAAAAACGAAACATTAAATATGTGTGTCTGAAATGAGTGGATTTCATGATTTAGTCTTGTCTAAAAATTTAAATTAAAATATTTAAAGCCAATTAGTTAAAATAATTTATATAAAGCTTTTTTTCTATTTTAAAAGCAGAGACTGTTATTATTGAAATTTAGGTCTTTTTTCTGGTAATTAGCCTTTTTCCTGTAACATTTTTATCTCATCCCTTAGTTTGGCCGCCTGCATAAAGTCCAATTCCTTGGCCGCTTTTTCCATTGACTTTCGCTTCTCCCGAATTAATTTTTCGATCTGTTCTTTGGTGAGGTATTCGAGATCCGGTTCGGCCGCGCGCATCTCTTCCTTTTCAAAATGATAGGTAGAAACCGAGTTCTTTGCCAAGGCACTGTCTAAATTTTTGGACAGTGCTTTCGGGGTAATATTGTGTTCCGTATTATAGGTCGTCTGCTTCGCTCTTCTGTAGTTGGTTTCATCAATTGTTTTCTGCATGCTTTCGGTAATCTTGTCCGCATACATTATCGCTTTTCCATTTAGGTGTCGCGCAGCTCTTCCTACAGTTTGTGTTAAAGAACGGTTACTTCTCAAGAAGCCTTCCTTGTCTGCATCTAAGATGGCGACCAAGGAAACTTCGGGTAAATCCAACCCTTCTCTTAGCAGATTCACCCCGATTAATACATCGAAAATACCTTTTCTTAAATCCTGCATGATCTCCACTCTTTCCAAAGTATCCACATCGCTATGAATGTATCGGCATCTAATATTGATGCGATCCATGTATTTGGCGAGCTCTTCGGCCATTCGTTTGGTCAAGGTCGTTACCAAGGTCCGTTCGTCTTTTTCAACACGCTGTTGAATCTCCTCGACCAGGTCGTCAATTTGGTTAAGGCTAGGACGAACATCTATAATGGGGTCTAGAAGTCCTGTCGGTCGAATGACCTGTTCCACATAAACCCCTTGACTGAGTTGCAATTCGTAATCCGCGGGAGTCGCACTTACATAGATGACCTGATTCTGCAACGCCTCGAACTCCTCGAATTTTAGCGGACGGTTGTCCATCGCTGCGGGCAGTCTAAATCCATAGTCCACTAAATTGACCTTTCTTGAACGGTCACCACCATACATGGCATGTACCTGGGAAATGGTAACATGACTTTCGTCGACCACCATTAAATAATCGTCTGGAAAATAATCCAGGAGGCAGAAAGGTCGCGTACCGGGGTCGCGTCCATCAAGATATCTTGAATAGTTTTCGATACCGGAACAGTAGCCCAATTCACGAATCATTTCCAAATCGAAACTTGTTCGCTCCTCCAGTCGTTTGGCTTCCAAAGGTTTTCCGATTTCCTTGAAGTATTCGACCTGTTTGACCATGTCTTCTCCAATTTGATGAATGGCGTTCTGTAGCACATCCTGCGAGGTTACGAACATATTGGCGGGGTAGATTCTCAGACTTTCGAATTCTTCTAAAATCGTATTATTGAAAGGGTCGAACGACTCTATCTCCTCTATTTCATCCCCAAAAAAGTGAATCCTGAAGGCATGATCGGCATAACTTGGGAAAACATCCACAACATCTCCTTTGACCCTGAAATTTCCGTTTCTAAAGTCGGCCGTCGTTCTGGAATACAATCCTTGTACGAGTTGATGAAGGAATTTTGTTCTTGGGATGACCTGATCTCTCTGGATATTGATGACGTTCTTTTGGAACTCAATGGGATTACCGATTCCGTAGAGACAGGAAACGGAGGCGACCACAATGACATCCCGACGACCGGAAAGTAATGAGGAAGTGGTGCTTAACCGCAGTTTTTCAATATCCTCATTGATAGAGAGGTCTTTCTCGATGTACAGGCCAGAGGTGGGTATAAATGCCTCGGGTTGGTAATAATCATAGTACGATACAAAGTATTCGACCGCATTGTCAGGAAAGAACTGCTTGAATTCAGAGTATAATTGAGCCGCGAGTGTTTTATTATGGGCCAAAACCAAGGTGGGCCTTTGCACTTTTTCAATGACATTCGCGACAGTAAATGTCTTGCCCGATCCAGTAACTCCTAAGAGTGTCTGGTACTTCTCGCCCGACTCCATACCTTCTACCAATTGTACGATGGCCTGAGGTTGGTCGCCGGTCGGTTTGAATTCCGATACTACCTTAAACTTCATTTCCTAAAAATACAAAAGAGAACACGACTATTTTATCGTTTTATGGCGAAATGTTGGCTAACGATCTCACCACTTTCAGCATCGAGGTATTGGTACCAATAATCGGAGGCCGGCAGTGGTTTTCCGGCGTAGGTGCCGTCCCAACCTTTGTAGAGGTCCATCGTTTGAAAGACCAGTTTTCCATAACGGTCAAAAATGCGTAATTCACCTTGGAATCGGCACCTATCGTTCTTCATTTCAAAACGGTCGTTTATCCCATCCCCGTTAGGTGTCATGAACTTTGAAAATTCTATGGCACAGGTTTGTTCTGCAGTAGGTTCGCAAATATCAGGGTCGATGGTCACTGTAAAACTACTTTCACTACTACAGCTGCCGGATTCAAAGTAAATGTATATCATTTGTGATGTATTGATGATATTTCCGGAGCTCAATTGGGTTCCATTGCCCCCACTTTCGGTATAATAATTGTTGCCGACCGAAAGAATCGGCAAGGTGTAACTATTGCACGCTTGCACATCCTCCATCTCGTCGGCGACAGATGTGTCATTAATGGTAATGGTAAAGCTGGTTTCATCCGAACAGCTACCGTTACCGGTATGAATGAACAGTGATCGTGATTCGATAATCAGATCACCTGCATTGAGCAACATCCCGTTCGCATTGCTTTCAGTGAAGTAATTGTTTCCGGCACTCAATGGCGGTAGCGTAAATGAGTTGCATTCGTTGACATCGATGAGGGTATCGGCAATCGGACCACCGGTTATGGTAACGGTAAACATACTTTCGTCGGCGCAACCCGGAGTGCCCGCATAGATATAAATCGTTTGCGAGCTTGTAATAACATCCCCTGCATTGAGCTGATTTCCTCCACCATTGGTCTCGGTGTAGTATTCATTTCCTATGGAAAGTGCAGGTAGGGTATAGGAATTGCAAACGATCATATCAGATAATACCTCCGCTGTAGGTTCGATGATGGTAACGTTGAAAGAACTTTCATCGGAACATCCCAAGCTACCAATGTAGATGTAAATGGTCTGCGAGGTGGTGATGTTGTCGCCTGGATTTAATAGTAGTCCTCCCGTATTGGTATCCGTGTAGTACTCGTTGCCCGCAGTCAAAGGCGGCAAGGTATAGGCACTACATTCCGTTACATCCAAGAGGCTGTCAGCGGTGGGCGGGTTACAAGAAGTGGTCAACGTTAAATTGAAATCTTCTTCGGAGCTACAGCTACCAGTACCATCGTAAATGTAAAATGTTACTGGATAGGCCGGAAAGTCTGCAAATAGAATAATCGCTCCGGCTTCATAGGCAGTACCAGTTCCATTGGGTCCTGTATAATAACGTTCTCTACCCGTAAGATTGCTTCCAGTGATTTCCGGTAACAAAACGCCGTTCACATGGGTTTGGTGAGGTATGTCGTTTACTACGGGTGCGGCGGCCCCAGCATCCGTAATGGTCCATCCATCGGTATTGGTCATATTCGTTCGAGCGATGAGACCATCGCAATAGTTGCTATTTCCTCCATGGAAAGCACTATTCGGCCGAAGATTTTGAAGGTCCCAACCGATCAGCAGGGCATCGTAATTTGCCGTAGAGAGAGTTGCGCCGAGGAACATATTTTCAAAATCCGTTACATTTTCAATAGTCCAGTTGCCCAAGTTCTGATCGAACGAGCTGGCATTGGCGAAGGTGGCGGACATGCTGGTAATGTTACTGACATCCCAGTTGCCGATATTCGAGTTGAACAAGGTACAATTGGCGAACATGGAGCTCATATCCGTAACGCTGGATAAGTCGGGAGCATCTATAAAATTACCGACCAAATTAGCGCAAGATGAGAATGCACCGTTCATGGAAGTCCAGACATTGTTCCCCCATTGCTCAATGCTCACCAGTTTTTCGGAGTCATTTGGGGGTTGAGCGCCGTTATAGATCCTAGGGAAGAGTCCTGTAATACTTACGGTATACGTACCGGGTGTTGCATAGGTGTGAGTGGCGTCGCCCGTGTGATCGGTAGGTGCTGTACCATCACCCCAGTCTACCGTATAATTATAGATCTCGTTAGGGGCCGTTGGAATACTGATGCTTCTGCCGTCAGAGGTTCCGGGATTATCCGTTTTCCATGTGGTCACGAAAGGTATGGTGCCCATGGGTAACCTGTCTTCAGTCATTTCAGGGCAAGCCGAAGGGTACAGTAAAGTACTGAAACAAAGGAGGAAGAATTGAAATAGAACAAGCCTCATTTGGTTTTAAGTTGAATTGAAGCATAGTCCGTACCAACTTGCAAGATACCCCTATACAGTGCTTCGTTTCTTTTTTGAATTCCGGTTTTGCCCATGTTTGCGTTACCTTTTTAATGCGAAATGCCCACGAATTTCCTGTCGATTCCGAAAAATGGCTTTGAACCAATAATCGGAAGCCGGTAGGGGACGTCCATTGAAACTTCCATCCCATCCGCTTTGATTTGGCCCGATTTGGGTTAGAAAATTGCCGAATCGATCAAATATCGAAATTACTTTTAAGCTTTGCTCAAAGTTCTCGGGAGGATCGATGAACTGCCAAAAATCATTGACACCGTCACCATTAGGAGTAAAAAAACGGGGAAAATCACTTTGATCTAGATCTCTATCGACTGATCTGGAAATCGTTCCACAACCATTTTTATCACGAACGAATACCACTCGCCCTCCATCTATCACGTTTGAAAAGATAGGACTGTCTTGGTAGGGTCCTATCTCGTTGTCCAGGGCAAATTCGTAGTCTCCGTTTCCGCTTGCTTGTATGGTAATCGTTTTCCCGTTCATTAAGTTAATGACTTCTACGGATTCAATAAGGGCCACTTCGGAGGCGACTACACTGAAAAGTTTCGTGCTTGCACATTCAATGGTTCCATTGGCCCCATCAACAAAATTATAGGCTTCATAACGGTATCTTCCGGGTTCGGTGATACCTACGCTTGTTGTTTCGGATAAGAGGGTTTCGGCACTTCCACTATTGGTGCGAAACCATCGAAAGCCATCGGCGATATCATCGGTGCTAATAGTATAGGGCAACTCATCGCTACATATGCCTACCAGACTTGGGAACTCGATTTGCGGTTTTAAGTAAATGGTCTCACCCGTGTGCTCATCGATAACGGGATCGCATGCGTAGGGCGAAGCGCCAGTGATAAAACTCTCTTCCGTACACGTGTTCAAATCACCATTGTCATTATAGGGAATTATCGTAACGAAAATTTCCGTGTCTTGCGGAAGGTCTTCAGGGGGTACGTAACGCACTGTATTGCCCACATCGAGATTATCCTCCAAATCGGTACCTCCCGGTTCGCTTCCCATAGATAGAATATAGCCGGTGGCGGTAGGGGCGTAGGCCCATACAATTTCTGTTATTATGGTAACATTGGCAGCGTTGTTGTCTGGTGCTATCAGGAACGTACATGGGGGTGGTTCGGTCACATCAATAGTGGTGAAGGTAATCTCTTCACAGTGAATGGGAGGTTGGTCGAAAGGTATAAGACTTAGTGTCAGGTAAAGCGGAGTGTTTTCCGGAAGACCCAACGGGGGGGTGTAAAAGTTGTCTACTCCGATGGGTTGGCTATCGAGTACATCGGTTCCTCCCGGTATGGTTCCAATTGTTAGTAGGTAACCGTTGATCCCTTGAACTGCCGGCCAGGTAATCGTGGCGTCCACTGGTACGTCCAACGTACCATTGGTCGGGTAGCTAATTGTCGGACATACCTGTGCGGTGGAAAAAAACCACGTCAATTGGAATGCGATAAATACGAACCTTCCCATACTAATAAATGAAAATCTTTCTGCAGCTATTCTTTGACTCGATAATCTAAAATTTGTAAATTTTATTTCCTTAGAATGCCTTGTGAGCCTACCTTTTTTGGCAGACTGGCTTGCTCCGAGGTTGTTTACGGTGATTACCGCTTGAGCGTGAAATGCCCATATATTTCCTGTTGACCAAACGAGGTCGCTTTGAACCAATAATCGGAAGCAGGAAGTGGTCGCCCGTTGAAAAGGCCGTCCCATCCAATTCTTTTAGGATCGATCTGCGCCAAAAAATTGCCATAGCGATCGTAGATACGAATGCGTTCAATGCTGGCCTCAACATCCGGGGGTGGTGAGAATTGCCAAAAGTCATGTATGCCGTCACCATTGGGAGTGAAGAATTGAGGAAAGTCTTTTGCCGAAAGTTGTCGTTCAACGATACGGCTTACAATGCCGCACCCATTCTTTTCACGAACATAAACCGTATGTTCACCTAAGGGCACACGGGTGAAGGTGTTGCTGTCTTGAAAGGGGCCATTTTCATCATCCAAGGCGAATTCATAGGATCCGGGTCCGGTGATTACGGTTATGATAGTCAACCCATCGGCTTCTCTGCTTACCTTGATCGTGTTGATTTCCGCAGGTCCTGATGGTATTACGGTAAACTCCTTGACCTGCGCACATTCAACTGTATTGCCGAGAAAAACCGCACTGTTATAGGCTTCATAACGATATCGCCCCAATGATTGAAGATTTACTTCTCGTGTTTGGGAAAGGAGGGTCTCGGTTCCATCGTCGTTCAGTTTAAACCATCTAAACCCCTGTGCGGTATCCTCACTTTGTACGGGTTTTGAATTCTCGCCCACACAAAAACCGATTTGATCTGGAAAAGAAATCTCCGGTTTTAGGGAGTATACGGTACCCGTTGCAGGGTTCGGTACGGCATCACAGTTAAATGTCGGAATACCTGTTATGAAAGATTCCTCTTGACAGGTACCGGCATCACCGTTTTCATTATATGGAGTTACCCGTACGAAAAATTCCTGATCTAAGGGTAGTTCGGTCGGGGGTTTATACTGCAACACATTGCCTACATCGAGGTCATTTACCAAATCGGTACCTCCCGAGGTCGTACCGATACTTATTCGATACCCCGTGGCCGTAGGCGCATAATTCCATGATATAGGCCGATTTACATTCGCTTGGGTCGCTTTGTCCAAGGGATAGGCCAAGGTCGTACATTCTGGTGGTGTATTCACGTTAATGGTAGTGAACTCCTCGATTTCGCAAACTCTAACGGGTTGGCCAAGCACAAATAGTCGGATGGTCACATAGATTTTGGTGTTCTCGGGCAGGCCTACCTCGGGGACGTAAAAGTTCTTGGTACCGGAAGATCTTCGATTGATGATTTCACCTCCCCCGGGGGTGGTGCCCAGTGATACCACATAACCAAAAATACCTTCCACTTGAGGCCATCTAACCTCGGTATCCACGGGTACGTCTACAGCCCCGTCAACCGGGGTCGAGATTCTAGGACATTGCTGTGCTTGTGAAAAAAATCCAAAGCATAGCGCCACGGTAATAAAAAATCTAGACCACATAGATACGTTCTATCGTTTTAGGGAAAAATGCCCTTTTATCTTGTTCTGTGTTGTTAAGGAAATAGCGGTAAACCAATAATCCGATGATGGCATAGGTCTCCCGTTGAATTGCCCATCCCATCCGAGGGCTAAGGGGTCGATCTGTTTGAGGAAGTTTCCGTACCTGTCGAAAATTTGAATGGCTCCAACGTTGATTTCCCCAGTGTCATTTGGGGGAATAAATTGCCAAAAATCATTGATTCCATCCCCATTGGGAGAGAAAAAACGCGGAAAACCTTCTAAAGTCAGGTCTTGAACGATACTTTCCTCGGCGATACCACAGCCATTCTTGTCTCTGACATACACTGTATAGGAACCCGATGGCAGCCCGGAAAACACATTACTATCTTGATACGAACCATCGATTTCATTCAATGCAAATTCGTAATTACCACTGCCGGTTACTTCTACCACAATCTCAAAATTACCGTTGAGCACTCGGGTATCCAATGATGTTATGGTCGCTATTTCAGAGGCCACGACTGTGAATACCTTGCTTTTGGTACATTCAACGGTATTTCCTGATTGGGAAACGGTGTTGTACGCTTCGTATCGGTAAAGACCAGCTTCGGAAACATCTAGCTGTACGTCTGACGAAATCAGGGTTTCATTGCCATTGCTATCGATTTTGTACCACCGAAACCCTTCCGCCGTATCTGTTGCCGAAACGAAATAAGGGGTTTCATTCTCGCAAAAGGATACTTCATCAGGGAAATTGATTTCAGGTGCGAGATCCACAAGTGCACCGGTCAGTGGATCTAAGTAAGGACCGCAGCCCAATACGGTTGAAAAGGTTTCTTGAGTACATCCGATGGCATCTCCGGCAACATTAAAGGGAATTATGCGGATAAAGAAGGTCCGGTTCGGGTCAAAATCCACTATTCGTGTGCTATTGGCGGTGAATACCACATTGTCAAGTACCTCACCTGTGGTCGGCGATAAACCTACAGTTACCCGGTAACCAATGGCATCGGGCACGGGAGTCCATTCCAAATTCGGCGTCAGTGGCACATTTATCGATCCATTTGCGGGACTAATGAGTTGCGTGCATTGAGGTAGGGTGGCCATTGCTCCCGTGGTAAAGCTATATTCGGTACAGGTATCGGGCGTCGATCCCGCAATGTTATAAGGTGTGATCCGGACATAGATGGTAGTATTGAATGGAAAATCGGCCGCTGGTCGGTACGATAGCACATTACCCGCATCGAAATTATTCAAAATCTCACTTCCCCCTGGAGTGGTTCCTATAGAGATAAAATAGCCCTCGGCGGTGGGGGTATAATCCCAGCTAATCGCGCTGGCAACATTTACATCGGTAGCTCCGTCGGTGGGAGAACTGATGATCGCACATGGGGGGGGAGTCGTAACACTAACTGTTCTGAAGGACCCCACGTCACATACGATATCCGGCTCGGGAGAATTGAAGAAAAAAATGGTGAGCCTGACATAGATAAGGGTGTTTTGTGGTAGTCCTAAGGGGGGCGTAAAAGCGGTGGCGTTACCAAGATTTCGCTCGTTTATGATTTCAGTGCCTCCTGGTGTGGTACCTATCGAAATACGATATCCTGGAGCAGCAACATCATTCCACATAATCGTCGCATCGACCGGTACATTGACATCACCATCCTCAGGCCCATTCAATTCGGGACAAGGAACTTGGCCACATGCAATACCAGCGCATAGGATTGCGATGAGAAATAGCAGTTTTTTTTTCATTTGATAGCATCAAACAGTACAATATACTTAAAGTCTATCTTTTCAGCGAAAAATGACCGTTAAAATCCCGCTCCCCATCGATGAACACTTCAAACCAATATTCAGAGGCGGGTAACGGTCTTCCATTGATAGTACCATCCCAACCATTGGAGTCCGTGGCTATTTGCAGAATAAAAACACCATAGCGGTCAAAGATGGAAATAGGTCCTACTTGTTTTCTTTTCGCCGCACTATCTGCTTTAAATTGCCAAAAATCATTGATTCCATCACCATTAGGGGTAAAGAATTTCGGAAAATCATCCACAGCTATATTTTGCTGAACAGGTCGTTGGGAAACGGCGCACCCATCCTTCGACCTCACAAAAGCAATATAGGAGCCTGGAGGCATGTTTTCAAATCTATTACTATTTTGAAATGGTCCATCTGCACTTTCAAGACTATATTCATAAGTGTTGTTGCCTTCGACCTCAACCGTGATTTCGAGGTAGTCGAACTTTTCTATGGCCAAGGCTCGGGTAATTCGTGGCCCTTCATCAATGACGACCGAAAACTCACTGTTACTGCTACATTCGATCGTTCTTTCAAACAAAACCGCCGTATCATAAATTTCGTAGAGATAGTTTCCAGGCTCAAAGAGTTCAATCACTTCCTTTTCGGATATCAGGTCGGTCGTTCCGTCCGAATTGATTTGATACCATCGGTACCCATCGGCCCTGTCCGGAGCGGAAAGTACCTTGGGTAATTGTGTATTGCAAAGGGCTATTTGGTCTTGAAGCGTGGTTATGGGGTTTAGAATGACTGTTTCGCCGGTAAGGTCATCGGTAAATGGACCACAGTCGACAATTGTTGTGAACGATTCGTTTGCACAACCTACGGCCTCACCGGCGTCGTTATAAGGTACTATGGTGACATAATACTTGTGGGTAGACTCCAGTTCGAGTAGATTGGTCTTGGTATCTTCAATATACGCCGTATAGAACACGTCGATAGGAAAAGGTGAGATACTAAGGGATACTTTGTAGCCACTGGCCCCATCAACAGGATTCCATTCTAGAGCTACTGATTTAGGTATTTCAATGGCTCCGTCGGTCGGATACCTAAGATTTGTACATTGAAGACTATTACTTACCGTCCGTATTGCAAAGCTCTCTTCATCACAAACAAAGGCCGGTGGTCCATTTTCATTGTACGGAACTATTTTTACATACACTTCTGAATTCAAGGGAAGATTGCTCGGTGGATCATAAAAGAGGGTATTGCCCACGTCAAATTCCTCAACGATATCGTTACCCTCTGGTGAAGTACCTATCGTGATTCGATACCCAGTTGCCAAAGGGGCATAATTCCAGACGATGTTTACTTCTTCTCTCACGAATATGGCATTGTTCAAAGGATCGCGAAGCGTCGTACAAGAAGGCGGTATGACTACATCTTCGGTAACAAAACTTCCTATCTCGCAATCGAAGCGCGTCAGGTCTTCATCGATAACGGTTAGGGAGACGTAGATTCGTGTGCGCTCAGGCAAGCCCTTTGGAGGCGTGAAATTGGCAAAGGTACCCGACGTCTTCTTGTCGATGATATTGGTGCCGCCGGGAGTAGTTCCGAGGGATATCAAGAAGATATGTTGCCCAGTGAGATTTTCCCATCTGATTTCAGTAGTCACTGCCACATCCTCATCGTTATCAAAAGGCCCTATGAGCTGCGGACAAACCTGCGCTCGGGCAAACCCTAAACTCATAAATACCATTATGTGAAACAAGACTCTTTTCATAGCAAAAAGTACTGAAGTCCGATTTATCTTTTCAGCGAAAAATGCCCTGTAAACTTTTTTCCGTCATCAAAATCCACCTTGAACCAATAATCCGAAGCCGGCAAACGTTTTCCCTGAAAGGTCCCATCCCATCCTGGCTCATTCGCCTCTAATCTCGCCATAAGCTTACCTAACCTATCAAAGATGGAGATTCGTGCTGTGATGTCATTTTGACTTACGCCGATGAGTTGCCATTCATCGTTGAGACCATCACCATTTGGTGTGAAAAACTTAGGAAAACCCATAACCGAGACTCTTTCTTCCGTAATACCACACCCATTTTTATCCCGGGCGAATACCGTATAAAACCCAGCATCTACACCCTCGAAACTACCGCTATCTTGATAGGTGATTCCATTCAAGGAATATTCATAATGACCCTCACCACTGGTAATTATTTCAATAGTGTTGTTAGAGGAATTATCTTCTATTTGTATTTCCTGAAAAACAGCCCTGCTCGAGGATATTACCACAAAATCATTAGTGGTAAGACACATAATTTGCTGCCCTTCACTTTTATGGAGCCTTCCTACTTCAAGACTATACGTACCTCCTTGGGATACCGATAGTTTATTCGTTTCACCGATTTTTTGCCATTGCTCGGTATCGTTTCTGTACCAAGCATACGAATCATAACCTGACGGGGCTTCGAGCTCTATGGGGGTACCGTCAGTACATACTTCTAGGGTTTCTACGAACTCAAAGATAGGTGATGGCATCACCCCTAAACTTAGTTTTTCAACTCCTAGGCATTGGTTGTCACCTTCAAGACGAAGGTAAATAGTGGTGTCATCACTAACAAAAGAGCGCTCTAGGGCGTTTTCTTCATGTTCCAGATCGGTCAAATTAGCATAAAAGGCCCACTCGAGACCCGGATATGCCTTTTGGGCGAAAGATTCAAGGTCGAAAATACCTTTCAAAAGGGTATCGTCATTATTCGTACTACAGGTCAGTAATGGACTTAATACACTTTCGTTTAAAGTGGTCGGATTTACTTGAAGCGTAATTTCTCCAGAGCCTTTACATCCTGCTTCGTTGACAGCGCTGTAAAAAATGGTCTGTTGGTAAGGAAAGATGTTCGTATAATTACCGGGATTCTTAATCTGGTTGTTTTCCGTTTGACTTTGCAGACTTTCGTAAAAAATGAAGGTGTCGTCTTCATTTTCTACGAGTTGGTTCAAATTGAAAACGGCATACCCATCGGCTGGCGAATCTTCGGAGCTAATTACACACTGGGTCAATACGAGATCGTCGATCTCGGGTAGCTCCGCTACTTCGATTAAAGCTTCCCCTATTATGGTGCACTCCATTGGGTCGTTTGGGTCGATTTTCAGTTGATACCGACCAGAATCGTGATTAGAGGCTCCTGAAATCTGGACATAATGTCCATTGGGATTTGAAAAGGGTACACCGTCTTTTTTCCAAGAATAGGTCGCATTTGCGATTGCCTCTGCCTCCAACCTTAAATCGTCACCCTCACAAATCGTGCGCACGCCTACCTTTTCACCGTTCCCGTCGGTCAACAGGTCTGTTTTGTTCAGAAACGATTGTACAAACGGGGGAAGGCCTTGCATAGCCATATTGGACCCTAGGGCAATGGCATCATGTTTGTACCTCGCAGCAAGCCCTTTTTCATTGGGTATGTTGATGACACCCAGAAATGAGGTTCCTTCACTGAAGCTTTTGGCGATGGTTCGGTATATTTTGCCATTTTCCCCAAGTTGTAAGGCTCCCCGAAATATGGAACGGTCATCTAAAACTACTTGGGAAGAAGAGATATTCGAGGATTGAAGGTCATATTGTAGAAGGGTTGAGAAATGTTTGGCGTCTTCCGTTGCATCTTTTGAAGTGTGCGCGTACAAAAAACGACCGTTCGGTGAAAACTCTACCCCATAGGCTGCTTTATTCGAACCGGAAATGGAAAGGCGGTGTTGGTTGGAAAGGATTCCTGTTTCTAAATCGAAGTCATAAAGAAAAAGCCCCCCGGCCATATTTGCACTGGCAATTCGGGTTCCGTCAGAAGTAATTTTCAGGTAGCCTCTTGGGTCGTTAATGAATAAATCCTCGAAGGTTGATCTAACGGAGGTTTTCGATACCCCGGTATTGGTGATTTCAAAGGCGTGATAGGTGTTTAAGGTGCCCTTGCTTCCCGTGGAAGTGGCAAGGGTCAGTAGCCAAATAGACTGCTCGACACAGCTTTTTGCAATGGCTGCCAGTTTTTCGGAACTATGTGCCAGTAGCGGAATGTTCTTCTCTACAACAGCTCCCTTTCCTCTATGAAGGGAGAGGTTCACAATAGAATAGTTTAGACCATAATCCGTATCTGACTTTGAAAGGCCAGTATCTGCAGTAAAAATATAGAACACATCGGAGTTACCGGGTTGAGGCACAATGATAGCAGATTGTGCACTTGATGAATCCCCATAAAGCCCTGTACCATTTTCCATGACTTGATGGTCTCGATTGTAGACTATTTTGCCATCGGTATAGAAAAGTAGATTACCAAAAGAATCGGATATAGTAGCGCATCCTTCCGCGGTATTCAATTGCCCGTCCGTGGTTACTTGTATCGAACCATTTTTGTTAAAGGAGATGCCGGCACCATTACCAAAATACCAATTAGAGGTTTCTCCCTGCCCAAAAATCAGGGTAGGGAAAGCTAAACACAATACAATGATAATTGTGGCTCTCTTGATCATAGCGTTCTCTGAACGCTACAAGATACTATAAATCTCTCTTTTTCAACAAACTATATGAAAAATTGATAAATAGAGCGGTCCAGCATAAGACAATCAAGATTTCATACCAATGTACAGCATAGTCAAAGTTGAGGTCCTCGCCGATTTGGTTGCCCAAGTTCTTGACGGCGGAAAGTCTAGTAAATGGTTCATCTACAAGATTCTGCATTGATTCCAAGGGGAAGAAATCCTTAATTTTTTGAGCAGTCTCCCAACTTGTTAATTTCCATCCGATCAAGCCGAACATGAGTTGTTCCAAAATAAGCCATAGAATCAGAAAACCCAGTGCGAAAGCGGATCTTTTGACCAAAATACCCAAGAATAGACAAAAAGAAAAGAAACCCAATAGTTTGACGAAATAGGCTAGTATAAACTCAAGATCCGAAAATATGATACTCAGTTCGTCAAAGGATGAATAGGCCAGGCCGAGCGCTATGGAAATCACGAAAAGGAATAGGGTAGATATTGCTGAGAAGGCCAGAACAGTTAGAAATTTGGAATAAACGAATTCCCATTTGCTCAGTCCGTCGATCAGATTCTGTTTTATCGTCTTGTTACTATATTCATTCGCCATCATCGAAACGATGACTACCGCCAAGAACAACTTGAAAAAAGCTGCGATAAATGCGTTGAAATGCCATATATATGGAAAGTCGAAGATGCCCAGTTCGGCCAAATGGAATTTAATCGGGCCGATGTCGAACTTTATGGCCGCAATCAGGGAAATAAAGGTCAAAAGTACAAAGTAAGAAATTATCAAAACCCTGCTAGCCCTATTGTTCCACAGTTTTATGAATTCTATTTGAAGGAGTCGTATCATGGAATGGTGCTATTAATTGGATTGGTTTTTGGTCAACGTCAAGAATTGTTCTTCTAGACTTTCTTTTCTTTTCACTAGATGTGATAATACAATTCCTTTTTCGAAGAGCGCTTTGTTAAACTCCTCGGCTTTTAGGTCTTCTTTGAGAAAGGCCGTAACGAGTCCGTTTTCCTCCTTGATTTCACCAAAATATGAACTGTCGTTCAGATAGGTTTTCAATGCCTCTTGCTGTGCGGTTTTCAATTCAAAGAATCCGTGGGTGGCCAGCATGTCGTCTACTCTGCCGGAATACAGTTTTTCACCCTTTCTCAGAATAACCACATGACTGCACACTTTTTCAACCTCGTCCAAAAGGTGTGAAGCCAAAAGAATCGTAGTGCCTTGATGGGCTATTTTTTTTATGATTTCGCGAATTTGATGTATTCCCTGAGGATCTAGGCCATTTGTAGGTTCGTCAAGAATCAATATTTCAGGATCATTCAATAGGGCTGAGGCAATAGCCAAACGTTGTTTCATACCTAAGGAATAGGTCTTGAATTTGCTGTCCTTTCTTTCCAATAGGCCGACCAATTCCAATTTTTCCTCGATCTTATCGGTCGAAACTTCTTTGATCTTACAGACCAATTTTAGATTTTGAACCGCGGTCATGTAAGGATAAAAATTAGGTCGCTCAATAATGGCACCTACCTTTTTTAATGCTTCATGTGTTGAGGTGTTTCCATCGAACCATGAGAATTCACCTTGAGTTCGGTTCACAACATTCAATACGATACCGAGCGTGGTCGACTTTCCGCTGCCATTGGGCCCCAGAATTCCATAAACGTTGCCTTTTTCTATGGTAAAGGATAGGTCTTTGACGGCGGTCAAATACCCAAATTTTTTAGTCAGGTTGCTGACGGTCAGGATTTTTTCCAAAGTAGAAGGTTTTGATGATTGATGAAAATACGAAATAGGCATGACTTGCCCATTTCATATACTTGACGAGCAAAAGAGAATTTTGTTACAGCTATGGTGAAAAATAACGTGACCTCCAATTTAGATTCTAATGGGGCCGCACCCGAATCGTAATTCTTCTATTTGTGATAATGGTATTGGGGCGCACAAAATTAACCTGCACATTGGCGGAAGGAGTATCGGTAGTAGTATTGCTATCGGTCTGGTCTTGAGTATTGGAGGCGGTATTGGTATGTGTTTGTGAGGTGGTGATGTACGTATTTGTCAGTAAGGCCTTTGCAGTAATGGTCATGGTCTCAATTTGTCCGGCGTTCATTGTCCCGATATCCCAATTAGGATAGGTGAAAGAGCCTGAGGACACCGTTGCGGATATAAAATTGAGTCCCGACGGCAAATTATCCGTAATATTCAGATTGGTCACCGGATTCAGTCCCAAACTCTCCACGGAAATGGTAAAGGTTACGATATCTCCGTGATTTACGACTGGTTGGTCTACCGTCTTGTCAAGAACAATATCGGGATTACAATAATACACGGGAAGGATATTGGAGTCGTAACTACAGGGTCCACGGGTAACGCGAACATAATAATTACCGGCCGAAGTAGCAATATAGGAAGAGGAGGTAGCTCCCGCTATGGGGTTCACACCTTCAAACCATTGATAAGCATCGTAAGTCTCTCCGTCGGCAATCTCTAGGGAAGCGCCGGGCAAACAGGTATTTCCGGTTATGGCGAGATCGACATCAGGAATAGTATCGAAACCTGAATAGTACCCGGCCAGTCCGCGCGCACCATTAAAACCGAAAAAGCCGACGGCGATCGGCCCCGAAGATTGTACGCTGACATTACCGGTCAGACTCGGTAGATAGAACGTTTTCCAATCCGATGTGCCGGCTACTGCAGTAGAGGCTGGCAAAGTAAGCGTACCACTTCCATCGGTGACCACAATATTGCTGTCCGGGGTGGAAGTTGCCGCGATTATGGTGACACCGCCCGTAATGGTAATGCCCGCGGCATCCCTAATATCTGGAATATTGTCCATGGAGTCGGGTAGCAGACAGTTCACAGGGGCAACAAAATTGAGGCCTTGGGTGTACACTTGACTCGAGCCTGCCATACACTGATAGGCATACACATTTTGAGAAGTTTGAACGAACATATTGGCTCCAACCGAGTTGGAAGAGTAATTGCTACTTGGAATCTCAAAGTACTCCCCATTGTTAATGGTGGTTATTGGGGTCGCAGACCCGTTCACAAAGATGTCCGTGCCATCGGCTATACCAATGATCAACGGGAATTCGGTAGCACCATTGGTACCCCCGTTACCTCTTACGAATACATATTCCCGGCCTAGGTTGCCTTCCGGAACAGGTTGGTCGATACCGGCATCTCGATTCGTGGCCCCGGCTTGGCGACCAAAATTCAGAGAACCGTTACTGATGACAATATCCCGGTCGGCAACAATAGAGGCTCCTATCCATCCATCCTCGTGTGCCTGGGTAGGTGCATTGCCAATATAGGTTTCAAAAACGAAAGACTCATTTGCCTGTAACACTATTTGGTAGGTGTCGGCCGTTATTCCTGCTCGATTACTTCCGACCCTGAATTCACAATTGGGGTCGTACCCAAAAATGTCGATTGTGGTATTGTTTTCGGTTGCCATGATTCCCAAAGTATTTGACTTGGATACGTGGCTGCCCAGATTCGGGACTCCGCCCCATTTAAATTCCCTACCGATAGCCGCCCTTCCTTTTGAGGTCAAGGAAGCCGCTTGTGAACCTGAACTTCCGCGGTAATTGACATAGAAGTTGTTTCCTCCAGGGGCTTCAAAACGAAGCCCGCCGTTGGTGAGTACCACTCCGGTATTGGTTTCGTTCACGAGGGTAATGTTATTGTCTCCATTACCCAATACATACTCTTGTGGGCTTACATTTGACAAAGTGAAGGTTGCGATGGGGGTCGCGCTGGTTCCGCGATATGCATTTACGGTAAAAGCCGTGGTCTCAGGAGTGGAAAGGTAAATAGATTGCTGTTGTATGGCCTGATTATTTCTTCCTTGTCTTAGAGGAGGGAGATAATGCAGATCACTAAGTTGACTGAACCCATAAAAACCACAAAGAAGCCATAAGATGGCAAAAACAGTATTTCTTTGGGGACGAAAGAAAAGCATACTTGGTCAATTGATGTATAGGTTCGGGACTTTGATACAAATTAAGAGCATTAAAGGGAGGTCTGGAATGTTTTGTTGTATACTGTTAATTTTTTGTGGTAAAAACCTTCTTTTTCGAACATTGACCGGGATGGAGGTGTGCTTTTTCTTCTAACGAGCGCGATATACGTCAACACCTTTAATGAACTGCCCCCAAAACAGCTTTGCTATTTTGGGGGCAGTTGGGTTTTGAGTGCTTATTTAAGGTTTAAAGCGATTATCGATATAGGGTAAAGTTACCGACAAATTCCCGTTCATCCTCCTCGCCGTTCAACCTGATGATATACCAGTAATCACCTGTGGGAAGCTCGGCTTCAGCGTACAAGCCGTTCCAGCCTTCTTCGGTATCTAGAATTCGATAGACCTCACGTCCATAGCGATCATAGATTTTAATGAAGATATCAGGGAATTGCTGGATGTTTCGAGGTATCCAGAAATCGTTGAGACCATCCCCGTCAGGTGTAAAGAAATTAGGGATTTCGATATCTATGAATTCCATATAAATCGATGCGGTTGATTCACAGCCATTTTCGTCGACTACCCTCACGTTGTACGTGTCGGTACGTCGAATATAGAAGGTATCGTCATCTCCGTTATTCTGACCATCGAAATAATAGGTGTAACCTGGCTTACCGCCTTCGGCAGTTGCCGTGATTTCATTAAGATCCAGTTGCTCCAAGCTCAATGTGAGTGGTTGAAACCCTTCTACTTCAAAATCAATTGTATTGGTACAGCCGTTGGAATGAACGATGTAAATGAAATGATCACCCGGTGATAGATTTTCAAAAACAGGCTCTAACTCCAGGTCACCAGGATTATTTGAATCGAGGGCATATAAGACATCAGCAGCAATAGAGTCATCTTCTAAGCTAAGTTCGACGTGATTGTTCGGAACGTCACCCGAACATTCATAAACAACTTCTGCGTTTGCGTTCAAATTCGCTCCTGATTCTACTCTTATAAGATCTTCCGTCATACAACCGTTGGCATCCCTAACGAATACGAAGTGATCACCACCAGGTAGGTTTTCAAGGGTCAAACGGCCCTCCACAAAATCGGCATCGTTATTGGAACCGATCGCTGTGCTATAGGGTGCAGTGCCTCCATTGATACTGACCGTTATCGTACCATTTTCTTCTCCGGCACATACCTCAGGGGTAGCGGTCAGCGACATGGTCAATACTTCAGGTTCTTCGATAGAAAATTCAACCAATGCAATACAGCCATTGCTGTCTTGCACGATGACGGTATAATCGCCCACGCCCAAATCTTCGAAATAGTTATCGTCTACAAACTTCAAAAGATTTGGTGAAATGGCAAATTGATATGGTGCCGTTCCGAACTGAACATCAAGTTCAATACGACCATTTTCATCACCAAAACAGCTGATGTCGGTAATATTCGGAACCACTTCTAGTGCATCTGGTTCCGTGATAACGATAGGGGTTGAGGTTACCTCGCAATCGCCACTTTGTACGTGTACATAGTAAGTGCCAGCGGCTAAATCGAGGAAAGTACCTGTATTCTGGAAAGGCTCGGCTTGATTTGTCGCCGCCGCATCATAGAACAGCCCATATTGATAATTACCAAGACCACCGTCCGCGATCCAATCGATTATTGCCGTTGCTTCGCCATTACAATTAATAGTCGGGATAATTGCAGCGTTTACCGGAGCTACCATTAGCGCTTCAATCGGTGCAATATTGATTTCGTTTGAGATTACGGAAATACAATTAAAGTTATCGCGTACATAGTATTGGTAGCTGTCCGCCGTTATATTTTGGAATAGATGGGTATTTGGGCCGTTGGTTTCGTTCATTGCATTGAACGAAATGCCGTCTTCACTCCACATATATGGCGCGGTTCCTCCACTAGCGGTCAACTCGAGCTCGGCATTAAGATCACAACTCAAGGTTCGGGTCGTGATCAATAGTGCCGAAACTTCTGTTGGATTGACAATTTCCAAGGCCGTGGCATCCTCATAGGTACAGCCCATATCATCTTCTACAGAGATTGTGTAAAACCCTGCTCCTTGATTCGTGAAAATAGAGCTTGATTGTGAAGCGGTCTGCTGCAACAATACACTCTTCGCACTATCACTATATGTATTCAAAATGAATCGATAGTTCGGGGTTACATTACGGGCATTCAAAGTTAATTCCACGGTTGCGTCCCTATCACCTTCGCATTGAAGGGTCGTTACGGCCAGTAGACCTGAAATCGGATCGGGAAGCAATATTTCAAATGCGTTCGGGAATGTTCGAATACAACCCAGGGCATCGGTCACCTCAATTGTGAATTGGCCTGAGGTCAACCCTTGAAACTGATGTGAATTTACCTGCGCGACCATTGGATGTATGGTGCCGTTAGATGTATTCGTGAGTATAATATCATAAGGGGCAGCCCCACCGATCGGAGTTATTATCGCCGTTCCCTGATCATCAGTACAGCCTGCATGCTCAAGACTCACTGGATCTAGGCCAATCGGATCTATTGGGGTTGAAATAGTAAACGCTCGGGTTTGACTACAATTTGGCAAACCGTCCTGAATTACTTCCACCAGATAACTACCTGCCGGAATATTGATGCTAGCGGTCTGACCTAAGGGAACATTATTCTGATTATATTCCAAGGTATCGTCCAAGGTGTCTATTGGGGTACCTTGGGTATCGTAAATGTTCAACGTGAAGTTACCGCCATAAGTGGCATCCGTAAGGTTAAAACGGACACTTCCGTCATCACCCTGGCAAATTACATTTGAAAGTACCTCAACATCCACGTTGAATGTGTTCGGATCGGTTACGACATGCGTTACCGTGATTTCACAGCCCGTGGCAATGTTTCGTACACCAAAAGTGTAGGTTCCTGGTGTTAGATTATTGAAGGTGTTGTCCCCCGGGGTTTCATACACCGTTGCGGGTAGTTGTCGGAATTCATAGTTCGTCGGGTCGGTACCAAAGTTGGTCAGGCTACTGCTGACATCGATGCTGATATCCTCACCAGAAGAAATACAGGTAAGCGGATCAACTACAGTTACGGTTGCGGTGTTCAACTGGTCAAATGCCGGAACGTTCACCGTTATCGCATGCATACAACCGCGATCATCAAATACTCTAACGATAACATCACCTCCTGCAAAATCCGTGAAGGTGTAGTCGGGTGAAGTACCATTTTGAATGGCACCACTAGTTACCTCTTCAAATTGAAAGTTGGTATAGGTAGTGCTTCCTCCTACAATACTACCTGTATTGATGGAAACTGTTGCATTGTTCGTCGTATTATCCGTTGTACAGCCAAATGATGTCACAGAGGGGATGTCAAAGGCGATGACATTAGGTTCATTTACGGCAATGTTGTTGATTATGAGCGTACAGCCATTGGGTCCCTCTCCGGTTACTGTATAGGTTCCAGCGGGTAGGTTTTCAAATGTATCCGAGGCCGCATTGAAGCTGCCGAGGTTCGGTGCCAGTGTATAGGTCAACGGATTGTTTCCATTGTTGATCTGGGTAAGGGCAATCGCTCCATTGGTAAACCCATTACAAGTGACATGGGTGACATCCTCACTAAAATCGGGGATTGTCGCCGCAGGTACCTCAATGGTAAAGTCACGTGGACATTCCGGATTACTGGTAATATCGAAAATGGTAACCACATAGGTATCGGCCAAGGTAATATTCTCGGTTGTCGGATTACCCGTCAACGTTTGCCTTGCTACCACAGTACCTAATGAGGAGTCTACTATTTGGTACTCATAGCTTCCCGAGCCTGCCGTTACCTCTAAGGTAATCTGAGCTTCCTGCCCTGCGCCGCATCCGAGACTTCGTGTTAAAGCTGCTGAAGCTTGCATGCTAGGTGATACATCGAAGGCCTGTGAGACTGTACATCCCGCACTGTTTTTTACCACGGCGGTGTAAGAACCTGGGATAACATTGTTGAATACGCCTGCATTGTCGACAAAGGTTGTGCCTCCATCTATGGAGTAAAGCAAGGTTGGGAAAGCGGGACTGGTTCCATCAATAGTTACCGTTGTTGCTATACCGCAATTGTCCACATTGACGCTGTTAATTACAGGGTTTTCGGCCAAACTCATCGTCTCGAAGCCAAGAGCGGCCGAACAGCCAAATTGGTCCGTGATCTCGACATAGTAATCTCCCGCCGGTGAATTCGCCGGAATTTCAATCGGGTTATCCGTGGTGCCCGTAATTGTTGCAAAAGGTGCTGGTCCGGTCACGGTATAGGTAAATGTTCCGCCACCACCTTGTATATTTTCAATGGCGATAAGACCTGGCGCTTCACAACTGATTTGTTGCAAGGCATTCAAGTTTGCCGATATGGCATCTAATTCCTCTAAAATAAGGTTTTCACTACCACTGATACATTGTGATATGCCACCAGCATCTACCTGAGTGACCACAATATAGTATTCATCCGCAGGGAGGTTGGTAACGGTAATCGTACCTGTATATGGAATGATGCCACTGGTTTGAATAGGATTGTCATCGATATCATAAAGTGTCCAATCCATTTGAGGTTCGATCGAGCCATCCGTATCCGTTAGTGTATACGTGATTTCCCCATCGTTCGCAGCATTGCACGATGGTTCGTAGGTGGCTGCGATTTCCATAGGATTGGTGGTAATATCGTTCACATTGACATTACTTTGCCTCACACAGGCCGGTGGACCTGAAGAATCCCTTACATAGAACACATAGGTTCGCCCGGGTACTAGGTTCAGCCATTCATACATTCCGTCACCAGCGGCGACCGGATTGCCTAAAATATCAACATTACTACCCGGTACCCAGGTAGCCGTACCTGGATCAAAATTAGCGGGGTCTTCGGAATAGGCATACTCATAAGGTGCAGAACCTTCCGAACCTTGAACTTTGACCCTAAGCTCATTACAGTTCACTACAATAGTGGTAAGGCTAATATCCAAATCATCCAAGGGGTATGGAATAATGAAAGGTGGTAAATCAGTTTGACATATGGTATTGTTAAATCCATCTACGGTTCGCATAGAAGGGTTAACCGTATCTCCTGATAAATAACCGGTTAGTTGATCGCTTGTCCCAGGAGTACTATTGTCTCCAATCCAAGTCGCTCCTCCATCCGCGCTGAATTGAATGGTACCCAAAGTTGTTGGGTATGCACTAAACCCGAATCCAAAATCATTGACATCACCGGTACAGTTTGCTGGAGTAATACCGGTTACTGTTGCTATTAACTCGTCAGGTTCTGCCACCGCAATTCCTGACACGGTGGTTGCACAACCGTTGGTATCCGTGACGGTCACGTCATAGGATCCAGGAGTCAAATTAAAGTAAGTTCTGGAAGTCGCAACAACTCCACTCTGTGTCTGATTTGAAGTTCCATGGTCAATATCGACCAACTGGTAGGTATATGGCCCTTCACCTGCGGTGATGTTCACTACAATGCTTCCCGTATCACCAAAACAGATGGCATCAGTAGGTGTCGCCGTGTAAGCGAGGGTAGCCGCGGTCTGTACCGTAACGGTTTCCGTGTATTCACATCGTGGGTTTACTCCTCCATTATCCCGTACATAAACGTCATAGTCACCGGCGTTACCACTCGCTACTGTAAAGCTATTCGGTGTGGCGAAATGCGTGTCTAAAACTGCGGTGCCCGTTGGTAAAAAGGCGTAAACAAAGTTCCCGTCACCACCGGTAGCATTGATGGTAATACTTCCATCCGCACATGCCGTGATGTCTACGGGAAGTACTTGTGCCGATACATTTGGTGCAATGGATATGGTCTCTGTCGCAGAACACCCATAACTATCCGAAACTTCAACTTCGTAGTCGCCATTCGATAGGCCATTGAAAGTGTGCGTTGTTGATGGAGTAGGGGTGATAAACGCCCCGTATGTACCTCCAACTATTCGTATTCTAAAAGCATAGTTGTTGTTTCCTGTATTAACGGATGCCGTTATGCTAGCGTTGTTCAAACCATCGTAGCATGCTGTTGCCGTGAGGTCAAAATCTACCGTCGCCGGGGGAGCTATCGTTACCGGAGTGCTCGAAAGAACGGCACATGTATTTTGATCCTGTACCCGTACGAGGTAAGAACCAGCAGGAATATTCGGGAAATTAACGTCATTTTGATACCCCGCGATGATGGCTCCACCTGTATCTTCCAACTGATATTGATACCCAGGTGTTCCGCCTGTTGCTGAGGCTTGTAATGTGCCGCCCGTATTCAAACAGGTAAAATCGGCTATTTGTGTCAGTGTTGGTACAATTGCCGTTGGAGCTGTTAAGGTAGCCGTGAAATCGGTAGTACAACTGGTAGTCAAGGGAAGCTTGGCTATTTGAACCGTATAGTTGCCCGCGGCAAGATTGGCCGTTGTGGTCACTTCTGTTTGTGTGGAAGTTGTCCAATTGATACCGTCAGTGGAATATTGATACCCGTCGGCAGGATTAAAATTCAAGACCTCAAAACGAATAGCGCCATCCGTACTGGTGGTACAGCTTGGATTGGTGACTCCTAATAAATTAGCGCTGAACTCCTGGTCATCTTCAACGATTACCGTGATATCGGTCGTCTGACTACACACCTCAGGTATTTGCGAAGCCTGGATGTCATCTAAAATCAGATCATTGCCGTCATTACTGTTGACATTGGACCTAAGGACAATATCGATATCAGTATTTGCTCCTGGGTCGAAGGTTATCGTACGTTGGTGCCAATCATTGTCGTTGGTATTTTTTGGTATTTCGGAAGTTACCTCACTATGTATCAACGTTCCTGAACTGTCCAAAATCTCAACAAGAACCTCAGGATTATTTCCCGCTCCTGTAACATTCATCAGGTTGTACCCCCAGAAGTCCAGAGTGATTTCCCGATTCGGAAGTACTTCAATATTCTGTTTTGTCCATAAAACGGTGTTCAATCGTTCTACACCCGTATCGGAGAAGGTACTGATATCGATTGCCAAGAATCTTCCATCGGCCAAACCGGTATGATCTTGAGGACTCGTCAACACCGAAATCGGATTGGTCACAAAATTGGTAACCGTATATTCACCATTCACCAGAATACCTGCTGGACCTCGGTTGCAGCTTACCGTTGAACCGTCTTGTGGCTCATAACAATAGTCAGCTCCTACTTCCGCGATTTGCGTTGAGGGACCTGAGCCAAAGGTCTCCGAAAAGAGGGTGCTTTGACTAGGAGCCAAGGTGCTTGAAATAGCAATACTTACCGTATGTGTACCTGAAGCAACTGTATTGAAATTAGCATTGTCGGCCGGTGTATTTGCCGTTCCGTTCAAGGTATATTCATAGGTAAAATCCGTCGTGTTCGATGGACTAATGGTAATGTCTCCAAATCCATCACAATCATAGACAACATCACTCGTAAAACTTGGACTGGTAATTTCGTTAGGTACGGTTAAGTTCATGTCATAGGTACAGCCTAGGGCATCCCTGACCGTCATCACATGACTGCCCGAGGGTAAGTTCGATTGGTCAACTGAACTAAAGCTGCCACCATTGAAGCTATACTCGTACGGACCTTGCCCTCCGCTGGTATTTAATATTTTTACCAGGGCTCCGGCAGGATTACAAGAAGCATCCTCGATAATTGCTGCCGCTGCTAGTAATCGAAATGGCTGCGTGACCTCGTATTCATGAGTCTCGATACAACCAGTGCCCGTTGTACCACTCGAATCCATTACGGTAACGGTATAAAGTCCTGCGGCCAAGTTTACAAATTCATTAGTCGTCTGATAGTTGGTGCCACCGTCAAGACTATAGCGATAGGGTGGTGTGCCTCCAGATACCGAAACCGTCATAGTTGCCGTCGCGGTATCGGCACATCTAATTCCGGAATCAGAGGCCGAAATGACCAGTGTACCTAAATTATCGACGCGAACTGAATTCGAAAAGCCATAACAACCATTCCCATCCCTTACGATGAATACGTAATCGCCTTCGCTATCAGGATTGCCAGTATCTCCGAATAGAAATGTTGTTTCGGTTTGATAGTCACCATCAGGTACCGATACTTCATCAGCATACCGCGGTGTTCCATCCTTACTCCATATGGCCATTTCATATTCCGGGTTAGGTTGGCCACCAGTCGGAGTGACATTGACAACACCAGGAGTACATGTAATGTTTTCCGAGGTGACAGCATTAAGCCTTAGCTCATCGATTTCCGATACGGTAACCGGTTTACTATCGGTACAACCATCTTGAGTAGTGGTAATTACCAAATAGTCTCCGGCACTTACATTCAAAAAGGTGTGTGTATTGTCATTGACCGCAAGCAATTCGCTCACGAATGTACCTTGACCTCCATTACTGCCGTCATCTAAACGGAGTTCATAACTATAATTGGGTCGTGCGTTAAGGGCCTGAACCGAAATTGAACCTAGATCATTACAATATTCGGGATCTGAGGCCACTTGAGTGTCAAATAGTAATTCTTCGATGCCAATATCCTCGGTTTCAAAAATACAGGTACCGACAATTGGTGTGCTGTCGGCAGGATTCAATGCCGTAATCTGCACGCGATAGGTACCACTATTCGCTATATTGAAAAGAGGACCATTATTCGCGGAAAACGGTACAGCGATACTGTTATTATCGGCATTGATCAATTGAAAACCGTAGTTGGCGCCGATTCCGTCGATTCTAATCGTACCATTAGTGGTACACAAAATATCGGAAGACGATGTGGTAAAATTCAGTTCATTTTGAAATACATTGAAGTAAAAACGACTGAAACATCCGTTTTGGTAGGTAATCGACAGGCGATATCTTCCCGAGGTGTTGACTGTATAATCACTGCCTGTGGCAACTTGGTTCCAGGTACAACTGAGGTTTCGATTCAAACAATTATCCGGTTCTACCGTACAACTAGTTTCGTCCAATACTTCCCAAAATAGACCTTGTGCATCGGGAATGTTCATTTGCAAGAGGGCGCTGTCTCCTGCTCCGCATAGGAAAATCTCAGGAAACTGGGTCGTACCATCACTACAATCCACCAAGATCTCCCCCTGAATGTCATTATCAGTATTTACATCACTGTTTACCTGATTGAAGTAATCGACTATCGGATTGGTCTGGGTGGTACCGAATCGTTCTACATTGATTCGCTCCACTAAATCAGGACAACTTCCATTAGATGATTTTTCAACGATATATACCCCTACTGCCGTTACCAATATGGTGCTCGGGTCGTTATCCGGATCAGCGGTGATAGGTGTATCGGAAGCATCTACCTGTCCATTATTATTTATGTCCAAGACCCAATCATAGGTCGTAAAACCTTGACCAGCTGTGAGCAATACGTCATCACCGCAAAGTTGTACGGTGCGCGATTCACTACAATTGGTGAGGTCATTTAATATGGAGTTACTTGCTACTTCCGGAGTACGTGGACATGCTGTAATAGAGTTCGAACCATTCTCATCACTAAACGTATTCGTGTTCGTCGCTCCTTGATAGGTAGAGTAAGCGAAATTATCGAGTTGTGATGAACAGGCGTTGATAAAGCTTGAGCAGTTAGCGGCGATGGTAACTTCAATTCGGATACTATATTCCGGATCTCCAACTTCCACAAGATTATTGGGAACGGAAAAGGTGATGATTCCATTCGGTACATCATGGTTAACCGCCGTACTTGGAGCGTTGGAAACGTCGATATTGTCAACGGTTATATTATTAGGAAGTATATTTCTAATGGTATAGTTGACCGCATCATCATCTCCAGTATTTTGAAAACTAAGTATATACTGGAACGATTGCCCTAAACTTAATTCTTGTCCATTGATGTTGACTCCGGCTAAATCGGCCGAAATATTGCCCAAAAGTATTTCCGGAGCTAACACTCGAGTGTAAGATGCTGCATTCACCGTTCCATCATTGGCATCAACAACAGGCACGCCGGTACCATATTCGCCGCCATCACCACCGTCTGCATCCTCGTCTTTATAAAACTCATTGGCATCACTACAACCATCACCGTCACTGTCCAAATCAAGTTGGTCAGGTAGACCATCCGAATCGGTATCACAACCGGCCGTTAATAATACCCCCTGCATATTAGTCGGTCCAACTACGTCTTGACCAACAGTAATCGTGTTCGACCCAGCAGCGTTCCAAGTAAATGCGTTTGCGGGAGTGGTTAGGGCCATGGGTTCTAAAGGCCCATTTGAGCTTCTTGAGCCGAAGAGGTAGAATTGTCCTGTTTGGTCTACTACTACGCGGATAAGTGGACTTCCATGAGATCCTGTCAAGGTATAGACTTGTGGATTACCTCCTTCACCATACCCCGTGCCATCTAAGAATCGAGCGAAGTTTCCCGGCGAATTCTGAAATTGAATTTCGCCTGCCAAATCTGTGCCATTGATTTGCAGATTAAAGGAATTGTCGATGCTGAAAACATCAAGAATCAAATAGTTTTCAACGCTAATCAAATTGGTATTATGGGTATTTCCGTCGCTGATATTGAAAGATAACCCGCTACATTCATCTTCATCATAGACGCCATCGTTGTCATCGTCCAAGTCGGTCGTATCGTTTATACCGTCATTATCAAAATCATTGTGCACGACTATTCGTGCAGACGGATTGTCTTGTGTAGTGTTCGAATCTACCTGATCTTGTGAATTTGTAACGGTATTGATTAGACTCAAAAGTGGTAAGGTATCTATTTCATCACCTCTGACCTCTAATTCCAATTCGGCAACTTCACCCCCATTTAAGGTTCCTATATTCCATGTATTTCCACTCCAACTACCCGTTATTGTAAACGCATTGACTAATGTGAGCCCTGCAGGGATATTGTCCGTTATTTGGAGGTTGGTCAATGGTCCGACGCCCCAATTTTGTACCCGAATAGTGAATGTTGCCGTTTCGCCTTCCATGATTTCGGTCTTGTCAACCGTCTTTTCAAGGACCACATCAGGATTACAATAAAGCCCCAAAATAGGATTACTGTCATAGGTACATGGACCTTTGGTACCTCTCAAGAAAAACTCACCTGCTCCACTAGGGGAGTAACTGGCACTATTAGCGCCAGGAATGGCTACCCCATTTTCATACCATTGAAAAGCGTCGAAGTTGCTATCTGTGGCCTCATACAGTTCGGAACCCACGAAACAGCCGGTGCCTCCCCGGATTTCAAGATTCACTTCAGGCAGGGTGTCAAAGCCGGAAAAATAACCAGCAACGCCCCTCGCACCATTATATCCAAAGAATCCAATGGCCATTGGTCCGGTGGATTGAACACTTACATTGCCATTAAGATTAGGTATAAAGAAGGTCTTCCAGTCTGAAGAACCCGCTACGGGTGTGGGCGCGGGCAAAGCCACGGCACCATTACCATCGGTTACTTGTATGTTTGCATCGGGGGTGTTCACAGCTGCAATAATCGTAAGTCCTCCAGTAACTGCTGTACCTGCCATGTTTCTAATGTCGGGTATATTATCCATGACATCGGGAAGTAAACAGTTTACGGGAGCTACAAAATTGAGACCCTGGGTGTATGGCGTACTGGCCCCTGCCATACACTGATACGCATAGACATCTTTTGAAGTCTGAATGAACATGTTTGCCCCAGCTGCATTCGAAGAATACAAATTACTGGGCACTTGAAAATAGTCCCCATTGTTTATGGTCGCTATCGGAGTAGCTGAACCATTGACGAAAATCTGTGTGTTATCTGCAGTTGCGATCAACAGTGGAAACTCAGTCCAACCGTTGGTATTACCATTACCACGAACAAAAACATATTCCTTTCCCAATTTGTTTTCAGGTACGGGCTGATCAATTCCGGCATCACGGTTGGTCGCTCCGACCTGTCTTCCAAAGTTCATAGATCCGTTACTGATTACAATGTCCTTATCTGAAACTATCGAAGCCCCGATCCAACCATCTTCATGCGCTTGTGTAGGAGTATTGCCAATATAGGTTTCATAAACAAAGGACTCATTGGCATTGAGCGTGATTTGATGGGTATTGGCCGTAATACCGGCCCTATCGTTGCCTACCCTGAACTCACAACCAGGGTCGTAGCCGAATAAGTTAATGGTCGTATTATCTTCGGTAGCCATGATACCAAGCGTATTCGATTTGGAAGGATGTGATCCTAAATTCGGTACTCCACCCCATTTAAAACTAGTTCCAAGAGCTTGGCGCCCCTTAGAGGTCAGCGAGGCCGATTGAGCGTTGCTACTACCCCGATAGTTGACATAAAACCGATTACCACTGGGCGATTCAAACCGAAGACCACTGTTGTTAAGGACCACCCCGGTATTGGCATTATTTACCAAGATGATATTGTTATCACCATTTGATATGGTATATGTGGCCGGGTTTAGATTTGAAATGTTGAAGGTTGCAACTGGTGTTGCATTTGTACCTCGATATACATTTACTAAGAAAGTGGTTGGCTCAGGGGTCGATAAGTAGACCGCCTGCTGACGGATTCCCGCATTATTTTGGCCTTGTTTTAAAGGTGGTAAATAATGTAG
Source organism: Maribacter corallii (assembly GCF_047345415.1). Taxonomy (NCBI): domain Bacteria; kingdom Pseudomonadati; phylum Bacteroidota; class Flavobacteriia; order Flavobacteriales; family Flavobacteriaceae; genus Maribacter; species Maribacter corallii. The sequence goes on from NZ_JBLFEP010000007.1 coordinate 163,259, forward strand.
GTCGCTCAATTGTGCCTTCGCAGAAATGGCAAATCCGATTACCAAGCATAAAAACAGTACTTTTTTGATCATTATAGGTTACTTTGGTTTGGGAAGGACATAACTAGCCCAACTTCAAAAAAAAGACAACCTGTTCAAGTGCGCAATAATATGTTGTAAAACTAGCGAACCTTGTTGGTAACTTCAGGTATTGCGTAACTTTACCGATAATATTGGGTTTTTGTAGAATTTCGAAAGTTCTTCAAATTGAAAGAATAAGACTACAAAATACTATTTTGTCGAAGACTGGGACCCAAAAATGAAGCACTATGCCTGACGAAAAACTGATGTCGAAGAAAAAACCGGCTTACCCGGTTGGCAGTCGATTGGATACCTATTTGGATCACTATAGCCGAAAAATAGAGATTCCCATCTTTTATGAGGATTTGTTACGCTTTGCGGGTTCTGTAGTGGTGTACGACGCCAATGACGAGGATACCCTTTGGGTGAGGGTATATTATTCCGATGTGGAACGAAAGGAAATCGATCTGAGTCTGAAGAAAGTGTATTCCATTCTTCATTCGGATGGAAGCGACATGATTATCGAGTATTTGAATATAGATGCCGTAGATTATTGCACTTTCGGTAATTCAAAACCTTTTCGTATTAAGGTCAGAAACATACTCAATGATAATTTTACATATTTCTATGTCAAGAAGACCGATGCCTCTAGGGTATACGGGTTGGAACTGGAACACATGCTTTCACCGTATAATCTGAACTTTTTAGTCTATAAAGACACCCTAATTGAAGAGCATATCGCCGGTATTCCGGGAGACGTCTTTATTAAGGAAATGCTGCCCAAATGCACTGAATCGGAAAAGGCACAGCTAGCCAAGGAGTTTGTTAAGTTCAATGAGCGTTGTATGATTCGGCTCCTCGGCGATATGCGATCTTACAATTACGTTATCGTTCCGACTCACGATTTCGATCATGTAGTGTACAAGATAAGAGCCATTGATTTCGACCAACAGTGCTTTGAAGGCAAATTAAAGGTGTATCGTCCCCAATTTTTCAAAGAGAATTACCTTATGGTGGAATTGGTACGATCAAAATTACAGAAGACCTCCGTTGACCAATACAAAGTGGAGGAACGGTCTATTGTAGCGAAACGTATCATCAGTTCCGAAGACAGAATCGAAGAGTTGGTCGACATCTGTAGGGAAGATACCATTTCAATTGAGGAAAACATCAATTCATTACGAAATCAGATCTATGAGCTGACCTTGGATAAAAAATTCAAGAAGTGCAAGACTATGGGAGAGGTCTTGACACTTGGTCTTGATTTTGTCAAGCGGAATTATGAAAATGTCAGTATGAAACAGATTATTGAGCAAAAAATAAAAATACCTTGAAGAAAGCCATTAGCTTTTTTGCTCTTTATTGAAATAGACCAAATAATAATACATTTGTCGCTCTTCGTCCCAGCCCTTTTCAACGAACTTCTCCGCCGATTCGGGATTGATAAAGTCCATTTTGATTTGGATGTTCGTATCGAGGTTGATGACGTTTTTAATCTTCTTTCTGGCATCCGACACGGCCTTGTTGGCAATGTCGAAATTTGAAACATCCTCAATACTATATTTCGGTCCTTTCTCCACCTTGTAGTGCTTGAACTCAGGAATAAGCTCTGGGTTTTCCATGACATCGGTTAGGAAATTACTCTCCTCAAAGGCATCGTTTTTAGCGAAATGATTCACCGCCCTGTTCATAAACAAAACCTCTTGCTGCTTATCTTCCGCAGGTAAAACCACATCCTTGGCAAAATTTTGACAGAACTTAAGATAGTTTTTGGTATAAAAATTCTCGTCGGCCAAGGCATCTACTCCCAAAAAATTTTCCAACCAATATTTGGCATCATAGCGGTTGCTGTCTACCGATAGTACCTTGTAGCCTTCCTCTTTATTGGTATTGAAAATGAGGCATCCTTTATCCAATTTATTTACATTAATGCCTTGCTGTATAATGATGTCAAGATTACTGCCCTTTTCGGCAAACTGCAGAAAATCATGCTTTAATTCACTTTTGAAAATACCGACCGCGTCCACTTTGGTATTGTCGAGAACAAGACCGGTCAAATAAGTCACGTAGACCTCTCCGCTCTTGATATGTGGATGATTCGATTGTTCAAAAAGATGGGTCGCTACTTTTTTAGAGTTCAGATGGGCAGAAGAGGGGTCTGAAAAAATGTCCGAGACTATCGTATACAGTTCATTGAATTCAACATCTACCTCGTTCGAGAGCTTAAAATAATTCTCTTCTTTTTCGCGAAAGGGTTTAAAAAAGTATTCCTTTAGAATACCCGAAGTCTCATCATTTAAACGAGCGGGTTCTTCCGATAAAAAGGCACCTTCTCCCTTGTTCTTATTTCCGATTCGGTGTATAGAGATACTTTCGATTTGTGTAGAATACAGGTTGATCATTCAGTTTGAATTTTTGGGTCGCTCCCTTCGGAGCCTAATTTTTTTTTGGATAATTTTGATAACGCTTAACCTTGATACTTAGCAACAAATGCCGATGGTAGATTTATTTTTTGAATTCTAGTTCCAGTTTTCATCAAAATCAAGGTCGTCATAATTCTCAAGGGTGTCATCAAAATCAAAAGTTGGGTCTGCTTTAAAATTTTTCTCCGGAGGCGTTTCGGGCAATTCGCCGAAACTGAATAAAACATTAGGGTAGGCTGCGCCTGGTTCATTCTCCACAATATCGGCCAACTCGACGAAGAACGTCCACATGTTCAAAAAATCATAGACGTAAATAAGCTTCGGATTTTTAGCATTCATCACATCTTCCAAAAACGTCTCGTTCATCAATCGTACATCAGAACCGGTATCACTCATATCGAACAATGCTATTTCCTCATCTTGGTTCCAATCTTCATCGCATGTATAAAAAGAGGCCATTTCGTTTCCAAGAAACCCAAAAGACTGGGCAATGGCATTATGGAATTCTTCCATTGAATTGCCGGCATCAATCTCGATATCCCTAAAGATATCTTCCTGAGCATCTAAAATGATGCGGATTTTATAAATCATTAGTGTTTTTTTGCGGGACGGTAAAGTTACAAAGTTTTGTGACTTCTTTTCGATTTAAGTGCTTCCAAAACCAAATAGAACTGAACACCGAATAGAAGCGAGGCCAAAACAAGATGAAAGGGCTGAGTGGTAAATGGAAAACTCCAATAGTACATCGCCATACCTGTAATTATCTCGAAAAAAATCAGCAATAACACCCAATTGATTTTTGAGTACCCGGAGCCTAGTTTATAGATGCGGTAGGCAATGAAGAGGTTCAGTGCCGTCACCAGTATGGAAAAAGAGCGATGGATATAGAACTGTAAGGTCGGTTCTATTAACCAAAGGTCTTTGGCCGCTTCGCCGACCACATCAATTCGAGCATCCACAAATTCCCTGACCTGTGTACCCAAAATAACTTGAAGAAAGGTAATTGTCAATGCCGTTATGAACAGCATCAATGTCATTCTATCGTATTTGAATGGCTTAGACTTGGTTGTGCTTAGGGCTATCAGATACAACAACATGGCCACGATAAGTAAGGCCATGACCATATGGATGGTAATTTTAAAAGGATTCAGAACCGAATAAACTACCGTTGCACCGAGCCATGCCTGAAACCCCATAGCGAAAACGATTACCCATGAAAGCAAGGTGATTTTCTTGTTTTTCTTCCAATACCATAGCGATAGGATCGCCAAGACAAGCGTTGCAAGTCCGGCTAAGGCTCCAAAAAGTCGATTGATGAACTCGATCCAAGTATGCCACGGGTTGAAGATAGCATATTCGTGTTTGGTATAAGGCTCCCAATAGGATGAATCGTAAGTTGCGCGTGTCGTAAAATTCTGGGTCGCAACCCAAAGCTGTTCGTTTCTAATGATGACCTGCCCTTTTTTATAAGTGCTATCTGGGTGCCATTCCAGTTGTGATTCTTCAGTAGGTGGAATATAATAGCCAAAACATTTCGGCCAATCAGGACAGCCCATACCACTACCGGTCATCCGAACTATAGCTCCGGCCACAATCACCAGATATACTAAAATCAGCGAGATTTTTGCTGTTTTAAGAAAGCGATTGCTCATGTTTTTCTCATTGGATTTCGATACAAAATTACTACACTTTGAGAAGATTCAGGGTCTAGAATCCCAAAGATTTCAATAGGCCCAAAGGTGGACTCTTGCCCTTTGATAACCTCGTATACTTAAGATCGTATCTTTAAGCCCAATTCCTTTCCTTTTTGAATCATGAGCTTCTTGGCGGCCTTGTATTCATTCGGTATTTCACCCTCTAAAATAGCTTCTTTTATGGTGTCTTTGATAATCCCGATTTCCTTGGATGGTTTGAGGTCAAAGGTTTTCATGATTTCCTCTCCGGTAACGGGCGGTTGAAAGTTTCTTATGTGGTCGCGGTCTTCTACCTCCTTAATCTTTTGCCGGACCATTTTAAAGTTATTCTTGTACTTACGTTGTTTCTTAGGGTTTTTGGTAGTGATATCAGCTTCACATAAGGTCATCAGATCGTCCACATAGTCACCGGCATCAAAAACCAACCGCCGAACGGCCGAATCGGTCGCATAATCTTCAGCAAGAACAATAGGTCTCGAACTCATCAAGACCATTTTCTGTACAAATTTCATTTTATCGTTCAATGGCATCTTGAGCCTTTTGAACAGCTTGTACACCATTTTGGAACCGACAAATTCATGCCCATGAAACGTCCATCCGATTTTTTTGTGGAATTTCTTGGTAGGTGCTTTTCCGATGTCATGCAGTAGCGCTGCCCAGCGTAGCCAAAGGTCGTCAGTAGTCTCACATATGTTATCCACAACTTCCAGGGTATGCCAAAAATTATCTTTATGACGTTGTCCTTCTATTTCCTCAATTCCTTGCAAAGCAACTAATTCGGGGAGTATAAAAGGTAAGAGCTCCGTTTTATGAAGTAACGAAAAGCCAACGGAGGGTTTGGTACTGGCCATAATCTTATGAAGCTCTTCGACAATCCGTTCCTTTGAAATGATTTGAATACGCTCTTTGTTTCGCGAAATGGCATCAAGCGATTTAGGATCTATCCTGAAACCCAACTGAGTGGCGAATCGAATGGCGCGCATCATACGTAGGGGGTCATCCGAATAAGTGATATCCGGTTCGAGTGGGGTACGAATAAGTTCCCGTTTTAAATCGATTACACCCTCAAAAGGATCGAGAAGGTCACCGTAATTCGCTTCATTCAGCGATAAGGCCAAGGCATTGATGGTGAAATCCCTTCTTTTTTGGTCATCCTCCAAGGTGCCGTCTTCCACAACGGGTTTTCTACTATCGCGATGATAGCTCTCTTTTCGCGCTCCTACAAATTCGAGTTCAATATGGTCGGATTTTATCATGGCGGTACCAAAGTTCTTAAAGCTGGATACCTTGGGTTTCCCCGGAAGTTTTGAAGCAACTTTTTTCGCAAGTGCAATACCACTTCCGACAACGACAATATCAATGTCTTTTGGCCGTCCGCCCTTCAAAAGGTAATCTCGTACAAAGCCCCCGATAACATAACACTCCACTTTCAATTCCTTGGCCGCTTCGGTCACTTTTTTAAACAAAGGATCGGTGAGTGCTTGTTTGTGATTCTGTTTTGTCATTTTACGATATGGAATACATTTGGAATAGTGGCCTGGTCAATTATGGCGTTCTAAATCTGAACCATAACATATCCTGCCCTTGTTTCGTTCTATCTATGCTCGAATCACCTTTACCGTGCCATCATTGCTTAGTTTGATAATGGCGGAAGGACTTGCATTTTGTTTATCTCGATACAAATTTACCACATAGTCGACTCCTTTTAAAATGGGCGCCGTGATTTGAGTAAAATTTTGAGGTGTAGGTTCGCCTGAAATGTTTGCCGAGGTCGAGACGATTGGTTTTTTAAATTTATTGATCAGGTATTGACAGAATTTATCACTGGCCACCCGAATAGCAATGGTATGATCAGGTGCTACAAGATTGTTGGCGATGCCTTTGGGCGCATCGTATATAATAGTGGTTGGTTTCGTAGATAGATCCATGATATCATAAGCTAGATCAGGAACTTCGGAGACATGACGTTCGAGCATGGCATCATTGGCCACCATACAAATAAGGGCCTTACTATCTTCACGTTGCTTGAGTTGATACACTTTCTGTACGGCCTCGGCATTGGTGGCGTCACAGCCGATACCCCACACAGTATCCGTGGGATATAGAATAAGTCCACCCGAATCCAATACCCCGATAGCCTTGTTGATTTCTTCGGTCATAGAAAACATAACTGTTTTGATGATTTGGCAAAAATATGATATCCGGGAAGAATTCTGGAATTCTCAGCTTTGGATTACCTGATTTTGTTTGAGTGATTTTCCCAATGGGAGTCCTATTAAAATACGATGGAACAGTTTGAAATATCGTGGTTTGAGAATTGAGGTCAATCCATAGCGCAGCACAAATATCATTCGTAAGACTTGGTAATGAAAATAACCACGGTTCTTTCGTATCACATAGAACATCGATGTTTTCAATTCTATTTTGATGGCCATGGGCATTTTGGTCTTATTAATGCTTTGACCTTGATAATGTACATAGGTCGCCGTAGGCAGGTAATAGGTTTTCTTACCCTTTTTTTTGAGTCGATAACAAACATCGCTTTCCTCGAAGTACAGAAAAATGTTGGTATCAAACCCTCCAACTTCATCAAAATCCTTAGCGCTGAAGAACATAAAACTTCCATTTATATAATCGACAGCAATCGGCTGGGAGTATTCTTTTCTTCGATTGGGTTTTCCATAGATTTTTTCAACGAATTTTTTTCCAAAGACCTCACGTGAAAATGAAGTGAAATAGTCGAACCCTAGTTGTTTTTCGCCATGCTCGTTTTGAATTCGAGGTCCACAAACGGCCGCATCAGAATGCGCTTCCATAAAATCAAAGCATTTTTTGATGGGGTCGTCGATCATGAGGGTATCGTTGTTCAAAAACAAGTAATATTTGGCTTTGGCGAATTGTACGCCATGCATATTACCTCCACCGAAACCTGTGTTGAACCTACTTCTGTATAAACTGATATGTTCTTCACCCAAGTTAGCTATCGATGTTTTCAGGGCTTTAAAATCATTGGCTTCGGAAGCATTGTCAATAACGATAAGGTGATAAAATAGTGCGGTATTCGTATGTTCTAAAACAGAGGTGACACATTTTGTAGTAAACTCCGATGAATTGTAGTTGATAATGATGATGGCGATATCGTATGTCACGTTGCTCATTTTTGCGGAGTAGTTTCTTTTTTATCGTCAAGATTTTCAACAATAAACCTAGCTAGGTTTTTTTTGAATAGTTCCGGCTCAAATGAAGTGTAAAGCGCTTCAATATCCTTTTTGATACTTTTCTTGTTCCGATTTTCGAATACTTGGGGTCTATGATCTTTCAAATGAACGCCCATATGTTTTTTAGAGTTGTCCACATGCCAAGCGCCTTTGACAATGAAAGGGCTAAATACACAAAATGTGGGTATGTTCAATGCTTTGGCCATATTCACGGCGCCACCTTCATTGCCGATCAATGCGTCGCACTGATCTAGAATCGCTAAAAATTCACGTAACGATTCTGCATAAAAATCTATAGCTATCCGTGCTCGAGTTTCTTTTTTACATTGATGATAAACAGCCAAAGCCTCCTTTTTTTGATTGGGAATATAGTTGAAAATAAGCTTGGCATCCGTTCTCTGGCAAATGAAGTCCAGAATATCTGCCATGTATTTGGCGGGATAGGTCTTTATCGGACTACTACCCAGAATACCGATCATAATCATAGACTGGCCCGTAGTTTCCCTGAGGGTGTCGACCGTGTTCTTTGCCGTAGTGGTTTCTCTTGTGGACAAATAAATCTTGGGGTAAACTTCCAAGTTGGTCTGCGAGCCGATGATGGGTTCGAGGAGTCGTAACCTATTTTGAAGCGCCGACGGAAATTTTCCGTCAGGATTAAGGTTTTCCTCTATCCTATGATTATATATCCATTTTGTATACCACTTTGGGTGGGACACTTTATACGTAGCCTTCGAAAAAAGAGAGATCAGATTGCTTTCCAATTTACCATAAGCGTCAATGACGGCATAGTACGGCTGACCCTGAATGGATTTCAAAAATTTGAAGAACTCGATTTTACTGGAACGATATATTTTCTCGAAAACGATAACCTTATCAATAAAAGGATGATGTTCCAAAACGGGTAAAGTGTTGTGGTTGGCCACAAAATGAACGATACAGGAAGGGAATACCGATTTTAGACCTTCGCATATGACTGTGCTGGCTAGAACATCCCCAATCATTTTTTGCTGTATCACTAAAAACTTTTTCTGGGCCATTGATCAAATATACTATTTCTGATTGCTAAAAAATAGCGGTTCCGACCTTCCATACGAGGCATGAGCCGGGTATTAAAATGAAATTTTCGATATTTGGCCCATGATAAAGTCCAATCTCTGTTGAAGATGCAAGGCAAAAAACTACATTTGTAAAAATAGTAGCTCAAGACTTCCTCAATGAATACCGTAAGCGTCATCGTAAGTACCTATAACAAACCCGATTGGTTGCAAAAAGTACTTTGGGGTTTCGATTGCCAGACCTACAAAGACTTTGAAGTGGTCATCGCGGATGATGGATCTGGTCAAGAGACCGTTGATTTGATCAAGCGCATGAAAGCTACTGTATCGTACGATATCAAGCATGTATGGCAAGAAGATGACGGTTTCCAGAAATGCAGAATACTAAATAAGGCGATTACGGCATGTAGCACGCAATATATCATCATGACCGACGGCGATTGTATTCCGCGGGAAGATTTCGTGCAAGTGCACTATTTGAACAAAGAACCGGGTCATTTTATTTCCGGGGGGTACTATATGTTACCCATGAATATATCAAATGCCATCACGGAGACAGATATACGAAGTCAAAATTGTTTTGATTTGAGTTGGTTGAAGAAAAAAGGGATTCCTAAAACGTTTAAAAACAACAAGCTGACCGCTAGTGGTTTTATCTCTAAATTATTCAACACTTTCACCCCTACGAATGCCAGTTGGAACGGACATAATTCTTCGGGATGGAAAAACGATATCTTAAATGTCAATGGTTTTGATGAAAGAATGCAGTACGGAGGGGAAGATCGCGAGTTTGGGGAACGTCTCTCCAATTTCGGGATAAAATCCAAGCAATTGCGATACAGTGCCGTTTGTATTCATTTAGACCATGAGCGAAGCTATCGCACCCCGGAGGCCATCGCAAAGAATATGGTCATTCGAAAGGAAGTTAGGCAAAAGAAAAGCGTTTGGACCTATCACGGCATAATCAAGCAGTAGGCCATTTCATTTTTCTTTTCTAGCCTTTTCAACTCACGAAACCGTTCCAAATCCGAGAGTGCGTTCAAATAACAGATTATGATTCCTTTTTGTCCATCGAGTATGCCCAGGCGCAAAATGTAGTGATTGAAAAATTTCCAAGTCGGTTTTAACAGAAGGGATATATAGTTGAAGCTTTTTTCCGTAAAAAAATCTTCCTTCGCTTTAAGCCTCCCATATTTAAGCATTTTCGACTTATAGTCCTCGAAGTTCTTGTAGCAATAATGGACCAACTTTTCTTTAAAAATTCCTGATTTACCATCTACCACCAACGTCTCGTGTACAATTTTCCGATCAGAGAACTTCGCCTTACTTTTTCTAAAAAGGCGATAATTCTTATCGGTTTGCCATCCGCTGTAGCGTAACGTTTCGTTCTGGAACATAAATTTGCGATAAAACCAGAATGCTGCATGTGCTGTGTCGCTTTCTACGGTATCGACAATTTCTGATTTGAGCGTATCGGATACGACCTCGTCCGCATCCAAGAAAAGTACCCAGTCGTGTGTGGCTTTACTCAATGCAAAAGATTTTTGTGACGTGAAGTTTGTAAACGGATGTTGAATGACCTTCACTTTAGGGTGTTCTCGTAAGTACTCGAAAGTACCATCGGTACTGTATGAATCAACCACAATGATCTCATCGGCAAAGGTAATCGATTCGATACATCGTTCTATATAACCTATCTCATTATAGGCTATCACCAACGCTGAAATTTTTACTCTGGGGTTGTTCATAACTAGCATGTACTAATAGTAGGGTACTGCAAAGCTATCATTAAAATAGGGAATAGGGCAATTGAGATGAAAAAAAACCTGCAAATTCAACAGCTGATAATGATTTGCTTTGCCTTTTATGATTTTCGGAAAATAGGATACCTCATTTTAAGCAATTAGCTGCTTTGTTGCGGAGCCGTCTTCAAACTTGGTACTTTTTGTTCGTTTTCCAATCGTCTTAATTCAAGATATCTTTCCCAATCACCTAGGGCATTCAAATAACATACTTTGATACCTTTGGTTCCGTCCAATATGCCAAGACGGATAAGGTAATTATATAAAAATCGATACGTGGGCTTCATAATGAGAAGGCCAAGACTGAATCGTTTATTTCTCAAAACTGCTTCTTTTGCCTTTAGGCGACCGTAACAGAGCATTTTGCCTTTATAGTTATGGTAGTTGCGGTAACAGAAATGGGTCAACTTTTCTCGGAGTACACCAGAGGTTCCGTTTACTTCGAGTGTTTCATGTACGATTCTTTTTTCGGAGAACCGTACTTTACTTTTTCTGAAAAGCCTGTAGTTCTTGTCCGTTTGCCAACCACTGAAACGCAATCTTTTTTCTTGAAACATGAACTTTCTACGGAACCAATAGGCGGCATGCTTACTAGGCCCGTTAACCGTAGCGATAATTTCACTTTCCAATTGTGGGGTCACGACTTCGTCAGCATCAACGAAAACTACCCAGTCATTGGTAGCTTGCGCTAAGGTATACGCCTTTTGCGCGGTATAGTTTTTAAAAGGATGTTGTATGACCCTTACCCTCGGATGTGATAAGAGATACTCATAGGTACCGTCAGTACTATAGGAGTCCACAACGATGATTTCATCCGCGAATTCGACTGACTTGATACAGTTTTCGATGTATCCTATTTCGTTATAAGTGATAACGAGTGCTGTGATTTTTTGCCCTTGAAGCACCATAAAAACTATTCTGTAGGTTACTTGTCATAGCGTGGTCTTCTTTACTAACTGTCAAAAAAGCAAAAAATTATATTTCGAGGCGGAAATTTCCTTCAAAGCTAAACCGCTACGTCATGCTCACGCAATGCATCGTTGAGAGAGGTCTTTTTATCGGTACTTTCTTTTCGAGTGCCGATGACGAGCGCACAAGGCACTTGAAAATCTCCAGCAGGAAATGTCTTGGTATAGCTCCCTGGTATAACAACCGAACGGGCTGGAACCCTACCTTTTGACTCAACAGGATCGCTTCCGGTAACATCGATAATCTTGGTCGATGCAGTAAGAACTACGTTGGCGCCCAACACGGCCTCCCTTTCTACACGCACCCCTTCGACTACGATACATCTTGAACCGATGAAAGCATTGTCTTCAATGATAACGGGCGCTGCTTGCAGCGGCTCTAAAACACCGCCAATACCCACTCCGCCACTCAAATGAACGTTTTTTCCAATTTGCGCGCAACTACCCACGGTGGCCCAAGTATCGACCATAGTACCCTCATCAACATAAGCTCCGATATTCACATAACTCGGCATTAAAACGGTGCCTTTAGAGATGTAGGCTCCGTGCCGCGCAACGGCATGTGGTACTACTCTAACCCCTTTTTCGGCATATCCTCTTTTCAATGGAATCTTATCATGATATTCAAAAATACCCGTTTCAAGTGTTTCCATTTTCTGAATTGGGAAGTAGAGAACCACTCCTTTTTTTACCCACTCATTAATGCGCCACCCTTCTTCGGTCGGTTCTGCACATCGCAACTTGCCGATGTCCAATAAATTCACAATCTCTCGGATTGCGTCTTGTGTTGCAGTTTCACGGAGTAACTCCCGATTTTCCCATGCATTTTCTATAAGGGTACGTAGTTCAGTCATCTTGATATCTAAAATTTCGACAAATATAAGAGGAGCCGCGGTAATTGCCTGCTTAATTTTAAGGGTATAACAAATATGTCTATTTTTGCAAAAAAATTGATTTGGGAAGGGTAGTGGCTTTGGATTATGGCAGAAAAAGGACGGGAATCGCGGTTACCGACCCTTTACAACTCATCGCCTCTGGTCTTACAACAGTACCGACACATGGGTTGATCGAGTTTTTAAAGCAATACCTAGATGAAGAAGAGGTTGAATGTTTAGTGGTGGGCGAACCCAAACAAATGAACAATACACCATCAGAGGCCGAAACGTTCATCGCTCCCTTCTTACGACGTTTGAAAAAGACATTTCCTTCCATTCCTATTGAAAGGCAAGATGAAAGATTTACTTCTAAAATGGCTGTACAAGCAATGATTGAAGGGGGAATGAAAAAAAAACAAAGACAGAACAAGGCCATTATTGATGAAATAAGCGCTACTATTATATTGCAAGCGTATTTAAACAAAAAGTAGAATGACATTACCTATTGTAGCCTATGGTGATCCGGTCTTACGTAAAGTAGGAAAGGAAATCGATGCCGAGTATCCAAAGCTAAACGAGTTGATCGCCAATATGTGGGAGACCATGTACAATGCAAATGGAGTTGGTTTGGCCGCTCCGCAAATAGGATTGGCCATTCGGATTTTTCTGGTCGATACGACCCCTTTTGCCGACGACGAGGAGTTGAGCGATGAAGAACAAAATGCGTTGAACGGTTTCAAAAAAGTGTTTATCAATGCAAAATTTGAAGAGGAGGTAGGTACGGAGTGGGCCTTTAACGAGGGTTGTTTGAGCATACCTGACGTTCGTGAGGACGTAAAGCGGAAAGATACCATTACCCTCACTTACTACGATGAGGACTTTAATCAGAAAACGGAAACTTACACAGGTCTATTGGCGCGTGTGATTCAACATGAATACGACCATATTGAAGGAGTTTTGTTTACCGATAAATTGTCACCCTTAAAAAAGCGTCTCTTGAAAGGTAGGTTATCCAATATTTCTAAGGGAAAAATCAAAGTAGACTATAGAATGCGCTTTCCCGAAATGAAAAAAGGACGTTAAATACTGACGGCAATTGAACCAAAATTTTCATATTTGCCCCTTAATTCGAAGAAGAGATGAGTTTAGATAAAATTTTATCCATAGGAGGAAAACCAGGTCTGTTCAAACTGGTCACTCAAACCAGAAGCGGTTTTGTTGCGGAATCACTCCTCGATGGAAAAAAAATCACCGTTGGTTTACGAAACAATGTCAGCATTCTGTCTGAGATAGCGATATATACTTTGGATGAGGAACTTCCTTTACGAGACGTCTTCCAAAAAATGCAGCTGAAGGAAAAGGGCGGAAAAACTTCAATTCCGCATAAATCGGAGAAAATTGCATTGGAAGAGTACTTTTTTGAAGTCTTGCCCAATTATGATGAAGACAGGGTCTATGCCAGTGATATCAGAAAAGTTATCCAGTGGTATAATCTTCTTCATGATAACGGAATTACCGACTTTTCATCCGATGATGAGGATGCCTCTTCGGAAGAAGAGTAAAAATCTTTGTTAAAAAAACCCAACTAGACAAGGTTGTGGCTCTTTTTTAGGGTCGATGCGCAATACATTGGTTATATTTATAGGCTAATTTCAAACCAAGTATTTTGTTACAACATTCAATAGCGCGCAGGTTTGCACTATGTGTTTCCCTACTTATTTGCACTGCGATTTTTCCGCAAAACGGAAAAGACTCCACAAAAAAAGCAACCAAAGAACTTCCCTTAGAACCCAAGCGAAAGATAAATTTCACCACAGACACTGGCACATGGATGTCATTGGACGTTAGTCCGGACGGCCAAACCATTGTATTTGACTTAATGGGTGATATTTATTCTATTCCCATCAATGGGGGGCGGGCCACTACGCTCACTGCAGGTATTCAATATGATGTACATCCCAGATTTAGCCCCGATGGAAAATCGCTCGTTTTTATCTCAGATAAAAGCGGTTCCGATAATATCTGGACGGTCGATTTGACGACGAAAAAAAGCAAACAGATTACCAAAGACAAGAAGCACAATTTCTTTTCTGCCGAATGGACACCGGATGGCGATTATATCGTTGGGGTGAAAGGGCGTCGAAATATCAAACCTTACATCTATCATAAAGATGGTGGCTCAGGAAGTCAATTGGTGAGTGAGCCAAAGAACTTAAAGCTTATAGATCCAGCATTTGGAGCCGATGGCAAGCTTCTGTATTTTTCCCAAAGGCAAAACGCCTGGAATTATAATGCCCAGCTGCCACAATATCAAATAGGAACCTATGATATGGAAGATGGTGACATGGCAGTCATCACTTCTCGCTATGGATCTGCCTTCACGCCCACATTATCGAACGATGGCAATTGGATGGTTTATGGTACACGCTTTGAAGCCGAGACCGGACTAGTACTACGAAATCTTAAGACCGGAAAAGAACGATGGTTGGCCTATCCGGTTCAGCGTGATGAGCAAGAATCGATAGCTCCTTTAGGCGTCTTACCGGCTATGTCGTTTACACCCGATAGTAAGAACCTCATTGTGTCCTACGGAGGAAGAATATATTCCATCTCCATTCCGTTTAATTTGGCAAGCGAAATCAAATTTACAGCGGATGTGAAACTCGAATTGGGTCCCAGACTAGAATTTAAGTATCCGATTATCGATACAAAAGAGACCCTAGTGACACAAATTCGTGATGCCAAACCCTCTCCTGATGGCAGTAAATTGGCTTTTACCGCCTTGAATCGACTTTATGTGATGGATTTGCCCAACGGCAGTCCGCGGCGGTTGACAACCAATGAATTCACCGAGGGGCAACCAGCGTGGTCACCTGATGGAGCGTACTTGGTGTATACTACTTGGAAAAAGGGTGGAGGGCATCTCTACCGCGTTAATGTTGAAGGTAGGGCAAGACCGGTTCAGCTTACGAAAGAACCAGGCATTTATACCCATCCTTCATGGTCATATCAAACAGATCGTATCGCTTTCCATCGCGGTGCCGCGCAAACCTATGATGATGCCATCGGACCTTTCTCGAGTGGGGTACAGGTAGATTTGGTTTGGGTTTCTTCCGATGGAGGACCTATTCAGTATATTGATAAATCCAAAGGAAGGCAAATGCCACACTTTACCAAATTCGATGACCGCATCTACCTGAGTAACAATGAAAAAGGTCTGCTCTCCATTCGATGGGACGGTACAGACGAGAAAGTACATTTGAAACTAACAGGTATCGAGACCTTCGGGTCGCAAGATGTCTACGGCAAGAATCATGATGATTTTGATTCACACACTGCACTACCTGCCGTTGAGGAGGGTTGGCGCGATAATAAGAAGGCCTCGAAGCCTACTGAAATCCATATTTCTCCAGATGGTAAAACGGCTTTGGCCCTAATTAATAACGACATCTACACGGTCACCATACCGAAATATGGAAAGACACCGAATATTTCCTTGGCGAAGGTCGACAATGCGGCCTTTCCTGCATTAAAATTAACGGTTCTGGGAGGAGAGTTTCCGGTATGGTCAGCAGACAGTAAAAAGGTACATTGGTCTCTTGGAGCGAGTCATTTTAAGTATGATCTGATAGCGGGGAGACAATTCAAAGACAGTCTTGATTTGGCCAAAAAGAGAGAAAAGGAATTAAAGGCCAAGGAAAAGAAAACTGATACCATCAAGACTGATGACCAGGACGAAGAAGACAAAAAAGAGCCTAAATTTTTGGCAGAGGAATTTAAAGTCAAGGTGCTCTATAAGAAAGATATCCCTCAAGGTTCCGTACTTCTGAAGGGGGGAAGAATTATTACGATGAAGGGTGGAGAGGTCATTGAAAATGGTGATTTGCTCATTACCAATAATCGTATTGCTGCGGTGGGTGCTTCCGGCAGCTTGACCGTTCCGGAAAGTGCTACCACAATCGATATTTCCGGCAAGACCATAACGCCAGGGTTTATTGATACACACGCGCATATGTGGCCCACTTGGGGCGTACATAAAAACCAAGTATGGATTTATTCCGCCAATTTGGCCTATGGCGTCACCACAACCAGAGATCCCCAGACGGCGACCACGGATGTCTTGACCTATGCTGATATGGTGGAAGCTGGTATGCTACACGGTCCGCGAGTATATAGTACAGGGCCTGGAGTGGGCTTTTGGAAATATCAGATCGAGAGTTTAGACCATGCAAAGGATGTTTTGAAACAGTATAGCGAATATTATAATACCAAGAGCATCAAAATGTACCTTGTCGGGAACCGTCAACAACGCCAATGGATTATCATGGCAGCCAAAGAACTAAAATTAATGCCGACCACAGAGGGAGGGCTCGATTTTAAACTCAACATGACACAACTGCTTGATGGCTATCCAGGGCATGAGCATTCCTTGCCAATTTATCCCATTTACGAAGATGTGGTCAAAACCGTTGCTGATTCCAAAATGGCCGTTACGCCTACACTCTTGGTCTCTTATGGTGGACCTTGGGCAGAGAATTATTATTATTCACGTGAGAATGTTTGGAAGGATAAAAAGCTACAATACTTTACACCATACAAAGAGTTGGCCCAAAAATCAAGAAGAAGACCAGGTTGGTTTATGGACGAGGAACATGTCTTTAAAAAGCATGCGGAATTTATGAAAGATCTTGTTGAGGCAGGAGGTTTGGCCGGTGTGGGCAGTCATGGTCAGCTTCAAGGACTTGGATTCCATTGGGAACTTTGGTCCGTTGCCAGTGGTGGGATGAAAAATTCCGATGCACTTAAGGTTGCAACCATTTTAGGGGCAGAGGCCTTGGGTCTTGACGATGACTTAGGTAGTCTGGAAAAAGGAAAATTGGCAGATATTTTAATTATGGGCAAAAACCCTTTGGAAAACATCCGTAATAGTAACACACTCACGCATGTGATCAAAAATGGTAAGGTCTATAATGCGGACACCCTTGACGAGGTATGGCCGGAGGTTAAAAAGGCAGAGAAGTTCAATTGGCAGACAAAAGAACCTAAAGGCTTACCTGGAATAAAAAAGTAAACCGCCCAATGGCGTACCTGTCGGGCGGCTTTTAAGGAGGGTGTATTTCGTATTTCGATTCCTTGGTAAATCGAATAGGCCGCGTACTCCGAGGGATGTATTCTGATTTCAATCTCGACTACGCCCTGAAATGAAAAGTTATTCGGGCTATTATTATCTAGGCCTCGTCTGTTCGTAAATCGATTCCTCTTTATTGGTTACAATACCGATAATAATTGCTGCCGGAATAGCTGCTCCTGCAATATAGGTGATGGGAGAATTTCTTTTCCTTTTAACCTGTTGAATATCGGATTTAAGAAAATCTAGCCGAGTATTTCTTGCTTTAAAAGTGACAGAATCCTTAGTAATAGCCAGACATTTATTTGCGATTACTCGACCATCCGAAACTTTTATTTGATATTGTTTGCCCACTTGAATTTGGTCAACGGCTGTTGGTTTATAGGTATAACAGCTCTGCAAAAGGAACAGTGAACTCAACAAAACACTGCTCTTGAATAGTTGCGCTTGAATCCGGATCACTTTTTTTGATTTAGATGTCACGTCACGGTCGACGTAAGCAAGTTAAGGGCAAAGCTAGCAATAAATAGCTTCCTGTCAGGATATATAAATCTTAGTGGTCCGGCCATTTATCAGCAAACAAGAAATTAACCAATTAATAGTCTAATCAAAGCGACCAAATTTAAACCTTCCAACCTTCTCTATATGTTCTGCCTACAAATTGGTTCGCTTCTTCAAGGTTGGTGATTCTGGTATTCTCGCCATCCCACAGCAATTTTTTACGTGCAAAGAATTCCATTTTACCTTCCGTGTTTTCTCGCTGCAACATATAACTTCGAATAGCCAGATTGCCCATTAGCACGGTTTCCGTCATCGGACCTGCATAGTCGAATGAGGAAGTAAGCGCTTTGTGCTCTTCACTGTCAAAACCGGCCTTACAGGCATCCACCCACTTTCTTTGATGGCCATATTCGGGTTCTTGCATTTCTTCAACTTCCGGTCCGAATTCCGTGGTGCCGTCATTTCGGTATAGTTTCGGCATAAGGGGAGAACTATCATTGATATTTGTGGAAATAATACCTTTCTCACCGATAATCAACACGCCATTGGCACTATCTTTTCCTCCGATATCACTATTTGCGGGAATGATATCTGGGTGCGATGGTCGTATGCCCCCATCACTCCAAGTCATTTCAATCGGTGTTTTCGTTTTTTCCGTGGCATCGAAATGCAAGGTAATGAACGAAGATGCCGGGCAGCCTTCGGGATGATAATCCGCTGTCCACATTTGAGAAAAGACCGAGCCTACACTGCACTCTGCATCAGTGGGGTATTTTAGGCCCAAGGTCCTGAAGGGAATATCGATTAGGTGACAACCTACATCGCCCAGTGCTCCCGTACCATAGTCCCACCAACCTCTCCAGTTGAACGGATGTAGGTTTGGTGTAAAGGGTTTTGCTTCCGCTGGCCCGAGCCATAAGTCCCAATAAAGGTCTTCAGGTTTCAAACTGGCATTGGGTTCGGGCATTTGTCCTCCCTGAGGCCAAACGGGCCTGTTGGTCCAGACCTGTACCTTGGAAATGGCTCCAATGGCATCCGAGTCGATCCATTTTTGAACCATATTCAAAAGAGGATTGGACCCTCCTTGGTTTCCCATTTGTGAAACGATTTTTTTCTCACGTGCCATTTCAGTGAGTAAACGGGCTTCACGAATGTTATGGGTCATCGGTTTTTGAACGTATACATGAATTCCTCGTTCCATGGCATAAGCCGCCGCCGGACCGTGAACATGGTCGGGTGTGGAAATTGTTACGGCATCGAGCTTTTCTTTGTCCAGCATTCTGCGATAATCATTATATAGCTTGGCTTTCGGGAAATTTTCGATGGACCTTTTGGCCGATCCTGAAAAATCAACGTCACAAAGGGCTCTTACTTTTTCACGTCCATCTACCGAGGCATTTTTGATATCACTGGTTCCTTTTCCACCTGCACCAATGGCCGCAAGGTTCAAACGATCACTGGGCGCTAAGTATCCTTCACCCCCCAATACATGTCTTGGAACAATGAAGATGGATGAGGCAATTGCGCTCTTTTTGATAAACGACCTTCTTGAAGCGGATGTCTTTTGCGGTTTCTTTTCTTTCATATAGGTTGACTTTAGGTAATGCTATAGTTCTTTAAATGTACCAAAAAATGATGTATTTCAGCTTTAAATTACTTCGAAGTTTCCAAGATGAATCCGGCCACATCTTTCTTGAACTTTTCGAGGGAAGGTTGGTGGGTATACATCATATGGCCTGCCTCATAATACTCCATTTTGATATTGTCTTTGATTTCTTTTTTGAGTCCTAAGTGATCAATGGAATATTCCACCCCGTAGAAAACGGTGGCGATATCATAAATACCATTCAAGACTAACACTTTCATATTAGGATCACGTGACAAGGCTTGGGCCATATCGATACCGGTATTTATGGCCGCCTGCGTGCCCCAACGGACGTTACCTTTGTGTTTCCAATCCCAATTAAAGCCTTCACGACGACCTGCGGTAATCGAATACGTTGTATTCTTATTGACTTTCAGACTTCCATAGAAGTAGTCTAAAAACCCGGCGATATAGGCTGGTGATATAGCAGCGCTTTGTGGATCGTGACTTCCATCTTGCGCCAGTAGATCTTGATTGATTCCGGTAAATCGTGAATCCAAACGGCCGACAATTTCACCCTCATCCCGCAAAAACTCAGCAAAAAACTCGCTTGCGGTCACCCGAAGGTCGGCTTTTACCCAATAGTCGGTACTGGTACCGGTATATTTCGCTAATTTTTGGGCTATCGCTTTTTTGTCGGCTTCCGACAGGCGGTCTCCTTTGAACAGGGAAGGAACATATTCGTCTTCTGTAAAACGGCGCACCTCGTTTAGAAAGGTGTATACATCTTCGGGCTTGTCCGTAACCTTGTCGTGATACCAGGCCGTGGCTGCATAGGTGGGAAAGTGCGCTATATAGGGCATATCATCCCCGGGAGGAAAAATCAATGTCCGCAGATCAAAAACCGCAGAGACCATGATGACCCCATTCATAGCAACACCTTGTGTCAAAAGGGTATTCATCAAACCTGCATTTCTAAAGGTACCATAGCTTTCCCCTAAAAGGTATTTCGGACTGTTCATGCGATTTTTTGCAATCAAGAACTGTGTAATAAATAGCGACAGGCTTCTAATATCTTGGTCAACTCCCCAGAAATCCTTGAATTTAGCCTTTCCAACGGGTATGCTTAAACCAGTACCGACGGGATCGATCATGACCAAGTCGGCTACATCAAGAATCGAGAAGTTGTTATTGACCAGTTGATAGGGTGCGGCGGGAGTGCTAGACGGGTCTTTCACGACGATTCGCTTGGGTCCTAAAACACCCATGTGCAACCAAAAAGAAGAGGAACCGGGCCCTCCGTTGAAGGCGAAAACTATAGGCCTTCTGTTATTTCTTGTTTTGGAGTCTTTACTATAGTAGGTGTGGCCCATTAACGCGATTGGTTTGTTGTTCTCATCACGAACTTGAAAAGTGCCTGCCTGTGCTGTAAGGTAAATGGTCTTTCCATTGATTTGCACACTCTGCATGGTGGTAGATACCTCCGCTTTGGGAAGGGTGTCATTCGTAGTTTGACTGTAGCTTATGCTCAATGTAAAGCATAAAAAACCGAGTAATAGTGTTCTCATAGAAATTGCTTTTGGTTCATTTTATTTGCGTTGTGCTCTGATGTAGACATCAAGTGCGTCCGGTCTGTCGTTAACAAAGTGTAGGGCTGTTAGTCCATCTTCGGTTTGGTCGATTACTGCAGGAATGGAGGTTGTGGTCAAAAACCATTTTGGAGGAAGGATAACCACATTTCTGTTTCGTCCGAAGCTACGATCCCAAACCAATTGATCATCATCGAGTACATATCGATTCGGATCGGTATAGGTTTCGGTGATACGCAAACGTTTGGTTTCCCCTTCTTTTAAGGGCGCGTACCAGATAGCAATAACTTCTGATTCGACAGTTATGGTGTCCCCAATATCGATGCCTTTTTCCGTGATTGCTTTTCCCTTCAGGGTCTCTACTTGTAGTGCTTCCCCCGTGTCGAGTAAAATTGCAGATGGGTCCGAGGCTTTGCTCCCCGCTCGTACGATATTCAGATAACGATCCATGCCTACCTTCGTTTCGGTATAGTCATGATACAGTCGAAACGAATGGGTTTCGGGTTGTTGGAGAAAGTAGACGATTTCGCGATTTTGAAATGCACGCTCTTCAAATTCCCATCCGGAGCGTACTTTCGATTTGTTACGACCGTTGCCGGAAGAATCAAAGGAATAGTTGTTCTTTTCCGGTTTTTTGATCGTGGCATTTGCGGGTAACGGTCTTGCCTTGATTTCCAAGGGTACGGCTTGTGGACCATTATTCATAAAGCTCAATTTGATCTGGCCTTCGGGAGTCAATTGTACTTGGGAAGGATAGTTGCAATGGGTCAGTTCATATTGTGGAGGTAGCACAATGCTGTTCCTCTTGATGCCCAAGGTTCTCGTGAAAACAATACTGTTGTCTTTTTGAAAATAACTTGTTGTATCCGCATAGATTTTGTCAATCCGTATACGCGCTTCTCCATTAGGGGGTACCGCTCTTGCCAATTGAATTTGAAGGTATTCTCCATTATCTACTGCCTCGTCGAGCCCATTTTTTTTTGCAAGGGCTCCGCTAACGATTTCCCATTTTAAAGCTTCTCCCGAATAGGCATCCCTAACGGTGGTCACTTGGTGTTCACTACCCTTTCGCAGCGTATTCCAGTAATAGGTAGCACCGGGAGTAGTTGCACTGACATCATAAATGATTCGGAACTCATTGCTGTCAGGCGACAAAAGTTCGTATCGGGTATAACTATCCGCTTGGGTCTGTTGAGCTTTAGCGCTAAATGTAATGGCGCACAGGACACCCATTATGAAGATGCGTTTTATTAGTTTTGTTTTTTTTCTCAATGGGTTGGTGGTTTGGTTAGAAGCTGTTTGCTAAGATAACGAACAAATCGATAGCCAGCGAATTGCTACTTAAGAAGCAGGGTAAGGCAACTGGTTGCTGTAAAATTTATCGACTGTACCCTTCTCAAGGAGGAAATGATTAGATAATGTTCAGTCCGTTTTAGATTTGACGATTACTGGTGCACTTACCTGTTTACGAGTTGCACCCGTAACCAGAAAACTTCCAATCACCAAAAATGCCAAAGTTCCTAGGTTTGAAGCGTTCAACGGACCACAGTTTATCGCCCATTCATATCCTGAAAAAATACAAAACCAGTACCGGAGAGCATTTCTACGGTGAGTTGGTTAAATAATATACTATCTACACTTCTTAATCCTTCTCAATTTCCTTGTATGAGTATTTGCTTTTCTTCCAGTCAATTAGAGGCGAGGCATAATATTTTACGTTCATGCGGTCTAGGAAAGGGGCTTGGTTGGCCAAACGAATTTTGTACTCTTCCCAATTTCGGTTTTCCGGGGTTGACCAACTGAGCTCGGAATATCCGATAGCTCGCGGAAAAGCCAAGTATTCCAATTCACCGATATCGCTAATGGTTTCGGACCATAGTGGGGCCTCAATGCCCAAAATACTTTCCATAGGAATGCCTTCATACGTTTCCGGTGTCCAGATGTATGCCGTATCCGTTGGGATATAAGCGGCCCAATGTAATCCGTGTTTTGAAAGGGTATCGTATTCCATATCGAGATAGGCTTTATTCGCAGGTGACATGATGATTTTCATGCCCTTTGCGATGGCATCCATGGCATTTTTTTTGCTGGCCCAGAACTGTGAAACGGAGGAGGAATCAATATCGGCCTGCCCGATCTCATCCCAACCGATCATGCGTTTGCCACGCTTCTGTACTAGTTTTTCTACACGCTCTACAAAATAGATATAGTCTTTCTTTTTGGTCACGTGACTTTCGTCTCCCCCGATATGAAAATAGGGTCCGGGTGTGATGGCAGCGATTTCGCCGATGACATCATCCAAGAAGGAGTAGAGCGTATCTTTTCTTGTAGCAAAGGTGCTTTTACCGACCTGGGTGCCTTCGTAAAGCTCTGGTTTTTTACCATTACCGTTGAAAATAGGATAAGCCACCGAGGCGGCATTGGTATGCCCGGGCATATCTACTTCGGGCACGATGAGCACGTGTCTTTCCGCTGCATAGGCAACGATGTCTTTATACTCTTCCTGGGTGTAGAATCCACCACCTTCACCACCCACTTCAGTGCTACCACCAATTTCGGTCAATAAGGGCCATGATTTGATTTCGATACGCCAGCCTTGATCATCAGTCAAGTGTAAATGCAATACATTGTACTTGTAGTACGCAAGCAAATCAATATATTTTTTGACATCCTCCACGCTGAAGAAATGGCGTGCCACATCTAACATAGAGCCACGATACTCGAATTGGGGGCTATCGATTATTTTTCCGGTCGGAATCGTCCAAATGGGATAGGTGGCAAGACTATCGGAACTTGCTTCAGGAATCAATTGGCGTATGGTCTGAATACCGCGAAATGCTCCTTCGGCAGTATTGGAATTTAAAATAACCGAATCTTGGGTGATATACAGTTGATAGGCCTCTGGGGCGTTCAACTCTAGGCTATCCGATTGATTGATGTAAATTACGGTTTCCAGATTAGGAATTTCATCTATATTGACCTGTACATCCAGTTCGGTCTTGCTTTTTATCTTTTTGGCGAGAAAACTCCCTACTTCCTCAAATCCGGCTGCTTCCGAGGTATAGATCGCCGTAAATTGATCCAGCGCGAAACCGCCATTGGTCGGAATCATTTTGAGCGGCTTCGGAATAAGGTTTTCCGCTGTCAGATCCGTCTCGGGAAATTCGATAACACGCTTCTTTTTTTCTTCTTTACAGGTAGCGAAGACCAGTATGGTGAGAAAAACGAATAGACTTTTTAAAACGGTAGAGTTTTTCATTTTTTTAAACTATCGGTTGCTGTTTTACTTATTTAACGTGGGGTTCTAATACCTCAAACCATATGTCGTACCCTTTGGTATTCATATGTAAACCATCTTCGATAAAGAGGTCTTCTTTCACCTTTTTGCCGTTGAGCATGGGCTTCCAGACATCTGCGTAGTCCATTTGGACATCTTTTCGGCTCAGTTTTCTGAATTTTCGATTCAAGCGTTTGTAGTCCCGTTTGAGATTCCAACGTGCGAGGCTAGGTTTCGCGGCAATAAGTACAATCTCGGTCGTCGCGTCTTGGGCTCTGATTTCTGCAATTATGGCCAATATATCCCCAATGATTTCCTTAGTTTTTTTACCTGCCGAAATATCATTATCACCCTCGTAAATAAATACTTTTCGGGGTTTAAAGCGCAGTACGAGTTCTTGACAGTTGTCCAGAAGATTACTGGCCTGAGAACCTCCAAAACCTGAATTCACGATTTGATGGTCTGGAAAACGATCTTGTATATCATGCCAAATACGGATGCTAGAACTACCAGTGAAGACAATGGTCTCTTTAGAAGCATCCCATAGCGTATCATACTTTTTTTGAATGGCTTCGACCTCGTCTGCAAATGGTGCTATTTCCTGTGACTGTGCAAATAGGATGGAGCATACCATCAGCGTAAAAAAAAGTGAGTATCGCATTCGAGTTCTGAATTAAGCTCAAATATACTTTATTTTATGAAGATTTTGGAGGCCAGCAGTACACTTTTAGAAAAAATGTGCTCGAGCACATTTTTTCGTGCCCGGTCGTTGTTACCATCATTTAACCTTAAAGACAACGTCCGTAGGTTCTCAAAAATATGGTAGTGTCGGACTATCCCAAGCGGTGCGGCATCTAACCGTGACCTCGCAGCTGGGCTCTGTGTAGTAGCTTTTTACTAAGACGGATCAGTTATCCGACGACGGTACCACGATTCCTTCTGCGACGGACCAATCGTAGAAACGAGAAATCCAATTGTCTGACGGTAGGTTTTGCTTTTTCATACCGAACCCGTGCCCCCCTTTAGCATACATATGAAGTCCGGGGCCTTTATTGGCCTTTAACCATGCATTGTAAAGCTCAATGCTTCCAGAGGCCAAACCTAAGGGGTCGTCAGTAGCGCAGACAACCAACATAGGTGGTGCATTTTCGGGAGCTTCCTTAACGGGCATCGCAGTGGTCCACGGATACACCGGTACGATGAAATCCGGCCGATTGTCTTTGGTGAAATTATAAGCCACACCCATTGTAACGGCACCTCCAGCTGAAAAGCCCATAAAACCTATTTTGTTAGGGTCGATTTTCAGGTCCTCTGCATGGGTGCGAACATAGGCAATGGCGGAAAGTCCGTCTGCGATGGAATAGGGCATCACCGGGACCACCCGTTCAAAAATACGAGCGGGATTGCTCGCTCCTTCATCCGTAATTTCTTTGACTCCGTCTTCTCCTGTTGGCACCAAGCGATATTTCAATACGAAGGCGGTGATGCCTTTTTCGGCCAACCACTCGGCGACTTGAGTACCTTCACTGGTAATACTCAGTGCATAGAGACCGCCACCCGGCGCTACGATAACCGAAGTGCCGTTCGGGTTTTTCGGTCGAAAGACTTCCATGGTAGGAAGTGATACATTGGTCACCACATCGTTCTGCCAGATGTCAGAGAAATAGGCTTTTTCGTCACCCTCCCATTTCACATCGGCTGCTTTTTCGTGGGGTACGGAGATGATTTCCTGGGCGGTCAATCCCTGCAAAGCAAGAAGCACAAGAAGTAAGAAAACTGATTTTTTCATCGTCATTATTTTTTTAGATTAATTACACACCTATCGCCATATATACCATTGCTGCAAGCAGTCCGCCGGCTATGGGTCCTACAACGGGAATCCAGGCATACCACCAGGCACTTTCACCTTTTCCCTTAATGGGTAGTAGCGCATGCATGATACGTGGTCCGAGGTCACGTGCAGGGTTGATGGCGTAACCGGTTGGGCCTCCTAGGCTAATTCCTATCGCTAAGACCAATAATGCGACCGGTAAGGCGTCCAAGGACCCTAGTTTAATTTGCTCTCCGGAAAAGGAGCCTCCAGCGATATAGAAAATCGCGAGGACAAAGGCAAAAGTTGCTATGAACTCGGTCAAGAAATTCCAAAACGGACTTTGGATGGCCGGGGTGTTGGCGAAGGTTCCTAGAATGGCACCCTGGTCCTCAGTGGCATCATAATGCTTTTTGTAGGTGAGCCATACTAAGGTCGTTCCTGTCATGGCGCCAAGAAACTGTGTTAAGATATATCCTGGAACAAACGCCCATGAGAATTTTCCGGCTGCGGCCAGTGCCAAAGTCACCGCCGGGTTCAAATGGGCCCCGCTGACATCGGCGGCTACAAATACGCCTACAAAAACCGCCATACCCCATCCTATGGTAATACCTACCCAACCCGCTGTTCCTCCATAGGTGCTTTTTAGGTTGGCGTTGGCCACAATTCCGTTTCCGAGAAGAATGAGCAGGGCTGTTCCAATAAATTCAAAAAGATATGCGGTCATCATGTTGGTTGTTTTTAAGAGCTAAAAGATAGAAAAATTACCAAGACATTGCTGCGTACAGTTAAATTAATCGATGATGGCCTGATACACGAATTGACGCATTACAGTGCTGTAATAGTCATTATACGGTTGTACCTGCGTCATCAAGAGGGCAATAAGTTCTTCTTCGGGATCGATGAAGAAGTAAGTACAATAGGCGCCGCCCCAATAGTACTGGCCGACCGAACCTGCACTTTTGCTTGCCGCTAAATCCGTTGTTACACCAAATCCAAGACCAAAGCCTTGGCCCGGTGCCTGATAAAGATTCCCCACTTGGTTTATGGTCATGATCTCCAACGTTTTTGGGCTGAGGTATTGCCTACCTTTCCAAGAACCTTGGTTCAATAGCATTTGACAGAAGGTCATATAATCGGCTGCCGTGGAAAATAGGCCGTGTGTTCCTCCGTATACCGTATTTCCTTCTACAGGTAACTGCTGTTCGGAGTTGACCATTTTTCCGGCTTCATTGTAATTGTGCACCGGAACCCATCTTTTCTGGTTTTTCTTAGCGACGTTGTACCCGGTATCACGCATTCCAAGTGGGTCGAAGATTCGTTCTTGTAGAAATTCGGCAGTATTCATTCCAGAAAACTTTTCGATTAAAAGTGATAGGACGTCGGGAGCGGCACTATAGTACCATTGAGCTCCGGGTTGTCCGATTAGCGGTAGATCTATAAGTGTATTCACACGGTCTTCAATATTTTTTTGAGGCTCGAAATACAACGCTTGCATGATTTCTTTGTCAAGTTGGGTTCCTCCAAGGCCATGTGAAAATCCGGCCGTATGTGAAAGGAGCTGATGGATGGTTACCTGCGACTGGATATCCTCGGTTGGCCCATCCAATCCTTGCGAGGCGTCTGTTGCCACCTTCAGATTCTTGAATTGAGGAAGGTATTTTGAAACCGGATCGGTCAATTGAAAATGCCCCTCTTCATATAACATCATGAAAGCGACGGAAACTATGGGCTTTGTCATCGACATGATATGGAAAATGCCATCCTTCGACATGGGCGACTTTTCTTCAAGACTCATGAATCCATAGGCTTCACTATGTACGATCTTGTTTTTGCGCGTCACCAGTGAAACGGCTCCCGGTATTTTTCCTAAGACCACTTCCTGTTTTAAAAAATCACCATAACGGTCAAGTCTGGTATTTGAAACTCCTTGGGTAGCTTCCGGACTTTCTTGAACTTCTTGGCCCGTTGCCGATAGCGAAAATAGGGCTAAAAACAGTGTTAAAAGCCAAATTGTTTTCGAATTAAGGGCCCTTTCGGAGTAGAGAGTTAGTTTCATAATAGTAATTGGTCTAATGGGTTATTTAGAATTGATGAGCCTGCAAATAGCAGCATTTATTGCATTAAAGGGTTCTTACTTTTCCAAGATTTGGAGGGCTAAAAAGATACCCAAATTTTAGCCTGTTTGTTGCAAAATTGACTATTAAATTTATAACTTACATCTTGAACTTTAAAATATAGGATTTTCAATAATCCGAATAACCCTAAAAACTATATTATGAGTGATTTAGCTGACAAATTAGCGGCCTTGAAATCTACGGCAGTGAGCCAATTGAACGAATGTGGCGTATCGAATATTGACCATGATAAATTAGATGGTTATGTGAACAGCCTAAAATCTATGGTGAATAACAAAGATGCTACGTTGGTCTCGGGTACCGATGAGTCTGAACTTGAAACCGTTAGAAGAAACTTTGTGGAAAAGAAATTGGGTGTTTCCGATAAGGATAAGGCCATGGCGGCAATCAGTTCGGTTGCGGATAAAATGTCAGGTATTCGCATGAAAAGCAGGCCGGCATTCTACTACTTGGTTCAGGAGGAGTTAAGTTAGTACGAAAAAAATAATGTCACTTTAGAGCGATCTTCGGGTCGCTTTTTTTATGTCGAAAATCTCGAGAATAATGCTACATTTATACGACCGTAACCAACCGTACCTATGTATAGAATCACTCGATTAACCCTGTTCTTTTCGGTTTTAGGGATGCCCTTAGTTATTTTCGCTCAAAACACAGCCTTAATTGATACGGGAGAGAGACCCACCGCTAAGGCGGTTGCTATTGAAGCACTTCCGACAATAGATGGTGAGGTGTTGAACGACCCCGTGTGGAAGGAAATAGAGTCTTTTGGCGACCTCACACAGGCACAACCCAATTTTGGACGACCCGCTTCGGAGAAAACGGAGATACGTATCGCCTACACAAAAGAAACATTCTACCTTTCGGTAGTATGCTTCGATTCGAGGCCTGAAGACTTGGTGGTCTCCGATGCCCGGCGTGATGCCGATCTCGATAATACAGACGCTTTCCTCTTTATATTGGATACGTACAAAGATGGTCAGAACGGCTTTGTATTCGGCACCAATTCCTTAGCTGTGGAATACGATGCGCAGGTGGATAATGAAGGTCAGGGAAATTTCAATGCGAACCGACAGCAGGGAGGAACCATTGGAGGATTCAATCTAAATTGGGATGCGGCCTTCGAAGTAAAAACACAGGTGGGCGATTTTGGATGGAGCGCGGAGTTTGCGATCCCTGTCCGAACACTGCGTTTTCAAGCGGGTAAGGATTGGGGAATCAATTTCAGACGCAATATCAGAAAGACTAATGAGATCGTATACTGGGCAGCAATGCCGGTCGGTCTCGATTTGAAACGCTTGTCCCTAGCAGGTACCTTGACTGGCCTGGATTTGCCCTCGCCCGGGAATCTCAAATTGATTCCGTATATCTTGGGACGAATGGATAAGGACTTCACAGCCACTGACCCTAAGAATAGGTTTGATGCCGAGGTCGGAGGGGACGTGAAATTCAGTGTGACCCCCAGTTTAACCCTTGATCTGACCTATAATACTGACTTTGCCCAAGTAGAAGTGGACGATCAACAGGTGAACCTCGATCGTTTTAATCTGTTCTTTCCTGAAAAGCGACCTTTCTTTTTGGAGAACGCCGGGCTCTTCAGCGTCGGTAGCCCAGGCGAAGTCGACCTTTTCTTCAGTCGGAGGATCGGTATCGGTGACAATGGCAATATTGTTCCTATTATCGGCGGGGCACGCTTGTCGGGAAAATTGAATAGAACCAATGTTGGACTCTTAAGTATGTGGACCGAAGAGGTCAGTGATAAGGGTATCGAGGAAAATAATTTTACGGTTGCACGTGTAAACCATGAGTTCAAAGGACGTACGGCCCTAGGGGCCGTGTTTATCAATCGCGAAGGTCTTCAATCATCGGATAGTTACAACCGTACTTTTGCTCTTGATGGGAAATTGGGTCTCGGTAGAAAAGCTCGGATGTCAGGGTTTTATGCGAGGACAGAAGACCCCAACGACACGATTAACGCTCACTCGCTTAAATTTCAGACAGACTATAATTGGAACAATTGGGAACTACGCGCCGGCTATACGGAGGTAGGACAAGGCTTTAACCCCGAGGTAGGTTTTCTGCTTCGTCAATCATTTCGAAAACCGGAAGGGCTTGTTTTATATCATTTACGCCCCAAAAATCCTGATGCGAAGATTTTAGAGTATCGTCCACATATTTCATACCGCGGATACTGGAATTTTGACGACTTTCAGGAAACTGGTTTTTTGCATGTGGATAATCATTTTGAATGGAAAAGCGGTAATGAACTACATACCGGGGTCAACTTCACCACCGAGGGAGTTGTAGAGGCTTTTGACATTTCGAGAACGGGTAGGGTTATCGTCGACCCCGGTGTCTATCGCCATGCGGAATCACAACTGATTTTTTTCACCAACCAGAGTAACCCCTGGTCGGTAAATATTCGTTCGGTAATAGGGGGTTCTTTCGGGGGTACGCGATATCAGGAGAGTATCACAGGACGTTATCGGGCAGGGGATAAGTTCAACGCCGATGTGACCTTTTTGTACAACAATTTTCAACTTCCGAACGGTGATTTTACAGCGAATATACTGAGTACACGTTTGTCGTATGCTTTTCAACCCAATATTTACCTACAGGGGCTGATCCAACACAATACCTCCGATAAATTGTGGGCGGCCAATGTGCGCTTTGGATGGCTGCAACAAGCCAATACCGGACTCTTTGTCGTATGGAACTATAATTTGCAAGATGGTGACCCGCTCAATAATAGTTTTATTGTAAAGTACACACGAATTTTCGACCTGGTAAAATAATGAAAATAAAAAGATACGTTTTGGTTATCCTACTCCCTTTTTTAATGGCTTTATGTTCGGCTCAAACCGAAGCAGAACCGATTTTTCAAGAGAATGGAACGGATTATACGGTAGAAGGGGAGGCCACTTGGCGTTTTGCGAACGATGAGTTGATCGGTAGTCTCTCTGAAGGTGCCGGCTTTGTCATGACCAAAGCGTCTTATTCCGATTTTATGTTGGAGCTGGAGTTTAAACCCGATAGTACCATTAACTCAGGGGTTTTTATCCGCTGCCAAAAAAGGGAACTTTCCTTTGAAGATTGCTATGAAATCAATATTTGGGACCTACATCCAAAACAGGAATTCAGAACTGGTGCCGTGGTCTCCCGCTTCTCTCCACTGAAGAAGATAAAAACCTTGAACAAGTGGAACCGTTATCGAATCAAGAATGAAAAAGACCATCTTCAGGCCTGGATCAATGATATTCTTGTTGTTGATCTTCGTGATGCAGATCTTAAAAATGGACCTATTGCCCTGCAGGCGGCGGAAAAAGGAGAAATCAAGTTTCGCAATGTGAAGATTACGAAACTTGAATGAATCGCAAGGTACTTATATTACACTCCGAACTGTTGCAAATGATGATCCAGGTGTTTTGAGAACAAGGTGTTCCATTGTTGGTCTGTCAAATCACCGAAGGCCGGGTTGTTCAATCCATTAAAATGGGTCTTGCCTAATTTTTGGGTTTTTTCAAGAAACTCGACCAGCCGTTTCTTTTCTGTTTCGAACTCTTTCGCTTCGGTCATTTTAAAAATAGGGGAGGTCGGTATGTTCTTTTTATAAGGTTTGGGGCCCAAAACCGTATTCTTGGCGAACAGTCTTGCCATGAATCTACCGAAAGCATTGGGTTTGGCATGTTTGTCAGTGTACACGATTTCATAAGCCACATTGCAATGGGCCATCATTTGCGCGACATCCATCTTGCCCCAAAGGCCTTGGGTCTCTGGAGTGAGTTTTTCGATACGGTCAATGGTTTCTTGGGTTTCCTTTTGGTCATAAAGATTTCTGATGGTCATGATGTAATTTTTAAGGATCGCTACAAGATATTGATTTTTCGTAGATAGCGAATCGGTTTATTTACATCAGTGACGATCTAACTTTTCGAATTAGGACATGGATAAGAGCACATTTCCTGTCTTTTGACCGGTCAAGACATAATCATAGGCCTCTGATACCTGTTCCAAGGGGTATACTTTTTCTATCACCGGTTTGAATTTTCTTTGTTCCAACAACTCCTGCATCAATAAAATACTTCGTTTACAACTTTTTGGGATAGGGAATACGACCCTTTTCCCCCCTTTGAGCCATGTAGTCAAGGGCAAATACAGATTTTCGCCTTTGGGCCCGAGTTCCGAGGAAATATAAATCCCTTTTGGAAGCAGTAGTTTTTTGCACTGGTCAAAGGAGCTCTTTCCAACCGCATCGAAGATGAAATGGTAGCGCTCTTGGTCCGCTGTAAAATCCTCTTTTAAATAATCATAGGTCTTATCGGCACCCAATGACTTGATCAATTCTATATTTTTGGTATTGCCTACCGCGGTAACATAGATCCCAAAATGTTTTAGCAGTTGTACGGCCGCTGTGCCAATAGCACCAGTAGCCCCATAAACTAGAGCTTTGTCGCCGGGCTTCAAATTGACCATAGTGATGAAATTATAGGCATAATGCGCACCTTCTGCACTGGCTGCGGCCTCCGCATAGGATATACCATCGGGAATCTTGGCGAGGGCTTTATCTTCCCTACAGGTCATATATTCGGCTTGAGAGCGTAAACCCTCGTCGTAGAGGCCAAAAACACGATCCGCAACCTTGAATCCGGTGACTTTTTTCCCAATTGCTTCGATTTGTCCGGCAAAGTCTGTTCCGGGTACCTGATGGCTTGGTTTGAATAAGCCAACAAAGGCACGAATAACGTATGGCTTTCCCGTGAGAATACCGCAATCCGTTCGATTGACCGTCGTGTTATGTACGCGTATGAGTACTTCGTTGTCTTTGGGCTCAGGTTTGTTAACGGAGGTGACGGTTAAGACGTTCGATAAGCCGTATGTGCTTCTAGTAGCTGCTTTCATAGGTTTAAAAAGTCAAAGTTACATGTACTTTCTTAGCCGGATCATTGACTTTGGTTAAGAAAAAAGCCTTCTACGAAGGTTGTGGGTACTGAAATAGATTATTTATGGGATATTCGTTTTCGTATCCTGCTCAACGACTCAGCAGCTACCCCTAAGTAACTGGCTAATTGGTACTGAGGTACCTTATTCAGGAGTTCTGGCCTGAAGCGAAGTAAGTTTAAATACCGCTCTTCTGGTGTGGTAACAATATAAGTCGCCAATAGTTCTTGGTAATGGGCCAATTCTTCCTGTAATGAAGTACGACTTAAAGTCTCGAGCTTCGGAAATCGCTCGTACAGTATTTTTTGATTCTCAAAAGTAATGACAGAGAGCATGGTCGGTTCAACACAGGATAAAAAGTATTTAGATGGTGTTTTTTCAGAACCTGTGTTCATGGAGAATATGGAATCTCCTTCGGTATAAAAGAAAGTGGACTTCTCTTCCCCATCTACAAGGTAGTATTGGCGTACACAACCCGAGACTACGGAATAACTTTTGGCCGAAACTTTCCCTTTCCGTAAAATAAGTGTGCCGCTATCGAATGATTCAATGGAAATCAACTGCATTGCATCTTCGATCTCCTCTTTGGAAAGAGCGCCTATAGCTGCAAAACATTTTTTCATTTCCTTCTTTACCGCGTCGGTATTCGGTGCTACATTCGATTCATGCATGACAATCCTTTTTGGATCTAAATATCCCGGATACTATCGTATTCCGTTTACGGCCATTTCCAAAGTATATACAGAATCCATGGCGGTAATGAATAGAATATTTTGATTCGGACCACCAAAGGTGACATTGGCCGTCCATTTTTCAGGAACCTCAATATGCTTGATTTGTTTTCCGGTTTTATCAAAGACCGTTACGCCGTCACCCGTCAGATATACATTGCCTTGATGGTCTAAAGTCATTCCGTCGGAACCCAATTCGCAAAATAATGTTCGATTTGAAAGTGTACCATCTTCCATGACAGAGTACATATAGGTTTTTTTATCGCCGATATCTGCAATGTAGAGGGTCTTTCCGTCGGCCGTACCAATGATGCCGTTGGGCATTACGAAATCTTCGGCCACTATTTTGACTTCCCCAATACTCGGGGTGATGTAGTATACGCGACGTTCCGTAATTCGATTCTCTGTGGGCTCCCACCAAGGTCTTTCATATAAGGGGTCGGTAAAGTAAATGCCACCATCGGGATCTACCCATAAATCATTTGGTCCTCCAAGTAGTTTTTCTTCAAAATCGGAAATCAGCACCGTTGTATTCTTTTCCATATCGATGCGCCATAGTTCATTTTTTTCATCGGCGCAGGATAGTAGATTTCCATCATGATCGAAATACAAACCATTGGAACGACCACTAGGTTGCATCCAATCCGAAACTGTATTGGTCGCCGCACTCCATTTCACGATTCGATCGTTGGGCTGATCCGTAAAATAAACATCACCATTTTTGTCCGTCGCCGGCCCTTCGGTAAACTTGTATTCCTCGGCGACTAAGGTCAATTCGGCCCCCTCAGCCACAATATTTTGGGCAGTACATGAAAGGGCCATGGCCATCATGGAGAAAAGTAAATAGGCATTTTTCATCGTAGTTCTTCTTTATAGATTGAATATACACAAAGATATTGAGGTGTTTCTTGATTTTAAGCAAGCGTGGTTCGCGGGCTGGGGTCCTCTATTTTTTCCAACCGGGCCCTTTGACAAACCTCCCTGGGGAATTTCCGGTATGCGCTCCGTCTTTGAGTACATGCCCTCCGTTCACAAAAACATGTCGCATACCCGTTGCATATTGATGTGGTTTTTCGAAAGTTGCATTGGCTTTTATTGTGGTCGGGTCAAAAACAACGATGTCGGCATAGTACCCCTTTTTTAAGGCCCCCCGCTTACGGAGTTTTAAATTGGTCGCCGGCAAGGTGGTTAATTTGTAAATAGCTTCCTCTAAGGGTATGACTTGTTCTTCACGAACAAAATGCCCCAACAATCTGGCGAAAGAGCCGTAAGCTCTTGGGTGGGTGCTTTGCTCTAGAAAAACACCTTCGTTGGTATAAGAACCAGCATCGGAGCAGATGCTCATATATGGTAGCTGCAACTTCTTTTTGATATTCTCTTTGGACATTGAAAAATAAACGACCTGAATTCTACTATCATCCTCGTAAATCAAGTCGACCAAAGTTTCGTTCGCTGAGATAGCTCTTTCCGCTGCTACTTCCGCAAGCGTCTTTCCAATATATTTACGCATGGCTTTGTTACGAAACCCAACCAAAAGGATTTTGTCAGGTGGGACATGAAAATCTATTTCAGCCATCATTTGTTTCCGTTTGACCGGATTTTCCATGAGTCGTATGGTAGCGTCGTGACCGCCTTCTTTTGCCCAAG
Source organism: Maribacter corallii (assembly GCF_047345415.1). Classification (NCBI taxonomy): domain Bacteria; kingdom Pseudomonadati; phylum Bacteroidota; class Flavobacteriia; order Flavobacteriales; family Flavobacteriaceae; genus Maribacter; species Maribacter corallii. The sequence continues at coordinate 198,695 of NZ_JBLFEP010000007.1, forward strand.
ATGGCAGTACGACATTGAGTCCGGTAGAACTGGCATTGTACATATACATATCCGTAGTAATGTCGAGTCCCTTTTTACGTGCGTTGGTTACCAGGGTAATGGCACTATCCAGCAAATGCCAATTGGCATTTCCCGAAGCCTTGAAATGGTAGATCTCAGCTGGTAGTTTGGCCTCTTCCGCAATGGTGATCAATTCTTTTACCGCCTCCAGCAGTTGGCCTTCTTCATCTCGTATATGGGAAATATACATACCGTTGTAATTGGCCACCACCTTTGCGAGTTCAATAATCTCATCTGTTTCGGCATGTCCGCTCGGCACATAGATCAAAGAGGTGGATAGTCCGACAGCGCCTTCTTCCATACCTTCCCGCAATAACTTTTTCATTTGACCCATCTCTTCAGTGGTAGGAGGGCGCTTATCGATTCCTATAACATGTTCACGTAGGGTGGCATTACCCACGAACGAAGCGACATTGGTTGAGATACCTTTGTTTTCAAGGTGATTGAGATACTCTCCCAGCGTCGTCCAGGACACTTCATACGTAATGTCTCCTTGATTTTCCTGCATCTCCTGTTTCATACTAGGGTTTAATGGCCCCATTGAGGAACCTTCACCTAAAACCTCTAAGGTGACTCCCTGACGGATATCGCCTTGCGACCGACCATCTTCAAGAAGGGAAACATTTGCCCAACTCAACATATTGATAAACCCCGGAGCAACCGATAGACCAGTAGCATCGATTTCTTGTTTCCCCATAGCATTTTCAATAGTGCCGATGGCGGCAATGGTATCGGCGTTGATGGCTACATCACCCAGAATAGCGGGTTGGCCGGAGCCGTCAAAGATCTGGGCATTCTTTATTAGGATGTCATATTGAACTGGTTGAGGCTGGCATCCGATGAGGAATAATGCGCAAACCGAAAGGGTAAGGACAATTTGATTTTTCATAGGTTGGGATTGGTTTTAATTTTACGCTGTTCAGATTGGTTTTTTGGGAGAACGATTATTAAACCTATCAGTATTGTCTTGACTTTTATAAGTCTCTCAAGAACGCCATATTGTGCTTCATACTTTCAAGAGGCGTGTTTTCATATTCTTCTTGTTCGATAAAAATATGTTTGACCCCTGAGGTTTTCCGATTTTGCATGATAGTTTTAATATCCAGGGCTCCTTTTCCGAATTCCGTACTTTCTTTTTTACCCATATCCATATCCTTCAAATGCCAAAGCGGAAATCGTCCGGGATATTTTTGAAGATAATCCATGGGATTTTTTCCTCCTACTATGACCCAACCCAAATCCAATTCCATATGTACTAAATCAGGGTCCGTATGCTCTAGGAGTACATCATAAAGTACTTTCCCATGATGTGACTCAAATTCATATTCATGATTGTGATACCCGAATTTGAGACCTAGTTTTTTACAGGATTCCCCGGCCTTGTTAAACGCTTCGGCCACTTTTTTGTAATTGTCCACGGTTTGCCCTCTGCTAGGCATCGAAGAGCAGATGAGATACGGTTGTCCAGAGGCCACTGCTTCTTCCATCGTTTTTTGAAAATTGGTGTCCAAAGCCACATGACCGCTTGTTAAGGTCATGCCCAAATCGGCACATGCCTTTTTCATCTCCTTTGCTGACATTCCATAGTAATGACCCTTTTTGCTTCGGGCCGATTCGATTTCAGTGATGCCAATGGCTGCTATTTGTGCCAAGGTAGCCAAAGGATCTTTGGTCATTTCATCTCGAAAAGAGTATAATTGTACGCCATATTGCTGTTCTTTTAAAGGGGTGAAGGCAATAGATGGTAATACAAGTGCACCGGTCGCATAAATACTGCTCTGTTTTAAGAAGTTTCTTCGTGTTGTCATAATTCAATTTAAATGGGTTGAGGAACAAATAACCTGCCCACGTGAGTATTTAAGGGTGTCAAGATATTCTAAGTCTTTTCAATGATCTTCGCTCAGGTGTTTTTTCAGAATATCTTCTCCGTAATCATTGGTCGGATCACGTATTACGGTATGTACATGGTTGGCGTTCGTCTGTGTGTTGTCATATTCGATCAATAGCACTGGCCCTTGAATGCACCAATAATTTGGCACACCGGGTTCAAGGCTGCCCGCCCAGGAAAAGGATAGCTTGTCAAACCCCGCTTTCTTGATTTTGGACCAATAGGTATCTGCAAATTCCTTTTCATAATTGTTGACATAAAGACGGACCAACTCGAGAAGTTGTTTTTGTTGGTCCGAAGTCAGCTCTTTGAACCAGATTCCCTGCTGTTCAAAACCTTCGATTTTTGGGCGTGTAGTAGTCAGTATTTCCGGGGGCGCTACTTTTGAGAATACAGCTTTTTTCAATTGCTCGGCCGAAAGGGAGTTTATGAGTGCAAAGCTTGATTGGGTTTCTTGTCGTAACACCTCCTTTTCCTTATGTCCCGTAATTTTAATCACTCCGGGATTGGTACCAAAAAAACTCGGTGTTACAGAACTTAGTTTATGCTCAGAGGCCGTAAAATTGAGCGATAGGTGATGCCCTTCAAATCGCCAACCCCAGGGTTTACCCTCTTCGGGATTCCCAAAAATCGAAAAATGGTAATTGAGCGGGTCCCTCCTCGGTCTTCCGTCGGGCATGGTATCATGAGCAGCGTTTTCAATGACCCGAAGTATTTTTTCGAGCGAACGTATCTCATGGGTTTTTCTCAAACCCTCTTCACTGAGGGAAGATTTGAGCAAATCTAGGGCGGCTTCTTGTTGTAGCTCGTCGAAATCGTGGAATCTTGGCCCTTTTCTAGGTAACGGCACATAGTTCATATTATAGCGTTCCTCATCATCGAGGGCGAAAAGTGCCTGTGACTTTAAATCCTCAGAAAGTGTTTCTAAGAAAGTAGTAGCTTTTTCTGATAGCGTTTGTCCTTGAAGTTGTCCTACTACTAGAAATAGAAAGAGCCCTTGAATCAATAACCGTGTTTTCATTTTTTACTCATTTAGGCGGTAACTAACAAATGCGATATGCCCACTATCAGGTGACCACGAGGGAACATTAATGGTGCCCTGTCCACCAAAAAGTTTGGCCATGACCTGCACCTTGCCGGTTTCCAAATTCATTAATCGAAGTTGTACATTTTTATTCGCAGGGTGTTTGTCGGCCGGTACTTCGATACCAAAAGAGACGTAAACGATCCATTTGGCATCAGGAGAGGGGTGTGGAAACCAATCATGCAGTTCGTCTGTCGTAATTTGTTCTTGATGGGTTCCGTCAGATCGCATTCTCCAAACCTGCATGGTTCCCGTTCGCATGGAGTTAAAATAAACATACCGGCCATCAGGGGAATAATCCGGCCCGTCATCCAGACCCTCAGTACTGGTCAGACGCTGTTCTTTACCACCCTCGACAGCAATAGTATAAATGTCATAATTACCGTTTCGTTCCGCACAATAGGCCAACGTCTTCCCGTCAGGAGACCAACCATGCCAATACGATGGCCCCAAAGGCGTTATTTTTTTAGGTACTCCTCCCGCGATAGGCAAGGTATATATCAACGATTTGCCTGTTTCTGTCTGGTCACTGATCACCAGTTGCGTTCCGTCAGGTGATATACCATGATCATTGTTGATCCTTTTGGCAAAATCAGTGGGAATCAATTCAGGTGTTCCTCCTTGCACCGGAATAGTATAGAGCAGGCCTTTGCTATTAAAAATCAGGGTTTTCCCATCAGGAGACCAATTGGGTGCTTCAATATGTTCTTGGGTATGATATATGGTATCCCGTTCAAAGGAGGATAGGGATATGGTCTGCAACGTGCTTTGTACTGCTTTTTTTTGGGCCATTAGGGAGGTCGTAGTGCATGTGCATACTAAAACAAATCCGTAAATGATTTTTATCGACACTGGGTGGGACTTTGTTCTTCCGATGTCCTAAAATACTAAATATAACAACACCTTCTCTCTTCGGGGATTCGTACTTTTGTCAAAACGGATATTAATGCACACCAGAAAAGAACAATTGCAGGCTTTCGACCGCTTATTGACCATTATGGACGAGCTTCGGGAACAGTGCCCCTGGGATAGAAAACAGACCATGCAGACCCTTCGACATTTGACCATTGAGGAGACCTATGAGTTGGGGGATGCTATTTTGGATAATGACCTAGAGGAAGTGAAAAAAGAGCTGGGTGACGTATTGCTGCATATCGTTTTTTATGCGAAAATCGGTTCGGAAACCAATGATTTCGATATGGCCGACGTATGTAATGATATTTGTGAAAAATTAATCCATCGGCACCCTCATATCTATGGGGACGTAACGGTCAATGATGAGGAGGACGTAAAACGAAATTGGGAGACTATCAAATTGAAGGAAGGAAAAAAAAGTGTGTTGGAGGGTGTGCCGAAAGGCTTACCGGCCTTGGTGAAGGCGAATCGCATACAAGATAAGGTTGCCGGTGTAGGGTTTGATTGGGAAGCTCCTGAGCAGGTATTCGAGAAGCTACAGGAAGAACTACACGAGTTTATGGTAGAGGTAAAGGCAGGAGATCAAGATAAAATGGAGTCTGAATTTGGTGATGTGCTATTTTCCATGGTGAATTACGCCCGTTTTTTAGAACTGAATCCCGAAAATGCCTTAGAGCGGACCAACAAAAAATTCATAAGGCGATTTCAATATGTGGAGTCAAAGGCCAAAGGCCTCGGTAAGACCTTGAACGAAATGACCTTGGCCGAAATGGATGTCTTTTGGGAAGAAGCAAAACGAATTTGAGGTCCAATACCACTGTCAAAAGCAAACACAAAATACACACCTCTAGTACGGCGCTAGACCCAGGATCAAAATCAAAAACCAACAGACCCTTTGCAGCACTACACGAAAGAATTTAAATACAACATTAGACTGTCGGTTCCGGTGATTATGGGACTTCTGGGGCACACTTTAGTGCAACTTGCCGATAATATTATGGTAGGGCAGCTGGGAACGGCAGAACTTGCTGCAGTTTCGCTTGGTAATAGTTTTGTTTTTGTTGCGATGTCATTGGGCATCGGTTTTTCAACAGCGATTACGCCTCTAGTGGCGGAGGCCGATGGTGCGGGCAATAAGGCCAATGCCAAGGGAGCTCTAAAGCATGGTCTAGTACTTTGTACGATTTTAGGTCTTTCGCTTTTCGGTATTATCTGGCTTTGCAAACCCCTGATGTATCACATGGAGCAACCCGTTGAGGTGGTCGAACTCGCAATGCCTTATTTAGATCTAGTGGCATTATCGCTCGTTCCTTTGGTGATTTTTCAGGCGTTCAAGCAGTTTTCCGAAGGCTTGTCTCAAACGAGGTATCCTATGTATGCCACGATAATTGCCAATGTCATCAATATAGTTATCAACTATTTATTGATTTTCGGTTCGTTCGGATTTCCGAAGTTGGGAATTGTCGGTGCCGCCATCGGTACTTTGGTCGCCCGTTGTTTGATGGTGGTGTACATTTGGTTTCTTCTTAAGAACAAGCAAAAGTTTCAGGAATACGTGACGGGTTTCAATTTCAGGAAAATCGAGAAAAAGGTGATGAATAAAATCATCAGTTTGGGTTTTCCATCGGCACTTCAAATGTTTTTTGAAGTTGGCATTTTTACCGCAGCCATTTGGCTTAGTGGTGTTTTGGGGAAGAACGCCCAGGCCGCAAACCAGATTGCCCTGAATTTGAGTAGTATGACCTTTATGTTTGGAATGGGACTCGGGGTCGCGGCCATGATTCGGGTAGGAAATCAAAAAGGGCTTGGTAACTTTGTGGAACTAAGACGTATCGCCAAGTCCATTTTCTTTCTGACCTTGCTACTTGAAATCGTGTTTGCCCTATTATTTCTCTTAGGAAGGAATTGGTTTCCTTCCTTGTACCTTGATCTTGATTCCGAATTGAATAGCACCGATAATATGGAAGTGCTATTACTTGCAGGGCAATTGATGTTGGTTGCCGCGTTCTTTCAAATATCCGATGGTATTCAGGTGGTGGTGTTGGGCGCACTAAGAGGATTACAAGACGTTAAAATACCGACATTTATCACCTTTATAGCCTATTGGCTTATCGGATTTCCTATATGTTATTATTTAGGTCTGTATACCGACTTAAAAAGTATGGGTATTTGGATCGGCCTGCTGGCCGGGCTCACTGCATCGGCGATTATGTTGTATATTCGATTTAATTATTTGACCCAGAAACTAATTGAGAATGGAGCTACCTAAATTTTTATTGGGCGACAATACCGATTACCCAGCTGCCATATTCGTCGTGCACACTGAATATCCACGATTTGTGATCAATCTTGAGAACGATGAGGTAGAATGGCTTGAGGAATTTGCTCGGGAAGACGAGCGCGAATTGGAATCGGAAACCGAGAACCTTATCGTACAAGCGACTGAATTTTACGATCGGGAGGTTTCACGTTATGAAGACTAGGGCTCATGTGGGAACAACTTGTACAGCACGATAAAGAACTTTTTTTGTTTCTGAACAATCGGGGCGGTGAAAATTGGGATGGTTTTTGGATGTTTATGACCAATAAATTTAGCTCGATTCCGCTATATCTGGTCTTGTTTTTTTTGAGTTTCAAGCAGTGGGGCCTAAAGCGAACATTCGTTCTCGTTTTTTTTGCAATACTGATGATTGTTTGTACGAATGGTTTGGGAGACTTTTTTAAATATGGTGTACAACGCCTTCGTCCTTGTTATGACCCAGCAGTTCAAGAATTGATGCGCCTGGTAAAGGATAGTTGCGGAGGGAAGTTTGGCTATTTCTCGGCACATGCGGGCAACACGATGGCCGTCGCCACCTTTTTTTCGATTCTACTCAAGGACAAATTTCATCATATCGGAATTGTGCTGTTGGTTTGGGCGGTTCTGGTAGCCTATAGCAGAATTTATATTGGGGTACATTTTCCCCTTGATGTCTTTTCAGGCATGATCGTGGGACTATTGTTCGGCTGGTTGTTTGCGAAGTTGTTTATATTTGCTCTCCCCAAAATCCGCTTATGATATCTAATATCAGGTATTGGTTTTTGATTCTACTGGTCATTCTTGTCTATATCGCAGGAATGTTCGTGACCCTCTTTGAAAACGATTCTGCGCAGTTTGCCGTAATGGCGATGCGAATGGTTCAAGAAAATGACTTTTTAAGCCTATTCAAGGGCCCCGAAGAGTATCTTGATAAGCCGCACATGCACTACTGGCTTGCGGCGATTTCCTTTAAGATTTTCGGCATTCATGATTGGGCCTATCGCATTCCAGGTCTATTGGCCACCTTATTAGGTGCATACAGCTGTTTTGGCCTGGGAAGGCTTCTTTACAATGCCAATACGGGAAAAATGGCGGCGCTGGTTTTTATGACCGCCCAGACCATTGTACTGTCCGTAATCGACGTACGCACAGATGCCGTACTGACCGGCTTTACGATTTTTGCGATTTGGCAATTGACCTCGTATATCCAAAAAGGTCAACTGAAGCATATCATTCTAGGGGCTTTTGGAGCGGGAATGGCCTTTTCGACCAAAGGTCAGATCGCTTTAGTGGTCATCGGGTTTCCTATACTATGTCATTTGGCCTATACGGCAAAATGGAAATCGCTGTTCAATTGGCGTGTTTTGATTGCATTGTTGGTTTTTGTGATAACCATTGCGCCCATGCTGTATGCCTACTATCACCAATTTGATCTGCATCCCGAGAAGGTGGTTCGTGGAAGAAGTGGTCGGAGTGGTATTTTGTTCATTTTTTGGGAACAGAGTTTTGAACGTATGAGCGGTACCGGCATGGGCAAGAATAGCAGTGATTACTTTTTCTTTTTCCATACGTTTTTATGGGTATTCTTGCCATGGACCCTTATCGGTATTGCGGCCTTGGCGAGCAGGATAAAGTGGCTCTTCAAAAGTAAATTCAAAAAGGAGCCAGGTTTGGAAATCTTGACCCTGGGGGGTATTGTTCTCATCTTTATCACCATAAGCTTTGCACAATTCAAACTGCCGCATTACCTAAACATTACCATGCCTCTTTTTGCTGTTTTGACTGCGGCCTATCTTTGTGGTTTTTGTACATCAGACCGCCAAAAAACGGTGCGATTATTACTCGGAACGCAGTATTTTATCTTGAGCTTGGTCTTTATCGTTACCGTAATGCTCTGTTACTTTGTGTTCAAGTTTGAGAACTACTATGCTTCTGTGCTCCTAGGTTTAGCATTTGTGCTGATCGTATATTTTAGCCTAAAGCGAGAGGCACCCCATTTGCGCATTATCACTCTCTCCGTATACAGTTCGCTTCTATTGAATGTGGTGCTGAACGCTCATTTTTATCCTTCTCTTTTGACCTATCAAGCGGGATCGACAATGGCACATACTGTGAAGGAAAACAACGTTCCGGTCGATGCGATTTACAAACTGTCGACACACCATACTTGGGCACTCGATTTTTACAACAAGGAACCTGTGAAAATCGTGTCTTATGAGGATATCAAAAATAAGAGCGACTTTTGGATCTATGCCACTGATGCGCAACTCCGAGAACTTCAGAATAGGGGTTTCGACTGGGATCGACAGTTTACCGAAAACCAATTTCGAATAACGCGATTGCAGAAAAAATTTCTCGATCCCTCTACCCGAAAAAAAGTACTAAATAAAATGTATTTGATACACGTTTATTGAGTTGCCCCCACCTCCAATTTTGGTTTTTTAAAATGATAGAAGATTCCTGTCAATGATACTATAGCCGTGATTAAGAAGAAGGCCATACTAATGCCCACAGAAGTGTTCTCATCAAGTCCCAAAAACTTTGCTCCATAGAGAAAAGTCACTTCGCGACTACCAATACCACCTATAGTAACAGGCAAGACGGACACGATTGAAGAGATCAAGAAAACAAATAAATAGGCGACGGTCTGTAATTGTACCGCTAGGGCTTTTAGAATGCACAGCACACTAAGCAACTGTGCCAGTTGCACCAAAGCTGAGTAGGCCAAGGATTTCCAAAAAACAGGAAGAACGTAGAGGAAAAACCTTTTATTCAAAAACCAGAAGACTAGGATACTTGAAATAATCGCCAGGGCAAAAAGGAAGTTCAATCCTTCGAAATAGGTGCTTTCCAGAAAAAAAACCAATATGCAAGCGTAATTAAAAAGTAACAACATGCCACTCAACCGATCTAAGACCAAGACCGTTATCACCTTTTTGGTTTCGATATCAAAACTCTTTTTGATGCGATATCCTTTATAGGCATCACCTCCGATTCCGCCGGGCAGAAATAGATTGTAAAACATCCCTAAAAGATAAAGCTTGAGATTGCTTTTTTGTGTGAGGTAAACCTGAAGTTGATGAAAGTACAGATTCAGTCGCACTGCTGCCAATACCTTTGAAAGAATGAATAGGAAGAGGGCAATAAGTATGTATATCGGGTTCGACCTTTGCAATACATTCAATACATCCTGTAGATTGATTTTCGTAAATATAAAGTAGAGTAGGGCGACGCTCACGAGAACCTTGAGCGCCGTAACTACCTTGTTACGATCTGAGGAGGCCACCGACGGTAATTTTTTTGATTCGATAGGGTCGCTTCTGTTGCGACTCATAGTAGGTTCGGATCAGTAGCTCCATGACTATCCCTATTGTGAACAGCTGAATGCCTGCAAGGATAAACATCAATCCAAAAATCAAGAGCGGTCTTGTGCCGATATCCTGCCCAAAACCAAATTTGACGATCAGAAGATAGATATTGATGAAAATCCCAATGATGATCAATAGTACGCCCAATATTCCGAAAAGGTGGATAGGTCTTTGAAAATACTTTCGAATGAATAAAAGCAGCATCATGTCGGCGACTACTTTGAACACGCGTTCTAGACCATATTTGGACACTCCGGCATGGCGTGCATGGTGCTTTACCGGTACTTGCTTGATCTGTGCACCTTCCAAATGAGCCAAAAGCGTAATGAAACGATGCATCTCACCGTATAGATTGAGATCCTTGGCAATCGCCTTTGTGAATACCTTTAGCGCACATCCATTATCCTTGATGTCCAATTTCGTCACGCGTCGAACCAAAAAATTAGCGATTTTAGAAGGTATTTTTTTTACGAGGGAGTCTTTGCGTTTCTGGCGTATGCCTGTGACCACATCATATTCGTCACTAATGGCATATTCGAGCATTTGTGGAATGTCACTTGGATCATTTTGCAAATCACCATCCATGGTGATGATGTATGCTCCTGTAGCATGATCGATACCCGCTGCGAGTGCCAAACTTTGCCCGTAGTTCTTTTTGAGTTCTATCAGGTGCACCCGAGTATCCGCCATTCCCTTAACCACCTGGCGTGTATTGTCCGTTGAAAAATCATCGATATAGATAATCTCATAGGAATAGCCTACTAGGCTTTCGTTGATTTTTTCGGTTAGTAGAACAACATTGTCTTCCTCATTGTAAAGGGGAACTACGATGGATAGAAGGTCGGAAGTAATCGGTTTCATCAAGAAAATGATTGTTGGAGCAAATTTAGGCTTTTAATTCGATTCTGATTTATATAGGGATAAGAGTTGTTGGGCCGCTACAAAGGGGGAAATCTTGTTCTCGGAAACGTCGGTCATAAGTGTCTGCAGCATCTTTTTAACGCCATTGTTCTCATAAAAATCAAACTTCAATCGGTCCTCGATAGTTTGCAATAACCAATATTTATTCTGCTCTTTTCTCCGGTGGATCAAACTTCCAGATTTACTGCCTTCTTGATAGTGTGTTGCTATAAGTTCCCAAACTTCAGCAATCCCCTCATTTTTTAATGCGGAGCACGAAAGTACCTTGGGCACCCATCCATTTGCTTTTGGCGGGTAAAGATGAAGTGCTTTATTGAAGTCCGTTTGCGCAATTCGTGCTGCCTTGAGGTTGTCTCCATCCGCTTTGTTTATCACGATTGCATCGGCCATTTCAATAATACCTCTTTTAATTCCCTGGAGCTCATCTCCCGCTCCGGGTAACTTCAATAGTAGAAAAAAGTCGACCATACTATGTACTAAGGTCTCACTTTGACCCACACCGACCGTTTCTATGAGTATGACCTCATATCCCGCAGCTTCGCATAAGATGATACTCTCGCGTGTTTTACGACTTACCCCTCCTAAGGATTCGCTGGACGGGGAAGGACGTATAAACGCGTTCGGGTTTTTTACCAATTCGGGCATTCGGGTTTTATCTCCTAGAATACTCCCTTTTGTTTCACTGCTGGTCGGGTCAATAGCAAGCACTGCCACCTTCTTGTCGAAAGTGGTCAACAAGAGGCCCAATGCCTCTATGAATGTACTTTTACCGACTCCTGGTACTCCTGTAATACCTATTCGAATACTTTGGCAAGTGGTTTTTCGACATTCTTCAAGAATGGTTTCGGCTTTTTGGGCACTTTCTTGACGTGTACTTTCCACCAGGGTAATGGCTCTAGCTAGGGAAGCTGTATCTCCCTTCTGAACGCCTTTGATCAATTGTTCGATGGCGACTGAAGTGTTTTTTTCGGTGGCCAAAGCTATTTGCTGATTGGTACTAATATGATGGTTTCATCCCAAGAAAGCGCGAGATGCAGTAAACCGGTATCTTGAAAGACAATTGTAAAATTCTCTTGGGGACTTGCCAAGGTCTTTGGAAGTACTTCCACTTGTAGCACGTCCTTTTCCGGATTTCGGGTGGTTTCCTTTCCCCCACTCATCAAGGTAACGCCCCAATCGGGTATTTCTTCATTGAAGATTACCGTCCAACTTTGACGGCCTGGCTTGGTCCATAACGAATAAGAACCTGCCGGAAGCTCCGTATTCATGATCTTGATGTCGGTCTTTGTGGTGAAGGAGGTAGGTTCATTGGCCCCGGTTCTCCAGATGGTATCGTAAGGTACGAGTTCGCCAAAGATGACACGCCCTTTTTTTGACGGACTTGAATAGGTCAAAGAGAGATCATAACCATTCTTGACAAAGGTAGTTGTCTTTTCCGGACTGATTTTTTTAGTTTCCCTTTGCATCAAAGGCCATGCGACAAACTTCATCAATAGCCATAGCCCTATGATCAAGAGCCCAACGATTTTTAACCACTTTGGTATTTTCATGGTATGATTTTAATGTTCCTTACTAAGTTAGTAAAATGTCTTTACCCATTTGCGAATAGAACGTGTGTTCTTAAAGTAAATCGAATATAAATGCGCTACTGTTTTCATATAGCTCTCCTGGTCGGAGTACACTACTTGGAAAACTTCTATGGTTTGGCGCGTCGGGATAATTCTGCGTTTCGAAACAAATGGCCGGAAATTCGTCAGGGGTATACACCACCATGGCAGGTTGGTCTGTCCGTACGCTTAAGGAAATACCCGATTTGCGGGAAGAGAGCTTTGCCGCGGATTTTGTCTTAGGGTCAAGAACGAACGGCGTGTTGAATCTGACGCGCCCGATTTCTCGCTCCTTTAAAAAATCAAATGGTGTTTCACCGACGGATACCACGTTACCCGTGGGTAATTTATCGGCCAAGGTCTCTACCATTCTTGAACTACTCAATTGTAATCTATAGTCATCGATCCGGCTCTCGTCATCAAGTCGAAAATAGGAGTGGTTGGTTAGATTGACCACTGTTGTACGATCGGTCTTGGCCTTATAGGCAATATGAAGAGTATTATGAATTAGTGTATAGGTCACTGTGGCTTTTAGATTTCCAGGATAGCCTTCCTCAAGATGGTTGCTAATATACGATAGTCGAACGTACGGCGTTTCGCCATAATCCACTTTCTCAATAGTCCAATCCCGTTTGTGAAATCCTTTTTTACCTCCATGTAGATGAATTCCCTTTTGTTCATATAAGGGATAGTGTTCTCGGTCCAGAACAAAGCCACCGTTGGAAATACGCCCTGCATATCGGCCCATCGAGGCGCCCATGGCTTTATTGTCAAAGGGATAATCACTAGGAAACTCCTTTCCGACAACGGTATTGATCCAATTTCCATTTTTATCTTTTACCAATAACTTTTGAATAACTGCCCCATAATCAAGAACAATCAGTGTGATAAAAGGGGATGAGATGGTAACTTGCTTCACTTGAAAGATTTATTTCGATATAAAATTAGTCGTTTTTTGCAACATCGGTAAATTTCCATCGTCCTTAGAATAACAGAAACAACAGCAACCAACAACCCAAACGTCAAATGTTTCAACTTGATGTCGTAGAACAATGCAAATCGAATGATCGAAAAGCGCAATTAGCGCTCTATAAACAGTATTGTGATGGTATGTTTTGTGTGGCGATGCGTTTTTTGAAGAATACGGATGATGCTGAAGATGTCTTACAAGAGTCGTTCATCAAGGCTTTTCAAAAAATACATCAATTTAAGGGCGATGTCACATTTGGGGCGTGGTTAAAACGCATTGTGATCAATAAGAGTATCGACTTTTTAAAAACGAAGCGACAGAAAATAATCCAACTTGATGAAAGCTATATGCATTTGGAAGTTGACGATGACTGGACCATTGAAGAACACATTTCTTTGGAGGAAGTAAAAGACGCAATTGATCAATTGTCAGAGCGCTATAAGTATGTGGTCATGATGTTCTTGGTCGAGGGATTTGATCACGATGAAATTTCACAAGTATTGAACATTACCGGTTCAGCCTGTCGAACACGACTGTTGAGAGGAAAAGCACAATTAAAGGAACTTTTAAAGGAAAAAGGATATGGCACGGGATCTTAGAAAATTATTCGCAGCCCAGCGTGAAAAGGAGAAACCTTTGATGAAACAGGGCCACGAGGAGCGTTTTTTAGCACGCCTGGAAGAGCAACTACCTCAAGAGAAGAAGCCATCTTTCAGTATTTTGAAAATAGCGGCAACGTTTCTGCTCTTATGTGGATTGGGGGTTTTGGTCTATTTGAATTTAGATTACACAGCAGATGAACCGCAGCTTGTAAAGGAAGATACCAAGGAAGAAGAACAAAAAGGTATTTCGTTGGGTGATCTATCACCGGATTTGAAAAAATTGGAAACGTATTATGTGGCCAATATCAATTTGGAACTTTCGAAACTTGAGATCTCCAATGAAAATAAGGCCCTCATCGATAGTTTTATGAAGCAGTTGGATATGCTGAATTCCGAGTACATCAACTTGAATGACGAGCTGAATGAAATCGGTCCGAATGATCAGACTATTTCAGCACTCATTCAGAATTTACAGTTACGCTTGCAGTTATTACAGAAATTAAAAAAGAAGTTGAACGAATTAAAAACATCAAAAAATGAACAAGTCAAGACGAACATCATGTAAGACCCTAGCCTTTGTTCTATGCCTCATCAGCATAGGATGGGCTCAAGGGCAAAAAGAGACCAAAACCTATAACGAAACCTTTACCGTATCAGAAGATGCTGTATTGTCTATAAATACCAGTCATGCTGATATTGAGTTTGAAACATGGGACAAGGATGAGGTTGCAGTTACCGCGATGATAGAAATAGACGGTGCCAGTACAGAAGAGGCCCAGCGTTATTTTGAGAAAGAGCGTTTCGAGATTCTAGGAAATAGCCAAAAAGTGGAAATCAGTACAAAGGCCGGTTCTAAATGGTTCGCTTCAAATGGAATATCCGATATCATAAATTTCGATTTTGAAATGCCCGAGGTACCCTATATGGAGGGTGTCGACATGGCATTTGATATCATTGCTTCACCTGAAATAGCAGAGCTGCCGGAGTTTCCACATGGTCTGATGCCCAATTTCGACTACCATGAGTTTCGTGAAAATGGAGAAGAATACATGAAAAAATGGAAAGAGGAGTTTGATGAAAGCTTTGGGGAAGAGTACCAGAAAAAAATGGAAGATTGGGGCAAAAGGTTGGAGGAACGTCAGAGAGAACGTCTGAAAAGACGGGAAGAACACTTGAAGCGGATAGAAGAGCGAGCAGAGGAGCGCGCGCAACAAAGGCAAGAAATAGCCGAAGAACGAGGGAAGCGATTAGAAGAAGCACAGCGAATGCGTGAAGAAAGTATGAAGAATAGAGTGCGTAGAGAGCGGAATTTTTTTATTTCCGATGAAGATGGTGAAAACAAAAATTATAAGCTCAAAAAAACAATCAAAATAAAAATGCCCAAGGGTATGAAAATTAAAATGAACGTGAGACATGGGGAAGTGAAACTGGCCGACAATGTTTGGCATATGGATGCCCATCTGTCACACTCTACCATGTGGGCCAGCGGTATTGACGGAGATAAGACGACCATTAAGGCGTCTTACTCCCCAGTGCGTGTCGATCATTGGTATCTCGGTAATTTGCAAGCTAATTATTCAGAGCGGGTTGACCTGAAAGAAGTAATCGAAATTAAGTTGAACACTACCTCGTCAAATGTCACTATCGATAAATTGGTGAAGAACGCGTTTGTCAAAAATGATTTTGGAAAACTAAAAATAAATTCGATTACCAATGATTTTAACGATTTGGACATTACTTTGCAAAATGCCGAGTTGGATTTTGCTGTTCCGAGCGTGGCTTTTGATATTTATGTAAATGAAATCTCCTCCACCTTTAACAGTCCTTCATCGATAAACTTGGAGCGGACAGAAAATCATAATAATACGATATATAAAGGCTATCATAAGAGTACCAAAGGAGGAAAATCGATAGTCATTAATTCGAAGTACAGTGAAGTGAATTTACATTGACTATTCCCTTAATACCAAAGTCCCAAAGACATCCGCATTGATCCAACCTACATTTTTATCTTCTCCAGGCACAAAGACCGAACCGATAAAGTTTTCACGCTCCGTGCTCCCATCATTATCACAATAGGCAAGGGCAAATCCAATTTTCTTGTTTTTGGAAAGTGCCACACTTTTGGCCTCCGTTCCTTTAATGAAGTCCATCTGATATAGCCTGACCTTGATTTCCCATGTCGTAAGCTTGTCTTTGGTGATTTTAGAAGAAGTGACATGTTCGTTATAGAGTTGAGGTTCCTTGCCCAAATCAAAATCGACTACATTACCATCTAATGCAATACTATACGCAAATGCATTGTGGTCATATTGATGCAACCCTCCTGAGTTATCCTCATCAATAAAGAGTTGAAGGCTATCGTCGTTCCACCATAATTTGAAAGGATCTTCATGCGAATCATACAGCGTATCATCTACCACTTCTAAAAGTATGTAAAGGGCTTCTTTATCCCAGAGCAGTTTGTAGCGCCCATTAAAGTCGTCATGTTCATACGAACCGCCTACCCAGTTTTGGTCCAACAACAACCATTCTGTTCGGTTCCATGAATTTTCCATTCCACGTCCATCAATAGTCGGGCTTTCGTCGGTTTTGATTACCTCGATTATTTGGTGGTCTTCCTTTGTGTTTTTCTGTAAGGAACAAGAGAGTAGGCCTAAAACTAAAAATAGGTATAGTAGCGCTTTCATCATAAGTAAAGATTTTGGGGAATCTCCACTTAAAGATAGTAAATTCCTACACTTTTAGGATGCTATCAGCCCCGGTATTCGATGAATACCATTTTTTTGGCAAACAAAATGGTCATTTATAATTTGGGTTCCCATCCTTGGGCATATTCGCGCTTCCAATTTCGCATTACTTTCTCATTATTGAGGACTTTACCTGTTGCGGGATCGATTTTTATGGTCTCACCGGCATCTTGGGCCATATTTCCCAGATGACATAACATGGTGGAAATACTTGCATCTTTGATTTCCGCTTGTAGCGTAGTATCTTTTCGAATGGCATCGAAAAAGTTACCTACATGGTTTACATCCAAGCCGCCTTCACCTCTAGTATTGGTTGTAGCGCTCGCCGAACTTTCTTTTTCCTCTTTGATCAATTCCCCACCTAGGTCAAAAAGCTTGTAAAAGTTTCTACTGAGCATGATGGTACCCTTGCTTCCATAAATGGTTATGCCCCTTCCGGGTTGCTCAGGTTTGATCAGGCCTCTGCTATGACCGGTCCAAGTGATAAACTTATTATCGGAAAACTTAAAAGTTACCTGTTGATTATCTACGAACTCCCAGTCATCATCGTAAGCGTATTTGCCCCCGAAAGAGGTTACGCTTTCCGGTAGGTCTACCCCTAGGGCCCATCGACAGATATCTACTTCATGGGTTCCGTTATTATGCATTTCACCGGTTCCCCAATTGCGGAACCAGTGCCAGTTATAGGGGTGAATATTATCACGATAGGCCTCTCTCACTGCCGGGCCTTGCCACAACTCCCAATCTAAGGTTTTCGGTACGGCTATTTCCTTTCCCTTCCCAATCGAACCTCTATTATTAGAATAATAGGCTTCCCCTTTGTATACGTTACCTATAATACCGTTTCTGATATCTTCGATAGCTTTTATAGAGGTAACGGCCGAACGTTGTTGATTGCCCATTTGTACCTTTTTTCCATACTTCTTTTGGGCTTCAACAAGCAACACATTTTCATGTGGATTATGGCTACAGGGCTTTTCGATATAAACGTGTTTGCCCGCCTGCATTGCCATGATGGCCATTGGAGCATGCCAGTGCTCGGGTGTAGCAATGAAAACGGCATCAACATTCTTATCTTCCAATACCTTTCTGAAGTCTTTTTCTACTTTGGGCACATAACCGATATTTTTTTGACACCAAGCGTTGTGCTCTTCCAATATGACATCGTCCACATCGCAGCTATATAGGATTTTCGCATTGGCGTCAGAATGTATAGCCTTCACATGTGCCTTTCCACGACTTCGAATACCGATTACCGCACAGTTGATTTGATCATTCGCACCCAAGATAGTGGCGTATGAAGATGTGGGCAATACGATTCCTCCTAGGGTCATCGCCGCGGTTCCTGCTGTTGTTTTTTTTATGAAATTTCTTCTGGTGGTCATAATCTGAGAGTTCTAGATATTGCAATGCCCCTAATTTACAAATAAAAAAACGACCCTTTTGGGCCGTTTTGTGATAATATCCGAATAAACGAACCTTCGATTAATGTATTTTTTCTTTCAGGTATTCCCCAAAATTTTTCTTGAAACGGTTCAACCGAGGAATGGAGACATTCGTAATGTACGAGTTGTTAGGATGCTTTTTTTCATAATCTTGGTGGTAATCCTCCGCATCATAGAATTTGGTAAATGGAACCACCTGCGTTGTTATAGGGTCACCGTCATAAACATTTTGATCTTTCAACGCCTGAATGTAGCCTTCGATAATCTTTTTCTCCTCCTCGTTCTTGTAAAAAGCCACAGAGCGATACTGAGGTCCACGATCTGGCCCTTGTCTATTTAGTGTGGTCGGGTCATGAGAACCGAAAAATACCTGAACCAGTGCAGTAAAGGATATGACTTCAGGATCGTAGTATACCTTAACAGCTTCAGCATGGCTTGTTAAGCCACGACCTACCTGTTCATATGTAGGATTATCTTCCGTACCCCCAGCATATCCAGAAACAACTTCTGGTATCCCTTTTACGCTTTCAAAGATAGCTTCAACACACCAAAAACAACCGCTGGCAAAATAAGCTGTTTCGTAGTTGCTTAAATCTTCTTGGGTAGGTTTGACGGCTTCGGCCATCTCTTTCTTGACGGTAGTCTCCGTCTTTTGCTCTTTGACTTTTGACTGACAGGCCGTTGTGAATACAACGGCCGCCGTCAATAAGATAGTTTTATAAATCTTCATTTTCTCTTTTTAGTTGCAGAAAATAACAACTACTTACCCATCTTAGGTTAAAAGAATCTTAAAGTCTATGGATTGATTACCCCATCACCGAAGACCTCAATTGCCGATATTTTTGGCCGATCCACGCTAGATTGCAAAACAATGGTCAACTCACCGTCCATAACCTCTACATCCAAAAACTTTCCTGTCGCCCTTGCCGCTCCTAATTCTTCAAATAAATCAATATTTTCAAATACGGTTGTGCCTTCGATTTCTACATTGAATACCCTGCTACCTGTCCCTCCATTTATGCCCTCAGGAGCAATACCCCAGAAAATTTCGGCGAAATGTAATACAACCGTATAAGTACCATTTGAAACCGGAATATTATATGAAAAAGGGTCGTTCGGACTTTCAATTTTAGTTATTCTTTCCGTATAGAAAATTTCATCCAAATTTGTTCCTTCAATTTCCGTTAAGTCCTCATTTTTAAAGGAATTTGAAGGGCCAAAGAAAAATTGGTCTTCTAAGAATGTTTCGTCACCTATGGTAACTTCAGGTCCTCCGCAATTGATTTTTAAGATGCTTGAACCTATTAGTTCAGGTTCGAAAGTCACTTCAGCAGTATCCGTCATTGCCGTACCGCTAAGGGTACCCGACAAGGTAATCGTCTCGACTGCAGTGTTGGTAATCGTTGCCGAGTAGGTTCCATCACTGTTATCGGTTACTGCGGAAATGTTTGCCAATCCTGTAGTGGATAGCACTACCGCGCCACCACTAGTAGTAAATCTGTTGCCTTTGGTATCAGCCAAAGTTACCGTAATGGCAGATGCGTCGGTACCATTGGCTACAGCTGTAGGCGTAGCCTCAATGGTAGTATTTGCGTTGGTTGGGTCAGCTTCTGGTACCTCTACTACAACAACAGGTTCGGGATCATCACCATCATCACTACCACAAGCTATTGGAATAAGGCTCAAAGAGAGCGAAATCGTAATAAGCATAAACCTACTTAGGGGAAAATCTTTCATGAGCTTCAAATTTTTGAGGTTTTATTATTTTTTCTACCTACATTTTTATGTAAAACTATTAAACTATGTACTTTTTTTCTAGGAAAATTGGCTATTTTTCGACCAACGGGTATTTATTTTTTTATAGAATTGAATAGCTTGTTAGATGGATTTATATAAACATACAATATTTAAATCGTTGATATTCAATTGATAGAAATTAAAAAGTAAATATTTTTTGGACTAAAATTCAATTGTTAACTTTTACTACTATTTCTTTGACTTTATGCAATCATTATTTGAATTTTTTGAAGAAAGTACGTTTTTGTCACACCTATTTACTCCAAATAATTCTTATTGTCCCATTGATTTATCGAAGGATAATATAGAATTAAACAACTATAACATTCAAAACCCTACTCAATGTCAATCATATGTAACCTCAGTGTTAAGAAAAAATAAGGCTAAAATTGCTTTTGGCGGCTATTTAGAAAAAAGAAAGATCTACCAAGATAAACCAAACTTCACTGCAAATGGGAAAGTTAGGGATATTCATTTAGGTATTGACTTTTGGACCAAGGCAGGTACGAATGTCATCGCTCCCCTCGCGGGAACGATCCACAGTTTTCGAAACAATACTGCCATTGGTGACTACGGACCGACGATAATTCTCAAACATTCGTATGGCTCTCGATATTTTCATACCCTGTATGGGCATTTGTCCTTGGCATCACTTGAGCACCTTTACGTGGGTATGACATTCAAGAAGGGTGACACGTTGGCAACTCTCGGTACGCCCGACATTAATGTTGGCTATGCACCGCATTTACACTTTCAGATTATTGAGAATATGGAAGGGCAAGTGGGAGACTACCCTGGAGTCTGTTCTGAAGATTCACTTGATCATTACACTCGAAATTGCCCCGACCCTAATCTTTTGCTCCAAATTCAAAGAAGTCCCCCCTAGATAAATGGATATTCGCTATGGAATAGAACATGCCTAGGATTAAGGAAGTTATCCCAATTGCCGCCGATTTTCATTATTTACTCCCATAAAATCAGTCTTCATCGTGTATAATCTATTAGGTATTATTTCATGAAAACCCATTACAAGGGGTGGGTATTTGCCATGAAACCGCTAGAGTAGTGGTTCTAAAGCTTTCCAAACGTTATTCGCGACTATTTTTTGACCTTTCGCAGTGGGGTGTATGCCGTCCTCAAGGTTTAATTCGGGAATGCCGGCAACGCCATCAAGTAGAAACGGGATCAATTGTATTTCATTTTGCTGCGCCAATTCCGGGAAAATGGTTCGAAACTCGGTCGTATAGTCCTGGCCCATGTTCGGAGGAATCATCATTCCTGCCAGTACGATTTTTGTATCCTTGTTTTTATCCCAAACCATATCGATGATCATCTGTAAATTTGCTTTGGTCTCTGAGAGCGGCACCCCGCGCAGACCATCATTGGCTCCGAGCTCCAAAACAAAAACATCCACTTTCTGATTCAGTACCCATTCCAAACGATTCTTTCCCCCAGCCGTTGTTTCACCACTTAAACCCGCATTGATTACTTCATAATTCAAGTTCAGGGAATCAAGTCGCTCTTGGATCAATGATGGGAATGACTCTTCTATCTCCAGACCATAGCCCGCCGTAAGGCTATTTCCGAAGAATAAAATTGTTTTCGCACCCGTTTCTTTTTTCACTTCGTTGTCATCGCCCACTACAGTCTCACTTTGTGTCGCTTTTGTTGCAGTTTTGGAATCCTTACAGGACAGGGCGATGAGCAGTATAAAAAAATAACTAAACTTTAAGAGGTTGCGCATACTAGGAAGGGATATAGTTTAGAATCATTTCCTTACTTTGCAAATTGCTATCGAAAACGATTGTTATGTCAAAGATATTAAACGTTCGCAACCTAGAGAAGACCTATATCAGCGGTTCCAAAAAATTAAAGGTTCTCGATGATATTTCCTTTGCTGTTGATGCTGGTGCCACTTTTTCAATTGTTGGCCCTTCGGGAAGCGGTAAAACCACATTGTTAGGTCTTTGCGCGGGTCTTGACAGGTCGGATTCGGGCACAGTAGAATTATGTGGTACCGATCTGAACAGCCTCAATGAGGACCAAAGAGCCTTATTACGCAATAAGAATATCGGATTTATTTTTCAAGATTTTCAGTTGCTACCGACCTTGACGGCTCTTGAAAACGTAAGTGTTCCCCTAGAGCTACAAGGTGCTGAGGGTGCTAAACAAAGAGCAATGGAATTGCTCGAGAAAGTTGGGCTTTCAAAGCGTATAGGACATTACCCATCGCAATTATCAGGAGGGGAACAACAACGTGTAGCCTTAGCCAGGGCTTTTTCTAATCACCCCAAGATCTTATTTGCTGATGAGCCCACAGGAAACCTTGATGAGGAGACCGGTGAAAAAGTGATACGCTTACTTTTTGAACTTAATAAAGATACAGGAACTACCTTGGTCATTGTCACGCACGATTTGGATTTGGCAAAGCGTACCCAACATATCCTTCGGTTAAAAGGGGGCAAGGTCTTGACTAACGAAACTACGTTGGTATCGTGAGTGATCTACCCATAAAATCAAAGGCCGGACCAGATTGGATTCTAAAGATGGCTTGGCGTGATGGCAAAGCCAGTAGCAAGCGCCTTTTACTATTCATGGCCGCTATCATTTTGGGCATCGCCGCAGTGGTTTCCATACAGTCCTTTAGTGAAAATTTACAAGAGAATATCGCGCAGCAATCGAAATCGCTAATGGGTGCGGATTTTATCATTGATAGTAGTCAATTGCCCAATGAAAAGGTTCAAGCTATTATGGATTCTTTGGGTGGGTCGGATGCACAAGAGGTCAGTTTCGCCTCTATGGCGGCATTTCCCAAAGCCGATGCCTCAAAATTAGTGCGTGTCCGGGCCATTACCCAAGAGTTTCCCTTCTATGGAACATTGGAGACCGAACCACCATCCGCTGCTAAGCGATATCATGTGAGTAAGGGTGCTCTGGTAGACGGCACATTGATGATGCAATATGGGCTTAAGGCGGGAGACAGTATTAAGATAGGCGAAAGTACCTTCATCATTGAAGGTGTGTTAAAAGCGATTCCAGGTAGTTCGGCAATTTCAACCTCCGTAGCACCGACTGTTTTACTCCCCTATACTGAAGTTGAAGGTACTGGTCTGTTGCAATTGGGCAGTCGCCTCGACTACAATTATTATTTTGTGAATTCTTCCGAGATGGACCTCGATCAGTTAGACCGGGAACTAGACCCCATTCTAGATGCCGAGAATGCTGATTTGGACACCCATTTAAGTACGAGTCAACGCCTAGGGCGCACCTACGACAATTTTGGTAGATTCTTGAACCTAGTTGCCTTTATTGCGCTTTTGTTAGGTTGTGTGGGTATCGCCAGCTCGGTCCATATTTACATGAAAGAAAAGCTTAAGACAGTGGCAGTCTTAAAATGTTTGGGCGCTACACGAAGACAGGCCTTTCTCATATACCTCGTGCAGATTGCCGGAATGGGAGGCATAGGTGGACTTTTAGGGACGGCTGCCGGATTGGCCCTGCAACAGTCTTTCCCGATTCTTTTGCAAGATTTTCTACCTTTTAGTATCGAACTATCCATTACCTTGAAACCCATTTTGACCGGGTTGTTTTTAGGGGTATCAATGTCCGTTTTATTTGCTATGATACCTTTGATGGGTACTTGGTTTGTTTCTCCTTTAGAAGTGCTTCGGGTTCAGGAAGAAGCTTCTGCTCCTCGTAAAACCACTATTTTGATTTTGCTGGTCATCTTGGTGTTCGTCTTCTTATTTTCCCTATGGCTTTTAGGGGACTGGCGTTTTGCAATCGCATTTGTGCTCGGTATTTTTGTCACGTTCGCTATTTTGGCGGGCCTTGCCAATCTCTTTATGAAAGGTATCAAAAGGTTTTTCCCTACTTCGTGGGGGTTTATTGCGCGCCAAAGTCTGCGTAATCTTTTTAGGCCCAACAACCAAACCGCGGTGTTGGTATTGGCTATCGGGGTGGGGTCTTTTCTAATAAGTACACTATACTTTACCAAAGATATGTTATTGGCCAAGGCCAGTCTAGAGAACAGCCCAAACAACCCGAATATCATATTGTTGGATGTACAGACCGACCAAAAGGCTGGGGTGATACAGACCATTGAACCGAAAGGGCTGAAAGTATTGGACAACACGCCGATTATCACCATGCGCGTGGCGAATATCAACGGCATTTCTACCAATACCATTAGAAATGATACGACCAGTACTATTCAAGACTGGATTTTGAACCATGAGTTTCGTGTTACGTACCGTGATTCCATGATGCCCTCGGAGAAACTTACGTCGGGTACTTTTGCCAAGATACGGCCAAATGAAGGGCTAATTCCGATTTCCTTATCGGACAACGTCGCCCGCGATGCAGAGGTGGTGGTCGGAGATACTATGGCCTTCAATGTTCAAGGCGTTTTAATGAAAACGGTGGTCGGTAGTATTCGACAAATCGATTGGGGCCAAATGCGAATGAATTTCAATATCATTTTTCCTCCGGGAGTTCTTGAGAATGCCCCGCAGTTTCATGTGCTTTCGACGAATTCCCCAGATTCAAAAACATCGGCCCAGTTGCAACGCGAGTTGGTGAAGTCATTCCCCAATGTATCCGTTCTTGACCTACGTCAGATTCTGGAGGTCATTCAGGGAATTCTGGACAAAATATCTTGGGTCATTAATTTTATGGCCTTTTTCAGTATTCTTACGGGTATTATTGTGCTTATAGGATCTGTACGTACCAGTAAATACCAACGCATCAGGGAAAGTGTATTACTTCGGACTTTGGGCGCCAAAGGCAATCAGATTCTAAAGATCACCGCGTTGGAATATTTTTATTTAGGGATTCTCGGCTGTGGTATCGGAATTCTACTTTCGGTAATCGGCAGCCAATTATTGGCGAATTTGGTTTTCGACCTCGCTTTTGTGCCTTCTTGGGTACCTTTTGCGATCTTGCTTCCGGCGATTACTTCGCTTGTTGTTTTGATCGGCTTGGGTAATAGTAGGAGTGTACTACGTAGTACGCCCCTCGAGGTTCTTCGAAAAGAGAATTGATTCGTTTCCCTTTATTCCGCTTGTTCGTAAGCCTCTTTAAGCCATTCGATCAATTGATCGTCCACTTCAGCGGTAGTGGTTAATTGTACGCGATGCGTACACATGGTACCAAAAGGGCCTGAGTTTCCCAATCGATCGGTTACTGGTCTATCCCTTAGTTTTAGACCTAAATCTATTCTTGTTTTGGTGGCGGGCTTGATCAAGGCGAACTGTTTTTTTCGAATGATACTTACGGATGTTTTCTTAGGAGTCTGAATGACATCGGGGCCGAGACTTCGTACGACTTCTATCAGCCGGTGATAAATGGGAATGAGGTTCTCTTTGCCTTTGTACTGGGCATTAACTAAATCTTCTGGTGAGGTATGCGATTCTTTGGAGAGCAAGATAATTGTATTGGCAAATCCATGGGTGACCCCATGTTCCCCTTTTAGAAACTTCATAGCTTCCCCGTGTTTTTCAAAGGATTTTCCTTTTAGAATCTTTTTCCATTCTTCCAAGGACTTGCCTGTTTTTTCAGGCATGTTGGCGATCATTGTTTGCAATGCTTTCTCCATTGTTGTTTCAATTTATGATTCTTATTTCATTATGCTTTCCAAATCATCAGGAGTCCGTGGCAGGCCCTTGCTCAAGACCTCACAACCGTTATCGGTCACTAATATGACGTCTTCAGTAAATACCGATAGTCCCTTATCATGATTGTAGTACCAAGGTTCGACTGTAAAAACCATTCCAGCTTGCAATGGGGCATCCGGCAAATAGGGATCTCCGGTAGAGAGTCCTAAGTGATGCCCAAAGAACAGTCCTACCTGCATATATTTTTTGGCGTCTTTAGGAATGATACGGTCCGTCAAATCACGAATATCGGCAAAACGAATTCCGGGCTTTATGAAATCGATAATGGCATCTGCTATTCCCACTTCCATGTTCAAAATAGCTTTTTGCTCTTCTGAAAACCGCCCGGAGACAGGGAAGGTACGGCCTACATCGCTGACATAATGGCCATATTCGCACCCTACATCGAAGATGACCAAGTCTCCATTTTCCATACTACGGTTACGACGATCGTAGTGGGTCGCCAAAATGCGCCAGGGCCAAAGGGAGTTGGGCCCCGATTTGATGATCGAACCAAAAGCAAGTCGTTGTGCCCCATTGACTTTGTAATTACCTTCAAGTATGCCTTCGAGGTAACGTTCGTCAATACCAGGTTGTACACTTTTTGCGGCCGTACGAATTCCTTTTATGTTAATCTCCGTCGCTTTGCGCAACAATTCTATTTCAGCAGCCGATTTTACCATTCTCAACTTTGCGATGGCTTGATAACTATTCTCGAATGTTAGAACATTGTTCTTTTCCTTTAAAGCGCGTCCAAGCAGTTGGGTAGGAGAGGGGCTGTCAATGTAATCTCCGGAAGCGAAAGTGAAATCACCGGATTGCCCACTGTTCAAAAAGACGGTCGCTTTTTTCTGTGCTTGTTCGTCCATGAAGGAAGAAAAGTCAGTGATGTTTTTTAGCTCAAGTCCGGATCGATGAGTGATTTCCTTATCTTTCAATAATGGCCTGCCAGGAAAGTCGTTGGGTCTTGAAGGCCTGGAAAAACGGAGATCGTCTTTCGGGGTGTATATCGAAGCATTCTTGTTCGTAAGGTTGATGACTAAAAGACTATTGGGCAATTCCAGGCCCGTGAAATAGTAAAAATCATCCAGCTGTCTAAAGGTTTCGCCATAAGAGAAACCATCTCGAGCGGGTATAAGAACCACTCCGGTTTTTTCGTTTTTGACCAATTCGTGAATCAAGTTGGTTCTGCGCTGTGCTAGTTCTTCCTTTGTAAAGGGCATTTCGGTCCAATCAAAATAATGTTGTTTCGGGGTTTGGGCCGTAGTGTTAACTGGAGTGCCAAGTATAAAAAGCACAAGACAAAATAGAGACTTCATTGTAGTGGGTTTTGTTCCCTCGCAAAATACCACTTTTAGGTATTTGGATAGCGATCGCTTATTAGATTGAGTTCAATATTATGTTCTAGATAGGCCTTTAGATTGGCCAAAACCAAAGCAAATCCCTCCGTTGCATCGCGAATCTGCACAATCACTTCTTCGGAAATCCCGATAAAACCTGAATTCGTGATAGTAACGAAAGTTCGGTTTTCATCGATTTCTTTAAAATCCCAACTAACCAGAGCGTTCTTGTTTTCGCCCCATTGAATTTGAATTCTTTCATTGGGCACGATAGACTTAACTAGGATTTCAACAGTATGATCGAACATTTCCCAGGTCCAAGAAATCGTTTCGCCCATTTGTAGTTTCCCAGAACTCTTGGTAAACCAAACCTTGGTAGTGATTACCGGGTCGATAAAAGCGTCGAAGACCTCTGAAACGGGTCTCTTGATGAGCATTGCTGCTTTTGCACAGTACAGCGGTTCTTTAGACATTTTACAATCGAATCTCCTCTAAGATAGGGAATTGATTTTGAAGAAATTACAAAATGTTTTTAGGAAGTACCTTTCTAGTCCAGGTTTTTACCCTTTTGAAAGTATCGACCTCGCTATCGGGATTGAATTCCAATGTGGTTTCCCAAGCGTTTTCAGGTTTGAACTCTTCTTCGAAGCCTATCTTGACGTTTTTGGCAACTTGATCCGAGTAAACTATAGTAATACATTCGGTATTGAGATTAGCACTGCGCGGGTCTAGATTAAAAGTGCCGATTACGGTAATCGTATCATCAATGATCATTGATTTGGCATGTAATCCAAAAATGGGTGCGTAGTCGATGGCCTCCTGTAATTCTCCGGTCATGATTTTCATTCGTTCTTGGGCATCAGGCCTGAACTCAAATATCCGCACACCCGTTTGAAGTAGCGCTTCACGTTCCCTCTGGTATCCAGCAAAGGCCTCCAGATTATCCGTTGACGCCAAGCTGTTGGTCAAGATGCGTATGTCGACCCCACGATCAGCAGCTTCCTTGAATAGTTGTTGGCCTAGTTCGGTGGTAATCAGATAGGGACTTTGGATATCAATACTCTTTTTGGCCTGCTTGATCAATCGAATCAAATTTTGTGTCGATTTCCCACCGCCTCCTAGACCACTATTGCCATCATTTTTACCAGGATCATCGGAGATGAATTCTACCTTGTCTACCCAAACGAATTGATCGGAGGTTTTGATACTGGGGAAGACTTCTGGTAAACGTTCGATTTTTTTTCGAACCTGTGGCCAAAAATTATCCGGGTTACAAGCGTATTCATGCAATCGGTCAAAACGATTTTCGTCCTCGGAATTTTTGGGTTTTTCGTCGACCATATCTAAAATGGGCGTGCTAAGCGTACTATTCCAATACTGGGAAAACGAAGAGCTGACCGAACTGGTTTCCTTACCGATTAGAAGAATATCCCTATCCCTAAAGTTGTACTCATGGTCATAATCAAAATATTCGTTGGCGATATTACGACCACCGGTAATCACGACTTGGTCGTCAACAATGAAGGTTTTATTATGCATCCGTTGATTGGCGGCCCGGAAATCAGTTGCGAATTTTTTCACCTTCTGAACAATATTCTTCCCAAGATTGACCCCTGGATTGTACACGCGAACCTCAATATTTTGATGGGAATCCAAAGTGAGAATATCCTTGACATCGGCATCTACCATGAGGTCATCTACCAGTAGTCGCACCCTTACTCCACGATCTGCAGCACGCACCAGATAATCAATTGCGATAAGTCCGACATTATCGGTTGAAAAAATGAAGTATTGAATATCGATACTTTTTTCGGCATATTCACTTAGCCACGCCCGGGTAATCATAGCGCCTCCTCCATCTTCAAGCACGTATACCCCTGTTTTGGTTTTCATACGTTCTCTAAGATCACCCAATTCTTCGGATAAGCTCACGTGCTGATTTCGCTTTACCGAGGCGCAGAAATCGGTCTTGTTTTCGACCATAGGTTGCTTTTTTTCTTTGCAGGAAAATATGAAAATCAAAAGGAAAAGAAAAATAGTACGTAGCGGCATGACATCTTGAGTTGATGTATATAACGGTGGTAGTCTGGTTTTATGTTAAGGTGCTACTCGAATAGGGCTTATAAGACCTATTATTCAATGGGCGGCAATAGTTCAACTTGCAACTGTTCTTCCACGACCTTCCCTTCTTTTAGGCCTACAAAGTAGGAATGGCTGGTCGTATCCAAAGATACGGCTCCAACACATTTTCCGTTCATGAAGTGCACTCCTGATCTATCATCGCACGCATATCCCTCGGTAAGCTTACCGCTTCCTATATTTTCGTGATAGAGCGGAATTCTAGACGCTTCGGAATGATAATGAGGGCAATGGCTGTACTTTAAAAAACCAAGGCATTCCACAATGGAATATTCTTGTGGTCTTGAATCCGTCGTACCCGCATTGAACCAACATAGAGAACCGGCGCTACCACCGGACATTACCGTACCATTTTCATATGCTTTGTGCAGTAGTTCGGTGATGCCCTGAGCTTTCCAGATGGCAAGCATATTTAGTGTGTTTCCTCCGCCCACTACTATGGCATCCATTGGGAGGATCACTTCTTCCCAAGAGCGTTTTTGTTCGTTGGAGTTTATCCAGACCTTTAACACAGACGGCTCAACATGCAATTCTTGGCAAATTTGGTTCCATTGCTCTATGTACCCTTGGTCATCTCCTGATGCTGTGGGCAAAAAGCACATTTTCGGTTTGATTTTACCTGTGAGTTTTTTGGTATAGGTTAGAAACTCCTTCGTCAATCTTCCACTACCGTAAGCAAATACCTGTTTTGTTTTTTTCGCCATGGTCTAAAGATAGAAAACTTGGGTCAACTAATTCGCTAAGCTTTTTTCTGAGCTGTTGGTTTATAGGGATGCGCCTTGTAATAATCGCGAAGGCTGAACTTGCGATCTTCAAACTTTTCCTGAAGGATCTTAAAGTGTTGAATACGGTCGATTCTAAAAGCGCGATAGTCTTTTCTCAAATGACACCATGCCATTAAAATCCACTTGTTTTCGGTAGACAAAATCGCGCAAGGTTCGATTTTGCGAAATGAGATACTAGGGTCGTTGGCTTTTCTATAATTGATTTCGACAGCATTGAAATTGGTAATGGCCAGTTGCAACTCGGATAAGGCGTTGCTGCTGATACTGGCCTTACGGGTATCGAAGATGTGGAGTTTGTCGTCAAGCATTTCACTTTTCTCCAAAATAGAAGACCGAAATACGGATTTTATTTTCGTCAAGGCCTCCTCGAAATCCCTGACTAAGGAAGAGTCATTACTTCTACTCACCATATGTTGTGCAGTGATAAGGGCATTCGCCTGTTTCTCTGTAAATTGTACGGGAGCCACTGTGTAACCATCCATCAAAGTATATCCGCGACCTTCAAGGGTGATGATCGGCACCCCGGCCTCGATGAGCTTTTGAATATCCCTATAGACTGTTCGAATGCTTACTTCATATCTATCGGATAGCTCGGTGGCGGTCAATATCCGTTTTGACTTTAAGAGCGTTAATATATGTATGAGTCTGGCGAGTTGTGTCATGGCCTAAGCTTAAAACAAAGATAGTGAACCACATGGTGATCCACTATCCTTGGTTTTGGTCGAACCGGTCAGTTCCATGAATGCAGGGCTATTCTATTACCCTCGGTATCTATGATTTGAGCCATATATCCGTTTTCTCCGATGTCGGTTTTGGGCATGACGATTTTTCCCCCGGCTTTTTCTACATGGCTCAGCGGTTTACTCAGGTCATCTCCTCCGTTAAGGTAGATGGTGACACCTTCGGCAGATGGTTTGACACCTTCCATTTCCATAATGCCGCCACCTACGCCATTGTTATCCTGGTCATAAGAGAACATACCATATTTACCGTTTTCCATGTGATGATCGGTAATCACATCTCCTAATAAGGCGGTGTAAAACGATTTTGCTCTTTCATAATTGGTAGCTGGAATTTCAAACCAGCTAATTGCATTTGTCATAGTATTTTGCTTTAAAGGTTAAACTATGGACAAAGATATCGTGAGGATTGACAGAAGATGTCAGGGGTGATATAAAGGAAGATAAATTTTTAATTTTTACTGTATGTTGCCTGAATACGATCGATTTCATCTTTGAAATGTTGATAATCGGTTTCTCCGATTCTGGTTTTGATTCGGTTGAGAAACTCCAAGAGTTTCTGATGCTCTTTGTCGGACAGTACTCCGTCGTCCAATGATACATAAATCAAGTCTTCGAAATGATTTCTAGCTTCTTTGGCAATTTCTATTCTTCTCGTCTTGTCATAGAAATATTGATAGAAAAAAGTCGCCTCTTCATAGCTTATCTTTTTCTTTAGGGCCAAGTGGTCGACACTATGCTTGATGTCATCGATTTCATTCGAAATAGTATCATAATCCTTTGTTTTCGATTCGAATTCCCGAAACAGTTTGTTGACCATAACAATCTGCTCCGATATGATTTTTTCCCTTCGCTTGAAAATGAAGAAGCTTGAGAGGGCCGATATGATAATAAAGGAGAGCCCCACGATAAATTCGGTTAAAAAACCTTTTTCCTCCAGATTTTTGAATTGAGTGCTAAAAAAGTTACTGCCCGATAATTTTCCTTCATTCTTGACGGCATATTCAATGGGTTGCAAATCGGCCCGAACCATCTCATTTCTAGGCGCGAAACTGTTTACATGGGCCACAAAGTAATCAAGTAGCGGATTCATATCGTTCTTATCGTATAATTTCCTAAGATTACTCCATTGCCCAACGGTGTAGCTTTTGTTGAACTTCTCGGAGATGATCTGGTTGGCTCTATTGAAGGTGTATACGAAGGGTTTCGCTTTAGCCGATTCGGATAAGGGTTGCTGTTTATCGCTCAATTTCCCTCGTAGATAAAAGATAAGTTCAGTATCGTCCGGTTCGATACGATACAGTTTTCCTATCCTGCGGTAATGGTCTTCTGTCAGCAGCACTTTGGCATTTGGAATCACATGTGCTACCGATATCATGTGAAAGTTGGGAGGAATTACAATCGTCTTTCCGCCAATTTGGGCATGTACATCCCGATCATATAATTTGTACCACAATTTTTGACCAAAAAAAGTTTCCGGTTCTATTTTATGAATATCATTGAAGACCATGACGAATTTTTTATCTGGATTTGCCAGACAACGTTCAAAAAAATCAAGGAGTAAGCCTTGTTTCCATACCCCGTTGACTTCTTCACCAATAAATTGGCGATGGTATTCCATATCGAAGTTCACAGCGCCAAAAACACGCAGCATATGAGATTCATCCGTAGCTATGAATCTTGCTAGGCGATCGATCAAGGTTGAGGTTCCACTGCCTATAACGCTTGAAAATACCGCAAATCTGTTTTGGACCACCTCTTGGGTATAGTACTGAAATTTTGAAAATTCAACAGAGGGTATAAAAGGATTGGCCAAGCGAGTCCTAATATCCTTTTGAGTGGCTGGCCTACCGTGTATTTCTTCAAATAGTATTGCCGTAGAGTCTTTCGCCTTTGCCAAAGTTAGGTATTGCGCATCTAGTTTGGGGCCCATTCCTATCCAAGCGGGATCCACCCTGTTGCTACTACCTAGGTATATGAACACTGCAATGCCCAATAAAGACAGAAAGAGAAAGCCGTATTTTTTTTTCATGGTGTTCCGATGAGAAGAACTTTTGGTTAGCGGTAAGCACCTTTCGCCAGTAAAATAGGTAATTTTTGGCAAACCTGAAACCCAGACTGGGTTTGTTTAAGTAGTAGCTGTGAAAAGGTTTTCTGTAATATCTGAACCAGCTCTTCCCTTAGCTGCCTGAAAATGCGAAGAGTTAATTTCTTTCCATTGGACAACTATCTTTTTCTGAAGGGTGTCAGGGTACTATATTCCTCGGAAAAACCCGGATAAAAGACGGGTCTTATCGGTAAGGTGTTTCTAAGGGTCAAAACGTTTATCGACACTTTTTTACACTTTGTCCTGATTTTTACACCATATCGAATAGAATTGACATTCAGCGAGTTATGAAGAGTTCTGTGCCTTTGACGGGGTTATCTTAGTATCACCCAAATACAAGTCATGAAACCTATTTTAACCATTTTGTCAGTTATCGTATTCGGAACTTCAGCTTTGGCCAATTCGGGTAAAGTAACATCCGATGTCCACCCTCAAATCGAAGCGTATGAACAAGTTACAACCCTTAAAATGGATAGTCTATTGGATAGTGGCATTGTTATTGCTTCCTATAATAATGAAGTTGAGTTTGCGAATAAAAAAAGGATTGCACGTCTATACAAATTCAAGAATTCGAGAATCAAGAAAGCATTGACATTCACAACGAAAAGAAACAAAGCCAGAATGGCATAATCAATAACAGTATAAATTTTAACGCTATGGTATTTTTCACAATTGTTATTCCCGCTCTTTTAATAGGAGGTTTTATTATAGACTCCCTAAGACCACAAATGCAAGTACGACCAATTAAAGTACGAGTTCGTAAATAAGCAGTACTACTAGAAAAAAATGCCCCACTTCCCTTAATTGGAAAGTGGGGCTTTTGGTTCTTTCACTTAAGTCCGTGAATTTGCATACTCTATTGGATGCAGACCACACTATTGATCTTTATTCTTTGATGCCTGGTTGCAGAATTTTAAAACCTGTTCTAGCCTTTTCGGCATCTACCATGTCTTTCACTTCTTGTAATAGGGCTTTGGAGTCGTAAATGATACCATCTTTAATCGTATACTTTACACCTCCTTCACGAATGACTTCGTTTTTTTCCGTCAATTTAATAGCCCCCGTACCATAAAGCACCTTTAGGTTTTTTAACGGATTGGCGTCGACCACAACAAAATCAGCTAGTTTCCCGATAGCTACGGAACCTATTTTGTCATCCCATCCTAAGGCCTCGGCACCATTCAAGGTTGCGGAACGGATTACCTCCAACGGATGAAAACCCGCTTCACGTAATAACTCTAACTCCCGAATGTAAGCGAAGCCATAGAGTTGAAAGATGAATCCTGAATCGGAACCTGTCGTGACGCGCCCACCTCGATTTTTATACTCGTTGATGAAGGTCATCCAAAGACTGAAATTTTGTCTCCAGGCCACTTCTTGCTCGGTACCCCAGTCATGCCAATAACTTCCGTGTGATATTTTGCTTGGCTGGTAGAATTCCCACAATGAAGGCAAGGTGTAGTTTTCGTGCCATTCGGCACGTCTGGCACGCTGTAAGTCGCGACTTGCCTCGTAGATGTTAAAGGTTGGATCTAGGGTGAAATCAAGTCCCAATAATTCGGTCATCACATTTTCCCAATGCTCAGAATAAGGCTTAGCCGCTTGTGCCCAGAGCTTGCCTGCATTTTCAAATCGGTGTTGTTCATTTTGATAATTATAGTCTAAAGGGTAATCTTGTACCGTTCGGTCGTCAAAAAGTGCCTCCGGAAGCCCGTACCAGTGTTCCATGGAGGTCAATCCGGCGCGTGCCGAATGCAATACGTTCCATCGCGCCACACTTAGTTGCGCATGATGGCATGCGGAACCAAGTCCCAATTTTTTATTTTCATCCAAAGCCGCTGCCATGATTTCGGGCTCAGCACCAAAAAACTTGATGCCATCCGCACCTTTCTTGGCATTGGCACGGACCCATTCCCGTGCCTGTTCGGGTTTCGAAATTGGAATGTCGTTCAATGGATTGAAGCTCGAGCTTGTTTGCCCAAAACCAGTATAGGCAAAAATACGAGGTGCCACGATTTCGTTTTTAGCACTTTTTCTTTTGAGATCCATAGTAAAATCAACACCGCGACCACTGGGCTCACGTACACTGGTTATCCCATGGCCCATCCAAAGTCTAAAGACATATTCCGGTTCGGCCCCTTGGGCTTTTCCACCAATGTGGCCGTGCATATCAACAAAGCCGGGCATGAGATACATTCCGTTGCAGTCGAGTTCTTTGCCTCCAGCTTTTAACTTCGGTCTTTTAGATTCATCAATAGGTACCCCATCATAACCGACTACCTGTATGTTTTTGATGATGTTCTTTTCAACTACAATGTCAATCGGGCCTTGAGGTGGAGCACCATTTCCATTGACAAGCATGACCCCGCGTATGATGAGTTGTGAATGGGGCCCATCGCCTTCGGCGGATTGGGCGATGGTTTGACAGATGGCCACTAAACAAAGTAGCAGAAAAATTAGGTTGGATTTTCTTTTCATTGATTTTGGTTTTTGTTGTTCTTTCTTTTTAGCATTTCGATTTGTCATTGCATTTTCAAAGTAATCATCGTCAACCGAAGGAAGCCGGTTTCGAAGTCGAAACAATTCATCACGTTTTATATTTGAATTCCAAAGGTTTTTTGATGGCTCGTATGTGTATAAAGCCAGGGAACTCATTCAGTTCCTTAAAATGCCTAGGATCTCTTTTTTCAAATTCGGCTACCGGTTTAGGCTCTATAAGTTGGTCAATGTAAAATCCATTGCCTGTCAGTGGTGCAATACAGTCATGGAGTGATCTGCGGTAACTGTACACCTGAGTCGGTTTTCCAAAACCGGACCAAGTGGCATTTACGGATTCTACCTCAAAGTACTTTTTAGATTTGAAATACAGAAATTCGAAAAATGGATGCTCAATGGATAATACGAGGCTACCATTTGGTTTGAGTACACGATGGAACTCTTGTATCGTTGAATTCCAATCTTCCAGATAATGCATCGCCAGCGCACAAACAATATGATCAAAAGACTCGTCATCGAGCATGTCAAGCGGGTGTGCCAAATCATGCACAAAAAAATAACCGGAACCCGCATTGCGCCTTTTTGCGTGCGCTACCATTTTTGGGCTGATATCGAACCCGGTTACCGTAGCGCCCATACTGGTCAAAACCTCGGCATACTTACCCGGACCACAGGCTGCATCAAGAATCTCCGATCCTTGTACCCCTGCAAGCAATTTGAGCGTATTCGGGCGGTCATAATAAGCATTGTGCGGTTTGTGATCGATCAGTTCATTATAACTGTCCGCTAAGTCTTCATAGGCCGCTACTATTTTTTCCTTTGACATGGGTCTCTCTTAAAGGAGTAAAAGATGGTCAATCCCTTGATGGGACAGAGATTTTATTTCCTAGGAACAATGCATTCAAAAAGAGGCGATTTGTGCCATACCAACTACCTCGAAAATTAGGATTGTCAGCAAACAGCACGACTCTTCCGCTACCTACTTTGCTCACGATTAATGAAGCCGAAGGCTTTAAATTCTCGTCGCGGTTCTCGTCCGTAATAAACCCATCGATCAGCGGTTTTCTTGAGTATTTGGCTACAGTGGCGTATTCGTTTTTACTAGGGGCCAACCAGACCGTATTATTTTTGTACACGGGAATCGTTTTGTCACGATACCCAAATGCCAAGGGATGTGTCGTATCAAGATCTACCCTTAGAATAATACCACCTACGCTTTCTTTTCCAAGATTTTCAGGTGCATCTACATAGGGCTTACGCTCGGTGATCTTCGTACTGTCTTTGGTTAGGGAGTCCCGTTCTACATCCGTCAATTTTTCTTTGACCAATTTTTTTTCAATCGCCCATTTGGATGCCGTACCAATAGTAATAAGGGTATTCCCCTTATTTACCCATTGCTTGATTTTCTCTTGCTGCTTCTTACTGAGATTATATCTTCCGGATACCATGACGAGCGTGGTGTATTTATCTAAATTGATCCGATTGAAGTTCCTAAGTGGTATTTTCGTGATGGGCATGTGAACTCTGGTATCTAAAAGGTGCCAAACTTCGCCTGCCTCATAAGAACGCGTACCGGTACCGATCAGCATGGCCGCTTTCACTTTACTTACCGGTTGTATGTATCTACTGCCGAGATCGATTCCTTTAAGACTATAGCCCGAATCAACCCCATACATCGGTATTTGAAATTTCTCTTGGGCCGTCTGCAACAGGGCGAAGATTTCATCGGAATCCTTTTTTTGAAGACTTACTGGAAGCACTAGGGCCCCGTAGCCGAAACTTTTGGAGTTATTCCCACTTTGCGCCGTGAATGGTTTGAAGCTTGACGACAGGACTAAGCCTTTTTCTTGAAGGTAATGCAAGGCTGCGGGTGCGTTGTAATCATCCCAATCGAGAATATAGGCGTAGTCCGATTTTTGAACCGGCGCGACCGAGACCACTGTTTCGGTACTTTCAACTTTTTCTCCAAGATTCAACGTATTTACCGCCTTGTATTTCATGTTGTAAAAGTTACCTACTGACCAGGCCGAGGCATCATAGTAAACGCTATCCCGATATTTGGTATAGGTTTCGAACATCGTTTGTACCATACGATACTGAGCTTGTTTGGTAGGCACCACATATCGATTTCCCGATTTATACACGTCGATTTGATGTTGTAATAGTTTATCGATAAAAGCCTTGGTTCTATTCGCATCATATGCATCACCGAATTCGTATCCTCGAATTTTACTTTTACCCGCTATGGTCAGTGCGCTTTTAAAGAAATTCTGCTGATACTTGCGCATATAGGCTTTGTTCGCTACCGCTGTCTTTACTGTTGTAATACCTGATGTATACTGGTTGCGAATGGTGAAGGGAAATGTTATTTTTCCAAAGGCGGTCTTTTGCTCATGTCCTCTTGAACTGGCTTGTTCGAAGAGAAGGCCTAACCCTCCTTGCATATCCGGATACGACGAGCCATAACCCGGATAGGTACCGTCAAATACTTCTTTGGTGAAGTAGAAAGAACCAATACTGTCTAAGGCCTTGGCGAATTCAGCGCCAAACATGTTATTCAGGTCTTCGTAGTTTTCCTTGGGCATAATAGGATCTAAAGATCCATTAACCTTCATGGGCTCAAAGAAGTACGTCGCATTCGAGCCCATTTCATGAAAATCGGTGACCACGTTCGGATACCATTCGTGAAACCATTTCAGTTTGCCTTGACTTTCAGGGTGTATCGCCAATAACCAATCACGGTTGAGGTCAAACCAGTAGTGATTGGTTCGCCCGCCAGGCCAGTATTCGTTATGTTCCGCATCCTGCGGGTCCGATACATTCGGCGTACCTTGATACGTATTCGCCCATTGGGTATGGCGATCACGGCCATCAGGATTGATGGTCGGGTCGATCATGATAACGGCATTCTCAAGGTATCTCAATATTTCCGGGTTGTTCGATGCGGCAAAGGTATAGGCGGTAAGCAAAGCGGCTTCTGAACTAGAGGGCTCATTTCCATGAACGTTATACGCCAAATTGATAAAGATGGGTACTTCATTATAGTTTGAAACCGTTTTGGTCGGATCTGTAAATGCCAAATGCTGCTCTTTCAATTGGGATAGATTCGATAGGTTTTCGGGCGAGGTAATGGTTAGCATGACCAACTTCCGTCCTTCATGAGTGGCTCCATATTGGTAAATAGAGGCCCTATCCGAAGTTTCGGCCAGCTTGGTCAAATAAGCCACAATCAGGTCATGGCGTGTGTGATGTTCCCCGATTCCATAACCCAAAAACTCTTCTGGACTTGGAATTGATTGGTTAAAGGGATGGAATTTCTTGAAAAAGTAGTCTTGAGCATGAATTGATGTACTGACGAACAGCACCAAAAGGAGTAATTTTTTG
This sequence comes from Maribacter corallii, assembly GCF_047345415.1. NCBI lineage: Bacteria > Pseudomonadati > Bacteroidota > Flavobacteriia > Flavobacteriales > Flavobacteriaceae > Maribacter > Maribacter corallii. Next base: position 237,046 of record NZ_JBLFEP010000007.1, read on the forward strand.
AACATGAAGGAGTAGATTAATTAGTCGTATTAAATATAGGTATAATAGACCGAAACCCCTTGCTGAACGCAGAAAGAATTACCTAGGCCACGGAGGGTATCTGTTGGTGGATTTCCTTGAACTTCACGATGTAATGTGTGCCCTTTTTGGTAATATCACGCATGATGGAACCATGAAGCTGACGCGCTAGGTTGTGTATGAGTTTCAGTCCCAGTGATTTGGTGGTTTTATGGTTGATGGTTTCAGAGAAGCCGACTCCGGTATCGCCGATATTAAGTACATATTCATCAAAATCGCCTTTTCGCAATCGAATGAAGATGACTCCCTGACTGTCGTCCACTATGCCATATTTTAACGCATTGGTCACCGCCTCATTAATCAATAGGCCCAGCGGAATGGCCGTATCGATATTGAGTTTCACATTAGGTATGTCAATATCAAGTGTAATATTCTTACTGGTTCCTTTGATGGAGCGTACCAAGTATTCGGCTAGTTCCTCAACGTACGACTGGTAACCTATTTTAGCTATGTCTTCTCGCATGTACAGCATTTCATGAACCATGGCCATAGCAATAACCCTGTTCTGACTATTTTTTAATAGGGTCTTTGTTTCTATGTCATCCACGTTTCTAGCCTGTAAGCTGAGTAGACTGGATACGGTTTGAAGGTTGTTTTTGACACGGTGGTGCACTTCCTTCAGCAAGGTTTCCTTTTCATTGATCTTCGCCTCTAATTTATCTTTGGTCTTGTACAAGGTATGATGGGCATGTAATAGGTTCTTTCCAAATACGCCCCCTAACAAGTAAACTGAAAACAGAACACTGAGCAGCGCAAAGATATCTTTTGATTTTGCGGGAATCACATTCGTGGCAAAACTAAAATCAGCGATACTTTGGGAATAGATCAATACAATGATCAATAAGTTGAGATTTAGGTAAAGGGTTCCGTACTTTTTGGTAGTTACATAACCTGCTACTACGATCAATGCCAACACAAAGATAAAGGGGCTATTGATACCTCCACTATATAAGGTAATAATACTTGCACCCGCTAGGGTCATAATGGAAACGATATTGTAGGTTAGCGTTAGATTTTTATGTAGATAATACAGGAGCGTATTGATAAGGTTGAGTATCCCGAAGCTGAGAAATATCCAGGGGATGACTTGCGTGATGTCAAGCATAAAAAGACAGATACAACAAAAAAGTATAGAGAAAAAGGAAGTGAAATAATTTACCCGTAGCACTAAACGTGCCTTGTTAGCAAGTCGTTCCGTTGGTTTTATAGTTGATTTCATAGCGGTCTTATTAGGTATTCAGGAAATGAACTCCGTCGGGGGTTCCCTTATTTTCGGCTTTGATGGTCAAATCCGTCTTTGTGGTAAAACTAAATATGTTTTAGCATATATAACTAGTTTTCCGTTCATTTTTGGAATTTTAGAATCAAAGCCTATCATTCGTAAACGCTATTATAGTTACGAATTCAGTGTCACTTCGGACGTATTCTTTCAGTCCTGGAATTTATGATCGTTTCACCTTGGGCGTAAGCTCTGTAAGATTGGCAATCTTAATGGCCTTGCCCTGCTCAATACTTCTTCGAGCGGCTATTCCGATTAAAATGGACATTGCCCCATCTCGTATACCCGCTCCGCGACCGAATTCATCCTCAATCTCTGGGGTCTTGAAGATTTTATCTTGCAATCGACCATCTCCACCTCCATGTCCATTTCGTTCGACGTTCACGGAAAGAGTTTCATGGTCTTTCCATAAATTGTGTAAAATAATAGGTTGCTTGTCTACTTTCATTTCTTTTGTTTGCTCCATTTCCCTCGTGTGCATTTCAGCTTGATCTATCTTGATGTTTTCATTGTAGGGAATGTCCAACCAAGCTTCCAATCGTCCTTTGGTACCGTTGAATGAAACCCGCCAACCTTCAAAGGGTGAGTAGGTAGTAAGGGAATAATTTACAACCACTTTGTTCGCGTACTTGATTTGGGCCGACATCTTATCATAGATATCGATATTTTCCCTGAAGAGGCAGTTATCACGTAGGTAACCATCTTCATGTTCATGGTCTACATATAATTCTTTTGAACGCTTATCTTTTGTAATATCCCAATAAAAATTGCATTCACTCTTGTGGTCGCAGCTTCGACAGTTTTTTCCTCGAAAGGGGCCGTTCGAGCCGTAGAACTCCAAATCGCCATAGGCAAAGACTTCACTTGGTTCTGAATTGATCCACCAGTTCAACAGATCAAAATGATGCGTAGCCTTATGCACCCAGAGTGAACCGCCACTATTCATTTCACCATGCCACCTTCTGAAATAGGAAGCTCCGTGATAGGTGTTTAGGTACCAGTGAAAATCAACGGAAACCAATTTTCCTATGGACTTGTCTTTGAGCAGTTTTTTGATTTCCGTGGCATATGGACTCCATCGATAGTTGAAACCAACGATTAGATTCTTACTTGATTTCTTCTCCGCCTCTAAAATTGCTTGGCATTTGGTCTCGTCAATGGTCAATGGTTTTTCGGTCAGAACATCACATCCCATTTCCAATCCTTTTATAATAAACTCGTGATGCGTAGAATCTTTTGTGGTCACGATCAATAGGTCGGGGTCCGTGGTTTTCATCATCTCATCGAAATCGACAAAGGTGGGACATTTGGCTCCAATGAATTTTTTACCATATTCCAAGCGACTCGGATTGATATCGCTAAGCCCTACAAACTCCAGTATATCCGAATATTCATCAACAAGGCGCTTCCCCCAGAACGTAGTACCGCGAATACCGGTACCGACAAGAGCTACTTTTAGTTTTTTTTTGGTTCCGAAACTAAATGCATGTAAGGGCAGGGCAGTAGTGGCGGTCAACATGCTAATAGAGGTCAAAAATTTTCTTCTCGAAGTCGTCATGGCTATTTTTTGAAATCCCTTAAAGTTATTGAATTTTCATGAATACCTGACGAGGCAGTTAGCTCGGTGACAAAAGTAAAAGCGGGCGGCCCAATCAATGGGTCGCTCGCTTTTATAACATTGTTTTAATAGGTGTTATTGGTCTGTCAAGACCCATTCCCCTTTATTGATGAGGGGCTCTGCTTGTTTGTACTTGACCACTTTGCTTTCGCCACTCATAATATTTTTTATGGTAACACGATCGTTTCTACCGATTTTTGGCTTTTCCCGTACTATGGTTTCAGTAATCGCAGGTCGACCTCCCTGATTTTGAGCAATGGCCCGACTTTGAGCAGCCCTTTCATCACTGTTCGGAATCTCCTCTTTGCTCGTTTGCAAATTCTCTTTTGGTCTACGAACATTGCGTTCTTCTCTAATCTCGTTTGGGTTACCGCTTGGTAATTCGCCTTTGAACAAGAACGAAACCACTTCTTTATTGACCTTGTCGATCATACTCTTGAACAGTTCGAACGCCTCGAATTTGTATATCAAGAGCGGGTCTTTTTGTTCATGTACGGCCAGTTGAACCGATTGCTTCAACTCATCCATTTTACGCAGATGGGTCTTCCAAGCATCGTCTATGATGGCGAGCGTGATGTTTTTCTCAAAATCGGTGACCAACTGCTTTCCATTACTTTCATAGGCCTCTTTTAAGTTCGTGACCACATTCAAGGTTTTTATACCGTCGGTGAAAGGAACAACGATGCGTTCAAACTTGTTGGTGGCATCTTCGTACACTTGTTTGATTACCGGAAAGGCAGTCTCTGCATTCCGCTGAATTTTATCTTGGTAATGATCATAGGCATGTTTGTACACCTTGTTGGAAATATCCTGTACCGTAAATTTGCCGAATTCCTCCTCCGTTACGGGTGAGGTAATCGAAAAGTATTTGATCAACTCGAATTCGAAGTTTTTGAAATCGCTTGCCGCTTTGTTCGTATCCGTAATCACCTCACAAGTATCGTAGACCATGTTGGCAATATCGACCTGTAAGCGTTCTCCTTGCAATGCATGGCGCCTACGCTTGTAGACAACTTCCCGTTGCGCGTTCATCACATCGTCATATTCCAAAAGTCGCTTACGCACTCCGAAGTTATTTTCCTCTACTTTTTTCTGGGCCCGTTCAATCGACTTGGTCATCATCGAATGTTGAATGACCTCACCTTCTTCCAGTCCCATTTTATCCATCATTTTGGCAACTCGATCCGAACCGAAAAGGCGCATCAGGTTATCTTCCAATGAAACATAGAATTGAGAGCTTCCGGGATCTCCTTGACGTCCGGAACGTCCTCTCAGCTGACGGTCAACACGTCGTGAATCGTGACGCTCTGTACCGACAATCGCCAATCCTCCGGCGGCTTTCACTTCATCCGAGAGTTTGATATCGGTTCCCCTACCGGCCATGTTGGTGGCTATGGTCACCACTCCGGACTTACCAGCCTCGGCAACTACGTCAGCTTCCTTTTTATGTAATTTCGCGTTCAGTACATTGTGTGGTACTTTTCTAATGGTCAACATTCTTGAGAGCAATTCCGATATCTCTACCGAAGTAGTACCGATCAAGACCGGTCGGCCATCTTTTGAGAGTTTGGTCACTTCTTCGATGATGGCATTGTATTTTTCTCGTTTTGTTTTGTAAATCAAATCGTTGCGGTCATCACGGGCTATCGGGCGGTTGGTCGGAATCTCAACAACATCAAGTTTATAGATTTCCCAGAATTCACCAGCCTCGGTTACCGCGGTACCGGTCATACCTGCCAGTTTACCGTACATTCGAAAATAATTCTGTAAGGTCACCGTGGCAAAAGTTTGGGTCAATGCCTCGATTTTTACATTTTCCTTAGCCTCAATGGCCTGATGTAATCCGTCGGAATAGCGTCGACCGTCCATAATACGGCCCGTTTGCTCATCAACGATCATCACCTTATTTTCCATGACCACATACTCCACATCTTTTTCGAAAAGGGTATAGGCTTTGAGCAATTGGCTCATCGTGTGGATACGTTCACTTTTAACGGTGAAGTCTTTGAAGAGCTCTTCTTTCAGTTCCGCCTCTTTCTCGATATCTAGATTTTGGTTTTCGATTTGAGCAATTTCACTACCGATATCGGGCATAATGAAAAAGTCATTGTCTTCGACCCCTGAGATATATTCCACCCCCTTATCGGTCAGTTCGATCTGATTGTTTTTTTCATCGATAACAAAGAGTAGATCTTCATCGACTTTGGGCATTTCGCGATTGTTGTCTTGCATGTAGAAGTTCTCGGTCTTCTGTAGCAATTGCTTGATGCCTTCTTCGCTCAAGAATTTGATGAGGGCCTTGTTCTTTGGTAGGCCTCTAAATACACGGAGCAACAAGAACCCGCCTTCTTTGGTATCTCCTGAAGCGATTGATTTTTTCGCTTCGGCAAGAACACCGGTCAGATGTTGCCTTTGCTTTTGAACGATATCCGAAATTTTGGGTTTAAGCTCGTTGAACTCATGGCGGTCTCCCTCAGGTACAGGACCTGAAATAATCAAGGGGGTACGGGCGTCGTCTACTAAAACGGAATCCACTTCATCGACTATGGCGTAGTTGTGGGGTCGTTGTACCAAGTCTTTTGGCGTATGGGCCATATTATCCCTGAGGTAATCAAAACCGAATTCATTATTCGTTCCGTAGGTTATATCGGCATTGTAAGCTGCCCTGCGACCATCGGAATTAGGTCTATGGTAATCGATGCAGTCTACGGATAATCCATGAAATTGGAAAATGGGAGCCATCCACGCGCTGTCACGTTTGGCCAGGTAATCGTTCACGGTGACCAAATGGGCACCATTTCCGGTAAGGGCGTTCAAATAGAGCGGGAGGGTAGCCACTAAGGTTTTACCTTCACCCGTCTGCATTTCCGCGATTTTACCTTGGTGTAGGGCTATGCCTCCGATAAGCTGCACATCATAGTGAATCATGTCCCAGGTTACCTCTTTCCCTGCAGCGTCCCATGAGTTGCTCCAAATCGCTTTGTCACCATCCAAGGTTACGTAATTTTTATCTCCGGAAAGTTCCCTGTCGTATTCCGAAGCGGTCACTTCTATGGTGGTGTTATGAACGAAGCGTTTTGCAGTCTCCTTTACTACAGCGAAAGCTTCAGGGAGTAGGTCATTCAATGTTTTTTCGGATATGCTATACGCTTCTTCCTTAAGCCGATCGATTTCGGAATAAATATCCTCGTTCTTGTCAATATCGGTAGATACCTTCACTTCCTCTTCCAATTCTGCGATTTGGGTATCAAGGTCCAATCGGTCTTTTTTGATACGGGCCTTGAACTCGGCGGTCTTGTTTCTTAGCTCGTCGTGGCTTAAGTTCTCGAGTGAAGTTTCAAAAGACTTGATTTCTTTGACCAAAGGTTGAAGGGCCTTGACATCTTTTTGTGACTTGTCACCCACAAATGCCTTTAAAACTGAATTTATAAAACTCATACTATTGTTTTAGTTATTTGGAAAGCGCCGTGCAAGCCTTTGAATCATTGCAGCACTTTATCTTCATTAGAATCGTGATGCCTCTAGGTGAGCAAAAGGCATTCCAGTTTACTATCGACGCCTAAACTGGCGCATTACCTGCCAAAATTACATAAAAAAAAAGCCTCCTAGGAGACTTTTTTCATTTCAATTACGCTAAAATATCTTAATACTCGTCCTCGTTCCAGAGGTAGTCTTCTTCCGTGGGATAGTCCGGCCAGATTTCTTCTATAGACTCATAGATCTCACCTCCTTCTTCTTCCATTGACTGCAGGTTTTCAACAACCTCCAATGGAGCACCTGTACGAATTGAGTAATCGATTAATTCGTCTTTTGTGGCGGGCCATGGCGCATCACTTAAATAGGATGCTAATTCTAATGTCCAATACATGGTTAAAGTTTGATTTTAAAATTTTTGCAAAAGTAATTTTTAAAACGAAATAGCCAAGTGAATTGGCATTTTTTATGAAATTATTTTGCTTTCAATACATGGATAACGAAGAAATTACGGATTTATTAGTCTTTTTTTTCAGGAATCCATTTTATCTCATTCGCATGTAAGTCTGAAGACAATTTTCGTGCCAAGACGAAGAGGTAATCCGAGAGGCGGTTCAAGTAAACCAAAACCTGGAGATCTACCGGTACATTTTCGTGTAATTGAGTCACTAAACGTTCCGCTCGGCGACATACGGTTCTGGCGATATGACAATATGACACTGTTGTGTGACCACCGGGAAGGATAAAATGGGTCATTGGGGGTAACTTTTCATCCATTGAATCCATTTTGGTTTCAAGGAGTTCGATATCCGCATCGACTATTTTAGGAATGTTCAAACGTTCCTTACCGTTTTTTAACAACATCTTTTCTGGATCCGTCGCCAGGATGGCTCCAACGGTAAATAATTTGCTTTGGATCAAGGTCAACGTCTCTTTAGAGGAGACATCGATGTCTTGGTCGCGTATGAGGCCCAACCACGAATTCAGCTCATCTACAGTGCCGTAGCTATCGATACGTATGTGATGCTTCGCTACTCTGGTTCCTCCAAACAGGGCTGTAGTGCCTTTATCCCCGGTTTTTGTATAGATCTTCATTTATTGTGTTCAAGAATGACTGTGAACAGGCGCTTTACTTCTCGGCTTCCTTGTCCTTTCGTTTATATCCGTCCATGAATTTACGGGAATTCCGTGTTTTGGCTTTTCGACGGTTCATCATCGAAATGACCACGTATATTGAGAAAAGCACTCCGATTATTATATATGTTGTTTTACTCTCCATGTCTTCGAAGTTGAATCTTCAATTTAGTGGATTAAATCCGAATCTTAAAATGTTCTTTCGCCTGCTCTTTTCGGAAAAAAAGAAGTCCGCAGTAAAATAGGTCAATGGAAACGGTCACTGTAGTATTTTGCTTGAGGGAATTCCATAATTCGGTTCTATCCTTGGTAGTATGTATGTTGTCTATGAGTAGTATACTGTCATTGTGAATACTATTTTTTTGAGCGTTCAACTCGACCTTTGACGCTTCATCGAAGTAGATCAAATCATAACATTTCTGTTGACCGATCCTTAGGTCGAATTCTTTTCTGATTTGCCTTTCAATAGGCTGATTTTCAGTAATTAAGTCTAGGGTTTTTATCTTGAAAAAAGCAATGGATTTTAAGAGAACGCCCATAGTCTTAGAGCCTTCAAATTTGGGTTTGGCATATAAACATCGGGTTACAAATGAATAGACAAAGGGTGAATGAACACCATGTTGATTGGTGGCTGTCAAAAGGTGGTTGATGTGAGCCTTGAGTCGGTACATTTAATTCTTGTTTTTGGGATATCAAGATCAGTTTGTATAACTCATTCATCCAATTGCATAGAAAGCTCGAACCAGCGTTCCGTCTTGGTTTCGATACCATCGATGATTTCCTTCAGTTTTTTAGAGAGTTCGGCAATTTCATCTCCGGAGAGATCGCCTGTAATGAATTCCTGTTCAATCTCCCCTTTTTTGAACTCTAGCTTGCGGATATCTTTTTCAAGTTGTTTGTACTCCTTCTGTTCTTTATACGATAAGCCTTTGACCGTATCATCGGCCTTCCAACTTTTCTTTTCGGGTTTTATTTCGGACAACTTTTTCTTTTCCTCTCGGCTTTCGATGATGACGCTATCCTCATAAATCCTAAAATCAGAATAGTTTCCGGGAAAGTCCTCGATGACCCCATCACCCCGAAACACAAAGAGGTGGTCTACTATTTTATCCATAAAGTAGCGATCGTGCGATACGACAATTAGGCATCCCGGAAAATCCAAAAGGAAACTTTCCAGCACGTTTAAGGTAACAATATCCAAATCGTTCGTGGGTTCGTCCAAAATCAGGAAATTCGGATTTTGGATCAGAACCGTACACAAATAAAGCCGTTTGCGTTCTCCTCCGCTTAGCTTTTCTACAAAATCGTACTGCTTTTTTCGATCGAACAGGAAACGTTCCAACAGTTGTTGTGCAGAAATTTGCCGCCCTTTGGCCAACGGAATGTAATCACCGAATTCACGGATAACTTCGATTACCTTTTGGCCTGGCTTGATTTCGATGCCTTTTTGGGTATAATACCCGAATTTTATGGTATCGCCCACAACGACCTTACCACCATCGGGCTGGTCACTACCTGTGATGATGTTCAAAAAGGTCGATTTACCTGTGCCGTTTTTTCCGATTATGCCAATACGTTCCCCTTTCAAAAAGGTGTAATTGAACTGATCGAGAATGGGTTTGTCAGGAAACGATTTTGAGATCTTGTGCAATTCAAGAATCTTGCTTCCCATGCGTTGCATGTTGATCTCAAGTTCGATTTCGTGATCTTTACGTCGTTTACCTGCTCTTTCCTTGATGGCCTGAAAGTCACTTATACGTGACTTTGACTTAGTGGTTCGGGCCTTGGGCTGGCGTCGCATCCAGCTTAATTCTTGTTTGAACAGTCGTTTGGTCTTGTGATGCTCTACGGCTTCCTGTTCAATTCGAGCCTCCTTTTTTTCCAGGTAATAGGAGTAGTTTCCCTTGTACGGATACAGTTGTCCATCTTCCAATTCAATGATCTCATTGCACACCCGTTCTAAAAAGTAGCGGTCGTGCGTCACCATAAAAAGGGTCATATTTTCCTTGGCAAAATAGTCTTCCAACCATTCGATCATCTCAAGGTCAAGGTGGTTGGTCGGCTCATCCAAGATCAATAATTCGGGTCGATTGATCAAGGCATTGGCCAGGGCGAGTCGTTTTTTCTGTCCTCCTGAAAGTTTTCCCACTTTCACATCGAGGTTTTCGAGTTTGAGTTTAAAAAGAATTTGCTTGTACTGCGTTTCGAAATCCCAAGCATTGAAACGTTCCATTGCCTCAAAGGCAATTTGATAGGCGTCAGCATCTTCAGGGTTCTGTAGAGCCCTTTCATAGTTCTGAATGACCTTCAGTATCTCATTGTCGGAAGCGAAGATGGTCTCTTCGACCGTTAGATTGGGCTCTAAATCGGGTTCTTGCTCTAAAAAGGAAACGCGAATGTTCTTTCGGTAATTGACTTGACCGGCGTCGGGAGTGTCTTTTCCAGAAAGTATGTTGAGAATAGAAGTTTTACCTGTACCGTTCTTAGCGATAAAGGCAATTTTCTGATCTTTGTTAACACCAAAGGAAAGGCCTTTAAAAAGTACTAGTTCGCCATAGGCTTTTGATATGTTTTCAACGGTGAGCAGGTTCATGTAGTGCTATTTGGATTTATAGATTTCAGGCTGTCCCATGAGGTGTTGTAAGAATAGATATCGTATACCTAAGGCGAGCAAAATGAAAATAACAAGGGGAGAGAACACCTGAATTTTAAAGAGCCAAATGAAAGGTATGATGAGTATAAGAACAAGTAGGGTCCAAAGGTATTTTTTGATCCATTCGGGCGGTGTTGTACGTTTTACCAGGATAAATGCAATGATCACATTGATCGGAAAGACCCAAAGCACATTGAAATTTGAAACTGTTTGGCTATGATCAGTCAAGAACCATAGGAAAAGAAGTAATACCCCGGCTAGTCCGGTTACAAAAAAGAGCGTAAAATCAAGCCATCTACTTCTCCGTTTTTTAGTGAAATCCCTGTATGTGACAAATACGGCGATGAGCAGGAGCACTAGAAGCCAAAAGAAGGGTGTCATCAAGAACGAGCCTGATTTATGGAGTGATTTTGATTGATAGAGAACCGATATGCTGGAAACCAATGGTTCATTGTTCAACTTAGCCGTTTGTAACTGCTCTAGGGTGTAGGCCGGAAGATACATGTGTTCTTCGGGAGTGGCTTCCACATCGATAACCGAGCCTAGTGCGAGATCGATTCCGAACGCGGACCATGAATTCGTATCCAAATTTTGATGGATCAGTTGACGAAACGTAAACTTATTTTTTAGATAGGTATCATCGAATACCAACGGATCTCCTAACGAAGTTTTAAGTACCTCCCAAACTTTTGTAGAACAGTTGTCAAAGAAGAAATCATAGGAATAGACCTGGTTCTCGGGCAGATTATTACGTTCTAGAAATCTGAACAGCGCATTTCGCTCGATAAGGCTAAGGTTCAAGTCTTGTTCCTTGACCCATCTGTCGTAATACTCATATTCCGCTAAAAACCTAGGAAAACGTTGTCGCGCCAAACGATAATCCATTTGCCCCTGAATAAATTTCAGGTAAAAATATTTTGAGGAATCATCGAATATGCCATAGTTGTACACTACGTCAATTCCCAAAGAGGTGTCTTGAACGTGAAATGCGCTGTGGCCAAAAGAGGCGTATAATTCTTCACCAGGACCACAGGTCAGGACACTAATTTTTGAAAGTGGTGTCAATTCAGGAGTTTGGCCAAGACCAAAAAAGGAACAGCCAATGAAAAAGGTGCCAAAAAATAAGTGCAATAGCTTCATGAAATACGCTGATCTTTCAAGGGCAAATATGCGAATAATAATGGACTAAAACGATTACTTAAAAATTGTCTTATTTTTACTGAACTCATCCTTGGTAGTTATGAAAAGACACATTCCGAACTTTATAACCTTGCTCAATGTTTTTTGTGGATGTGTGGCGACCGTTTTCGCCGTACTCAATCAACTGGAGTTAGCTGCGGTTTTTGTATGCCTCGGTATTCTTTTCGACTTTTTTGATGGTCTGGCGGCACGAGTTTTGGATGTACGCAGTGAATTGGGGCTACAACTCGATTCTTTGGCAGATGTCATTACAAGCGGAGTAGTGCCTGGCATTGTAATGTTTCAATTGTTGGGCATGTCCATGTCGGGAGGTTGGAACGTAGATATGAGTGCTCAAGCGTCTGACGCTACTTTTTGGGTCGGACTCAAAGTAGCCCCGCTGCCATTTTTTGGTTTTTTGATTACGATGGCCTCGGCGTATCGTTTGGCAAAGTTCAATATTGATGCGAATCAAACATCCTCTTTTATCGGTTTGCCCACTCCGGCAAATACCTTGTTGATCATATCCTTACCATTGATATTGATCTATCAGAACAATGATCTCTTGAACGGAATCATATTAAATCAATGGTTCTTGATCGCCATGACCATTTTAAGTGCGGTTCTACTCAATAGTAATATTAAGCTCTTTGCCCTCAAGTTCAAGAATTGGAACTTTCAGGATAATGCCCTGCGTTACATTTTTATTATCATCAGTTTGGTGTTACTGGTCACATTTCGGTTTTTGGCAGTACCTATAATAATAGCTTTTTATATTGTAAGTTCGGTCATCAGTAAATCTTCTAACGGATGACAGCAATTGATCTCTTATTGATACAGACCCAGGAGGCCCATAAGTGGACACATCAGTTAATCGATTCGGTACCCGATCCGCTCTGGGATATTACGCCAGAAGTATTGGAATCGAATATCGCATGGCAGATCGGTCACTTGGTAATTAGCGAATACTATCATGCCATTTTGGTGATTAAAGGTTTTGACGAAGAAATTACGGCAAAAATCGATTTAAAAACGCATAACCAATTATACGGGTACAACAGTGATCCTAGAAATGTAGTCGGCAAAGCGCACCCCCTTGAGTTGCGCGAGCAATTACACTTTATTCAAAAGAAGGTGTTGGCGACAATTGGTGCACTACGCGATACGGATTTGGAAGCCGCGGTTGAACAACCGATCAAACAAAAACACCCTGTGGCCATTACAAAATTTGATGCCATTTCATGGAATATCAAACACACCATGTGGCATTGTGGGCAGATGGCGACACTTAAAAGAATGGTGCATGAAAGCTATGATTACGGATTAAAAAAAAGTAGTTGACCCCGTTGACCTATGAACGACAATCTCATCCACTGGAATGTTGATCCTGAAATCTTCTGGATTACAGATTCATTTCCACTCAAATATTACGGCCTTTTTTGGATTTTAGGGCTGACCTTAGGGTACTATATTGTGCAGAGAATCTATAAAAAGGAGGACGTGCCGACGGAACAGCTAGAACAGTTGGCAAGCTATATTTTTGTAGGGATACTATTGGGCGCGCGTTTGGGCCATTGCTTGTTTTATGATTTTGAGTATTATTCCGAGCATCTTTTGGAAATCGTCTTGCCTATTCGTGAAGTGAACGGAAGCTATCAATTTAGTGGTTTTCAAGGTTTGGCAAGCCACGGGGGTGTCGTCGGGGCCATAATCGCGATTGCCTATTATTGGAAAAAGACCAAGACCAACCTCTTGTGGATGTTGGATAGGGTGTCCATAGGAGGGGCAGTGACCGCCGCCTTTATTCGATTGGGCAATTTGATGAACTCTGAAATTTATGGCAAGCCTACCGATGGCAGTTGGGGTTTTGTTTTTGAACGAGATGACCTGATACCGAGACATCCGACCCAGTTGTATGAAGCCGTGGCCTATTTGGTGATCTTCGCGGTCTTGGCTTTCCTGTACCGAAAAAGAACGGCCACCACCCGAAACGGACTCCTTGTTGGCATGTTGTTCATTCTTTTGTTTTCCGCCCGCTTCATCATCGAATTTTTTAAGGAGAATCAAGTGGGTTTCGAAGATACGATGACGCTGAATATGGGCCAATGGTTGAGTGTGCCGTTTGTTGTATTCGGATTGTTATTGGTTTTCCGCAAGGATAATCGAGTTGCAAAAGAAACTCTTTCGTGAAGTTGAATTCCACAGACTCATATTGGTTTTTAGGTTTGACAGCCTTGGCCTTGGGATATTGTCTTTTGACCAAAACAGCTCTATTCGAATCTAGTGTAATCGTTACTGGAATTCTGTGCGTTGCACTCATAGCAATAGGTCGAAAAGAAGGATATCTCTTCGGTCTATACAATTGTGCGGCATATGCTTGGATTGCTTACGAAAATGGACTTTTTGGTGAAGTTCTCCTGAACCTCTTGTTTTATCTCCCTACTGGTGTAATCGGTTTCTTTATGTGGCGAAAAAGGGAAGGAGGCAAAGGGGTTTTGATGCGAAGATTGTCATGGCCTACTTTGGTTAAAATAATGGGAAGCGTTCTTCTCTTCGTTCTTATTTTGGGTTTCTTGCTAACTTTTTTCAAAGGTCAAAAAAATCCCTTTCTCGACGCGACCACCAATGCTGTAGGTATTTGTGCTACTTTTTTAATGATGTATCGCTATGCGGAACAATGGATATTCTATATTCTGTTGAACTGTATCACGATTGCACTTTGGGCCTTGAGGTATATCGACCAAGGCACTGAGGTAGACAGTATGATTTTTATGTGGGTCCTTTTTCTCGCAAATAGTATTTTTGGATATGTTACCTGGTCTAGAAACACCAGCCCCAATGCATTTGAAAACGATTATGAAAAGAGGATTGACCTTAGGTAAGTTCGCACCACTACACAAAGGACATGAGTTTCTTCTGAAAACAGCACTTTCGGAAGTAGACGAACTGTATGTATTGATTTATGATACTGATGTGATTTCAGTTCCCTTACAAGTACGCGCGGGTTGGATCAAAGAATTATTTCCCACTATCATAATTATAGAGGCTTGGGATGGTCCTGAGGGTTACGGTGACACTCCTGAAATCAAAAAAGTTCAGGAAGAGTACATTCTAAAGCGACTAGGAACCGTCAAGATTACGCATTTCTATAGTAGCGAATTTTACGGGGATCATGTGAGTAAGGCATTAGGCGCAATCGATCGACGAGTAGATGAAGCTCGGCGAGTTATTCCTATTTCAGGCACGGCATTGCGTAAGAATACTTTTGGGTTACGAGCTTATCTCTCAGACATTGTATATAAAGATTTAGTGCTTCGGGTTTGTTTTTTAGGGGCTCCCTCCACTGGTAAAAGCACACTTACTATAAAATTGAGTGCGATTTATGATACTGAATATATGCCTGAATACGGAGCCGAGTTTTGGCTTGAAAACCAAATTAATCGCCGAATCACCCTTGATCAGTTGGAGTTGATTGCACCGGAGCACCATAATAGAGAGGATGAACTCGTGTTACAAAGCAATGGTTATTTGTTTTGCGACACCTGTGCCATTACCACCTATATGTTCGCCAAAGACTATCACGGTATGGCTGGTCCGGTTTTGACACAATATGCGAAAATGGCGGAAAAACGGTATGATCTCTTCTTTTTGTGTGATACCGATATTCCTTATCACGATACGTGGGAACGTAGTGGAAATCAGAAACGTCAATGGTTTCAAAATCAAATTATCGGGGATTTAAAAGAAAGAAAAATTCCCTTTATCAGACTGGCAGGAACTCTTGAAGAACGTGTTCAAAAGGTGCAGAAAGTTTTAAGGGATTTTGAGAAGTACGATACTATTTTAGATCACTAAAAATCGAGTTTCTTCTTCCTCAATTCAAAATTTTGACCTAAGTATACCTTTCTTACCATTTCATCGGCGGCGAGGTCTTCTGGATGACCAGACTTCAAAATTCCCCCTTCGAACATTAGGTATGAACGTTCCGTAATGGCCAGGGTTTCCTGTACATTATGATCTGTAATCAAGATGCCGATATTCTTATTTTTCAATTGGGCTACAATGCGCTGAATATCCTCGACCGCTACTGGATCCACGCCTGCAAAAGGTTCGTCCAACAAGATGAATTTAGGATCTGTGGCCAGGGCCCTTGCTATTTCAGTACGTCGGCGTTCACCTCCTGATAGCAAATCGCCCCTGTTCTTACGAATATGTCCCAAACCGAATTCTTCAATGAGCGACTCCATTTTATGAAGTTGCTCCTTCTTACTGAGCTTGGTGAGCTGCAATACGCTCAAAATGTTCTCTTCAATACTCAATTTTCTAAAGACGGAAGCTTCTTGGGCGAGATAACCTATTCCGTTCTGAGCCCTTTTGTACATGGGAAATTTAGTAATTTCCATATCATCCAGGAAAATTTTGCCCCCGTTGGGTTTGACCAGGCCTACGATCATGTAGAACGAAGTGGTTTTTCCTGCACCGTTTGGCCCGAGAAGACCGACGATTTCTCCTTGGTTCACCTCTAAGGAGATGCCCTTGACCACGCGTCGCCCACGATAGGCTTTCATTATATTGTCTGCTCTTAACTTCACGATTTCAAATCTAACCTATAAACTTATGGAAGAGCCGTAAACCCCATTTTTTTAACTTTTTTTGGCACGTTGGGCAGCCAACTTTGCCTCCCGCTTGGCTTCTCCTTTTAACACCTTTTTCGAAATGTAGATACTAATTTGATATAAAATCAATATGGGTAGGGCCACTACCACCTGACTAATAACATCAGGAGGGGTAATAACGGCTGCTAAAATCAAAATGACGACCAAAGATATTTTTCGATACTTTTTTAATATTTCCGGGGTCACTAAACCAACCTTGGTCAAAAAATAGACAATAATGGGAAGTTCGAAAATGAGCCCACAGGCAATTACCGAAATTCTAACTTTTGCCACATAATCTGACAAATCGAACTCATTGCTAACCTCTGCACTTACTTGGTAGCTACCCAAAAAGTTAATAGTCAAAGGAGCAACAATATAATAACCGAACAGTGCTCCCGCAAAGAATAGCAGTGAAGAGATAAATATGAAGCCCTTAGAGTATTTGCGTTCATTTTCATGTAGTCCGGGGCTGATAAATTTCCACATTTCATACAGCACATACGGGAAGCCAACAATGAAACCAGCCCAGATCGAGGTCCAAATATGGGCGGAAAACTGACCGGCCATCAAACGACTTTGAATGGTAAAGGGAAGTTCATCGGCACAGAAATCGGAATCGACACCTAATAAAGTTCCTATTTTGCAGAAGAACCTATAGGTTGGAAAATCCATTTTTTTTGGCCCGAAAAGTATGGTGTCAAATATAAATTCACGCATGAGGAAAGCCACGCTCCCGATGATAACCACCGCTAAAGTGGCGCGGATCAAATGCCATCTCAATTCTTCCAGATGGTCTAAAAAGGACATTTCATCAGCTGGCTGGGCAATTTTTTTTGCCATTATAGAATACCTTCGTTAATTAGATTATGTAAATGTACGATACCCTTATATTTTTTACCTTCCACGGCAATCAATTGTGAGATTCCATTGTCTTGCATTAGCTCTAGGGCACGCACTGCGAGCATATCCGTGGCAATGGTTTTCGGGTTTGAACTCATAATATCTTTTGCCGTAAGGCCATTGATACTATCGTATTTATTCAGCATACGTCGAATATCACCGTCCGTAACGACTCCGACAATCTCCTCATCTTTTAAAACGGCTGTCACCCCGAGCATTTTTTCCGATATTTCAACAATAACATTCTTTACGTCAGTCGACACATCTACTTGGGGCTTTTGATTGGCATTCGCAATATCCGCGACCCTAAGATACAATCGTTTGCCCAAAGCCCCTCCTGGGTGGTATTTGGCAAAATCCGTACTGCTGAAGCCCTTGAGTTCCAAGAGACAAATTGCCAAAGCATCGCCCATAACCAGTTGTGCCGTTGTACTTGTAGTAGGTGCCAAATTGTTCGGACAGGCCTCTTCGGCGATGTGGGTGTTCAGCACAAAATGCGACTGTTGCCCCAAAAAGGAATCGAGATTACCGGTCATTCCGATCAATTTGTTCGTCCCTCTTTTGATGAGCGGAACCAACATTTTGATTTCTGGAGTATTGCCACTGTTCGATATGCAGATAACAACGTCGTTTTCTTGAATAGTACCCAAGTCGCCATGAATGGCGTCGGCCGCATGCATGAAAATCGCGGGGGTGCCTGTCGAATTTAAAGTAGATACTATTTTGGAGGCAATAATGGCACTCTTGCCGATACCGGAAACGATGACCCGTCCTTTTGAGTCGATGATGCATTTTACAGCCTTTGCAAAATCATCGGACAATAAGGACGTTAGGTTTTGAACAGCTTCCGCCTCTTTTTGTATGGTTTTTTTGGCGAGATCAAGTATGGCTTCGGTATCGTTCAAGCTATTATTTAACGTTAGGGATTGCATTCCTAAAAGAATGTCATATATTTAAGATTACAAATTTACATAAACTTACCCTTATGTATCGTTTTTAAATAAATTCAATGGATGTGCTGGTCTAACCGCTTAAAAATCCGTATCTTAAAATTGCAATAGATTTTAAACCCCCGATGTAATTAGTGCCAAATGGAAAAACAAGGTTTGGTTTTGAGTGAACTGGATTTACATGCTTCTTTAAAAAAATATTTTGGCTTTTCGAAGTTTAAGGGCCTCCAAGAACAAGTTATTAAGAATATCGTTCAGGGGAAGAACACCTTTGTCATTATGCCCACTGGTGGCGGCAAGTCGCTGTGTTACCAATTGCCAGCTTTGATGCAAGAGGGTACCGCTATTGTGGTTTCCCCTTTGATCGCCCTGATGAAAAACCAGGTAGATGCCATTAGGGGTATCTCTTCACAAAATGGCATTGCCCACGTATTGAATTCCTCGCTGAACAAAGCGGAGGTGAAGCAGGTAAAGGAAGACATCACCAATGGTATTACCAAATTACTTTACGTAGCCCCAGAATCTTTGACGAAAGAAGAATACGTCGATTTTTTAAGAACGGTCAAGGTGTCTTTCGTGGCGGTAGACGAAGCCCATTGTATTTCAGAATGGGGTCACGATTTCCGTCCTGAATATCGAAACCTGAAAACGATAGTCGGGCGATTGGGAGACCATATTCCCATTATCGGTCTTACTGCAACCGCCACCCCCAAAGTACAGGAAGATATTATCAAGAACCTTGGCATTACCGATGCAAAGGTCTTTAAGGCCTCCTTTAATCGACCCAATCTGTATTATGAGGTGCGCACCAAGACCGATAATGTCGATGCGGATATTATTCGCTTTGTCAAGCAGAATTCGGGAAAGTCGGGTATCATTTATTGCTTGAGCAGGAAAAGGGTGCAGGAGTTGGCACAAGTGTTACAAGTGAACGGAATCAGTGCCGTGCCCTATCACGCTGGCTTCGATGCAAAGACGCGATCGAAGTACCAAGACATGTTTCTCATGGAAGACGTGGATGTGGTGGTGGCGACCATTGCCTTTGGTATGGGTATTGACAAACCCGATGTACGTTTTGTAATCCACCACGACATTCCAAAAAGTATCGAGAGCTACTATCAAGAGACCGGTCGTGCCGGCAGAGATGGTGGAGAGGGACATTGTTTGGCTTTTTATTCCTATAAGGATATTGAAAAGTTGGAAAAGTTCATGTCGAACAAACCCGTGGCAGAACAGGAAATAGGAAACGCTCTTCTACAAGAGGTCGTGGCGTATGCCGAAACGTCCATGTCGCGAAGAAAATTCATGCTACACTATTTTGGGGAAGAATTCGACGAGGTCAATGGAGAAGGGGCCGATATGGACGATAATACCAGAAACCCAAAACCTAAAGAAGAGGCCAAAGAAAATGTTGGTAAACTCATACAAGTCGTACAGGGTACTGTGGAAAAGTTCAAATCAAAAGAAATTGTCAAGACCCTGACCGGTAAGACCAATGCCTTGATTTCTTCGCACAAGACAAACGAAAAACCGTTCTTCGGTATTGGCGCTGAAATGGACGAGGGCTATTGGATGGCTTTGATACGGCAATCATTGGTAGCTGGTTATCTCCGAAAAGAAATAGAACAATACGGCATTTTGAAGGTTACGGAAAAAGGAAAGGACTTTCTCAAAACTCCGCTTTCTTTCATGATGACTAAAGATCATGTATACAATAAGGCCAACAGTGATGCCATTGTCAGTGCTTCAAAGGGGGGAGTAGCCGATGACCGGCTATTGAAGCAATTGAAAGATCTTCGAAAAAGACAAGCCAAGAAATTGGATGTACCCCCTTATGTGGTTTTTCAAGATCCCTCTTTACAAGATATGGCATTGAAGTATCCTGTATCAATGGAAGAATTATTGAATATCGTGGGAGTAGGTGAGGGTAAGGCCAAAAAGTATGGACGTCCCTTTGTCGAATTGATCCGAAGTTACGTCGAGGAAAACGATATTTTAAGACCCGATGACCTCGTGGTCAAAAGTACAGGTGCAAATTCCGCGTTAAAGCTTTATATCATTCAAAATGTAGATCGAAAATTACCTTTAGATGACATCGCTTCGGCCAAAGGACTGGAACTCGTCGAGCTCATCAAAGAAATGGAACAAATCGTTTTCAGTGGAACAAAATTAAATTTGGGCTATTGGATAGATGAAGTGCTTGATGAAGACCAGCAAGAAGAGATACACGATTATTTTCTGGAGGCCGAAACAGATGGTATTGAAGAGGCGTTGTCCGAGTTCGATGGAGATTACGAAGATGAGGAACTACGTCTCTATCGACTCAAATTTTTCAGTGAAGTTGCCAATTGAGTAATCGACATAAAAAAGCCCCGGAAAGGGGCTTTTTACTTCATCTTTGTATTGCTGATTACATTTCTTCTTTGGCTTCAATGGCCATCTCGCAACCATATTCATCCATAAAGAAGTTGTCTAAGTCATCCGCTTTTAGCGCTAGATTCTTGATGTTTTCCTTGATGGAATCGGCATGGTCGGTAAAGATATCCGAGAGATGGGTTCTATAGGATATGAAGATTTTATTCTCATGAACACCTAAAGAATAAGGATCGACATTCTTACCTAATAAATACTGCATTAATTCCTGTAAATTTTGCTTTGGCAACTGATTCATCGGTGAAGTTGCGACCAAATAATCTCGTTTGAAAACGAATATTCGAATAAGGGCGCTCCCTTGATGGAACTCCCAAAAATCTCTACCTGCTCTTCCTAAAACCGGGTTCATGCCTAATTCAGTCAATGCCTCTTCCACGAATTTAGCAAAATGGCTCTTTTCGAATTCTTCCCAAATAGAAATATCCATATCATTTCCGCAGTTGTTGCAGAATTCCGTTTCCTGTTCGGTATAGGAATCACAAGAATTGCACTTCACACGATATCCGTTATCGGTATAGGTGAAATCATTGATCTCTTTTACCAAATCGGAGTGCTTGACACCGAAACCAACGTTATCCGCTTCATTGAATTTCGAAGTGGTCACCCCTACAAGATTTCCTGCTTGGTTGAGCATGGGTCCCCCAGAGTTTCCTGGGTTTACCGCGGCATCGGTTTGTAGATAATGTCTGGCGCCCATGGGCTGACTATTTGAAGATACAATACCTTCGGTTACCGTATATGGCATTCCAAAAGGGTACCCGTGAATATACACTTTGCTGGTATTGGAAACTTGTACGTCTTCATTGAGGGTGATATCGTTCTCTTTGTTTTCAAATCCGTCTATGTGCAAGAAGGCCAAGTCCACTTCTGGGTTTACCATGACCACATTGGCGACAAATCGATCTTTCTTGTAGTCTTCAACAGCGACCGTTTTGGCGCCGGCGACGACATGATAATTGGTAATAACGTGATTTTTACCACTAACGGCGAAACCACTTCCGGTTCCTGATGCTGTGATGATCTTAAATACTGATTTCTTTATGTTTTCCATGATTCTTTATCTCTTAGTGATGATTCGGGTTTATCCGAAAAGTTTAGCGAAAAGTCCTTTACTCCCTTTATTGGAGGCCATTTTGGTGTTTCCATTCAGGAAATTATAGTACGTTTCCAAGAGTTTAGGAGCTGCTTTTTGTGGTTCAAGCCCCGATACGTTTTCCAAAACGTCATAAATGGCGTTCTTATGTAGTTCCTCTACATTGAAGTTGTAGAGCATGTATTGGAAGTTATATTGGAGAAAATAACATAGTGAAAAGTTGTCGCCATCGTTAACGTATTTGGTCACCGTATTTTCCAATTTTTTGGCATCGTCCTGTAAGATCTGCACAGAACTTCTCCATTTCAAGGAAATGAAGGCATCGGCATGGTAAATATCCTTCATAAAGTCTTCTTTCGACTTTGCACAAAGTTTCTGCATCAAATTGATGCCCTTGTCGATCCGATGTTGAAAATCGATTTGACCATTGAACATATTATAAACATATTCCTGCAATTTTGTTCGCAACGTACCATGCACATAAGGCATATTCACGATTTTTAAGATAGAAATGACGATGATATCCCACTGAAATGCATCCCATCTTTTTTCTTTGAAGAAGGCGCTGTAATTTTGGTAATCGGTCAAGATATCACTGATTTGACCCCAAACTTTTTCGATCTCCTCACCGGCCAAAGGTTGCACATTTGCTTCTTTGTAGAAGTCCGCCTTGTATTTCTCAACGAATTCGTCGTCATAGTCATCGGCATAAACACAGATTTCACGAAGTACATCATATACTTTATAAGGTTGACATAACGCTATCGGCATTTCGTACTCAAACCATAGCGTGTCATCTTTGAGATGTATTTGAGATAAAGTCAGTGGATTGAAATTTACTTCGGCTATTTTTCTAAATAGGGCTACTTTGTTGGTCGCCTCGGTTACCCTTAGAAATGGTGCCTTGACTGAAAAAGTGGTCTCATTCAGTTCGACGTGTATTTCCGCAGACCCTTGTCCTTTAGTTATTGAAAAGCCATTGCTGGTATCTTTGTTTCCGAGTAACTCCGGATTCATATAGTTAATCGTCTCGATGAGCGCTTTTCTGAAATCTTTGGCATCATAAGCGTCCATGGCCTTGTCCCAATGGGATACCTCTGTACGCGGTTCGTCTATGCCCTGAATAGGCCTTTCGAATTTTGGTAATACATTTTTCATAAATATGATTGTTTATTTAGGGGGTTTGAAATCGTTTTAGATACAACGGGAATTTTTTTCATTTATTTTTTCTGAAACCTCCCACAAAGGGTTATGCATTGAATTTGAAACAAAGTTCCATCGGTATGTGGTTTTTGAAAAACCAGATAACCGTGAAATGTACCTCCCTGTAAACAGGGAATAGAATTTTATAAATTGTTTAACTTTATTTTGAAAACTTTAAACAATAATTATGATTGTACTACTTTCTTTCCTGCTACTTTTGAGGAAATTTAAAAACATACACACTATGAAAAAGATGAAAACTTTCTTCGCTGTAGCCCTACTTTTTGTTGGAGCAGTATCCTTTGCACAATCTGAAACTATTGTTGGTGTCGCCGCCGGAAACGATAATTTCTCAACTTTGGTAACGGCTGTCAAGACTGCCGGACTAGTAGAAACATTAAGTTCTGAGGGACCTTTTACAGTATTTGCCCCTACCAATGATGCTTTTGCCAAGTTACCCGATGGTACGGTTTCAAGTTTATTGATGCCTGCCAGTAAAACTGACTTGACTGGTATTTTGACTTACCATGTAGTGGCCGGAAAATTTGAGGCTGCAGCTGTTATCGACGCGATTAAAGCCAATAACGGTGCGTTTAAGGTAAAAACCGTTCAGGGCAATGAAATTGTACTCACTTTAAAAGAGGATAAGGTGGTGTTGACAGATGCCAAAGGAGGAACTTCTACGGTTGTTATAGCGGATGTTGCAGCAAGTAACGGCGTAATTCATGCCATTGATACGGTAGTAATGCCCCAATAAGATGTGATTAATTTTCCCCGAAATAAAATGCCACTGGTACTACCAGTGGCATTTTTATTTCATACTATTTTGTTAGTACTACAACTTAACTTAGGGCGCGGAAGTGCCGCTAGTGTTTTTGGCCCTGCGGAGTTGTCGGCGAATTTTTTTAATAGCCGATTCAATTGATTTTTCCGGTTCGATGATATTGTACTCCCCCCAAAAATCAGGGTCCGCAAAACCAAGTGCCTCATCGTTTAAGATAATCGATGATTTCATTCGATCCTTGGCCTTTGGAAAGGTGCCCCTATTCTTTTCCCAATCGGTAATAGCCATCTCGCAGGTCATACTATATACGGAATTGAACAATTTTTTGTCCCAATTGATCTTGAATTCCAAAAGCACATTACTGTAGCCGTAGTACCATCTTCCGTTCTTCTCGCGATAATCTACGCGATAAGCTACTTCGTTGGGCCATACCCGTGCATTGCTTGGCTTTCGACGCACAAATAGTTTTGCGGCCTCATCCTTATTGGTGATATTCAAGGAAAAGATTGCACTTGTCAGAATTTTATTTTCCGCATCGATATATAGCTTTCCACGATACAATTGTTCGGCTACACTAGGCCTTTGCTCGAAATCGATAATGTAGATCAGTTGGTCATTGACCCTGGTAGAGCGATTAAATGAAAAGGTATAGTTCTCCATACTTTCATCGGTAAAAATGTATTCCGGGTATTTCATAATATCGACAAAAAGCGTGTTGAATGGGCCTCCCTGAAGTTTTAATGCCAACGTATCCAATCTACTATAGTCAGTGCTCTTACGGGCTTTATATAGTTTTACGGCATCACGACGCTCCGAAGTGTACGGAGTTTTGTAGATATTGACTACAGCTTCGGATAAGGATACATTTTTTCTTCTTTTCTTAATGGTTTCCCTGTAAAAAGCTGTCATCAATGTCGGGTCATCGAAGTAGTTTTGTCCTTTCCTTTTTAAGGTTTCGCGAACTAAGGTGGTCGCATTCTTAGGAATACTTACGTTCACCTCGGCCAATTCGGTGACTGAGACCTGTAGTTTGATTTTTGTGTTCGAATCGGAAAATTGATTCAATGGGATCAGTCGGCTCTTGTAGCCCAGAAAAGCGACCAATACGTTGCCTCCTGTCATTTCCTTAGGCACTTTGAGGGCGAATTGTCCTTCAGTATTGGTTATCGTACTAATGTTAGAACCTTCAATGGTAAGTGTAGCGAAAACCAGCGGTTTATTGGTTTCCTCATCGAGAACTTCTCCTTTGTACTGCTTATATGATACCGCTTCTTCGGCAGTATCTTGAAAAAAAGCGAACATATTCTGCATGCCGCCAAAACCGACTAAAAATAGGGTCAGTAAAACAACGGATGTAGATTTTTTTAGATGAAAGTGTATATTGGATTCCATAGCTTGAAAGTTATTTTACTTTTATTCTTTATAGTAATTCTAAGTTACTCATTTTTAGGATGTTTTACTGTTAAAATTTAGTTTAAAATCCTTTTAGTATGGTAACGCTTTATAGGTCTTACCCTGATCAAGGCCTCTTGGATTTTCGGTGGTATTGCTGAAGGTTGTGGGAAAGGACACATAGGGATACTTCCAAGATCCTGACTCCGTTGCTACAAAATGCAAATGCGGATACCCGGCCAGCCCTGTATTTCCACTAAGACCAATAACACTCCCTTTTTTAACAGTTTGTCCAACTTTTACACGTGCGCCTTTATGGGTCAGATGCATGTATTGGGCAAAAGTACCATCTGAGTGTTCCACAACGACCAGGTTGTTTGGAAAACCACCGTCAACACCCGATTCTTCTACAAACACTACTTTGCCTGAGCGCGAAGCCGTGATCAACGTGCCGATATTCATAGCGAAATCAATTGCATATTGGTCGGGGTATCCCGCACTATGGTATGATCCCCCACAGTGAGATAGATTTACGGAATAACTTTGACCGACCTTATAAGGCAGCACATAAATCGAGGTTTCCCAATCTTCATAGGTTTTATCATTGCAATTTACAGGGGTGATTTCGAGATTTTGAGTCATTTCCTTAGGTGGTCTTCTCGCTACGTCCTTCAAACAGCTAGATGAAAAAAGCACCATTAGAAATATGACGATTAAGTAATCTTTCATTGTCTTTATCATTTGTTCCGACAAATTAGAAATTTGAACAAGGGAACATGTCTCTTCGTGAAAACCTTTACAAGAAATTAAGAGGTAGCGGTATGTTTGATATAATCCGAGGGGTTGAAATCGGTAAACTTTTTGAAGGCTTTATAGAACGAGGCTCTGTTGTTGAAACCGACGTCGTAGGCAATCTGGGTCATGGTCAGTCGATTTTCATCGTTTTGCATTAGTAGTTTTTTAGCTTCCTTTATGCGATAACGATTCACGAAATCAAAAAAGGATAGATTAAAGTGTTCATTGATAATCTGTGACGTATGGTTCCGTGAGAGATTCATCAAACGAGAAATATCATCCAGTCGCAGTTCATTGTTGAGGTGGGGTTTTTCCCGCTGCATGACATCCAACAATTTTTGTCTCATCTCGAAGGAAAGGGCAGGTGACAAGCCTGTTTTTTTGTATTTGATGAAGGGAATGACCTCTTTGATCGTTTTTCCCTCGAAGATTTCGGGCTGAACAAATCCGAAGAAGGCGAGCATACCGATAAAGAAAACAATACCTAGGTCGATAAAATAATCATAAGAAGGGTCCATTAGTCCAAAGCGGACCAATGTGATGTAGAGCCCAAATGAGCTTACAAATCCTACATACGAACCCACGAACCATTTCAACCACTTGTGCTGTCTTAAACCTATATTGGTACGCCAGGCAAAGCTCAAATAGGTCAAAAATGCATAAAAGAACATCAAGGCGATGATTAGCCAAATGACAAAGCTTGGAAATAGCGCATAATCCCAAGTATGTCCACTCTTGACTACCTCAAGTTTTTTAGCGCTACCCAGAAGGTAAAAAGGAATCAAAAGTACGATGATACCAATCGGGGGAATCAAAAATAACAAGTCGGTTATTTTGAACGTGGATTTTGAAAGCACCCTACGGCTGTACAGATACACTATTGGCCCATAAATGACCCAAAGCGGAAAATGGGTCAAATCTAAATGGATGAATCGACTCGTATACAAATCACCTGACCATCTGAGGCAATTATTCAACAGTTCAAAAGAGAACAAAAAGGTATAAAGGCTTAGAAGCCTATTCGCCATACCATGTCCTTTCGATTTTAAGAGAAATAGAAGAGATAGTAGTACTCCTGAAAACGAAAAAAAAAGAAAAATAAGAACACTGAAAGTCATGACTATGATCTTTGCCGGTAAAGATAAAACGCACTAGTCGCCGAGGTGTCTCTTTCTGTAAGGAGAAATAAAAAACCTACTGGTCGTTGTTTAAGGGAACCCTTCAATCATAGGTTTTCACGGAAGCGGAAACCAAGCGGTTGATTTCCTTTAATTCATCTGAGGTCAGATCTCTCCATTTTCCTGAGGGAAGGTCTAAATTGACATTCATGATTCGAATTCGCTTCAGTTTTTTTACATCATAATCAAGATACTCGCACATACGACGAATTTGTCTGTTAAGACCTTGGGTCAAGACGATTTTGAACTGGTACTTTCCAATTTTTTCGACTTTGCACTTTCGTGTAACGGTATCCAAAATAGGTACCCCATTTGCCATACTCTCGAGAAATTGTTCCGTAACCGGTTTGTTGACCGTGACCAGATATTCTTTTTCGTGGTGATTGCGTGCCCGTAAAATCTTATTCACGATATCGCCGTCATTGGTCAAAAAAATAAGCCCCTCGCTCGGTTTGTCCAATCGTCCGATCGGGAAAATGCGTTTGGGGTAGTTGATAAAATCGATGATGTTGTTTTTTTCCACCCGGGTATCGGTAGTACATACGACACCAACGGGTTTGTTGAAGGCCAAATAAACCCACTCATCCTTAGGCTCCGTGATACGCTTGCCATCGACCTTGACTAAATCTCCGACAACGACTTTGGTACCCATTTCGGGAATCTTGTCGTTAATCGTAACCCGACCTTGTTCGATAAGTTTATCTGCGGCCCTACGCGAGCAATAGCCCACTTCGCTGAGGTATTTATTGATTCGGGTTTGTTTGGTATCCGACATTCATTCTTACGTTACATGTTTACAAAAATATGTCCTGCCTGGGGAATTTCGGTCAGATCGACGTCTTTTTCATTTAACAAGATGCCGTGCTCTAGATAAGCTTTCAGATTGGCCAACCAGAAGGTCCATCCACAGCTACACCCATTGTAAAGTTCCATTTTGGTCTTTTCATCGGTCGGCATCCCATATTGTCGCAAGGTCACCAAAGTTGTATTTTCAACTTCTTCTAACGTAACACTGCATGTACATACATCATTGGCAAACGAGAATTCTAAAAAGTCTTTGCCATTTGTCTGCAAGATGCTACCCGATTCTTGTCCGTTCCAATTATGCCATTTCCAGGTATAGCGGTCGCCATTTTGTATGGGATCGGTGGCATTTCTGTTGGTTCCTTCAACGGAAACATAGTGCGCTTCCCGTAAAAACCAGGATGTAATACCTTCTTCCGTAGCCCAATACCAGTACAATGTTTTAACCGGGGCCTTTATATAAATTTTTTTGGTAAACGCTTCAAAAGTCAAGGGTGTCATAGCATTAGTTATTTCTGTTCAATTCAAACTGGTATAGTTGTCGACCCAATTCAGCCAAAAAGGGAATACCTATTTCATCATATTCGTACTGATCGTCATTGAAGACACCGTCTTTATTGACCAAAATTGTGGCGGTCAAAAGAAACTCCACGTTGTTTTTAGAATCGGTAATATAGGCGCAGTCGGTTAGGGTACCATAGGCAAATCCTACTTTATTGTAAATTTTAATATGCTCTTCCATATCTTCCGTGGTGTCGCCATATAGAAAGAATTTACAGTAGCCGTCATAATAGGTGACAGGATCATAGCCAAGGGCTTTGGGAAGTGTGTGCATGGTTTTCAAAAGATACTGATGTTGCGCATCACTTAAATTAAAACGCTGCGATTCATCAAATTGCTCGGGAAAGATAACCCGCTTCAAAACACCGTGTTGCGCTTTCACCGGGTAATAGTTTTTCAAACTGAAATCGAAGGGTTCATTTACCAATTCACCGTCTTCATAAAAACCGATCCCTTTCTGTATCTCATTCAACTCAAGGGGCTTGGCTGCCGTGTTCACCGTACCTTCATAGGTGGCCGTAGTGCTATCGTTCAAATAGATGATGAGGGGTTTGGTAGTGAGATCATCACTGTGATATCCTAGACGATGGGCTATGCGCACCGGTGACACTCCTTTCGAACTCAATCTTGAATTGATTACATCTTGTCCAAGCAGTTCTACCAATCTGTTATTCGCATCATTATCGCTAACAGCGAATATTTGGGAAACCGCTTCGGCGAAAGTCGTCTCTACCGAATCTCCTTCTACGTAAAATCTAGTACTGAGGTCAAGGGTGTCGATGTCATTCAGTTTTTCCATTGCCAAAACCGCTATCGGGAATTTGACCGTGCTCGCTGGATAGAAATAATTTGCTTCATTTACTTGAAAATCATAATCGATTAATTTGAGACTATCTCCGGATCGGTTTATTTGGGTGTATCGTATCTGTACTTGATACTCATCTATACTATCCATTACCCTTTTGATTTTAGGATGGTCGGAAGCCAATACCTGTTCAAGCGGATTTCCGGACGACTGTGGATCTGTACAACCAACAGTTAGAATCAGTACGAGCAGAAAGTAAAGTATGGCGTTTTTCAACATGGTTTTTTGTTTGATGCGAACGGTTAATTCTCATAAAGTTCTCCCCTATGGGGCTTAAGGGCATCACGAACTTGCGGCATTTGTGACTCATACACTACCAAAAAAGCGAGGCTATGCATATCGTTTAGGTGCTCGTGGCCCGTTATTTTTAAGTCAAGCGATTCAAGAGTGCAATATTCAGCTAAATGCTTTTCATGATGCTCGGCCGTATGTGCTGCTGCTGGACCTCGAAAGTCCCAAATTAATTTTAATTTTCTCACAATATTGGTTTCTATCTACTTGCTATTGCCTACCAAGGTGAATTCTCCTGCAGACCGCGTTAACGGGCGGCTACCGTTCAATCCATTCTGCCAGTGTTTCCTATTTTCGGCAGTGCTCACTTTTTTGATAAACCTGGTCCGAGGCACGGAAACGACCATTTCCGCGGTACACTTCATAACTCCTTTTTTTGTTTGACTAATGTAGCAATTCGAAAACAGCACGCCAAAAATGTGTTAATGATTCGACGCTTATTTGCGGAACATGCGATATTTGTTATTTTTGCGGGATGTTTTCATTGGCCGAAAAAAGGAATTTTCTGTATAGTCTGATTTCCTTGTTGATTCTCACTTTTGTTTCTTGCGATTCCATGTGGAAAAAGACCAATGGTGAAGAACCCCTCGCCAGAGTGGGAGAGAAGTACCTTTACAAAGAGGACATTGCCCCTCTATTGGGAAATGGTATTTCAAAAGAGGATAGTGTTTCTTTCGTGACGAATTACATCAACAATTGGGCGTCAAAACAGCTCTTACTTTCCAAAGCCAAGATCAACCTTTCCGAAGATAAGCTAGCCGGATTCGATGAATTGGTAAGTGACTATCGAAATGACCTGTATACCAGAGCCTACAAAGAGGCCCTCGTACAGCAAGTGAACGATACGATCGTAACCAAGGAAGAGATGCGGGCGTTGTACGAAAAGGAAAAGAACAATTTCAGATTGAAGGAACCGTTGGTCAAGATTCGCTTCATAGAGCTACCCAAACAATTTTTGAATAAAGAAACGGTCACACAAAAACTAAAAAGTTTCAAAAAGGAAGATATCGCCTATCTCGACTCTATAGGGGTTCAATTCAAGAAGTTGAATTTCAATGATTCCATATGGGTGCCGGTTTCGAGGGTAATCGATGAAATACCGCCATTGACTTTCGACAATCAATCGAAGTACTTAAAGAAATCACAATTTTTTGAATTGGAGGATACATTAGGGGTATATTTGGCCAAAGTCACTGGGGTTTTGGGCATTAATGACATTGCACCACTCACGTATATCGAACCCACCATAAAGCAAGTACTTCTAAATCGCCGTAAGCTGGATTACCTTCGAAAACTGGAAACAGAGGTGATAGATGAAGCAATTAAAGACAAAGAATTCGAAGTATATGAACAAGACAATTAAAGTATGGGCGACTGCATCTGTTTTAGGATGTTTTCTCTCCTTCACTGTACAAGGGCAAGATTCCATTCCTAATACGAATGCCGAAGCAACGGACTTAATGGTCGAGGCCAATACGCAATCGAGCACTGATTCTACCAATACCTTCAAAAAAATAAAGCTCGATGGTATCTCGGCGGTTATCGGAGATTACGTGATATTGGAATCCGATATCGAAAAAACATTGATTGATTTGCGTAACCAAGGGGCTTCCACCGAAGACGTCACCCGCTGTGGGTTATTGGGGAAACTAATGGAAGACCGGCTATATGCCCATCAGGCCGTACAAGATAGTATTTTGGTGTCTGATGATGAGGTCAACGCTACTGGTGAAAGGCAATTGCAATCACTGGTTCAACAAATCGGGTCGATGGAAAAGGTCTTAAAATACTATAAAAAGGAAAATGAAGCGGATTTCCGCGAAGAACTATATAAAATCAACAAGTTGCGCATGCTATCTGAGCGAATGCAGCAGAATATAATTTCGGAAATCGAAATCACACCCGAAGAGGTGCGGCAATTCTTCAGCAAGATTCCAAAGGAGGAACGCCCTGTTTTTGGTTCTGAAATGGAGATTGCGCAAATCGTGAAAGAGCCAAAACCTACGGATTTGGAAAGGCAAAATGTCATCGACCAGTTGAATACCATTAAGGAAGATGTGGAAGATAATGATGCCAGTTTCAATGTCAAGGCTATCTTGTACTCCGAGGACCCCGGATCCAAATCGAAAGGTGGGTTTTACAGCATTACCAAAGAATCAGGGTTTTACAAAAATTTCAAGGATGTGGCCTTTAGTTTAAAAGAGGGGGAAATATCAGAACCTTTTGAAACAGATGCGGGTTATCATATTATTTTTATCGAGAAGATCAGGGGGCAAGAACGTGACCTAAGACATATTTTGATTCAACCTAAGATTTCGCAGGAAGCGCTGGACAAGGCAAAGTCCGAACTTGATAGCATTCGAAAAAATGTAATCGATGGCAAATTTACCTTTGCAGAGGCTGCGCTCAATTTCTCCGACGAGAAAGAGACCAAATTTGATGGTGGATTATTGCGAAATCCTGTTACACTGGACTCCCGTTTCGAGCTTACCCGTATGGATCCACAATTGTACAATCAAGTTCGAAATCTGAAGGATGATGAAATATCGAATCCCCTTATAGAAGAAGACCCTAGAGGTGGCGGACCAAAATACAAGATTTATAAAATTACAAATCGGTATGACGAACACGTGGCCGATTTCTCAAAGGATTATATTAAAATCCAGGAACTTGCCAAAACGGAAAAGCAGTATAAGGCCATTAAAAAATGGATGGACGAGCACATTGAAGACACCTACATTACAGTAAACGAGGAGAACAGGGATTGTGAATTCGCCAATAACTGGGTAAAGGAATAAGTAGATGTCAGACGTTACAGCAGTTCAAAACCTGGTTTCAAAGCACCAGGAGCTTAAACGGGAAATCGCTAAAATCATAGTAGGTCAAGAAGCCGTTATCGAGCAGATTTTACTCTCCATTTACACCGGCGGTCATTCGTTATTGATCGGTGTTCCTGGCCTGGCAAAGACCCTAATGGTCAATACCATCGCACGTACCCTGGGGCTTGATTTTAAAAGAATACAATTTACACCAGATTTGATGCCGAGCGATATTCTCGGTAGCGAAATACTGGATCAGAATAGAAACTTCAAGTTTATCAAGGGCCCCGTGTTTTCCAATATCATTCTAGCGGATGAAATTAATCGTACACCTCCCAAGACGCAGGCAGCACTTTTGGAGGCCATGCAGGAAAGAGCCGTGACTATAGCAGGTCAACAACACAAGTTATCGCTTCCGTATTTTGTACTTGCTACGCAAAACCCGATAGAACAAGAAGGAACTTATCCGCTACCAGAAGCGCAGCTCGACCGCTTTATGTTCGCTATTGAGCTAAAGTATCCTTCGATCGAGGAAGAAATCAAAGTCGTAAAGGCGACTACCGATGATAGTGTGCCTAGTATAGATACAATTTTGAACGCTGAATCGATATTGGAAGTGCAGCATTTGATCCGAAGGATTCCGGTGCCTGATAACGTTGTCGATTATGCGGTCAAACTAGTGAATAGTACCCGACCTAATCAAGAAACGGCTTCGGACTACGTCAGGCAGTATATCGATTGGGGTGCCGGCCCTAGAGCCTCCCAAAACCTCGTGCTTGGTGCAAAGGCGCACGCTGCGATCAATGGTAAATTCTCACCAGATATCGAGGATGTAAAGGCAGTGGCTATGGGTATACTCCGTCATCGTATCATTAAGAACTACAAGGCAGAAGCGGAAGGTATTTCCGAAGAAGATATCATCACCGAACTTCTATAATCGAACTATTGTTATTTCGATGTGTTTTCTCTGCTGATATTGGGTATTCGATGAATTCTTAACAAGCGATTTGACAATTATTCAAAGAAGCCGTAATCGTCGATTAAAAATTTTATTAGCCCCTGTTATTTTAGTAATTTCGTAGAATTACGTTAATCCAAAAAGACAAGAAATGGCATTTGATATCGACATGATAAAAGGTGTTTACGCCAATATGGCCGAACGCGTGAACAAGGCTAGAGAGATAGTAGGCAAACCACTTACTCTTTCGGAAAAAATATTATACTCCCACCTTTGGGACGGTGATCCCACCAAAGCCTTTACCCGAGGAAAAGATTATGTTGATTTTGCCCCTGACCGTATTGCCTGTCAAGATGCAACTGCCCAAATGGCGCTGCTTCAGTTCATGCAAGCTGGTAAACCTAAAGTTGCGGTACCCACTACGGTGCATTGTGATCACCTGATCCAAGCAAAAAGTGGCGCTGTGGCCGATTTGAAAATGGCAAATAGTACCAGTGCCGAGGTATTCGATTTTTTAGAATCGGTATCCAATAAGTACGGCATCGGTTTTTGGAAACCAGGAGCGGGCATTATTCACCAGGTAGTTTTGGAAAACTATGCTTTTCCCGGAGGAATGATGATCGGTACTGATTCGCATACAGTAAATGCTGGCGGATTAGGTATGGTCGCCATTGGAGTAGGTGGAGCCGACGCTGTTGATGTGATGGCCGGCATGGCTTGGGAACTAAAATTTCCCAAACTGATCGGAGTCCGTTTGACCGGAACGATTTCTGGGTGGACGGCACCTAAGGATGTTATTTTAAAAGTGGCCGAGATTCTTACCGTAAAGGGGGGAACGGGAGCCATAGTAGAATATTTCGGTCCGGGGGCCTTATCCCTTTCCTGTACCGGAAAAGGTACCATATGTAATATGGGTGCTGAGATCGGGGCAACGACATCCACATTCGGTTATGACGAATCAATGGAACGGTACTTGCGTGCGACGGATCGTGCGGATGTGGCTGATGCAGCCAATGCCGTGAAGCAACATTTGACGGCGGATGCCGAAGTATACGCCAACCCTGAAGCATATTTCGATCAGGTTATCGACATCGATTTATCAAAACTGGGACCTCTCTTAAACGGACCATTCACTCCCGATCTTTCGACCAATGTAGGTGAGGAAATGACGGAAAAGGCAAAAGCCAACGATTGGCCGATGCAGGTAGAGTGGAGCCTTATCGGTTCATGTACCAATTCTTCGTACGAAGATTTGACACGCGCCGCTTCCATCGCCGAACAGGCATTGGATAAGGGCTTGAAGATGAAGGCCGAATTGGGAATCAATCCCGGATCGGAACAAGTGCGTTTCACTGCGGAACGCGATGGGATCCTGAATACTTTCGAACAATTAGGCGCCAAAATATTTACCAACGCTTGTGGGCCTTGTATCGGTCAATGGGCCCGCTACAGTGATCCCAAGAACGCGCCAAAAAACAGCATCGTTCACTCGTTCAATAGAAATTTCGCCAAACGCGCCGATGGTAATCCCAATACGCACGCGTTTGTCGCATCTCCTGAAATTACGGCCGCAATTGCTTTTTCCGGACGTCTCGATTTTAACCCGATTACAGATACCTTGATTAATGAAAATGGAGAAGAGGTGAAGTTCGATGAGCCTACTGGTTGGGAACTGCCACCAAAAGGATTCGAGGTTGAAGATGCGGGATATCTTGAGCCGGATAGCGATGGTTCTGGGGTAGAGGTAAAGGTAAGCACGACTTCGGAACGGCTACAATTACTAGAGCCTTTTGTTCCTATGACCAATAATCAATTGCAAGGCATGAAGTTGTTAATCAAAGCTTTTGGAAAGTGCACCACGGACCATATCTCTATGGCTGGACCGTGGCTTCGTTTTAGGGGGCATTTGGACAACATTGCCAATAATACCTTGATCGGGGCGGTAAATGCATTTAACAAAAAGACCAATTTCGTCAAGAATCAACTAACTGGCGAATATGGCGGTGTGCCCGATACGCAGCGAGCTTATAAAGACGCTGGCATTAAATCCGTAGTTGTCGGAGATCACAATTACGGAGAAGGTTCATCAAGAGAGCACGCTGCCATGCAACCGCGGCATTTAGGAGTAGCGGTGGTTCTTGTGAAATCTTTTGCGAGAATCCATGAAACGAACCTTAAAAAGCAGGGAATGCTTGGCCTCACGTTTGCCAACGAAAGTGATTATGACCTGATACAAGAAGACGATACGTTCAATCTTGTCGATATTGCGGATTTTGAGCCGGATACACCTTTGACCATCGAGATAGTCCATGCCGATGGAAGTAAAGACACGATCAAGGCGAACCACACGTACAATAGCGCTCAAATCGGATGGTTTAGGGAAGGTTCTGCCCTTAATGTGATCAAAAGGGAGAACGCTGCCTAGACGTAAGGTTTTAGTTTTAAAGAATTATTTTACTTTTCTATACCAAAACTCCCAATATGTATTGGGAGTTTTTTAGCTTTGAACAGAACCCGATATCCTATATGAAAAGAAGCACGGTATATACCCTTTCGATTATCATCGTTATTTTATCGTTTTTTGTCACTCCACTTGGCGACTTCAGTAAAGAGTTGTTGAACAAGCTGTTTGCCACGACACCCACGGTCATAAGTGTTGAGAACCGCGGTAAGATCGCCACCTATGATTGGAAATTGAAACGTGCCGATTGGAGTTTTTTCAATTTCAAGGAGGCGCAAAATGAAGTGACCTTTATTAATTTTTGGGCTACCTGGAATCTTCCTTCTCGAGCACAACTCGATGACATCCAAAAACTTTATGATCGATACGGCGCGAAGATGAAGTTCTATATCATTACCAATGAAGAACGTGAATTTCCCGAAGAGATGATGGAGCGAAAAGGGTATACTTTTCCGGTTACGTATCAGATTATCGGTGAGCCAAGCCCATTAAAACTATTGAAAGAGGGAGGTTCGTATTTGCTTGACAAAAAGGGGCATATTGTAATACACCAGACAGCGATTTCCGATTGGGACAATGGTGTAGTTTATGACTTGATAGAAAAACTACTATCAGAGTAGGTAATACTATTTGAATGAGCTGCCTCTTGCCTCTTCAAGCAGGTCTCAGTATTTGAAGTAGAAAAATACGAAGAAGAGCAGTTGCGCTAAATAGATGTGCAATGCAAAAACCCTATTACCTTCTATTTTTACTATCCGGAGGATACCGTGAAAAAGAAGGGCAATGAAGTACCAAGTCATATAATTTTGAATGGGGGCACCATTTCCTTCAAACGTCCAAAAATCGAATATCGGCGCATTTTTCTCCATAAAGAAGTCCAATATGACCATCAAGGCTGCTCCAATGCCTATTTTGAAACCGTTGTTCCATTTTGTGAAATCCAAAATGCCGGCGGTCACAAAGGTCAGGAGGCCCCAATAGGTTCCAATGAGTAGGGGAACACCATCTATTTTAAGCCCTAAATTTGAGCCGTAGCTGTAGTCCCCGAATAGGATACCATAGTGTACTCCGAGCCATTCGGCAAATAGCCCACCAAGAAAAAAGACCAGAAAAGTAGCGATTTGTTTGGGTCGCCTTACGGGATAGAATACAAAAAATAGGATGAGGCATGCTAAAAGGTTTACACTTGTTTTTTCTATAAACCAATCAAAATAACCCAGTGTAATACCAAGTATTCCAGAAATATGAAATAGCCAAATGGCATAAATGGCAATTGCTGGCTTATTCGTAAGTTGGATCGTAGGTGTCATTTTAAGGCTTAGGGATCAAATCACCTATGATCTTTGCTGATAAAAGACATAAGGGAATACCACCTCCGGGATGCACTGACCCACCACAGAAATATAGATTTTTAATGGTACGTGAAAAGTTTGGATGCCTCAAAAACGAGGCAAATTTACTATTACTGGCCGCTCCATATAAAGCGCCCCTAAAAGAGCTCGTACTTGCTTCAATGCCCGTAGGGTCTATAATATGTTCGGTTTGGATCAATGGCTCAATGTCAGTGTTCAATATGTTGTTGATTTTGGTAATGATCATCTCTTTGGCCTTTTTTCTCATGGCCTGCCAGTCTTGTCCGTAATTGCCAGGTGCATTGATCATAACAAACCAGTTTTCACATCCTGATGGGGCATCCGATGCCTCTTCCTTACTTGTAATATTGATGTAGATCGTAGGGTCATCATGAAGCTCTTTTGTCACGAAAATCGAGCGAAACTCCGCCGCGTACGATTCACTGAAAAGGATGTTATGCAAATCTAGTTCTGGAAATTCCTTAGCGATGCCCCAATAAAAAATCAATGCAGAACTAGACCTTTCTTGTTCGAGTACTTTTTTTGGCTGTTTCTGATCTTTAAGTAAAAGTTTATAGGTAGGATATATGTCCATATTGGACACCACTAAACTACTTTCGTATTCACTCGCTTCGGATACAACGCCGATCGCTTTTCCATTTTCGACTTTTATTCGTTTGGCCGTCTCATTGAACTTAAAGCGAACCCCTTGAGACTTTGCTAACTCGAAAAGTGACTTGGCAATGGTATGCATACCCCCTTTCGGGAAGAAGGTGCCGAAACGCATTTCTAAATCGGGTATCATTGACATAATACCCGGGGTTTGATATGGAGAGGATCCATTGTAGGTCGCATACCGATTGAAATACTGTATCAATTTTGGGTTTTTAAAGCACTTGGTATTGACTTCATTCAGGGTTTCATTAATCGATAGCTTTTTAATTTGAACCAATGCACTTAAGGTAGTTTTAGAAAGGTAGGTGCTTAGTTTATGTAACGATTTTTCTAAAAAAACGCCCGAGGTCAGGTCGTATTTGACTTGGTTTTGAAGCAAGTAGGCTCTTAACGAATCTGTTGGTTCTTCAAAGGTTTTAGAAGCATTTCTGATAAAGGCTTCCTGATCGGCGTCCGCTATAAAACGCAATCCATCTTCCCAAAAATAATTACAGATGGTCTGTTTTTTACGGTACGAAAAGTAGTTTTCAGGGGCTACGCCAAAAAGTTCAAAAAGCTCGGTAACCAAATGGGGCATGGTAAACAAAGAGGGCCCAAGATCAAAACGATATCCATCTTTTGATAGGGTACTTAATTTACCTCCGGGATAGCTGTTCGATTCGAGAACAAGAACCTCATAACCCGATTTTTGCAAACGTAGCGCAGTAGCAATGCCTCCAATACCAGCACCGATTACAATGGCATGGGACATACTGGTTTATCTATTTTTTGAAATATTTGAATGGCACCAACAACATACCGAAACATTCTCCGTCTTCTTTGCCCAAATGTTTGTGGTGTATTTTATGTGCACGGCGCACGCCCTTCGCGTACCAGTTATCCGCATTTCTGAATATTTTAAAACGCTGGTGAATGAAGATGTCATGTACTAAGAAATAGGCAATTCCGTACGCTAGAATGCCAAAGCCTGTTGCCCATCCATACCACCAACCATTAGCACCTGCATAGAAAAGGGACATGCTCACAATCGCATAAAAAATAAAGAAAGCGTCGTTGCGTTCAAACCATGATTTGTGGTCTTTGTGATGATGATCTTTGTGCAAACTCCAAAGAAACCCATGCATCACATATTTATGTGTAAACCAGGCCATAAATTCCATGATGGAAAACGTTCCAAAAAAAACAATGATCCAGAGAAAAGTCTTCATCTTAAACTAGATGTAATTTATAGTTAACATATGATTTGGCCAAGAGTCCAAACTTTTGATAATTCGGTACCCTGATACGAGCGTTTTTGATTTCCTTTGAAGGGGTGCGCTGCAGTTTTTTCAACAATTTATAATAGTACTTGTAGGCGGTATATACACCGAATTTGGCTTCCGCTGGCAGGTGTAATATGCCGCTATAGCCCTTGGCGAAGTCCGATTTGATTTCCTGTACGATTTTTTCCTTCGACTTTTCGTCTAGTTCCATTAGGTTGGCATGGGGAAAATAGGCGCGATTTAAATCTTCAAAATCGGCCTTTAGATCACGTAGGAAATTGACTTTTTGAAAAGCTGAACCGAGTGACATAGCAGAATCTTTTAAGCTTTCGTATTGCATGTCATCTCCTTTGACGAATACCTTTAAGCACATCAGGCCCACTACGTCTGCCGAGCCATAAATATATTCCTTGTACTCGGCATCGGTGCGATATTCGTGTTTGGTAAGATCCATTCGCATGCTTTTCATAAATGAATCGACCAAGTGATATGGGATGTTATAGGTGTGATAGGTATGTTGAAAAGCGTTCAAAATCGGGTTGAGGCTAATTTCAGCTTCTATTGCGGCTTTCAATTCCGACTCAAAATTGTCAAAAAGTTCTTTTTTATTGTAGGCGTGAAAGGTATCTACAATTTCATCCGCAAAGCGCACGAACCCATAGATGTTATAAATGTGCGGTCGAATGGATGGGGCCAGCATTTTGGTGGCCAGTGAAAACGAGGTGCTGTACGATTCGGTCACAATCTTACTACAGCTGTAGGAGACGTTGTCAAAAATACTTTTCATGTTGATTTGCTGTTTGCTTTGACTATTAATTCAGAGACTAATTTTCCCGAAATCAATGACGGGGGTACCCCAGGGCCCGGTACGGTGAGTTGTCCTGTAAAAAATAGGTTGTTAACTTTCTTGCTTTGTAATTTTGGCCGTAGGAACGCTGTTTGTAAGAGCGTGTTAGCCATTCCGTATGCGTTGCCCTTATATGAATTATACTCCTCAACGAAATCATTTACACAAAAGGACTCTTTAAATATAATATTATTTTCCACTTTTTGACCTGTTCTCTCTTCAAACCTTGCAATAATCAATTCAAAATATTGATCTCTTAATTGTGGCGTATCTTCCAATCCCGGAGCAATTGGAATAAGGAAAAAACCGGTCTCACATCTTTCTGGTGCCATACTAGGATCGGTTATGGAAGGAAAATTGACATAAAAAAGGGGGTCGGATGGCCATTGCGGGTGGTCATAAATTTCTTGGGCGTGAAGTTCGAAATCGGTATCAAAGAATAGATTGTGATGTTCTACGTTGACGAGCTTCTTGTCGAACCCGATATAAAAAAGAAGTGAGGAGGGCGCAAATGTTTTCTTTGACCAAAACGTTTCACTGTATTGTCGATACTGTTTATCCAAAAGTTTTTCGGAGTGATGATAATCCGCACCGCTAAGTACATAATCACTTTCGATTGTTTTTCCATTGGTGGTAATGCCCACGACCTGCCCGTTTTCAACCCTTATTTTGTCTACGGCACTGTTCAAATGAAAAGTGACTCCTAGCTCCAGGGCAAGGGCGTGCATGGCCTTGATTACCTCATACATTCCGCCTCGAGGGTGCCATGTGCCTAGACCAAAATCGGCAAAGTTCATGAAACTATAAAAAGAGGGTGTATTACTGGGTTTCGCCCCTAAGAACAAAACCGGAAATTCAAGTGTGGAAATTAGCTTAGGGTTTTTAAATTTTTTGCGCACCTGACCACTGATGGTCTTGAAGAACTGGTCTACTTTAAGTACCGTTTCCTTGGTAACCAATTCAAAAGGGGACAAGCCCGGTCGCAACACTACTTTATTGATGGCAATGTCATAATTCTCTTGAGCGTCTGCGATGAATTGTCGTAGGTGCTTAGAGCTTCCGGCTTCGATTCGCTCAAATTCCACACATATCTTGTCCATAGAATCACCAATGGTAATGATATCATCGGCGAAGAAAATACGATAGGCCGGACTCAGTTTGTCTAACTTGTAGTAGTCGGCTGTTCTTTTTCCGAAATCTGCGAAGAATTTATCGAAAATATCGGGCATCCAATACCAACTTGGACCGATATCGAAGGTGAATCCTTCTCTCACGAGTTGTCTGGCCCTACCGCCAACGGTCCCGTTTTTTTCGTAAACGGAAACGTCGAATCCCATTTTAGCTAGATAGCAGGAAGCCGATAGGGACGAAAACCCAGAGCCGATTATTAGTACCTTTTTATTCATCATCTAAAAGCAATGCGTTTTTATAATTCGGAGATGACCTGCTCTATTGAATTGAATGTTTTTATAAAGTGTGGAATAGTGCCATGGTC
This sequence comes from Maribacter corallii, assembly GCF_047345415.1. NCBI lineage: Bacteria > Pseudomonadati > Bacteroidota > Flavobacteriia > Flavobacteriales > Flavobacteriaceae > Maribacter > Maribacter corallii. The sequence continues at coordinate 278,237 of NZ_JBLFEP010000007.1, forward strand.
CAAATGTTGGGTTTGATGGCCAAGAACCCAAAAACGCGGATTGGAATACTCTTGAACCATTTTGGAGAAATCGTAAATGTATTTATCGATTTTATCCTTAGAGGGAACTACGGTGAAATAGGAGAGAAAAACGAGATTGTCAAAATACCTCATAACGTCTTTCAACGTATCTAGGGGAACTGTCTGGCCCAAGTATATTGACTTGTATCCCCGTAGCGTAATTTCGTAGTTGATGTAGAGCAAACCTATTTCGTGAATTTCATTTTCAGGAAGGAAGGGAACGAAAACCTTATCCTTTTTCGTGGGTTGACGATCTTGAAGTTTTTCCGTATTGATGAGAATTTTTTGCTTGATTAGTGCCGTGATAAAATGTTCATGTGCCGGACTGATCGTATCGGTCTGCCAAAGTAGACCCAACTCGTTCAGCAATGGTATAAAAACCTCCTTAAAAATCTCTCTAAAAGATCGGTCTGCTAAAAGACTGTTGTAGGTATTCGTGAACATAGTCTGGTCAAAATTGACCATTGACAACTTAAAAGCGTTTATCGCGTGGTTCTTAACACTGCTTTTTGCCACGATTTCGCGCACCATCAAAGGAACATTTTCTTCTGGTATTTTAGCGATTTTGGATATTTTATATCCGTTATTGTAGAGCAGGGTAACGTTTAAAAGCTTCTGCAGATTACTGAGATTGTAGGTTCTTATGTTTGTGCTTGTTCGCTCTGGGGTCAATAAGCCGTACCTTTTCTCCCAAATACGTATGGTATGCGCCTTGATACCTGAAAGATTTTCTAAATCGCGAATGCTGAAAGACTTTTTTACATTGTTCATTGTTTGCGCGTAATGATTAAACAAATTTACGATTTAATAGCTACCAATCTTAGAATTATAGTTAAAATTTCCTCAAACTCCCCGTATGTGGCAGTCTTGCAAGGGCTGACCGACGGTGTTTTACCAAAGGATCGGTGCTGATTTCGGTGTGGGTCGCAGGGTAGCTTCGCTTATGATTTCAGGTACTTTATCTGTTATTGCTTCACAAAGAAAGTGGACGGACTTAAATTGCTTAGGAGACTTTCGGAATGTTGGCAGTTACTTCCTTGACCTATCTTTGAGGTTGGTATAAAAGAAAAAAGTCAAGCACCAGGCTTGACTTTGAGTGCGCACGAGAAGACTCGAACTTCCACGGCCTAATGGCCACCAGCCCCTCAAGCTGGCGCGTCTACCAATTCCGCCACGTGCGCATAATTTTCGGATTGCAAATATACTAGAAGTATTTTGAAGTTTTTATGTTCTAGAGCGTTTTGTTACTTGGTTCTTGAGAAGGTTTATGAAAACCATATATATTCTGGCCAATGAAGTCTTTGGGGAAGTTGTCATCGCCTTTGAACCCTAGTTCAATAGTACCCGTATCATCAGGAATATAGTTGGTTTTGAATATATAGTCCCAGATGCTTAAACTAATGCCGAAATTGACCCCGTATCTCCCTTCTGGTAATTGATAGGCATGATGGTATAAATGCATTACCGGATTGTTCAATACATATTTCAAAGGACCCCAAGTGAGTTTGATATTGGCATGATTGAGATGACCAATGGTAATGGCCGAAAAATGAACAATATATGCCTGTTCGGGCTCAAAACCGCCTAAAATCATGACTCCAAAAGTTTTAAGTGGTTTGTAGAGTATATTTTCCATCCAATGATAACGCAGGTGTGCGGCAAAGCCCATTTCCTTGACGCTGTGATGTACTTTATGAAACTTCCATAAAAACGGAAAGCGATGCAATAGTATATGGGTGAACCATTGTACAAAATCAAGAACCACAAAGAATACGAATAACTGAACCCACGGTGACCAATTAGAGAGGTCAACCAGTGCAAAACTTTTGGCGTTCAGTCCGAGGTCTTTGAAGGCCACTTCCAGTACTTTGTAGAAGCCACTGATCACGATGGTAAAAAGGAAAAAATTGAAAAACATATAAAATGCGTCCAACCAAAAATCCTTTCTGAATATGGATTGATTTTTCCGCCAGGGAAAGCGAATTTCGAGCAACCAAACCAGCAGTGAAATCAAGACCAGGCCCCAAAAATAATTGGTATACCATGGTACATCGAAGCAGATAGATTTCCAGGTCCAGTTTAAAGTGCCGAGAAATGAATTGGTAAAAGCCTCTATATATTTTGTCATTTGATTAGTATTCAGTGTCTAGGGTGTACCATTCAACGTCTGCCAAATTCTGTCGCCTTCCCTTTTGGGTAGGGGCGTAGTGGGTCGCTAAGTAGTCTACGATCTCTCCCTCATTTTCTCCTAAGTCCCATAAATTTTGTGTTTCTTGCATCCACCTGATAGTCGCTTTCCATTGCTCTTTTGACATACGGTTCTGGGTGACCAGTTTCGCGGAATGACACGTAGTACAATTGTTGATAACCAGTTGCAGACCATCACCTTCAACAAAACCGGTTCGTAAGTGAATACCATTTTCCACGGTATCAAAATCGGGATGGCTCGGGTCGTTAATACTTGTTGTAGGGGATGTGTAGTCTTCTGTATCCGCATGAGGCCTAAAAAAACTATTCTTAAATACGAAAAAGAGCATTACTAAAATTAGTACAACGATGACGACTAAGGCAGTCTTTTTTCTAGATGGACTCATGAGCTGATTTTTACCGCGATTCTGTGACATGCGTTATTCAAGTACCCTTTCGGATTCCATCCTGGTAACAACATGGGTTGTGCCTTTCCTCTTTCATCCGTAGCTCTGGCCCAAACCTCATAATACCCCTCTTTTGGAAAATCGATGGTAGCACTGAAGTGCTGCCAGGCCAACCGATTGACAGGCTGTTGCAATTGACAGGCTTTCCAAGTACTACCGAAGTCAATGGAATACTGCATTTGGGTCACTTTAAGTTCTCCGGCCCAAGCATGACCTTTGATGTCCAACTTTTTTCCTTTTTGAAGAATCGCACCAGTTTTGGGGTAGGTGATCAACGATTTGACGGGCATCGACTCAATGATACACATATCCTCATCCGCTACTTTTTCTCCGGGGGCCACTGGTGTGCAAGGCACACGATAGGCCGTTCCGGTCATTTTGGGGCCATCGTGGACGATATTCCTGATGCTTAGCCGATCGATCCATTTCCCGGAGGCAGAAGCAGGAAAACCGCCAGCTATCAACCGCAGCGGAAATCCGTGGGCCAACGGAATCGCTTCACCGTTCATTTGGAAAGCGATGAGGGTCTCTTCTTGCATCGCTTTTTCAATGGGCACACCTCTTGATATAGGCTCTTTGGTGGGGTCATTGCTGAGATGGGTATCCGTAGCATGATATCCGACATAAACCGCATCTTCTTTTATTCCTACGTCTTCTAAAACATCCTTCAGTCGCACTCCGGTCCATTTTGCACAAGAGACCGCACCGACCGTCCACTGGTTTCCTTTGGCCGGAGGATCAAATTCACTTCTACCATTTCCGCCACACTCCAAGGTCAAGTGATACGTGTACTGTTTGAATTTTGTCTTGAGCTCTTTCAGGGTAAAGGTTTTTTCTTGGGTAACCGATTCCCCATCGAATGTCAATGTCCACGAATCCACATCGATTTCTTTGGGGATATTCCCATTATTTCGAATGAACATGAATTTGTTCGGGGTCACCTTGTCGTTCAGAAGGTGTGCTTGTGCTTCCATATTCCATGGCTTATCATTTAATAGCACCATTTGCGCATCTTTATTGAACATTTTAAAGGGATCGGGCTCCTGAAGGCCCAGTGGCTGATATCCGATAGGGAGCTGTTGCCCAAATACAATGGGACTTCCCAATAAGGTCGCCAAGGAAGTAAGTGTGGTCTTTTTAACGAAGTTTCTTCTCTGCATTGGCAATAGTTATTTGAAGTATAAACTTAATTCTACTGTATTTTAAAATTGGTAACCCAAGTTACATTGACCATCTAAAGTTAGCTAGAAATTAGTTGTGATGTAGCATGACCAAATGGGAATCGTTTTCTGAACAAGTTGAACTAGTTTGATAGGGGATCTTAGCGGTCTTTCATACCCGTGAAGTCTATTTGTCGATGAGAATGGAAAAAGATAGGCGACTCAGAATAGCACTTGCACGACCTCTTGTCACGGAGTATAAAGCGCCTTGCCCAGCGTTGCTATTGCAATACGCAGCCATATCATGCCATTGACAATGGAAGTTGGGCAGAGGCACTGACAAGGTCGGAAGGAATCATAACTACATATGCTTTTAGGCCACTATCGGATTCGAAAGCTATGGTGACCTATTTTTCCATATGGTTTGTCTAATGTCAATCCGACAATTAAAACGAGTCCGTTCTTTGGACCTTTTGTCGGACTCTTCTTCTTCAAGGTCGTATTCCATGTCGATTTGATGAAAGCGCTAAACTATAACATAATCGTTTTCTTAGAAATCGTTACCATCGTTTTAGAAACTAGATCATTACTTCTATTACGTGCACTTCGTCTAAGAGCATAAACAAAATATGGATCAACTGGCCGTTGCAGTATAAAGGTAGGCAAGTGGATGAGGCCTACGGGTTTCTAAATCAGATAACCAAGTTTGAAAACGAAGGAAGGGGAAATGGTATTGATTCGCAATAAAATCATTTTTCCCTTATCTTGGCTTTAGTAAATTACAAAGGTATTAGGTCGTTGCCAATGTCTAAAGCAAGAAGTCTTTCCGATTATGTGAAATCCATTAACAAGGTTCCATTGGGGCATCCCAAATCGTTGCGGAATATGCTTCGTAATGCTCTAGGAGCGAATTCATTCTCTTCGTTTTGGAGGTATTGGAATCCTATTTGGAGCTACTATTTGAGATACTTTGTTTACAGACCTTTGCGAACTATTATTCCGGAGAAAGTTGCCCTTGTCGCAACATTTCTTGTTTCGGGTGGGATTCATGATCTGGCAGTATACCTTATAACAGGTCAAGGGTCTTTTATCATTACGGTATGGTTTGGTATAATGGCTTGTGTAGTAGTATTGGAGAGCTATGCGAATATTTCACTTAGAAAGTTGCCATTTCTGCTTAAAGCACTGCTATATTTGGTTGTAATTTCGGTATGTTATTTATTGGCGAAGCTCCTTTTCACTTTGTAAAGACAGTATCGCCTTGGAAAAGGAAAAGCTACGACTTTATTTTTTGAAGAATGTGGTAAAGAATCCAAAAATAATTAGTGGTGATTTATAGTAGTAATCAATGATGTAGCACCTTATGGTATTGTTGAGGACAATACAACCAAAAAGAACGCCAAACGTTTTCGCAACCTGAAATTAAGATGCTAATGGAACTAAAATGGGGGTGCTGGCCAATTGAAAAAACTACTACGAATGTTAAAGCTCACCGGTAATCATATTCATTCTTTAAAGAAATAATCCATTGTTCATTATTGAGTTTCTCTCTCATAGTATTATTTAAAGTTCTTTGGAAAATTTCGCTTTTTTATCTTCCAATTCCTTTCTAAAATTCTCTTCTATGATTTTGCCTTCTTTGAAGTTATCATAAAAAGACGGCAGCGAAAACGTTTCTATGATTTTTGCTCCCATAAATGGAAAATAGGTGCTTGCTGATTGTAGTACGGTTGCCCCTCCTCTCGCTCCAGGGGAGGTTGTCATTAATAACATAGGCTTCTCTCTCCAGATTTGCATATTTAAACGTGATAGCCAGTCGATGGTATTTTTAAACACTGCGGCATAAGAACCATTATGCTCTGCTAGTGCAATAATAAAGGCATCTGCTGTATTGATTATTTCATCTAATCTTTTTACAGCCCTGGGTATGCCATTCTCCGCTTCAAAATCAACACCGTATATTGGCAGAATGTAATCGTTTAAATCGATAGGTATGATTTCTACATCTTCTATGAGATTAGAAACATATACCATAAGCATTTTGTTTATTGAATTTTGACTGTTACTACCTACTATGGTGACTACTTTTTTCATATGTATTACTTTTTTGAGAGTTTAGAATCAATTGACCATTTTCCACTTCCGTTTACTAGTATTGTTAGTGCTAAACCAATAACTAGCAAAGAATATTCGTAACCTTCTCCTGCCTGGTTTCCAAACCAATTCATAAAGAATCCGTGCTCAAGTTGCGTTGTGAATATGATACCCAAGAACATTCCGACGAATGAGAGTGCCCAGAACCTACTGAAAAGACCAATGATTAGGGCGACGGCACCAAAGAATTCGATTATTATTACAGAAAATGCCACCACGCTAGGCAGACCCATTTGTGTTGTGAACATTTCAATAGTAGCTGAATAGCCATAACCGCCAAAGAGCCCTAATAATTTTTGAGCACCATGCGGAAATAGTACCAAACCAAGGGTTAAACGTGCAATACTGTATCCTGAATTAGGATGCGTTGTTACTAATTTTTTAAATGAATTTTTCATAATGTATAGGGTTTAAAATGTTTTACGGTAATACAATCCGAAGTTTGATTGTGTTATAGGATTAGTTCCATATTGGTCAAAGTCTGAACCGATACCGAGTTGATGACCTTTGTAAGATGCGCCTAAACGCAGTTGTTGGAAGCTTCTGGAATGCGTTTTGAACGTATCCCAAACAGTTAAAAACTGTCCATTTAACCACAAAGAAATCCTTTCACTTAATGGTGTTTGCAATTGAAATTGGGCAAATACTTCGGCGAGACTGGCATCTTTTTTTTCTGAATATGCGACTGTAGGAATGACCACCAGTAAACCCCTTGAATTTTTCAGTGTGAACTTAGCCGAAAGCCTTTCTGAGAACCCTCCAAAACTATTGTAGTATAGAGACGGGCCTATGGCAATAGTCTTGCTAGCGTTCCAGAATAATGTGGGTTGTACCCCTGCTTCATCAAAAATTTGATTTTCTTTTTCTCTAAATTTCTGGAAAAAGGCAAGAGTAGCGATGCTTAAGGTATTGCTGTCGTTAATTGAATAACTGGAGAGTAAAGTGAAGTCTGTTTTATCAAAACCTGAAAACAGTTCTAATTGGGTAAATTGTGCTTGTAAAGTGCTTGCTAAACCAAGTATAAATACTCCAGATATGATTCTTATTTTTTTCACACTTCAAAATTCCGATTGGAATGGGTGAAAAAAAATGAACTAGTTTAAGACTTTTACATTCGATTGACTTTTGAGATGATTTTACTCATAAATTCTGGAGTAATTCCTATGTACGCCGCTAAATCTTTTTGAGTGATCCTACTCACCAGTTGTGGATATTTCTTTTTGAAATCAATATATCTTTCTTCCGCGGTTAGGGATATTCCTTGGTTTGAGCGTCTGATATAACTTATTAGGGACTTTTGATATAACATGCGATAGAATCTTTCAAATTTTGGAATTTCTTGAAACAATAAATCATAGCTTGCTCTAGAAATTCCTAAAAGTTCTGAATGTTCGGTTGCTTTAATATAATACCTTGAAGGTTCTTTGGTCATAAAACTAGACAAATCACCAGTCCAGTAATCTTCAATGGCGAACATTGAAATATGAGGTGCGCCATCGTCATCTATGGTATATACTTTTAGGCATCCATGGGTTATAAAATATTCATACTTAGCAACCTCGCCTGCCTGCAAAAGGAAATCTTTCTTCTCCACTTTAACTTCAGTCAGTAAAGAGATGTATTTCTGCTTTTCTAGCTGGGATAAATCGATAAACCGAGATACATTAGTTAGTATTAGAAGATGTGATTCTTTAAAATTCAATTCCTGCCGTATTTATACGAATTTAATTTAAAGAATTCCTTCCGGATTAAAAAGTTCACTATTTATATAATCATCAAATATGAATGTAGTTGGAATGTCGCCTTATCGGATTAATCAATACTAAACAAATGAATTCTGTAAAAACATAAAAGCTTGCTAATTCCATGATTAGCAAGCTTTTGGTTTCGGATGATATCACCCTCGGTGACCTGGCTGGAGCTCCCTTCGACTGTGCTCAGGGTAAACTTCTCGCTTCGACAATAGGGCATAAAAAATCCAAGTACATCGACCGTGATTAAAAATACCTTTAGTGACCTGGCTGGGGCTCGAACTATCTTTCTAATGGTTTGATAATCAAAAAGTTAAAATTAGTATTTTCAAAGTACGCACCGAATAACGCACCGGATTGAACAATTATTTTAAATGAACTTATTAGTATTCGAATTTCGGTACATTCTATTCGAATGGCAACAATTGAATACGCCTATTGAATTGGCCTTTCGCTCCAATAGAAAAGTGAAGCCGTATCGGGGAAATACTATGATAGGTGTTCTAACTTCTGATTCGGACGGTTTCTTAAAATCGAACAAGATCTATTATTTGGGATATGGAAACCACTATGCAGCAATTACCGAATACGGCTTATTGTACTTGAACCTTGACAAAGCGCCAATCTTAAAAGGCGAATTATATGTGTACTATATAATGAACAAAAGCAAATCAACTTTGCAACTTGCAATGGTTTCAATCAAACATTTCAGAATTAAAACAAACTTCCGAAGCAAATTACCTAGCAACATTACGGAAACAAAAGGGGTTTTTAGCTTAACAGAATTTCTTCGCGGAAAAAATGGTTTGTAACAATTTTCAGTCAATCACGTCTTTTAACTGAGTTGCCCCAACACTCTTTTAGAGGGCAATATCCAATTTTTTAGCATATTTGCTTGCAATGAAACTATTAGCCGACTTTATTTTAGTATCAGGATTTGCGGTTACTACGGTAATCCTGTTTATGCTTGCCTTGAGTAAAAAGCGAAAAATTCCTCAAAATATCTTGATGCTATTTTTGAGTATTATACTCCTTCTGATTGTTACAATGGCAGCATCGCTTCATCAAATTAGACCAGTTTTTTTGGTGACCAATCTATTTGAAGGAGGAGCCAGATTTGTTCTTGGGCCTTTATTGTTTATCTACATCAAATCAATATTTATAAAAGACAAAAACTTAATAAAGAAAAACAGATTTCATTTCATTCCTTTTCTGGTTTACGCACTTTTTTTCTCTATTCCTATATTGATTAGTAGATTAATGGGAGAACCTATTTTTGATTATCTCAGTTTGTTTCATGGTACGGCCTATATGGCCGTGGTCAAAGACCTGTTTTGGCTTCTCTATATTTTTCTTTCGATACGACTTTTTAGGAGGTTTAAGAAAAAAATGAAATCTAATTATTCAAGTTTTAAGAAGGCTAATTTTGGTTGGATTAGTAAGTTTTTAAGCATTAGCCTTCTCATGGTGCTCTTTGACTTGGTTGTAGTTAATTATCGAATTTTCTTTATTGGTGCGATGACCTGGGATATCGGAATAATATCATTAAGTCTACTAATTCTATTGACTATTTACTTGGGGTATCATGGCTTACGTCAATCAAGGATTTATTTGCCGGATTTTCTTCTGGTTAATTTGGATGAAGATGAAAGGGCAAATACTAATATTCAAACAATTCTTACGTACGAAGAGCAAAAAGATTTAAAATCAAAATTGGAATCTATTTTGGAAAAAGAAAAACCTTTCTTGCAGCAAGAATTGACCTTAAGCCTGCTGGCGGAAAACATTGGGACTTCAGATAAAAAACTTTCTGCATTACTCAATCATTCCTTGAATATTTCCTTCTATGACTTCATTAACAAGTATCGCGTAGAGGAAGTCAAGGTAAAATTGAAATCGAAGGATAACGAAAAATATACACTGCTTGGTATTGCCTATACCTGCGGTTTTAACTCTAAAAGCAGTTTTTACCGTGCCTTTAAAAAAGAAACCGGTAGCTCACCTACAGCTTACAAGAAGAAAATGTCTTCAGAGAAATGTCCCACTGTTTCTAACGAGACCTTAGTTAGGTAATTTGATCGTACTTTCCCTCTAAATAATTATAGATTATCACAATCTATGAATACCCAATTATGAAGATATCGAAAAGAATTCGAAATTTTGTTTTTGGTGGTTTGGCGATTATTTATGCGATGCTACTGCTTTTTCCTCAAATTTTATTTTCGAATACCCTGGAGTATCAAAACTTTAGGGTGTATTATCATTCCGAGAAGACAGACATAAATCAAATAGCCATTATTCTTGATAAATCTCTAAAATTACTAAGTTCCTCGGAGGTTTTTGATCCGGAGAAGGAGCAAAGGATTTTTCTCTGCGATAGTTTTAAAGAGTTCACGTTTTTTGCCCCACTTTCTCGAAAGTCTTTTGCGGTTACGTATCCTGTAACCCAGCATATATTTCTTTCCCGGTCAACTATCGATATAAATGAAATCAAAAGAAATGGCTCTGAAAACAATGTTAGAATGTTGAGCGGAGTCGTTGCTCACGAGACTACCCATGTGGGACTGGAAGATGAACTTAGCTTTCTCAAATACAGATTACTTCCTACCTGGAAGAATGAGGGCTATTGCGATTATATTGCTCGAGGAAGTTCCTATGATGAAAAATTGGGATGGAGGCAAATCTGTGAAGCCACCGACAATAATGATTCTCCGTCCTTCAAATACTTCAGGTATATGACTTACGTACAGTATTTGCTCGAAAAGGAAGTCATATCATTTGATACCTTTCTACTAAAAAACTTCAATACAGAACGTGTTGCTTTAGATTCGAGAAAAAGCCTCTGTTCTAATTATCAGAAATAACCCATTTAGCAAGTCCCACTGTTTTTAATGGGACTTTTATGAATGAATCATATCTTAAATTGCTCCTTTAGAACCTAAAAGCCTTAATACACGTAAGAGGCATTGTTTTAGGGTTTCTGTAGGAGTTTTTTTTCAAATCAATAACTATGAAAAAAGTAATCAATAGTGTACTTGCCTTTCTTTTTATTGCAATGCAGATGACAGTGGCATTGTATCCTACCATTAAAAAGGTGGCCAAAGTGTATGTAGATCATTTGGATTTGGAAAGCCTACAAAATGTGGAACAGCTAACTGAAGATGCTTCTCTTTTAAGTGAAGAGGAGAAAGCCGAATTGGTGAATATGATGTCGGCCAACCTTAAAAATGCCCTTCATTAGTATGAAATTATCCATTTCCAATCTTACCAAGACCTATACCAATGGGTTAAAGGCTTTGAACGATCTTAACCTTGAAATCGAAGCAGGAATGTTCGGGCTTTTAGGGCCGAATGGTGCAGGAAAATCTACCTTGATGCGCACTATTGCCACACTTCAAAATCCTGATTGCGGCAAGATCGCTTTTGACGAGATCAATATTTTAGATGACCCTATGGCTATTCGAAGGGTTCTAGGGTATTTGCCACAATCTTTTGGCGTGTATCCTAATATATCCGCAGAAAAACTATTGGATTATTTTGCAGTACTCAAAGGCGTCGCTTCAAAAAAAGAACGAAATACAATCGTTCAAGAGGTGCTGGAATTGACCAATTTGTGCGATGTTCGAAAAAAGAGCGTGAGCGGCTACTCGGGGGGAATGAAACAGCGCTTTGGGATCGCCCAGTTACTATTGAACAATCCCCAACTGATTATTGTTGACGAACCTACCGCGGGCTTAGACCCTGCCGAACGCAACCGCTTTTTAAATGTGCTGCGGGAGGTGGGTACTACCAATACGGTTATATTTTCTACCCATATCGTAGATGATATTAAGGAATTGTGCACCGATATGGCCATCATGAACCGAGGGCGCATTCTACAACACGGGCAACCTTCAACTGCAATTTCCAAAATAAAGTCCAGCATATGGAGCAAAACAATCCTCTCTAAGGATTTGGAATGGCATGAAAATGAGTATCAGGTACTTTCCTCAGGATATAATCAGGATAATTCGATTAGTATACGGGTATTCTCAGAAGAAATTCCTCACGAATCTTTCCGGGCCGCGCAACCGAATCTAGAAGATGTTTATTTCATTGCCTTACAAAAAGATAATACCAAATAAACCAATTATAATTTATGAAAAAGATAGTTTTATTCATTATCTGCTCTCTGTTCTTAGAAATATCACATGCCCAGACGGCGAAGCAGTTAGGGCATTTGATTCCGATTAAAGAGCTTCATGAAGATTTGGAAATGCTCAAATATCAATTGGAAACCGTTCATGCAGCACTATATACTTATACTTCAAAAGAAGAGATGGATGCTGCCTTTGCAAAAATCAGAGAGCAATTGAACCGGCCCATGTACGACATTGAATTTTATCGATTGGTGGCTCCTTTACAGCAGAAGATAAAAAATGGGCATTCGATGATCATTCCCTCGGAACGATGGGACCAGATCAAGGAAAAAGAGCTTCCTATTTTCCCTTTTGATACCTATTGGGTCAATAATAAATTATATATCCTTAGAAATTTATCCAATGATGAAAGTGTAAAACCGGGGTCTTTGATTAAAACCATTAACGGAGAGTTGGCCGGTGATATTTTCAATGAATTAATAGATAATTGGACGTCCGATGGGCATAATCGAACATTTCCTGCATTTCAAATTAGTAGCGATTTTTCGAACTTTTATCCAAATATCAAAGGCGTTCCGTTGGAATTTGAAATTGAATTAGAAGATGTTAACGGGGTTGCAAGAAGTGTAAAGGTAAAAGCACTATTAAATGAAACCCTGAATGCCATTGCATTGAGCAGATATGGTCTAAAGCGCCTGCCTTGGTACATGGATGAGGATAGTAATGCAATATCGCTCAAAATCTCCAATGAAACAGCTGTTTTAAAAGTGCCCACATTTGATGAGGGAAGTAAAGGGGATGACGGTAACAAATACCCCAAGTTTTATGAGGCTGCTTTTCAGAAAATTCGAACGACCGGGGTGAAAAACCTCATTTTGGATTTAAGGGATAATGGGGGAGGTGACCCGAAACCGCAACTAGCACTCTTGTCCCATTTGATAAATGAACCCATTGTACTGTATAGAAAAGTGTATGGTATTACAAACCAAATAGCTCATATAGATTTATACGAAAAGCATGGGGCGGCCTTGAATAAGCGATTGGGTAAATTCCTTGAAAAAAAGGGAACTATCTATACACTGAAAGAATCTGCCGAAAAGAAATTCGGTCTTGTTTGGACCCCAACACAACCTGCTCCCAATGTATTTACCGGAAATCTATTTGTATTGACGAATGGAAGGTCTTTTTCTGCAACCGGTGAGGTGGCCGGCATGCTTAAAAGCTATCAAAAGGACGCTGTTTTTGTCGGAGAAGAAACAGGAGGCAATCCCACACAAAATACAAGTGGGGTTATGATAATGATGAGCCTGCCCAATTCGAAGATTCGGGTTAGGCAGTCCTTAATTTGTTTTGAAACCAACGTGAATTTTGATAATGATGGTTATGGGGCAAAACCGGATTATCCTGTGAAGAATACAATTGAGCAAGAGCTAATAGGAGAAGATAGTGTCATGCAATGGACGTTGGATTTCATTAACAATAGAACAAAATAATAAGCCATACGGTATAGGTCTTATGTTTAAAAACATTTTCAAATATGAAATCAACTATTGGCTGAGGAGGCCGGTCACGTATATCTATTTTTTTGGATTCTTTGGTTTCGCTTTCCTTACTTTTATCGGTACAGCGGGCTTTTTCGACCCGTCCCCAGAAGACACTAAGAAATTGGCTCGTGTAATAAACTCCTCCTATGAGTTAAATTACATGCTGCAGTATTTCACTAAGATTTTTATGTTTTTGTTACCGGCTATTATTGGCTCTTGCATAGGCAAAGACTATAGGTATAACATGCACTCGATTGTCTACACCTTCCCCATGAACAAATCGAGTTATCTTTTGGGTAAGTTCTTAAGTGCCTTTTGTATTGTGCTATTGGTTTCCCTCTCGGTAGGCATTGCTTTTTTTATAGGCGAATTAATGCCGGGCCTTCATAAGAATAAAATAGGACCCCTATCTGCCTTAGCATATGTTCAGGCGTATTTAGTCTATGTGATTCCAACACTTTTCTTCTTTGGTACTATCATTTTTGCAGTGGTCACCTTGACCCGGAATATTTATGCTGGTTTTATAACGGTTATCGTCATTTTCTTGTTTCAACTGATTGTTGAAAATGCTTTGGGAGGAACAGAGCAGGTGTACCTAATGTCCATTCTAGATCCTTTTGCCCAAAACACCAAGGAATATGCCATTCAAAATTGGACGCTACTGGACAGGAATACAAAATTACTTCCTGTTTCTGCGGTAGTGATTTTTAATAGGATTTTCTGGCTAGTATGTTGCATCTTGATTTTTGCGATGACCTATCACAAGTTTTCTTTTAGTGAGCACGCATCTGCCCTTTTGTTCAAAAAAAGGAAAGTGAACGTTCCATCCAAATCTAATTTTGCCCGTGTTTCCAAAGTGAAAATTTCAGAAGTGAAGTATGATTTTTCGAGAAAACAGCAGTTGCGAACGGCATGGCACCTTTCTTCCGTACAATTAAGATACATGGTAAAAAGTTGGATGTTTTTAGTACTTGTCTTTTTTGGAATCTTAGCCGTTTTATTTGCAATCGCCAAGGTGACCAATTTTGAAGAGATTGCAATGCTGCCGACCACCAAAGTGGTACTCACTATTCCAGCCATGTTTTTTAATATGGTTATGATCCTTACTACTTTCTTGTATGCGGGAATGCTGGTACATCGTTCCAAAGCTGCTAAGATGGGCCAACTTATTGATACAACCGCTGTTTCCAATGGCATACTGCTGTTTTCAAACGTTTTGGCCTTAATGAAAATGCAAACCATCCTGCTGCTCATCTTGATGGTCGCGGGTATAGGTGTTCAGCTTTTTAACGGTTATTACAATTTTGAGTTGGAGTTGTACCTATTTCAATTGTATGTGTTGCGCTTTCCGGTTTTGGTGATATGGAGTTTTGCGGCGGTATTCATTCAAACCCTCTTTACCAATCTCTATTTGGGGCTGTTCATTCTTATCATAGGCTGGATTGGGGTTGGCGGATTGCCTGAAGCAGGTATTACCTCAATATTGCTTTTGTTCAATACCCCGCCGAAAACTGATTATTCTGACATGAATGGGTATGCCGAAACACTAGAATCTCATTTTCTCGTAGAAGGCTACTGGCTCTCATTCGCGAGTATACTCTTGATTTTGACACTTTTACTATGGGTAAGAGGACTTCCCGAATCGTTTATTCAACGATTGAAGATAGCTAAGGAACGCCTCAGGAAGCCCATTTTCTATATGCTCGGCCTATCACTACTTTGTTTTGCCATACTCGGGTTTAAGATACATAGTGCTCAAGAAAGAGTGAAATGGGATACTACTGCTTCAAACGCTCAAAAAGAAATACTCGATAATTTCAAGAAAGCATTCGAACGATATAGTGAACTAAACCAACCAAGAATTACGGCAATGAAATTGGACCTCAATATCTTCCCCGAGACAAGTGCTTTTAAAGCAAAAGGAAGCTATGTTTTGGTTAATAAGTCCAGAAAACCAATCGATACCTTGCTGGTAAAAACGGGTTTTGATGAAGTCACTGCACTTGAATTGAACGGGTCTTATAAAACGATAGCCGAGGATACCCTTATGAAATTCAAGGTGATAAAGTTAACAAATAGCATTTCCCCCGGAGATAGTGTGCAACTCGGTTTTACCGTTCAAAATATCCAGAACACTTTATTTGAACGGAATTCAAATGTATTGCAAAACGGCACTTTTTTGTTGAATGACCTATTTCCAAGATTGGGGTATTCTTTTGCCAAGGAACAAAAACATCCTAGCGATAGTATGGCCTTAAAGAACAACTATGGAGCCATTGATTCCGATTTAATTGATTTTGAAGGTACCATTAGCACATCCAAAGACCAAATCGCACTGGCTCCAGGGTATCTTGTAAAAGAATGGGTGGAAAATGACCGGAGGTATTTCCAATATGAAACAAGCAACAAAATAAAATACATTTTAGGGTTCAACTCCGGACGTTATGAAATTAAAAAGGAAAAATATAAGGGTATCGATCTGGAAATATACCACCATCAGGCCCATACCTATAATCTTAATGAAATGATCGAGGGCTTAAAAGCCGCTTTGGATTATAATACCAAGTATTTTAGTCCTTACCAGCATCGACAAGCACGAATCATCGAATTCCCCGATTCTGAAGGTACCTATGCCACGACCATGGCTAATAGTATCCCTATGTCCGAGATTCGATTTATTGCAAATACCAACACTGCAGATGAAAAGGTTGATTTGGCTTTTTACGTCGCTGCCCATGAGCTCACGCATCAATGGTGGGGAAATCAGGTAGCCGGTGCGGATGCCTTGGGCTCACGTATGTTGTCCGAGAGCATTACCGAGTACATCACCTTGAACATCTATCGGGAGCACTATGGTGAAGAAATAGCGTTGCAATTTTTAAAAAAACAGCGTGAACGTTACCTTGAAGGAAGAAGAAACGAGCAGGGGGAAGAACCACCCCTGGTACTTGCCGCAGAACAACTATATCTTTTTTATGGCAAGGGAGCAATGGCCTTTAACGCCATGGCACAATATTTAGGGGAAAAGAAACTCAATCAAGTTTTAAAAGAGTTTTTGGAAGATTATCGACTTCAAGAGCACCCACCGTACCCAACATCACTTGAACTGGTAGCACGTTTAAAGCAAGCTACACCCGATTCCTTACAATATGTGATCAAAGATATTTTTGAGACAGTAACTTTTTATGATAACAAGATTGAAAACGCTGTGGTAAAACCTATGGATAATGGCGCCTATTTCCTTAAGCTCGATTTTTCAATCCGAAAATATGGCAATGGGTCCAAAGACAAAGCACTAGCCCTGAATGATTATATTGAAGTCGGGATTTTTGATGATGAGAACAATCTAATGCGTATACACAAATTGAAAGTAACAAAAGCGGAAAAGAGTACTTCCATCATTTTAAAAAAGACACCTTCGAAAATAGTCATCGATCCGAACTATCTGCTGATGGATGCAAATGTTAGTGATAACCAAATAGAACTCTAAAAAATGAAACACTGGTCAATGAGAAAATCATATCGGCAGTATTCCATCATCTTTCTGCTATTTTTTATAGGCGGCGCAATTGGACTAACTCAAACGGATACCACAAAAGTCATTGCCCCCATATTACTGAATAAAGAAACGGTATGGGGTATTGTACTTCAGCAAGTCAAACTGTAGAATGAACCGGACATGCAATTTTTTAAAAAAAGACTATTCCAGGGTGCAGGCATTCGTATGTATACTGTGTCAAGTGAATCGTGGAAAACTTCGAGGAGCAATTTTGCCTTTGATGAATTTGTGTATATGCTGAACGGTTTGGCCAATGTCCAAGCAGAAGGGGAAGGTGCTCAAATTTTCAATTCGTATGAATTCTTCACTATCCCCAAGGGTTTTAGGCGAGCTTGGGACAGTAATGGTCATGTATTATTTAAGAGTATTGTTGAGGAAAAGTCATTTCAATAATTCAAATGAGGGCAATGAAGAAATGGTTCATCGGTAAGATGGTAAAGAACAAGTTTTGGACGCCGGACAGAGTCGTTACGCTTACGGCGATTTTTATCAGTTTGTTTACGCTTTTGGTCTTTGCAAAACAAACAAGTATCATAGAGAAGCAAAGTCACTTGTCGGTTATGCCTTATTTATACATTGAAACAGGGTATAATCCCGATAAGGATTTCATTACGCTAACTTTAAATAACTATGGTGTAGGCCCTGCAATTATTCAGGAAATGAAAATTTCGTACAAAGGGGAAATCTATGAAATGGACTTTGCTGATTTCCTCCAAACGGATTTTTTTCAAAATGATAGTATTGCAGTACTTGCTAGTGCAAGTATTGATACAGGTTTGGCCATTCCAGCAAACGCCGAAAGGATAGCCGTAAAATTTGGCGGCTCGGGAGAACGTTATATCAAAACGGAGAAATTCCTGAGAAAACTAGAAAGAAACGAATTTGATTATGAAATCATTTATCGTTCGATATACGATGATGCTTGGCGCATTCGAAAGTCTGATGATATTCCAGAAAAATTATAATAGAAAAAGTCCCATTGCTTTTCGTGGGACTTTTGGTTTCTACCAACGTCTTATATTGTTTTTATTTTAAATTATAAAATCAAGCGTTCACATGAATTTGAATCGATTGTATCCATTAGTATTTGTGTTTTCCTTATTTACGATGAGCAATGCTTTGCTGGCCCAAAACGAAATAGAGAAGGTTGTACCAATAATTGAAAAAAAACTCCTGCTTGAGGATCTTGAGATTTTAAAAAGTAATCTTGAAAAGGCACAGCCAGGGTTATATAATTATAAGACCAAGACGGATGTGGATGTTTTTTTTGAACAAGTAAAGAATGGTATTACACATGATATGAACTCCATTGATTTTTTTCGTTTGATTGCTCCACTTTCCAGCCTGATAAAAAATGGGCATTCAATTTTGGTGCCTTCCTCCGCATGGGAAGATTATGTTGTAACAAATGCCAGTTTGTTGCCTTTGGACCTTTATTTTTATGAAAATCAACTTTATATATTACATAATGTTTCTGACCAAACTCAACTAAAAGAAGGTTCCCGATTGAAGTCAATAAATGGTAAACCCGCAATGGAAATCTTTAACCATATGGTAGACCGATGGTTCAAAGATGGAAATAACAATACAAGACCTCGTGAAATTGTGGAAGAAGAATATAGATTGCTATTTACACACTTTCTTGGAGATGCTGAGAAATATGATTTAGAAATCGTTAGTCCGGATGGTGAAAATTTTATTTTTAAAGTAGACGGTATTCAGGAATCAGAATTCAAAAAAAGGTTAAAAGAACGTTTCGATATTGAATTTGTTCCTTGGTGGCGAGAAAAACCAGAACCCCATTCTTTTAAGATAATCAATGGAACAGCGTATCTTAAAGTGAGTCAATTTAACAATGGTATTAAAAGCGAGGATGGTCAACGCTTTGCTAAATTCATTAAAAGCTCTTTTAAAACCATCAAAGATAAAGATATCGATAACCTAGTTTTGGATTTAAGAGGGAATCAAGGCGGGGATGTAAGACCTCAATTAGAGTTGTTAAGACATCTTGTTAAAGAGCCTTTTTATTTGTACAAAGAGGTTTTTGCCAACATACGTGCACTCCCCAATCCTGAATACTATGAATTTAATATCATATCTAAGACAGAATTCAAGAAAAACTTTGTCAACGAGAAAGTAAATGGGGTTTATCCTATGAAAGAGCGACCAGGATTTGGGGGTAAACCACAATATCCATCGGAGAACCTTTTCCGGGGTAATTTATATGTCCTAATTGATGGTTGGTCTTTTTCCGCAACAGGAGAAGTATGTGGTATCATAAAAGAACATCTGAAAGATGCCGTGTTTCTGGGGGAAGAAACAGGTGGGAATCCCGTTACCAACGTAAGCGGCATACAGACATTCTTAACATTACCGAATTCAAAAAATCGCATCTTGGTTTGCTTAGTTAGTTATACCACAGATGTTTCTTATAAAAATGAAGGCCATGGCGTCATTCCTAATCATTGGGTGCGAAACACAGTTATGCAAGAGATTAATAATGAGGATGCTGTTTTGGAATTTACATTGAAGTTGATACATCCAGAATAAAGATTTTTCTGATTTGCAAAAATAGTCCCACGACTTCTTTTGGGACTTTAAATCTATTTGTAACCCCTAATTTGGAAATGTCAAGAAAATCAAAATCACTTGAAAATGGAAAGAATGAACTTACTAATGACAGCATTCTCGATAGTGCTTCTTTGTTTATCGTGTTCAAAGGATGATACCTTGCGAGGTTCAGGAAACATAGTTTCTGAAAGTCGGAACTTGGCCAATTTTACCCAAGTATACAATCCTACTTCCGTTAATATCATTATTATGGAAGGTTCACCGCAACAAGTGAAACTATCTGCTGATGATAACGTAATCAGTTCTATCAAAACAATAGTTGAAAATGGTACTTTAAAAATCGACATGCCAAAAAGTACTTATGTTGATGTTATGATTACAGTTTCCGTGACAATTCCGAATTTGGAAGGACTGAAGAATACCGGCTCTGGAAACATGACCTCTGCAGGTTTTGATGGTTTGACGAGTATGACAATAGATAATGAAGGGAGCGGCAACGTCCTATTTACTAGTTCTGGAACATCTCTGACTTTAAAAAACTCAGGCTCAGGAAGCTTTCAAGGATTTAATTTTATGGTAGAAAATTGCACAGTTGCCAATTCGGGTTCGGGTAACTGTGAAATCAATTGTTCAGACAGATTAAGAGGCACAAATTCTGGTAGTGGCAGCATATTTTACAAAGGCACACCAACATTAGATGTTTCAAATACTGGGTCAGGAGAAGTTGTGGATTCAAATTAGCAGCCATAATTTTAAAGCATGAACTATAAAATCCACTTCTTATCTTGCCTTGCTCTATTTCAAGGAATGATGACCATTTACAGTTATTCGTAAGTAAATAGGGGCTTTACCGCGATTATCTAACCTGCCTGTTCTTAGGTAGCTTAAGATTGCGAATGAACTGGACGCCATAATTGCTTGTTTTTCATTTTTTCTTCCTTTTTAAGTTGACAAAAATATTTCTGTAATAATCTGATATACAATTTTTTAACACCCTTCTGGTGTCCATTTTATGGATTCAATAAGTGCGCACCGAATTGGATGATTTTAAATGATATCAAATGATACTAGAAAAAATAAAAAAGTCTGTAAATCAACGATTTACAGACTTTTTGAATAATTATGAAGGTCGTAAAGTGACCTGGCTGGGGCTCGAACCCAGGACCCTCTCCTTAAAAGGGAGATGCTCTACCAACTGAGCTACCAGGTCAAAATTTCAATGCAATAATTCCTCGTTTGCGGGTGCAAATATAAGCCGATTCATTTATTCTACAAGTGCAATCGAAGAGAAATTTTAGAAATCTTTGATATAACAAAGAATTAAAGGAACTTTACCCAAAATAAGAAGGATGAAAGTCATTTTAGTTGGGTATATGGGAAGTGGAAAAACTACCGTAGGCAAAGCACTTGCAGAAAAACTGGGAATAAACTTCTTAGATTTGGATACCGTTATCGAGGAAGGCGAGCAATGTACCATAACCGAACTTTTCGAAACCGTGGGACAAATACGTTTCCGTAAAAAAGAACACCATTATCTGAATGAGTTGTTAGATGACAGGAGACCAATGGTATTGGCTACAGGTGGTGGTGCACCTTGTTATAGTGGTAACATGAAGACGATTTTAGAGGCTAGTCCAAATGTTTTTTATTTGAGATTATCCATTCCTGAATTGGTAAAACGCTTGGTCCCTAACAAAGCAGAGCGGCCCTTGATTTCACATCTCGATGCGGCGGAAATGCCAGAATTTTTAGGAAAACATCTATTCGAAAGAAACAACTTTTATCAAGAGGCGCATCATGCAATTGGTTGCGATGGGAAAACAGTGGAAGAGGTGACTTCCGAAATTCAAAAGCTCTTAGTCTAGATACACCACATCGTTTTTCGCCCGAAATCTCACATTGACGTGTTCCTGAAGGGAGGTAGATAAAGAAATACCTTTATAATCTGCCTTGACAGGATATTTTTTGTGATTCCTATTCACTAGAACAGCCGTTTTCAATTGCTTTAATGGGGTTTTGAGAAAATGATGTACCCCATAGATCAACGTAGTGCCAGAATTCAAGACATCATCTACCAAGACGACCGATTTGTTCGCATAGTCCGTTTCAGGTATCGAAGTGGTTACTCCACTTTGTAGCGGATTTCCTTTGTCCATACTTACTTTGCAAAGGGATATTTTGGCTTTGGTGATATCTTGAAGCACGGCCTGTATCTTTTTGGCGAATTTGAGTCCATCACCGTCGATTCCGGCAATCAAGATTTCCTTTTCGTTTACATTGGCCTCATAAATTTGATAGGCGATCCGTCTTACTTTATGTTGAATTTGCTGGTGTGACAATATCTGTTGTTCCATGATAAATGGTATTTGCCTCAAAGATAAAGAAACATCGATTTCCAGGGCGATTATTCTTCTTCCGAATCTTCAAATGGGTTTTCGACATATTCCGTGATATCCCTTCGGTCTTTTTTGGTCGGGCGCCCCTCTCCCTTTTGCCGGTATTGATTTTTCGAATACTGTACTAATTTATCATGTTCGAATGCCTCCTTGGGTGTGACATCCTTTCTATAGATATCGACCAACTTAGCACCGACCCTGCTTTTGGGAATATCCAAGACCACCAACTGGTAGTTGATCTGATTTCTGCGTACTGTAATTTCATCCAAGTGGTAGACCTCCCGTCCAGGTTTGGCAATCTTCCCGTTAATCTTGACCTGGCCCTTTTTGCAAGCTATGGTACCCATATTTCGGGTTTTAAAATAGCGAGTGCTCCATAAGTATTTATCAATGCGCATGAGTAATTAAAAATCTTTGTTAAGGTCTCTCACAAAAATAGGGGAAAATTGTATCTTGCCGCTCTTAAAACAGAATGCATGAAAAGGAACAAGCTATCCATTTTTTTTCTTCTAGTAATCGGTTTGTATTCCTGTCGGAATGATGACGATGGACTCTTGGATGCTGAAGTTGTACCTCCTAGACTCTTAAGTGAAGTCGCTGCCGAGGATGAAACTGAGCTTAATGAATATTTGAGTACCCACTTTTATAATTACGAGGATTTTGAAAATCCATCCGATGATTTCGACTTCAACATCGTAATTGATACGATTGCAGGGGATAATTCCTCTAAAAGACCATTAATTGATGATGTGCAATCGGAGATAATTTTAGTATCCTCTGACAATTTTAGCGGTTTGGAAGAAGAAAACGATGTGCCCCACAAACTGTATTATTTAGAAGTCCGCCCTGGAGAAGGTGAGAGTCCAACTATAGGAGACAATGCGATTATCAGCTATGAAGGTTCTTATTTGGATGGAAATTTATTCGATTCTTCTATCCCTCCTTTAAGCTTGTATTTATCAGGAACTGTGAGAGGGTTTGGTCAGGGAATAACCAAGTTCAAATCGGGGGGAGAAATTGTTGACAATGGTGATGGAACTGTTGACTTTGGTACCTATGGCATAGGGGTTATATTTATGCCATCTGGATTAGGCTATGGTAACGGTCGTGGCCCTTCTGGAACCATACCTGCCTATTCTCCACTTGTTTTTAAAGTTGATAGCTTTTCCTTTGTGGAGAACACAGACTTTGATGGTGATGGTATTCCTTCGATTTTAGAGGATTTAAACGGTGACGGTGATTTGAATAATGATAATACCGATGAGGATACAGAACCATTAGGCATATATTTGGCAAACCATAATGATTCCGATGATGACGCGGATGGAATTCCAACCATTGACGAGATTGAACTGGATGCCGATGGCAATTTTGTAGGATTCAAGGATACTGATGGTGATGGTATTTACGACCACCTCGATAACGATAATTGATTTGAAAATAAAGGATAATAACAACGCCCCGCTTCTTAAGCGGGGCGTTGTTTTATAGGACTATTTTTCTTCTTTCTTTGGTTTAAATCTTAAGGGAAAGGCTAAAGATAACTTGCGAAGGTCTTGAGTCCACACGGCCGTCAACATTCGTTACATTCGTTCCGATAAAGTTCGCTTCATTCTCTGAAAAACCTCTTTCATAGCGTACATCGAGACCTAATCGACCCAGGTTTACTCCAAGGCCGGCATGAAGCCCAACGCTAAAATCATTTTCTGCCTCGTTGATACTGAACCCCTCTAAATCATTTTCCACTTGGTACTGAAAGGCAGGACCAGCAAAAATATGTAGTGGACCAACCAAATTGATACCCAATAATACGGGTACATCTATTTTAGTAATGTCAAAATCAGTACTTATGCCATTTACATCATACGTACTGGTGGTTCTCGTGTAGATTGCCTCTGGCCGGATGTAGATTTTAGCCAATTCAATTTTACCGAATACACCGAAGTGATAGCCTATTTTTCCACTGGATCCTTCGACAATGTCCGAAGCGGCATCACCAACTGAGGCAATTAAATCTCCATTTTGATTATAATTAAGTCCACCTTTGATTCCAAAGCCGGAATCCTTTTGTGCAAATGCAGTAGCGCTTGCCAATGCCATAACGGCAATTAGAAATACTCTTTTCATAATGTGTTCGTTTTAAATATCAGTAGTGATATCAAAAACGATACCACCATTCACTTTCTTTCCAATACTTTTAAAACGGCCTTTACAACGGCTTTATTGTTCAATCCGTATTTCTCCATAAGCTGGTCCGGAGTACCGCTTTCGCCAAAAGTATCATTGGTTGCCACGAACTCTTGTGGAGCAGGATATTGGGTCGCCAGTACCCTAGAAATGCTTTCTCCGAGTCCGCCAAGATAATTGTGTTCTTCGGCGGTAACTACACAACCTGTCTTTTGTACCGATTTTAAAACGGCCTCGGCGTCGAGGGGTTTGATGGTGTGTACGTTAATGACTTCGGCCGAAATACCCTGTTGCTCCAAAGCTTCTGCCGCTAAAAGCGATTCCCATACCAAATGGCCCGTTGCAACAATGGTCACGTCGGTCCCCTCGGAAAGCAATACGGCCTTCCCTATTTCGAACTTTTGGTCTACCGGGGTAAAGTTGGCAACCTTCGGTCTTCCGAAACGTAAATAAACGGGCCCTTCGTAATCCGCGATCGCTATGGTAGCGGCTTTGGTTTGATTGTAGTCACAGGGATTGATGACCACCATACCGGGCAACATTTTCATCAATCCGATGTCCTCTAAAATTTGATGGGTAGCCCCATCTTCACCTAAAGTAACCCCGGCATGCGAAGCACAGATCTTAACGTTCTTACCGGAGTAAGCAATCGATTGTCGTATTTGGTCATACACCCGACCTGTGGAAAAGTTGGCGAAAGTACCGGTGAACGGTATTTTACCACCGATGGTCAAACCTGCCGCGATTCCCATCATGTTAGCCTCGGCAATACCGATCTGAAAAAAGCGATCAGGGTTTTCGTCTATGAAAGTCTGAATCTTTAGCGAACCCACGAGGTCGGCGCAAAGGGCCACTACATTCGGATTGGTTCTACCCAATTCGGTCATTCCGGCACCATAGCCGCTTCGTGTATCGTTTTTTCCTTGGTCTGTGTATTTCGTCATTGTAGTTTAATTTCATTTCCGCTAAGGCGGGAATCTTTTCAATAATTTTAAATCGCCCTGTTGGGGTCAAGAGGTTCTAATAATCCCCTAAAGTTTCCGCATTTTGCGAGAGCGCATTTTCCAGTTGCTCGTCATTCGGTGCTTTACCATGCCATGCATGGGTATGCATCATGAAATCTACCCCATTACCCATCATGGTTTGTAATAGAACACAAACGGGTTTTCCTTTGCCAGTTCTTGATTTTGCTTCGTTCATGCCTGTCAGAACGGCTTCAAGATTATTCCCTTCACTGATTTCGAGAACGTCCCAACCAAATGCTTCGAATTTGGCCTTCAAGTCACCAAGAGGTAGTACATCATCGGTCGCACCATCAATCTGTTTACCGTTGACATCTATGGTAGAGATCAGATTGTCCACTTTGTTTCCGGCAGCGTACATAATGGCCTCCCAATTTTGACCTTCCTGAAGTTCGCCATCCCCGTGCAGACTATAGATCAAATGGTCGTCATTATTTAATTTTTTGGCCAAGGCCGCTCCAATAGCCACTGACATTCCTTGTCCTAAAGAACCCGAAGCAATACGAATACCGGGTAGCCCTTCATGTGTAGTCGGGTGCCCTTGCAAACGCGAATCGATCAAGCGAAAAGTGTTCAGTTCCTCAACCGGAAAATAACCCCTTCTTGAAAGCACGCTATAGTACACAGGTGAAATATGTCCGTTAGAGAGAAAGAACAGGTCTTCTCCATTACCATCCATATCGAAACCATCTTTGAGCTCCATAAGTTCGTGATAGAGCGCAACGAAAAACTCGGTGCACCCCAAGGAGCCACCGGGGTGGCCTGAATTTACCTTGTGGACCATTCTCAAGATATCCCTTCTGGTCTGCGAAACTAGGTCTTGTAATTTGCTTAATTCTGGCATGTTGTAGCTATCTGATTTATTGGCTTCAAAAGTAATGGCAATCTTTTGGGTAGACAAGTCGGAGTTATCATATTTTATCAACTAGGGTTCGGTCGGAATTTAAATACAAATACAAATTTAAAAGCAAGCCCAAGCGTGACACTCCAATTCAAGATCGAATTCAGTTGCAGACTTGAACTTTATTTTTTCCTTAGTATAATATGGGGTGGAGTTCTATATCTTTGCCGCTAGTTCAATTCGATGAAGTTTACCTTAGAACATACAGATGTTAATAGTCGCGCGCGCGCAGGGCGAATGCTTACCGACCACGGCCCTATAGAAACCCCTATTTTTATGCCTGTAGGAACTGTTGCATCCGTAAAGGGAGTGCACCAACGGGAGTTAAAGGAAGATATCGACCCAGATATCATCTTAGGGAACACCTATCATTTATTTCTACGCCCAAAAATCGATATTCTCAAACAGGCCGGCGGCTTGCATAAGTTTATGGGATGGGATAGAAATATATTGACCGATAGCGGAGGGTATCAAGTATATTCCCTTTCGGCGAATCGCAAGATTAAGGAAGAAGGCGTGAAATTCAAATCGCATATAGATGGCTCCATGCATTTTTTCACCCCTGAAAATGTGATGGAAATACAACGGGTCATCGGGGCGGATATCATTATGGCCTTTGATGAATGTACCCCCTATCCTTGTGATTACACCTACGCCAAACGATCGATGCATATGACACACCGTTGGCTTGATAGATGTATCGCCCATTTAGAGAAAACCCCGCTCGAATATGATTACGCACAGACATTTTTCCCTATAGTACAAGGGTCGACCTATAAAGATTTGAGAAGACAGTCAGCAGAATACATTGCGAACGCCGGAGCGGAAGGAAACGCCATTGGGGGGTTGTCGGTTGGTGAACCCGCAGAAGAAATGTATGCGATGACCGAAGTGGTCACCGAAATTTTGCCGGAAGACAAACCTAGATATTTAATGGGTGTTGGCACCCCCATAAATATTCTTGAAAATATCGCCTTGGGCATTGATATGTTCGACTGTGTGATGCCCACGAGGAACGCCAGAAATGGAATGTTGTTTACAGCACACGGTACTATGAATATCAAGAACAAAAAATGGGAAGATGATTTTTCCCCTCTTGATGAAATGGGTATTACCTTTGTTGATAAAGAGTATTCCAAGGCCTATTTGCGGCATTTGTTCGCCGCAAACGAATATCTGGGCAAGCAGATCGCGACAATCCACAATTTAGGATTCTATTTGTGGCTAACGCGAGAGGCGCGAAAACATATTTTGGCCGGGGATTTCACGGATTGGAAAAATAAGATGGTCAAACAAATGGACAAACGACTATAAAATTGGGTATTCTTGATCGGTACATATTAAAGCGTTACCTGCTTACGTTCTCCGTAATGCTCTTATTGTTCATTCCTATCGGTATTATGGCGCATCTCGCAGAGCAGATTGGAAAAATACAAGAGCGTGAGGCACCTTTAAATGAAGTATTGGCCTATCTGGGTGATTTTAGTATTTACATCGGTAGTCTGTTATTACCCATATTTTTGTTTTTGTCCGTTATTTTTTTCACTTCCAAATTGGCAAGTAACACCGAGATCGTTGCGATGCTTAGCTCTGGTATTTCATTCAATAGGTTTCTCAGACCTTATTTGATAGGAGCTTCTATCGTTGCCGTGGCCGTTTTATTAATGGGTATGTTCGTAGTGCCCTCCGCTAGCAAGGGTTTTAACGAGTTTAAATACAAATATTTAAAAAGGGGAGGGGAAGAACGGGTAACGACCAATATTTACAATCAGCTGAATGAACGCGATTTTATTTACGTCAGTAGTTTTGACCCCGCTCGAAAGATCGGATACAACTTCACCTTTGAACGCTTCAATGAAGACAATACATTGGATTTCAAAATGTCGGCGGCCAATATCAGATGGATCGAGAAGGATAGTAATTATCGCTTGACTACCTTTAAAAAAAGAACTATGCTGGGCGATACGGCCATCATTGAAACCAAGAGACGATTAGACACTCTTTTCGCATTCAAAATAGATGATTTGACACCGGTCTCTTATGTTGCCGAAACCAAGAACCTTTTAGAACTTGACAAGTTCATTGCAGATCAACGGAAGAAAGGGGCCTCCAACATCAATGCCTACGTACTTGTGAAATATAAGCGATGGGCGTTGCCGCTCTCTGTGTTCATCCTAACCATTATCGGAGTGGCAGTGGCTTCTATGAAACGCAGGGGAGGGATGGGACTCAACCTGGCCTTCGGAATTGTAGTGGCCTTTGTCTTTATCTTTTTTGATCGAATCTTTAGTACGCTCGCCGAACAAGCAGGATTAGATCCGTTATTGGCCGTGGTGATGCCGAATACTCTTTTTGGGATACTCGCATTTTATCTGTTGCAAAAAGCAAAACGCTGATCCTCGATGGGCGTAAAACTGAGAAATTACCTTCATCTACATTTTATTGTATTTATCTGGGGATTTACCGCTGTTCTAGGTAAACTGATCACGATAGAAGCCTTACCCCTCGTTTGGTACCGCATGGGCATTGCGGCACTACTAATTATGGTGTTCATAGGTATACGGAGGTATTCGCTAAAAGTATCGAAGAGAAGCTTCTTGATTTTAGCCACCGCAGGCGGAGCTTTGGCCCTGCACTGGGTTACCTTTTTTCTGGCCATCAAGGTCGCCAATGTATCCATAGCCTTGGCGGTGATGTCTACTGGTGCTTTTTTTACGGCCTTATTAGAGCCGATTTTATATAAGCGCAAGATTATAGGGTATGAACTTGTTTTTGGCCTCGTTGTGGTATTGGGTTTGGTCTTGATCTTCAAAGTGGAGTCTAAATATGCCTATGGCATGGCCATTGCACTGCTTTCGGCCTTTATGGGAGTAGTGTTTACATTGCTTAACGGTAAGTTGGTCGTCACGGAAAAACCGACGATTATCTCATTTTATGAATTGGCTATCGGAGCAGTGCTCATTTCGGTTTATTTAGGAGTTCAAGGCGCATTCACCGTAGACCTCTTTCGACTTTCTGAAAATGACTGGATTCTCATGGGCATTCTTGCCTCCATTTGTACGGCGTACGCCTTTATCGGTGGCGTACATGTTATGAAATACCTCACACCCTATACCGTTGTGCTGACCGTAAACCTTGAACCCGTTTACGGGATCGTGCTCGCCTTCTTTATCCTGGGGGAAGCAGAAAAAATGAACCCGATGTTTTATTTGGGCGCTCTGATTATACTTGCTACGGTCATTGCCAACGGTATACTTAAGAATAGAGATCGATTAAAAAAAGAGAAGCGCGCCTAGCGTAGCCTTTTATTTTTATATTTGCCGAGTTAAACTAACGAAACCTACAACATGGAATATTTGGATTTTGAACTCCCCATCAAGGAACTCGAAGAGCAGTTGGACAAATGTATGATCATCGGTCAAGAGAGTGACGTTGATGTGACGGAAACCTGCAAACAAATTGAAAAAAAGCTAGCGGAGACGAAAAAGGATATCTATAAAAACCTCACCGCCTGGCAACGGGTTCAGCTTTCAAGGCATCCGAACCGCCCGTATACCCTCGATTATATCAATGCTATTTGTGGCGATACCTTCTTGGAATTGCATGGTGACAGAAATGTTAAAGATGACAAGGCGATGATAGGGGGGCTGGGAAAAATAGGCGATCAAAGTTATATGTTCATAGGGCAGCAAAAAGGGTATAATACCAAAACCAGACAATATCGAAATTTTGGTATGGCCAATCCCGAGGGATATCGTAAAGCGTTGCGTCTCATGAAGTCGGCTGAGAAATTTGGTATTCCCGTGGTCTGTTTGGTGGATACTCCTGGTGCATATCCAGGTATTGAGGCCGAAGAAAGGGGACAAGGCGAGGCAATCGCCCGAAACATTCTTGAAATGACCCGTTTGAAAGTACCCATTATCGTGGTGATTATCGGTGAAGGTGCGTCAGGAGGTGCCCTTGGTATTGGTGTAGGTGACCGGGTATTGATGTTGGAAAATACGTGGTATTCTGTCATATCCCCAGAATCGTGTTCCTCAATCCTTTGGAGAAGTTGGGAGTATAAGGAAATAGCTGCCGAAGCTCTTAAGTTGACGGCTAATGACATGAAAAAACTAAAGCTTATTGATGAGATTGTCCGCGAACCGGCAGGTGGTGCCCATAGCAATCGAACTAAAGCCTTTGAAATCGTAAAGAACAAGATCGGTTCCCATTATAAGGAACTCGAAAAGTTATCCCCAAAAGAACTCGTGAAAAATCGCATGGATAAATATGCTGAAATGGGAGTCTTTAACGGCTAGCCCCAGTAATTAACAAGCCCACTGAAATCTGAGGAATTCTTTCCTCGGATTTTTTTTGTTATCAACACAAAATCGTAACTTATAAACACCGAATTGTTTAACAACTGTGAATATCGCAAGCCGCATATTCCATGTTAACTTAAGGTTAATTGCATACTTTCGTCCCCATGGAGAAACCGAACCCAGTTATTGGTCGCAAGATCGACAAATCTACCCTAATCAATTTGGAAAGAGGTAAAATACCCCCTCAATCTGTTGATTTAGAGGAGGTTGTGTTGGGTGCAATGATGATTGATAAAAAAGGTGTTGATGAGGTAATAGATATCTTACATCCTGAAGTTTTTTATAAAGATGCGCATCGGTATATTTATGAGGCCATCTTCAAACTGTTCGAAACCTCTGAACCAGTCGATTTATTAACCGTTTCCTCGCAATTGCGGAAAGATGGGAAGTTAGAGTCGATCGGAGGCGATTTTTACTTGATCAAACTTACCCAAAAAGTGGCTTCTTCGGCCCATATCGAGTTTCACGCGAGGATTATCCTGCAAAAGTACATTCAACGCAGTCTGATAAAGATTTCCAACGAGATTATCGAAGAGGCCTATGATGAGGCAACGGATGTTTTCGATTTATTGGACAATGCCGAGTCAAGGTTATATGATGTTACGCAAGGCAACCTAAAACGATCCGCAGAGACTGCACAGAATTTGGTCATCCAAGCGAAAAAACGGATTGAAGAGATTTCAAAAAAAGAGGGTATGAGCGGAATACCCTCAGGCTTTGACAGGGTCGATAAACTAACTTCTGGATGGCAGCCTAGTGATTTGATTATTGTAGCGGCGCGCCCAGGTATGGGTAAAACTGCATTGACCTTATCAATGGCTAGGAATATGGCTATTGATCACAATACACCTGTGGCTTTTTTCTCTTGTGAAATGTCTTCAGTGCAATTGATTACCAGGTTGATTTCCTCGGAAACAGGCTTGTCTTCGGAAAAATTAAGAACCGGTAAATTAGAAAAGCACGAATGGGAGCAACTTAGTGTTAAAGTTAAGGAGTTGGAAAAAGCCCCATTATTTATTGATGATACACCATCATTATCGATTTTCGACTTGAGAGCCAAGGCAAGACGACTGGCTTCTCAACACGGAATCAAAATGATTATTATTGATTACCTGCAGTTGATGACAGCCGGTGGAAGCCAAAAGGGTGGTAATCGTGAACAAGAGATATCGACGATTTCTCGAAATTTAAAAGCGTTAGCGAAAGAACTGAACGTGCCAGTGATTGCTCTTTCTCAATTATCACGGGCCGTTGAGACCCGTGGGGGCAGTAAACGACCATTGCTTTCCGATTTAAGGGAGTCCGGTGCCATAGAACAAGATGCCGATATCGTTTCGTTTATCTACAGGCCTGAATATTATAAAATTGATGAATGGGATGACGAAGAACGTACACCAACCCAAGGGCAGGCCGAGTTTATTGTCGCCAAACACCGTAATGGAGGCTTGGAGAACATACGGCTAAAGTTCATTGGACAACTGGGTAAATTCGACAATTTGGATGATTTTGATTCTCCATTTGAATTCCAGTCGAAGATGAATGATGGTGAAGACAATACTTTTTTGACTAAAAATCTGCCCGATGCCAATACCGCTTTTGGGAGTTCAATGAATGATAGTTCGGGTTTTGGGGAAGACGATGACGTCCCTTTTTAATATTCTTTAACGCCTTGTAAAATACCGTAGCGCAATTTTTCGTTTATCTTTGGATAAGCGACATTTAAGTGCGGTATGAAAAAACTCTTTTGCTCCCTTTTCCTTCTTGCTTTTTCAACTCAGATTTTTGCATCCTCCATTTTGATACCCATGGACGCAGAGAGTCAAAAGAACCATTTAAAAGCCTATGGAATTACTTATTGGGTCTTGACCAAACAGCAAAAAGTGCAGTGGCTATTGAATTACCGAGGAGGTTCATTTTTATTACCCGACGGGGAAAGTATCCGAAAGGAATGCCAAATACGTGGGGTCTCTTTTGAGATAGTGTCCGATAGTCAGGCGCAAAGTATTTTAGAAGAGATCAGTAGTCCTTCCCAAAATCAAGAGGCAGTCGTGTTGGAAAAAGCTCCGAAGGTCGCTGTGTACTCGCCGAAGGGCAACCAGCCCTGGGATGATGCCGTGACGATGGTGTTGACCTATGCCGAAATTCCCTATGTAACGGTCTACGATGAAGATGTTTTAGATGATAAATTAGTGCTCTACGATTGGCTTCATCTACATCATGAAGATTTCACGGGCCAATATGGTAAGTTCTATGGAGCCTATAGATCCGCGCCTTGGTACATAGAACAAAAAAAGGAAGCTGAAGCGCTCGCTTCAAGATTAGGCTATTCCAAAGTATCCGAAGAGAAAAGGGCCGTAGCACTGAAAATTCGAAAGTACGTCATCGGCGGGGGGTTCATGTTCGCAATGTGTTCGGCTACCGACAGTTTCGATATCGCCCTTTCTGCATCCGATGATGTTGATATTTGTGAGCCCATGTTCGATGGTGACCCTTCCGACGCCAATTACCAAAGCCGACTGAATTTCGATAAAACATTCGCATTTACCGATTTTACCCTAGAACGTAGTCCATTGAAATATGAGTTTTCAAGTATCGATATGACGCAAAGACGCGGTAATGTGGCAAAGGAATCGGACTATTTTTCATTGATGGATTTCTCCGCAAAATGGGATCCCGTGCCGACCATGTTATGTCAGAACCATACTGCTTTGGTCAAAGGCTTCATGGGGCAGACTACGGCATTCGATCGAAGGAGTGTAAAACCAACCGTATTGGTGTTGGGGGAGAATAAAACCAATGAAGAAGCACGGTATATTCATGGCATCAAGGGAAAAGGTTTTTTTACTTTTTACGGAGGTCATGATCCCGAAGACTACCAGCATCGGGTAGGGGACCCAAAAACAGAACTGGAATTACATCCGACCTCTCCAGGGTACCGGTTGATCTTGAACAATGTCCTGTTTCCTGCCGCACAGAAAAAGAAGCAGAAAACCTGAGCAATGGATTTGAATAAAGAAACCAGCGTCCAAGTCGAAGTAAAAACTGCGATGGTTGAAGCGCAATACTTCACCTAAGTATTCAGTTTTGTTGTTCCAGAAGTTTTTCCAAAACCCGTTCTACTCCGAAGTTATCGTTGCTGGTGGTAGTATAATTTGCTACCTCTAAAACATTCGGATGTGCATTTTGCATGGCAACGCTATTCTTGGTGAGTGCGAGCATCTCCACATCATTGTTGTAGTCCCCAAAGGCCAATACGTTATCCGCTGACAATCCCAATCGCTCGATGACGTTTTGAAGAGCAAAACCCTTATTGGCATTGGCATGATTTAGATCCACCCAGTTTTTGCCTGAGACCTTGACTTTGATTTTTCCATCAAACGATTCCATAGCGGGGTAGATATAGTCTTCCGCACTAATGGGGTGATAGACCGCTATTTTTAAAATTTCATCCGTAACACTGTCAAAAGACTCCTGAACTTCATAGCTTGAATAATACTCTTTCAGTTGATCTAAAAAGGCCACGGATTGACCATCGAAATACGAGATATACTTGCCGCAGAGCATGGCATGCGCACCATCGATATATTGTATTTCGGAAAGCAGTTCATTTCGCAATGAGCGTTGTAAGGGGGTTACCAACAATTCTTCTTCATGTTGTTTGACAAGTGCTCCATTCTCGGCGATAACGATGATTTCGTTTTTGATACGATCTAACTTGTCCACAATACTGTGGTATTGACGTCCACTGGCAGCCACAAAAGTGATGTTGCGCTTTTTAAGGGCTTCATAGAGCTCAAAGAATCGTGAACTTACTTCATGGTTCGAATTGAGCAAGGTGCCATCCATGTCGGTTACTACCAGTTTGATCTGTGATAAATTCATCTTCCGAATTTTAGCTGCCAAAGGTATTTCTTCTTATTTTAATATTGCGATTGAACGAGAAGTTTTATCATAAGACAATAGTGAAATGAAGTTTTATCAAAGTGAATTGCGATTAAGACCCTTCCAACGAGGGTTTCATTTGGTTACTGAAATGGTTCTAGAAGGTATTTCTGAGATAAAGGAAATTCAAATAGGAATGTTACAGGTCTTTATCAAGCACACTTCGGCAAGTCTGACGATTAATGAGAATGCAGATCCTACGGTTCGAATAGACTTTGAAAGCCATATGAACCAAATGATTCCCGAGGGAGCACCGTATTATATACATACCTATGAAGGACCCGACGATATGCCTGCCCATATAAAAGCATCGTTATTGGGGTCTTCTGTTCAAATACCAATTACCAACGGAAGATTGAATTTGGGTATTTGGCAAGGAATCTATCTCGCGGAACACCGAAATAATGCCGCGGGTAGAAATTTGGTACTCACGGCTTACGGAAGTTGAGTCGATCTCATGATTTTGGCTAAAAAACCACAAGCGAAGAATATAAACCATAAACGATATAGATGACAACGGAAGAAAGTATTCTGAACAAGATTCAAATTTTGATTACCAATCATTTCGATACACCGGAAGAAGCGTTCAGTTTTTTTGATGCCGATGGTAGCGGAAAGCTAAAAAAAAGTGAAATCAAGAAGTTACTCGAGGAAGCTAAGGTCAGTGGCTTTTTACGTGGACTAGTTAGTTCAAAGTTAATAGAAGGCTATGATAAAAGCGATGACGAGTTAATCGATTGGCAAGAGTTCAAAGCGGCCGTTGCTAAAATAAAGACCACTTAGGGCATTGTATGGTATGTATGCCGAGATTGATCTTTATAACGCTCCTGGTATTTTCTTTGTGTAATTGTAAGGAGAAAGATAAAAAAAGACCTACTTTCAAAGCGGAGAGCTTTACCGAGCACTATATTGAGTACGCCAAGGGGACACTTCTTCTTCCCCTGAATTATGATAGGATTACCTATGAAAACTTACCTTATATAGTAGCAAAGAAAGACAGCATGTCATTACTCAATGGATTGCTGAAGTTTCTTGAGGCGGACCGAAAGGACTATGCATTATTTTCAAACCAAGAAAATAGTAATGACGTCATATTGATATTGAAATCGGAATACATCAACTTTTCCAAATCGGATGCCAACCAATACCTAGGGCTATTGGAGCAAAATATGAGCGCTACTTATGGTAAGGGTTCATATGAACGGTTAGAAAAAAAACTGACTCAAACAGAAAGGTCAAAATATGTAAAGATCAAGTATAGAATTCGTGGTCAACAAGGTTACTTTCATCAGACCCACTACGTGGTTACTTCAGCTGCGACGACATTTGGTTTGATCGAATTACGAACTGAAGCTACGGATTATGAGGACTTGATTAAAAGAATAAACTATTTGGTGAACTAACGAAAAAAGCCAGCGCAATTGCGCTGGCTTTTTTAAGTGAGATTTTACTGATTTATTTTACTTTCTCTACAATAGCTTTAAAAGCTTCTGGGTGGTTCATCGCCAAATCGGCAAGAACCTTACGGTTCAATTCGATGCCATTGGCTTTGACCTTCCCCATAAACTGAGAGTAAGACATTCCGTGCATTCTGGCACCCGCATTAATTCGGGTAATCCATAAAGCTCTAAAAGTTCTTTTTTTGTTTCTTCGGTCTCTGTAAGCATATAACATTGCTTTTTCAACCGCATTTTTGGCAACCGTCCAAACGTTTTTACGTCTTCCGAAATACCCTTTGGCTTGCTTCATTACCTTTTTTCTTCTGGCTCTTGAAGCGACTGCATTCACTGATCTTGGCATAATTTTTAATTTTTTGTAGTAGGCGATTCCTAATTCCGAATACGAAATTCAAAATTCTGAATTCTTTCTAATGGCCTAACTCCATGGTTAATGATTAAATTACCTGAAAAGAACGTTTACTTTAAACGCAATTGTTCTTTAATACTGTTAACATCCGATGGGTGTACCAACGTATCATGTGTTAACGCAAGCTTACGCTTTTTAGATTTCTTGGTCAAAATGTGACTCTTGAAAGCGTGCTTTCTCTTAATTTTTCCAGTTCCTGTAAGCTTAAAGCGCTTTTTGGCACTGGACTTTGTTTTTTGCTTAGGCATTTTTCTCCTATTTTAAATTATCTCACTTACCGTGCTTTAGTTTTTAGTAAGGTTCCCCAACACGGTCAAAGGAGCCTTTTGCATGCTAAACGCTGCTAACCAGCGGCCAGCAGCGTTTAGTATTTTATAGTCAAACGACTTTAAGTCGTTATTTCTTAGTCTTTGGTGCGATGAACATGGTCATTCGCTTTCCTTCCAATCGTGGCATTTGTTCCACCTTTCCCAATTCCTCTAGTTCAGAAGCCAAACGCAAAAGTAGAATCTCTCCTTGGTCTTTGTAAACAATGGATCGTCCTTTAAAAAATACATAGGCCTTCAATTTTGCCCCGTCTTTCAAAAACTTTTCAGCATGTTTCTTCTTGAACTCGTAATCATGGTCGTCCGTATTCGGACCGAACCTAATTTCCTTAACCACCACTTTAGAGGCCTTGGCCTTCATGGCTTTTTCACGCTTTTTTTGCTCGTAAAGAAACTTCTTGTAATCGATTACTTTACAAACAGGTGGATTGGCTTTGGGAGAAATCTCCACTAAATCCAATCCCGCTTCGGATGCAATTTCCATGGCCTTGGCCAATGGATACACACCAACTTCCACATTATCACCGACCAGACGTACTTCTGGAGCGATAACTCTCTCATTAATTTTGTGAGGGTTCTTATTCTCCCTTCTAGGTTGGGGCCTAAATCTTTTTCGTATTGCTATGACTTGTAAATTTTAATTAAACTTTATCTTTTAAAACGACTTTAAGGTACTATTTATTTCCGTATCGACCAAGTGGGTAAAGTCTTCGACTTTCAATGCGCCTAAGTCTTCTCCTCCATGCCGCCGGACAGAAATGGTATGGGCCTTTTCGTCGTTTTCCCCAACAATCAGCATAAATGGAATCTTGTTCATTTCTGCCTCACGTATCTTCTTGCCCACGGTTTCATTTCTACTGTCGACAAGCGCGCGAATTTCGTTATTTTCTAGGGATTTCAAAACTTTTTCAGCATATTTTTCGTTTTTCTCGCTAACCGGTAAAATTATCGCCTGTTCAGGAATCAACCATAATGGAAAATTACCTCCGGTGTGCTCTAGTAATAAGGCAATAAAACGTTCTAGGCTTCCGAAAGGCGCACGATGAATCATAACGGGTCTATGTAGTTCATTATCAGACCCTTTGTAGGTTAGGTCAAAACGTTCGGGTAGATTATAGTCGACCTGAATGGTACCCAGTTGCCACTGTCTCCCAAGCGCATCCTTCACCATAAAATCCAATTTTGGTCCGTAGAAAGCAGCCTCACCTTTTTCGATAACAAAATCCAATCCCTTTTCTTCGGCCGCATTGATAATGGCGTTTTCCGCTTTTTCCCAATTCTCTACAGAACCGATGTATTTTTCCGGCTTATCCAAATCACGTACTGAAACCTGGGCCCTAAAGTTTTCGAATCCCAAAGAACCTAATACATATAAGGAGAGGTCGATTACGTTTTTGAATTCCTGGTCCAGTTGATCTGGAGTGCAGAAAATGTGGGCGTCATCTTGAGTGAAACCGCGTACTCGTGTTAAACCGTGTAATTCACCACTTTGTTCGTACCGATATACAGTACCGAATTCAGCATACCGTTTGGGCAACTCTCGATAACTGAATGGCCTATGTTTATAAATCTCACAATGGTGGGGGCAGTTCATGGGTTTTAATAGAAACTCTTCATCTTGCTTGGGCGTATGAATGGGTTGAAAACTGTCCTCTCCATATTTTGCGTAATGGCCAGAAGTGACATAGAGTTCTTTCTGTCCGATATGTGGACTCACCACCATTTCGTAACCCGCTTTTTTCTGGGCCTTCTTTAAGAATTGCTCTAGTCGTTCGCGCAATGCCGCTCCTTTGGGAAGCCATAACGGTAAGCCCTGACCAACTTTTTGAGAAAAGGTGAAGAGTTCAAGTTCTTTGCCCAACTTTCTATGGTCTCGCTTTTTTGCTTCCTCTAATAGTGCGAGATATTCCGTTAATTCTTTCTGTTTCGGAAAAGAGGTTCCATAAACCCGGGTGAGCTGGGGTTTATTTTCATCACCTCGCCAATAGGCTCCGGCAACGCTTAAAATCTTAATGGCCTTTACAATGCCCGTATTTGGAATATGTCCGCCACGGCATAAATCGGTAAAGGTGTCATGATCACAAAAAGTAATGGTGCCATCTTCCAAATTTTCGATAAGCTCTACTTTATATTCGTTGCCCTCGGTCTGATACTTTGTCAAGGCATCGGACTTTGAAACCGATCGCATTGTAAAATCGTGCTTTCCTCTGGCGATTTCCAAGGCCTTCTTCTCTATCATGGGAAAATCCTTATCGGAAATACTTCCTTCAGGCAAATCCACATCATAATAGAATCCGTTCTCGATGGCTGGCCCGATGGTCAATTTTATACCGGGATACAATTCTTCAAGCGCTTGAGCGACAATATGCGAGGTCGAGTGCCAAAAAGCTTTTTTACCCTCATCGTTTTTCCAGGTATAGAGTACCAAAGCGCCGTCTTCGTTCAAGGGGGTTTTGGTTTCGATAGTGATATCGTTGAACTGAGCGGAAATAACATTTCGGGCTAGCCCTTCGCTTATACTCATTGCCACCTCCATGGGTGTAGTGCCCTTTTGATATTCCTTTACCGTACCGTCTGGTAGTGTTATGTTGATCATAATATAGTCACGTAATAATAAGGCGACAAAGATAGTGTCTTGATCGCAGGCGGACAATATATTATTGGGGGTTTGTTGTGAATCTACCACTTTGTGAGGTGTGGTGTCTGAAGCCGGTTTGTTTTTTTTTGGGGTAGCACAGGTTGCTAGAGTAGGGGTAAAACTAGGAATACAGCTTTTTTAGGACTAAAATAGTTGCGCCGGACTATAAAATGTGTTAAATTTAATACCCTTTTTATGGAATGGTGCAAACGTAAATTTCTAGCATTTAGAAGGTTAAATTAAGGGTGAAAAAAAAAGTTTAAAAAAGATTGAAATAAAGTTTTTAATTTAAAAAACCATCTTATATTTGCACCCGCTTTGGCAGTGATGTCGGGCAAGAAAAGGAAGTTCATTTGACATATTGTAGAGACAGCGCCCACTTTTATTAATAGGGGTGGGCTGTAAGTTTTTTG
>NZ_JBLFEP010000008.1:0-121625 GCF_047345415.1 Maribacter corallii
ATGGACGATCTTGTCCACGCCCACGCCGCGCTTGCGCATTTCCATCAGGGCACATGCGCCGATATCGTTATCGGGCAGACGGGTCACGAAATCCACCGGTACCCCATAGTTGGCCAGGGACACCGCGACATTGGACTCCCCGCCGCCGTAGACCACATCGAACGAACTCGCCTGTGAAAATCTCAGGAATCCCGGAGGGGACAAACGGAGCATGATCTCTCCGAAGGTTACTACTTTTTTCATGGTTGACTATTTGTTGTTTTATTCTTTATAAAGCTTGATTTATTAAAAATTAACCGTAGCCTTTATCACCCCGGTAGCAGGATCCAGCCAGCTATTAAAATTAGAAATCATCTCACTAAAATCTACATTATGCGTGATGAAGGAATCTACCGGGAAACGTCCTTGTTCCAATATGGATATCACGTATTCAAAATCTTCAAGAGCAGCATTTCTACTGCATAATATAGTGGTTTCTTTGGCGTGAATCGCCGGGTGGGTAAAGGTCAGCTCCCCTTTTGAGAGGCCCACCAATACATAGCGTCCGCCATGGGACATATAGTCGGGGCCGGCCTCTAAGGCTCCCTTATGCCCTGTTGCATCGAAAACCACTGCGGCCATATCACCGTCGGTCTTATCAGCAACCTCTTGCACGGTATCGGCACCTGCCAAAACCGTATCATCTACACCTAAGACGTTTTTCGCGTACTGAAGGCGCTCTTCATTCATATCCACTGCGATGACTTTGGCTCCCGCTATTTGCGCAAACTTCATCAAACCCAAACCTATAGGTCCGCAACCAACGACCACAACGGTTTCGTCTTTCGTTATCCTTGCGCGTCTAACCGCGTGTGCTCCAATAGCCAACGGCTCAACTAGGGCCATTTGATTATTGTTCAATTTTTGCGCAGGTAGCAATATGGAAATAGGTACCGTGATATACTCCTGCATACCCCCATCGGTATGGATACCCAAGACCTCTAAACTGGTGCAGCAATTGGTTTTTCCATTGCGACAAGCGACGCAAGTGCCGCAGTTGAGATAGGGCATAACGACTACATTATCACCGGCCTTCAACCCCAAGGCATTGTCTTCGATCTCTTCTATTCGTGTGGCCAATTCATGCCCCAAGATTCTGGGATAGGTAAAAAAGGCCTGGTTGCCCGCAAAAGCATGCAAATCAGTACCGCAGATACCTACCTTGGTCACTTTTAGAAGTGCCTCACCTTTCTTTCTGACCGGAGCTGTTCTTTCCTTCAGAAGGAACTCCCCCGGTTTTTCACAGACAATGTATTTCATAATTGAACTTGGAATAAAAAATATTGTACTATCAAAAATACAGTAAGGAACGCTTTCCGGCTACCACAAATCGCACTAATTCTAGTACTTTTTTTGCCCAAACCATCTTCGGTTCGCTTTTTTTGCATTTAAAATAGCGGTATTTTCACATCAACCTTTGGCAAATAGATGAAATTACACCTATTACATCGCGATAAACCTGAAAATAGCTCGTTCATGGTAACCCACCATGTCGAACCTTATTTTCTCAAGGTATGGCACTATCATCCGGAATTAGAGCTGGTACTCTCCTTAAAAAGTACGGGCACTCGTTTTGTTGGCGATAGTATCAAAAAATTCGAAGAGGGTGATGTGGTACTTATCGGA
Source organism: Maribacter corallii (assembly GCF_047345415.1). Classification (NCBI taxonomy): domain Bacteria; kingdom Pseudomonadati; phylum Bacteroidota; class Flavobacteriia; order Flavobacteriales; family Flavobacteriaceae; genus Maribacter; species Maribacter corallii. Next base: position 1,666 of record NZ_JBLFEP010000008.1, read on the forward strand.
AAGAACCTGCCACACATGTGGCTCAACGATGATGTCTATTTTCAAAAAGATAGTAATCTACTCGCAGAGGATATCGTGATTCACTTTAATCGGGAGTTTTTGGGGAATGGCTTTTTGGAAACGGACGAAATGCGACCCATTGCGGAACTCTTACAGAAATCAAGACATGGAATAAAATTCATTGCGTTACCCAAAAAAGTGATTCGGGATATCTTGAAAATAAATCGATTGGAGGCCGGTTTCAAAAGGACCATGAAATTTACAAAGGTGCTGTACCAATTGGCCCAACATCAAACTTTTGAATTGTTGGCCAGTGAGGGATTTGTACATTCCTTCAAAAAAAATCAAAATCAAAACTTGGATAAAACATATGAATACATCTTCGAAAATTTCGCCCAGCCTATCTCATTGGACGATGTCGCAGCGGTAGCCAATATGAACCCTTCGGCCTTCAGTCGATTTTTTAAAAGAGTCAATCGCAAGACCTTTTCAAGATACTTGAATGAGGTTAGGATCGGATATGCCTGTAAACAGTTGATTGAAAACAAAAGCACTATTTCAGCTATTTGCTACGAATCGGGTTTCCATACGATTTCAAATTTCAATCGGCAATTCAGGGCCATCAAACAAATGTCTCCCAGTGAATTCCTAGCCTATCAAAAGCGACAATCGAATTGAAATTAAAAGGCGCACCAAAGTTGAGTTCAACCCCAGTGCGCCTTTTCGTTATTCAAAGAGCTGCTACTTTTATGTTACAACGTTATTTCCAAAACATGGGCAAAATTGCCTGTTTTAGCCCCTAGACCCGATACTTCAAGTGCAGCATCGGTTCTTTCGAAAGTAAGGTTCGCATCGCTACCCAAAAGTCGTATGCTTTTGATATCGATATCTTTGGCATGTTCACTTGTGGCACCCAATGATTTGATATTTATCTTAGCATCTTTGGGCCAGTCAAGCATAATCGCATAGAGCTTATTACCATTGGTGGTAAAACGTATATCTTGTGCGGTGAAATCTTTTTTCTTCGCATGCTCCGACATATATCCACCCTCTTCCTCCGTTGGGCCTTCCCCAAAAGTTTTCCAATATTCGGAATTATAGATGGCCTCCCCATTCGTTGCCAGCCAGTCGCCTATCTTTAAAAGGGTTTCTTGCTGGTCCTCAGGTATGGTCCCATCTGCCCTTGGTCCGACATTAAGCAATAGGTTACCGTTCTTCGATACGATATCAACAAGGTCATCAACAAGTGAGTTGGGAGTTTTCGCTTCTTCGTTCGTCACGTAACCCCAAGAATTTTTTCCAATAGAGGTATCGGTCTGCCAAGGTAATTTTCGAATCCCTGGAAGCTTACCGCGTTCAAGGTCATAGATAACAGTACCTTCCGGAAATGCTTCATGAAATAAGTTCTTATCGTTTATGACCACTTCTTTACCCCACTCAATACCTTTATTGTAGTAATAAGCGGCCAATTTAGGACGGTACTCTTCATAATCGGGTATGTCCAAATAGAAATCGAACCACAATATTTCAGGTTGGTAATTGTCTATCAGGTCAACGGTGCGGTCCCACCACATTTTTTTGAACTCTCCCGAAACGGGCTCCTTTAAATCTTTTCCCTTCGGTGAATATAGATCGGCATACTCCGGATCCACGGTATCGAAGTGGTCTTTTTTATTATAATAAGACCAGTTGAACGCATAATGTGAGGAGGCGCCCATAATCAGTCCTTGTTTTCGGCCCTCAGCGAAAAGTTCACCAAGTACATCACGTTTAGGTCCCATATTGGCCGCATTCCATTTGGTTGCTTTTGAAGCGAACATGGCAAAACCGTCATGATGATCGGCAACTGGAACCACGTATTTCGCGCCCGCTTTTTTAAACAATGAAATCCATTCTTTTGGGTCGAATTTTTCCGCTTTGAACATCGGAATAAAGTCTTTGTATCCAAAATCCTTTAGATTGCCATAGGTTTTCTTGTGATGGAGATAGGTCTCATTCGGACCGTCTTGCTGAGGTTTCAATTGGGCCGTAAATGTAGCACTGTCCATATACATTCGACGCGGATACCATTCGGAGCCGTGTGCAGGAACGGAATAGGGCCCCCAGTGAATGAATATTCCGAATTTTTGATCATTGAACCATTCAGGATCTTTGTAATTTTTTTTGATGGACTCCCAATTAGGTTCAAAAAGTGCTACAGAATCCATTTTGGATGCCATGTCCTTTTTTGCATCTTCCTTTTTTGATCCACACGAAAACAAGAGGATGGAAACTAATAGTATTGTAGAAACTCTTCTCATTAAAATCATCTATTTATCAGGTTGGTTAACGCAGCAATATCGCCACAAAAAGCAAAAGCTAAATTCAGTATTTTCTTTCCATCGCCTATTATTTTTTGACCAAAATAACACAACAAATGGTTTGTCGACCCAATTATCATTTGTTCATGGCTATCCATTATAACGCAACTCTTGCCTATTTCAAGAACTTTGGCAACTCGGTTATCTTTCGAATTTCAATATTTCGATAATACGCCTCGGCGGCCTCGGACTGCAGTTGAATCTTTCCGCGTGTTACGATTTCGTAACCCACTTCGGTGCGGCGCTCCGCTTTATCTAAGATCATCACTACCGTACCATTTACAATGTGAAACGATTGTCCATTGAAACAGACCAATTCTAAAGTATTCCACTGCCCATAAGGCTTTTCTGAATTACCTCGCCTTACACCTCGATACATATTCTTTCCTTCAAGGCCGATACCCAGTCGCGTGGGACTCCCTGATGGGTCGTACTCATAAAAACCTGTTTCATTCATACGGGTTCGAATCGTATTCACGCCGCCGGCCAAGCCGAAGTAATCACCCATATCCCCTTCTTGAATCTGAAACTCTTGAGACTCCATCCAAACATTCCAAAAAGCGCCCTGTTCACCATTGCAATGATATAAAAGACCATTATCGCGCTTGTCATTCAATCTGGGCTCCCACTTTTTTTCACCCCATTTGAACTCAAGCTTCAGGTGGTAGTTTTCATAGATCTCCTTGGAGGTTAGCCCGCCATAAATTTCACCACTTACATGAAGAACTTCTTCCCCATCCACTTGATGCATCGAAAACACTTGTAATGGGTCTTTATTCAAACCTAACGGGGTACCTTCCATGCCGTCTCCCTTAGGGGCCTCATCCAAACCTTTGACCGTATGATGGGGAACGCCAATGAAAACATCCCACCTTGAAAGCTCATCGTCCAACAAAGGGGTCCATTCCGCTTCTTGGGCATTGAGGATAGGGGTCATCAAAAATTCTATCGCTACAAAAAGAATCACACATTTTAAGTTCCTCATAATCGTTACGTATTTTACTTTTTTTGTTCTATTTCAATACAAAGGCGTACTCCCCTATTTTCTCATTTCTGAAAATGACCAGTATGCTCGTTGGTGTTTTTTTGTATTTCGGTTGAAGAGTCCTTCCCAATAACCGCAAGTTAGATATGCCAAACTTGACATCCTTAAACCATTCTGGGGTCTGATGCTGTCTTAATGATGGCCAAGTAGCTTCATAGTCCACTGATTGTGCACTAATCCAAGTGGGGAAAAGAACTAAGCAAGGGATACAAAACTTGGTTCCAGACCAAGCTGAGGTACGGCTACGAACAAATAAAACTGACATGGTAGATGAATAAATGGTCCACTATAAAAAATTCAGTAACACAAAGATTACCTAATCAAAAAGTTTGAAGGGTCACGCATGTCTTTATTCGTAAAACAGATATGTAGTTCTACAAATTTTGGTTGCATTTATAGGATAGCCGCATATTGTTTTAAACAGATCACTCAGCATAAATCGCAACTACGGTATTTTACTTGAACCTACTCTTCCAAAGGATTCAAGCGTCTACAAGATGCTGCATTTGAACCACCTAGAAGTTCGTCCAAATTCATAGAACAAATGGTTTTGGACGCCTTGATTCCCCTAGAAAAAAAATGGAGCGGATGTTTTTCAAAGGAAACCATTTGTTATTTCATACAAGATGTTTGTGACGTAAGGTAGTTTATGTTGGATGTAATTTTATCCCCAATTAAAACTATCTAAATAACCTTTTAAGAACTAAATGTTTATGAAAATGTTTGAATTAACTCAAAAAAAATGTTCGATTCGCATGTTACTCTGCGCGTTTGTATGGTTTTCCGTCTGCGTCGTAGGTCATGCGCAAGATGCTACCGTTAGCGGTACGATTACTGATGACACAGGTCAGCCCCTGGCCGGTGCTAACGTTTTGGTAAAGGGAACTACAAACGGAACCCAGTCGGATTTCGATGGTAATTATACCATAGATGCCTCATCCGACGCCACCTTGGTATTCAGTTATCTCGGTTTCACTACACTTGAAGAAGCGGTCAATGGACGATCGGCTATCAATGTATCACTTGAAGAAGATGCGAGTCAACTTGAAGAGGTTGTCGTTATCGGCTATGGCTCTCAAAAGAAATCTGATTTGACCGGTGCGGTAGGTACCGTTGGAGGAGATGATATCGAAAATCTTACCTACAGCGACCCTGCACAGGCGCTCCAAGGTAGAATGGCCGGTGTCAATATTCAAGCTCAAGGCGGAGCGGCCGGGGCTACATCCCTCATTACAATTAGAGGTACAGGGACCTTGTCCGCAGCTGGTCCTTTATTCGTTATTGATGGTGTTATTACAGGGAATATGAATTCTGTCAACCCTCAAGACATCGATACCATTTCTGTTTTGAAAGATGCGTCTTCAACCGCTATTTATGGTTCTAGGGCCGCCAATGGGGTGGTCATCATCACAACCAAAAAAGGTACTCGAGGCAGATTGACTATCGATCTAGATACCAATTATGGTTTCAACCATGTCATAAATACCATTGACTGGGCCGATGCAAGGCAATATGCCGATATTGTAAACAGGGCCGATGATAATGATGGCACTCCCCGATCTCCCGCGAATGATACCGAGTTTAACCCAAATCGTACCAGTAATCTTTATGATGAATCACTACGAACGGGTCAGATTACCAATACGAACCTTCGGTTAGCAGGCGGGGGCGAGAATACCCTCTTTAGCCTTTCGCTAAGTCATTTTGATAATGAAAGTGTGGTCAAGTATGACGATTTTGAACGATATACGGTACGAGCCAATGGCTCGTTTACCAAGGGTAATTTCAAACTTGAAAACACTATTGGTTTGACCCGTTCGGTCAATAATCCTAACCCCTACTTTAACAAAGAGCGTAATTTACTCCCTACCATTCGTTTGAAAGATGGTGATGGGAATTGGAACTCTTCCGATTTAGCTCCAGGATCGGCCCTGGCAACATTCTACGGCCCGGGAACTATTATTAACGAGTTAGGAGTTGCCGCTTTAGAGGACAGAACCGTAACCAACAGCAATGTCTTGGGAAATTTGGCGGCCTCCTATACCCTTTTCGAAAGTCTTACGTATAAATTGAATTTAGGATTGGAGTTCAATCTGAACAACAACTATAGATTTAGACCTCAAGACGCAGTTTTCGTCAATGGGAATTTGGGTAATTTCGCTGAAATTAGTGAAAGAAACGATACTTTTCTATCGACGCTGATCGAACATACCCTGAACTACAAAAAGACCTTTGGCAAACATGGCTTAGATGTGATCGGTGGTTTTACCCAACAAGAGAACAACACCAGAAGACTTGGTGCGGATGCGAGAAGATTTCCTTCCAATGACATACGCGTTCCCTCGGCCGCTGAAGAAGTTTCCAATGCGCCCTCTTTCGATAATACTTCGACAATACAATCCTATTTTGGTAGAATCAATTACTCTTTTGATGACCGATACCTGTTGACCGCTACGATACGTAGAGATGGCTCCTCACTATTTCTTGAAGGTTTGAGATGGGGTACCTTTCCTTCTGCGGCCTTTGCTTGGAACATAAGTAATGAAAAATTCATGGAGAATGTCTCGGCAATTTCAAATTTGAAGTTTCGAGCCAGTTATGGTGAAATCGGATCGAACAACGTTGAGGTCTACGCCGTTGACCCGCAATTAAATCTATTTAGTGAGTATGTTTTAGGCGACACTCCAGGTCGAGTTACGGGCTACTCGATTACGCAGGGGGTCAATCCCAACATCTTTTGGGAAACCACAAAGACCACCGATATCGGTTTGGATTTTGCTGCCTTCAACAATAAGCTTGATATATCAATGGATTATTTCATTAAAAAATCAGAGGATATCTTAGTAGGTATTCGTCTACCGATTTACACTGGTTTTGATAATGACGTCCCTTTCAATACCGCCAGTGTGGATAACAAAGGGTTCGAATTCTCGGCGAATTACAGAGATCAATTAAGTGATGATTTTTCTTTTAATGCGTCATTCAACTTTTCTACCTTGAATAATGAAGTAACAAGTCTAGGGGGTTCTACGCCAATAATTACGGGAAGCTTTACATCAAACAGTCTAAATAGCAAGCGAACGGATATCGGAGAACCCATCGGCTCCTTTTATGGTTACGTTGTCGACGGAATCTATCAAACCGATGCAGAGGCCGCTGCGGCCAATGATGCATCAGGGACCCCTGTGGCCGGGGATTTGAAATTTAGGGATTTGGATGGCGATGGTGATATAGATGTGGATGATCAAACCTATCTGGGCAGTGCCATCCCTAATTTTGAATACGGTATTAACCTTGGGGCGAACTACAAGCAATGGGATCTGAACTTGTTCTTCAATGGCGTTTCAGGAAATACACTCCTAAACAGTAATAGATATCGAGGTTTCTTCGATACGGATGGAAATTACTTGGCGGAGGCCTTAAATGCATGGACCCCTTCAAACACTAATACTACTATACCTAGAAATACGCAGGCCGATAACGGTTTCAATAGAAGAATGTCTGATTTCTATCTTGAGAGTGGTGCTTACTTTAGACTACGAAATGCCCAGATAGGGTATAGTCTTCCAGACACGATCTTAGATAAAATCAAACTCAGTAAACTTAGATTATACGTTTCCGCAATTAATCTATTTACCATTTCCGATTACTCGGGATACTATCCTGAAATCGGTAGAAATACCAGAGGTGGGGAAGATCAGAGACAATTCAACCTGGGAGTGGACGAAGGTGTTATTCCTACACCAAGAACGTTCCAGGCTGGTTTACAAATTTCCTTTTAACTTAAAAAAATAGCAAAATGAAAAATAGAATGAATAAACTTAAGATTAGTTTGGCGTTGCTTGCGGTCTTTGCATTCACTGTGAACTGCAGTGATGACATTTTAGACCAACCCAACCCCAATGCATTGACCCCTTCATCTTTTTGGCAGAGCGCCGAAGATGCGGAAAAAGGAATAATTGGCGCATATAGTCCATTGACCAACATTCTGTACTATTCCAGATTTGAAGTTTTCTTATCGGACTATCGTGATGATGTCATCAATGGTTTTGGCACATCTGATAGAACACAGGCAAGTTATTTCAACACAGACCCTGCAGGTAATCCCATAAAATGGGTTTGGCAGGCCATGTATCAAGGTGTTACAAGAGCCAACGAAGTTCTTTTTAGGGTACCCGATATTGAAATGGATCAAACGACCAAAGACAACATTCTTGGTGAGGCTCACTTCATCAGGGCTTTTAACTATTTCAATTTGTTGAACAATTGGAGAAATATTCCCCTAATTACTATACCCTTTACTGAAATAGAAGATCCACAAGCAATAGTGCAGGCGGATCCATCGGAGGTATGGGCCCTCATAGAATCCGATTTACAAGCCGCCCAAACCTTATTGCCTGAATCTTGGCCTTCCGATCAAACGGGAAGAGCGACCTCTGGCGCCGCCATAGCTTACTTAGGTAAAGCCTTTTTGTATCAGCAAAAGTTTGCGGAAGCCAAGGCAGAATTTCAAAAAATAATAAGCAGTGGCAACTACCAGTTAATGGATAATTACGCTCATAATTTTACCGAGGAGTTTGAAAATAACGCTGAATCTTTATTCGAGATTCAACTCATTGCCGATGGCAATGGTGCTTGGGGTGGTGATGCACCAAATCGCGGAAAAGGGTCGGGTTACCAACCTGATTTTGCTCCGGCCGGTTTCACCAACCAAGATGGTATGACCGTAAACCAATGGGCACTCGACCTGTTTTTGGACGAAAGGACAATAAATGATGAAATTGACCCGAGAACGTTCGTCACTTTCTTTTGGAATACCAATGAGACCACAACCTATGAGGGAGAAGTTCTTGAATCTAAAACCTACCTCGATCAATCTTACACCGACGTTTACGATGCTTCAGCTACTGATATTTATGGTAATAAATGGCTTGATTGGGAATTTAACGGACTTTCCCAATCTTTGGCAGAAGGTTGGCATGGTGCGGGCAATAACTTAAGAATGATGCGCTATGCTGATGTATTGTTAATGTTCGCTGAGGCAGAGTTTGAGCTAAGTGGTTCTTCTGCCGCGGCATTGGATGCCATTAATCAAGTACGGGCACGGGCGGATATGCCGGCCTTCACTTCGTTGACCATGAAGGACATTGAAGATGAACGAATCAAAGAATTGACTTTCGAGCGTACGAGGTATTTTGATCTACTACGTTGGGATAAAGTTGTTGATGTCATTGTCAACAATCCTGATCTTAAATCGAGAAGTGCAGGAACCAGTGCTTATAAACCCGGGAGAGAGTATATGGCCATTCCACAGAACGAGTTGGATCAAAACCCCAACCTAGTTCAGAATGATGGATATTAAGTTTGTTGAGTTAGTTTAATAAAAAGGAACCGCTTAGTTTAAGTGGTTCCTTTTATCTTTAGTATATGATAAGAACTATATTTTTAGTCACCACTGCCCTACTCCTTTTCTCTTGTGGTACTACTGAAACCGATACCGATGCATCGGCAAATACGTTCAGATTTACCAAAGTAGCACCAGAGTCATCAAATGTGCATTTTGTCAATACCATTATTGAAAATGACACATTGAATTATTTCAATTTCCCGTATTTATATCTTGGTGGTGGGGTATCCATTGGGGATATTAATAATGACGGCCTACCGGATATCTATTTTACAGGGAACAAGGTGCCCAATAAACTTTATCTCAACAAAGGAAATCTCGTATTCGAAGACATCTCGGATACGGCAGGGGTTGCCGGTGACAATCGTTGGTATACGGGCAGTACGATGGCCGATGTGAATAACGATGGTTACTTGGATATTTATGTAAGCGTATCTCGCTATGCATCCGAGGGCATCAATCAATTGTTCATCAACAATGGTGACAACACCTTCACGGAAAGTGCCCAAGAATATGGTATTGCCGATAGCAGCACCTCGATTCAATCTACTTTTTTTGACTATGACAATGATGGCCTACTAGATCTTTTTGTCGCAAACTATCCTATTGTAAAAGTGAGTATGGGCAATGCCTATTACTATGAAAAAATGAGGTTAAATAGCTTTGAAAACTCAGGGCATTTGTACCACAATAACGGTGACGGGACCTTTACCGATATGACCGATAAGGCGGGGGTGCGAAATTTTGGCCTTACCTTAGGGCTAATCGCCAATGACTTCAATAATGACGGCTATAAAGACCTGTATCTTTCCAACGATTTTAACGTTCCCGATTATCTCTATCAAAATAATGGTGACGGTACATTTACCGAAATATCAAAATCGGCGATGCGACATACGGCAATGTTCGGTATGGGAATCGATGGTGGGGATTTCAATAATGATGGACAAATAGATTTACTTCAAGTTGACATGACCGCTGAGGACTATAAAAGATCGAAGACCAACATGGCGAGCATGAGTCCCGAAACCTTTTATGAAGGGGTCGAACTCGGATTTAATTATCAATACATGCAGAATACATTACAATTGAACAATGGGGTCGATAAGGGTGGAACTCCTTCTTTTTCGGATATCTCGAGGTTTGCCGGCATGGCAACCACCGACTGGAGTTGGGGAACCATTTTCGCTGATTTCAACAATGATGGCCTGAAGGATGTTTTTATATCCAACGGAGTGAAGCGAGATGTGAATCATAATGATACGAACGAAAAATATAATGTGATAAGTCCCTTTGGGGCACCGAAAAAAAAAGACTTTCGACTCTTACCTAGCACACCTATTGCCAATTATGCGTTTCAAAACAATGGAGACTACTCCTTTACCAATACAACAGTACCTTGGGGCTTTGATGAAAAAGGGTTTTCCAATGGTTTTGCCGTTGCTGATCTAGATAACGATGGAGATTTAGACCTTGTCATCAATAACATTGATACTCCTGCTTCGATTTATAGCAACCAAGGAACAAAAGGAAGTCATTTTATAAAGGTAAAATTGGAAGGGCCAAAGGAAAATCCGTTCGGCTTAGGAGCCAAGGTTTCCGTTCGCACCGATTCTACAGAGCAGTTTCAAGAACTGACCCTAACCAGGGGGTATCAATCAAGCACGGAACCTATTGTACACTTTGGTCTAGGCCAAGCCAATCGGATAGATGAATTAAAGGTGATCTGGCCCAATGGGAACATCCAACTATTGAGTGGTATTGAAGTGGATATTTTAAAAGTAATCACCTATGAAGATAGTATCGCCAATGCTACATCTAAGAAGGAACAGCACAGTGCTATTTTTGAGGATATTACCGATAAATGGAATCTCGATTTCAAGCATACCGAAGACTACTATGACGACTACATTTTCGAACCGCTACTACCCCATGAGAACTCCGCTATGGGTCCGGCGTTGGCCGTAGGCGATGTCAATAATGATGGCCTTGATGATTTCTTTATAGGCAATGCAGCCAGAAGTAGTGCCAAGCTTTTCATTCAGAACCGAAATGGCAGTTTTGATTCGATGTCCGGCCCTTGGGAACAAGACATGCAATACGAAGATACGGGAGCCTTATTTTTTGACGCTGATGGTGATCAAGATCTGGATTTGTATGTAGTAAACGGTGGAAATGATAGAAGGAAGGCGCCGTCTTATTACCAAGATCGCTTATACATCAATACGCAGCAAGGTTTCATCAAGAGCGATCAAGCACTGCCGAATATTACCGCTAGTGGGTTGAACGTGACCGCAGCCGATTATGACTCCGATGGGGATCTAGACCTTTTTATTGGAGGTAGAATAGTACCAGGCCGATACCCGGAAGCCGCTAGAAGTTATATTCTAAGAAACGAAGGAGGGCGCAATGAAGCCGCACGATTCTCCGATGTCACAGAGCAATTGACACCGCAACTTGTTCAGCCCGGGCTTGTGACCAGTAGTCTGTGGGATGATTTTAACAACGACGGAATGATCGACTTGATCATCGCTGGCGAATGGATGCCCCTACGGTTTTTCAAAAATACGGGGGAAGATTTTGAGGATGTTACCGAACAATTAGGATTCAATCAGAGTAAAGGATGGTGGTACGGTCTTGAAAAAGTAGATTTCGATGGTGATGGGGATATGGATTATATAGCAGGAAATCTGGGCCTGAACTACAAATACCGAACCAGCACGGAAACCCCCTTTCAGGTATACGCCAATGATTTTGATGAAAACGGTACGCTCGATATCGTCTTGAGTTATGAGAAAAAGGGAGTTCAATTGCCGCTTCGGGGCCGTGAATGCTCCTCTCAGCAAGTGCCCGCCATCAAACAGCGCTTTGAAACCTTTGAATCTTTTGCAGATGCGGATCTAAACGATATCTACGGCAAAAGCATGTTGGATGAGTCATTGCATTACACGGCAGATACCTTTCAGCATTATTGGATCGAGAATACGGGAAATGGCTCGTTCAAGTTGAATCCTCTTCCGAGTCAAGTCCAGTTTTCATCCATTAACACCATGGAGGTATTTCATTACAACGACGATCGGTACCCTGATATCTTGATTGGGGGCAACCTTTATGGATCAGAAGTAGAGACCCCACGAAATGATGCTAGTGTCGGCCTTATCGTGCAAGGTGATGCTCAGCAACCCAAAGTTGTTTCCCCCTCAACAAGTGAACTTATTGTTCCAGGGGAGATAAAGGCAATTTCGAAAATCGAATTGGGCGAGGGTAAAACCGAAGCTTTCCTCTTCGCGTTAAACAATGATAGCCTAAGATTAATTACTTTTAAGAAACAAGACGTACAACAAAAATGAGAAACAACCCTATAATACAGTTTAAGGTCACCTGCATGGCGCTACTACTTACGCTGGCCCTCGCATGTAAGCAGCAAAAAAAAGCGCCTGAAGATGCTACCGGTATTACAGCATCGGAAACTAGGGCCCCATCGGATATAACCTCCAAATTCGCGATCGAGATCTTCGATGACCGCGCGATTGAAATCATAAATAGCGATGCTAAAATCGAGGTTTTGGCGAGCGGTTTTGAGTGGACGGAAGGCCCTTTATATGTTGAAGATGGCAACTATCTCTTGTTTTCGGATATTCCGAATAACAAGGTCTATAAATTAAACGCGCAAAACGATACGATTACGTATCTGCACCCTTCCGGGTTTTCGGGTGAAGATTTTACTGGAGCCGAACCGGGTTCCAATGGTTTGCTACTGAGCCCTCAAGGAGATCTCGTAATAATGCAACACGGAAACCGACAGGTCGCTAAGATGAATGCGCCTATCGCAAGTCCGAAAGTGGATTATACGACTATAGTAAATAGGTATCAAGGAAAACGATTCAATAGTCCGAATGATGGCGTCTATGATACGGAGGGCAACCTCTATTTTACCGATCCCCCATATGGCTTACCTGGGCAAATGGAAGATCCCGAAAAAGAGCTCGAATTTCAAGGCGTATACTGCCTATTGACCTCAGGAGAACTGGTGTTGGTCGATAAACTTAGCAGACCCAACGGTGTGGGACTTTCCCCCGACAACAATACGCTGTACGTGGCCGTATCGGATCCAGAAGGTGCGGTCTGGCAAACATACAATCTGAAAGCCCCAGGTATCGTTGACAAAAAGGAATTACTATTTGACGTGACCCATTTGGTGGGTAAGGAAAATGAAGACGGACTTCCTGATGGACTCAAGGTCAATAAGGATGGAATTCTTTTTGCCACTGGACCAGGCGGTGTTTGGGTTTTCAACCCAGAAGGGAAAGTCCTAGCTCGCATTCGAACTGGACAAAAAACGGCGAATTGTGCTTTTGGAAAGGACGAAAAAAAGCTCTTTATGACCGCTGACGACTATATCTTGGCCGTAGATTTAAAGTAAAATAGGGCTTAAAAATTCTCCAGTTGCTCCAATGCCGCGGTGACAGTGGTCACCGGTAATTTGCACACACGGTCTTGGCATACATATATATAGGTCTTCCCGTCTACAAACCGATCTTCAAAAAGTGGCAACTCACTTTCCTTAAGACTTCCAACAATAAGTGTATTGGGAATAAATCGGGTCTGTAAATCGTTTATGTCCGACTTCGCGTTTTCCCCTACCACGGCAATTTCATAAAAAGGATATACCACCTTCAATAGCAGGTGACTCCAATTGGCATAACTAGAACTATATCCGGTCACGTAGGGCAACAGTGTGGTCAACATCGTTTTCGATTGTTTCATATAGGCCACGTTGTAATTGATATGCCCCAACTGGAACAAATTATTGGCGATGACCGAATTCGGGGAAGGAATATCACCATCATGGGTTTTGACGATATTCGAAATCAGGTCTTCATTATCGTTGAATCGGAACAATCCGGAATTGGAATCCAAGAACTTTTCTTGGGTAGTTTTGGTTAAGATAGTAGCAAAATCGAGATAGGAGCTATCGAGGCTGACCTTATAAAGTTGGATCGCTGCTTGGGTCAGAAAAGCATAGTCTTCCAAAAATCCCTCGGAACGTTTGCTACCTACTTTGTACGAATGTCTCAATTGACTGTCGGAATAGCTCTTCTCAGTGATGAAGTCGTAGGTGGCTATGGCTTGTTCCAGAAAACGTTCTTCATTAAAGGCCCTATGGGCTTCGATCAAACCACTAATTAAAAGTGCGTTCCATGAGGTCAATACCTTGTCGTCGGTATTCGGTCTAACGCGGGCATTTCTGGCCTCCATCAATGCTGCAGACCATTTGTTTTTGTATTGTAGAAGTTCTTCCGCTCCAATCTCGTGTTCTTGTAAAAAGGCGGCATCCGAGCGTTTTTTATGAAGTATATAATGGTCATTCTCCCAAGCCTCTCCTTGTTCAATGGCATAGTACGAGCTGAACAGCGTAAATTCCGCTCCTAAAAGATTTTTGAGCTCTTCTGCTCTCCAAATGTAGAATTTGCCTTCCTCTCCTTCACTATCGGCATCCAGCGCGGCATAATAGCCCCCTTCCGAATGCTTCATTTCCCGGTTCAAGAAATCGATGGTTTCAAAAACAACCTCTTTGTACCTCGATTCCTTGAAAACGGCATACGCCTTAGCATAAAGGCCGACCAGCTGTGCATTGTCGTAAAGCATTTTCTCAAAATGCGGTACTTTCCAATTCGGGTCCGTACTGTAGCGAAAAAATCCGCCACCTAGATGATCATAAATCCCCCCGTTGGCCATTTGATCCAAGGTGTTCTTAACATGATCCAATGTTGCTTGATCTTCGTTGACTAAGGCATAATCCAAAAGAAAGTCAAGACTATTGGGAACCGGGAATTTCTGCTGCCCCTTATCTCCGCCTAACGTTACATCCCAGTTTTGTTGCCATGTAACAGTGGCCGATTGCAGCGCCTCCTTAGTGAGTTTTTCAAACTCGGAAGAAGGTTCGAACACATTGGTCGCTTCGATTCCTGCAGCCAATCTATCTGCATATTGTGCCGCTTTTTGAGGGTCTTCCGTAAATTGTTTATTGACATTGGCCAAAACCTGCATCCATTGGTCTTTGGTGTGATAGGTACCAAGGTATAACGGCTTGCCATTAGGCAAGGTGATCGCGTTCAAAGGCCATCCCCCATTTTGACCCTGCAGCTGCGCCGCTGTTTGGTATACCTGATCGATATCAGGTCGTTCTTCTCGATCTACCTTGATATTGATAAAGTTCTCGTTCATCAATTTTGAAACTTCCAAGTCCTCAAAAGTTTCTTCTTCCATTACATGACACCAATGGCAAGAAGAATAACCGATACTGATGAGAATAAGCTTATTCGTTTCTTTTGCCCTTTCAAGAACATCTTCGTTCCAGGCTTGCCAATTTACCGGATTATGTGCATGTTGAAGTAGGTAAGGACTTGTTTCCCGTATCAAATCGTTCGTAAAGGCATGCTCTTCGTTTTGACCGACAGATTCCTTGCAGGAGTAGGACATCATTATTAAAATGTAAAGAAAGAAGAAAAAGCCAAACCGGAGGACGAATCGCATATGTAATGGGATTAGAGCACAAAAATAAGACAATATGTGCCAAATCGTTTGTAGGGACCGCGGTATTCCAAATAAAATATAATCTATGCGAGTGTCATCAAAAATCGAACAAGCCATCCGTGATTCAGCTTTTTAAAGCCCATTTACGAATCGACACTCCTTCCAAACTAATCATAAAAAAGTAGATGTAAAAAATACTTTACAACTACTGAAGACCTAAAAAATCACCATTTTTCGTCACGTCAACCACATCATCCGCACATTTCACAACAAAACTCAAACACTTCTCAACATTTGTAAGTATTTTCTTATAAATATGTAGGTAATTGCACTTCGTAAACATATCGCTATAGTTGCGTGATAAAAATAAAACTATGGTGAGCTACAACGATTTGAACATCATACTAAAATACAAAATACCACCTACTCACTATGATAAGTAATCAACAAATAGCTATGTGCACTCCGCCTAAAAGGAGTCCTCTACCCGATTTCAAAATAGCATGTGTTAAGAGACAACCCGCTGATATATTGAAAGTTACGGATTTATGGCAAGATGTAGCGTAAAGAAATTGTCCGTGTAAAGGGACGTGCACGGGCATGTTTTAGGTTAGTTGAACATGCGATGCATGTTTGGACCCCGCAAGATTGCGGGGTTTTTTTGTGCATAGAAGTCAAAAGCTATCTACACCACGCGGTAATCAATATCGAATCGCAAACCTCAGGTCTATCTTAGTTGACAACCAAAATGACTACTTACACAACAAATGTAGTACTATTCTTATTAAATAGTTTTTTATTGCATTGCTATTGGGAGCCTAGAGGTCCATTTCACCGTACCATTACAATTCTCAATACTATTCTTAAATGAAACAACTTATATATTCGATGACCTATGTTACCCTTGTAAGAATCCGTAAGGGTCTTTCCACCAAGCTCACTCCTAACCTATCGGAAATCTAGCTTATAAATTAGTAAAAATGAGGAAGTCCTTCATCATATGGGTACTAGCCACCACCGCCATATTCAAAATGGCAGCACAGCAAGATGCGCAGTTTACCCAATATATGTACAACACGGTCGCTATAAATCCTGCTTACGTAGGTTCTAGAGAGGTGTTGAGTATTGCAGCATTGCACCGTTCGCAATGGGTCGGTCTTGATGGAGCACCAAAAACCCAAACCTTCAATTTACATTCCCCTATGGGCAAACAAGTCGGGATGGGTATGTCAATCGTGAACGACCAAATCGGCAATGGTACCCTTAAGGAAACGTCTTTCGATCTAGCCTTTTCGTATAGGGTGCCTATTGGCATTGAAGGACACTTGTCCTTTGGTCTGAAGGCCGGTGGCCATCTGCTCAACTTAGACCTTTCAAAACTCTCTGGTTTTCTGGAAGAACAGCGTAACAATGGCTTTTCGAACGTCGACAACAACTTCTCACCAAATTTCGGAACTGGTATCTATTACCGAACCAATCGCTTTTATGCGGGCTTATCCGTGCCCAATTTCTTGGAGACCGAACATTTTGATGGTTCAGCGAATTCCACTTCGTATTTGGCCAGGGAACGTATCAACTGGTATACCATTCTAGGTTATGTATTCGATATAAACAACAACTTGAGGTTCAAGCCGGCCCTACTCTTTCGAGCGGTGAAGGGCGCTCCTGTGCAAATGGATCTTTCCGGCAACCTATTGATCAATAACAGCTTCAGTCTTGGGGCAGCCTATCGTTGGGAAGCGGCCTTTAGTGCCCTAGCAGGCTTTCAGATCAGCGACCAGTTGCTATTGGGGTTGGCCTACGACCGTGAAATTACCGAATTGGGAGATACCGCGTTCAGCGACGGAACTTTCGAAGTATTCCTGCGTTTTGAATTGTTCGACGGTAAGAATGGCGTATTGACCCCAAGGTTCTTTTAAAGTACAACCCATGAGAAACATACGAACATATCCAATTCTCGCAACCCTATTCTTGGTCTTTGCAGTTCAAGGGCAAGATCGAAGAGAACGCCGCGCTAAAACGAGTTTCGAAAATTATGAGTTTATCAAAGCCATTCGAAACTATGAGGATCTGGTAAAGAAAGGAACCACTTCTCCGGAAATCTATCGTAATCTTGGTGACGCCAACTATTTCAACGCGAACTATTCAGAAGCAGCAAAATGGTATGGATTGGTTTCGGAGAACGATACCGAACCTCTAGGTACCGAACATATGTACCGCTACGCCAATAGCTTGGGGTCTATAAAGAACTATGAGGCGTCCTCGGCCGTTTTACGTAAAATATACGAACGCAACGGTGAAAAAATGGGGATGACCTTCGAGGGTTTCAAAAGGAGTATTGAAGAAAAACAGGGGAGTTACGAAATTGAAAATATCGCCATTAACTCGATAGAATCGGATTTCGCCCCTTCCTTTCGTCTAGATGGTATTGTTTTCTCCACGGCGCGAGATAGTTCGATTATCTATAATAGTACCCACAACTGGAACAAAAAACGCTTCTTGAACCTATATATGGCAACGCGTACTGAGGAAGGCCGCTTTCGCAGGATCATGCGCTTTTCCGATAAGCTCAATACCAGACTACACGAGTCATCAACAGCTTTTACACAAGATGGTAAAACCGTGTACTTTACGCGGAATAGGGAAAAGGGAAAAACATTCGGAAGAGACTCCAAAGGAATCAGTAGACTAAAGCTCTACAGCGCCGTGTTCGAGGATGGAAAATGGAGAAGAATACAGCAACTTCCTTTTAATCAAGAAGGGTATTCAGTAGCCCATCCAGCATTGAACAAAGCGGAAGACAAGCTCTACTTCACTTCGGATATCGAAGGGACACAAGGGCAATCCGATATTTTCGTGGTGGATATCCATCCCGATGGGAGTTTTGGCGTACCAAAAAACCTTGGGGCAAAAATCAATACCGGTGGTCGTGAAACTTTCCCATACGTTACTGAAGATGACATTCTATATTTCGCTTCAGATGGTCATCCGGGTTTAGGAGGGCTTGATATATTTGCCGTGGATTTGAAAACTATAGAAAGTAGCCGAATCGTTAATTTGGGGGAGCCGCTGAACAGTGTTGCCGACGATTTCTCTTTCATTATCAATCCGAATACCAAGAAGGGGTATTTTGCATCCAATCGAGCGGGCGGAATGGGAAGCGATGACATTTATGCCCTTACGGAGCTTAAAGCCTTGGATACGCGCTGCTTTATTCATCTAGCAGGAGTTGTCAAAGACAAGGAAACGGATGCCTTTATACAAAATACTACGGTCACCTTACTGGATGGAAACGGCAGTATCCGAGATGAAACACATTCCGATGCCAACGGCGAATATGCCCTGACTACTGAGTGCCAAGAAACCGATTATGTATTGGTCGCTTCAAAAGATGGATATGCGTCAGATAAGAGAACAATTTCAATGGGTACAATGGATTTCTCCAATATCGCACTGCACCTTGTACCGGAAGACAATGGAACCCTAATCGGCACCGATTTGACAAAACACCTAGGCACGAACCCCATTTATTTCGATTTCAATACATCTTATTTGCGACATGATGCCAAAATGATCTTGGAAAAAATAATCGCGTATCTCAATACATATCCCAAGGCCAAAGTTGAAATTCGTTCACACACCGATAGTAGAGGACATAGGGCTTACAACAAAGTACTTTCTCAAAAAAGGGCTCGGGAAACCTTAAATTATCTGCTATCTAAAGACATTTCCATTACACGGGTTTCCAGTGTTGGAATGGGAGAATCGCAACTAACGAACCGTTGCGATGGCACCATAAAATGTACGGAGAAAGAACACCGAAAGAACAGAAGAAGCGAGTTTATTTTGGTCGAATAGCCCAAATTCGCGGGACACTAAATTCTAGATAGGAGGGGTCGTTTGGTGCTCCTCATTTTTCAAAACCGTTCGCATCGGAATAGCGCTTAGACCGCTCAAACCAAAAAGCGAATTTCCGATAGCAACCCATTTCTTTTCGAGGATCATATCTAAACTTCTTAACATCAGATTATTGTGTTTTGTCGATTATTGTTGGCTCTAAAAATAATTAGTGCGTATTTGAAGAGGTATTCGAATGATAACTTTCAAATATCGACCCAAACTTTTAATTCCGTAAACCCTATGATGACCACGAAAGAGCAAACTTCAAAGTCTAAAAACATCAATGATCGTACGACAAGCTTAGTGCAAAAATTCTATAATTTGAGAATGGCCTTTGAAGCGGATTATTCCGGAAAGTTGAGAAGTCACAAGTATGAAGAAACCCGAGCATTCACAATTTCTTTGAATTATGGTATTTTTCAGGCCAACCGCTTAGTATCCCAAGAATCGGTCTCTGCTCAACATCTAAATGAGTTGCAGCTAAAACTCAATCTACTGAAAAGTGAATTCTCTTCACTTAGGGCTTAATGTAACGAGCGCTATCGGCCGAACAAGCAAGATTAGGTAACATGAGCCTTTAACACCTCGAAAACCGCTGTCGAATCAATTTTCGGGTCGATTTCCATTGTTGTCGCATTCGTTATAAAAATGGGGTAGTCATCTTCATCCTCTGGAATTCTTCCATGCGAGCCCTTCACCAATTTGGCATCTAAGGGAATGATGTTCATCACCGTTCTAAACCCTAATTTTTTGCGAATCAGTTTTCCGATAACCTTGGGCATCACAAATGGGTCTTTGGGGTCGGTCAACATTTCGACAGGATCATACCCTGGCTTTTTATGAATATCCACCATACGTGCGAAATCAGGTGCTTTCTTATCATCCAACCAAAAGTAGTAGGTAAACCAAGAGCGTGAATCGGCAATGACCACGAGGTCACCACAGCGTTGGTGATCCAAATTTGCATTGGCAATTTCTTCGTCTGACAATACCCTTTCGACACCATCCAAGTCTTCAATCAATTTTTTGACTTTCGCCTTCAATGTAGTGTCATTTAAATAGATATGTGCCACTTGATGATCAGCTACTGCAAAAGCCTGACTGGCTCCTGCATCCAAGAGTTCAAGCCCTCTTTCTGTACGAATATTTACATATCCTTCCTTTCGCAACACGCGATTGAGGTGAACCGGATGGTCAACATCCGTAATACCGTATTCCGAAAGCAGGACGATATGGGCATCCTGATTTTCATAGTGTGATAGGAGTTGGCCTACGACCGCATCGATTTCTTCCAAATCTTTGCCAATGACATTAAAGTCAAGTCCGTAGCGCTGTATATTATAATCGAGATGGGGCAGATATACCAAGGTCAACGTAGGATGATGCAACTCATCTGTTTTGATGGTGGCATCTGCAATCCATTGGCTCGACTTAATCGTGGTCTTAGGCCCCCAAAAATGGAATAACGGAAAAGTGCCCAGTTGGTCTTGTAGGGTATCTCGCAGTTCCGCAGGGTGAGAGTAACAATCGGGAATCTTTCTGCCATCGGCCAAATAGTTTGGGCGGGGTGTGACACTGTAGTCCGCCGTAGAATACATATTATACCACCAAAACATGTTCGCACAGGTGAACTTTGGGTCTTCTCTTTTGAGTACGTCCCATAATTTCTCACCTTGCACCAACTTGTTCGACTGCCGCCAGAACTTGACCTCGCATTCGTCCTTAAAGTACCAACCATTACCCACAATACCATGTTCGGAAGGATTTTTTCCAGTGAGATAAGTAGATTGCGCGGCACAGGTGACCGCCGGTAATACCGGATGGATTACCGCCTGTTTTCCTTTTTCAAGAAAGGATTTGATACGGGGAGTGTGTTCCCCGATCAAGCGCTTGGTCAGACCGACCACATTGATTACGACTGTCTTACGCATTGAACATCACTATTTTCTTTAACCATTCGATTTCTCGGACAATGGAATCCGATAGGTCTTTCTTCAACTCTTTCGGTAGCACATCCCAAGTATAGGTTTCTATTTCCAAATGATTCGATATGGTCTTCCCTTTAAGATATTCGGTCACCTTTAGAATATGATCTTGGGTAGAATACAATTTGCCGAATTGTTCCAAGAAAATGGGTACATGAAAGTGCGCGCGCAGCTCGGTAAACACCTTGCGCTCTTTTAAAACAATAGGCAGATCATTGTAGGTATGTACTTTTCCGTCGATCATTTCAGTGACTTGATGCAGATAGGTCGGTTCATCAAAGCGGGCCAGTGATTCCCAAATGGCCTCCATTTCGTCCTCGGCATATAGAATCTTCAATGCGGCGCTGACCTGGATTTTTCCAATGCCGATCCCGCATTCCGAAAGCTTTTGAAATGTGCTTTCTGGTTCTTCATAGGCTAATGAAAAATGGCAGATGTCATAGCACATGGTAATATGGCGCTTCACCAAAGCTACAATCTCCTCCGTTGAAATGGATAGTTCTTTGACCAAGGCCTCTTGCGCTATCGGAAGCAGATAGGTATCGAAAAAGAACAAGAACTCGTCACTATTCTCGATGAGTCCATCAGGTTCCGGTTCCAAGTCAAGGTGCAGGTATTTTCCTGTGCGCAGTTCAATATCATGTAGTTGTAGCACAACTTCGCACAAATGCGCAGCTCCCTTTGTAAACGCTTGGTGCTTTGCATCTTGCGATATATGCCAGTGTTTGTACGAAATGGGAGAGGTCGAAATCCCCCCGTCCATAGCATCGGGAAGTAGCTCCGCCAATTGGGTAAAGAGACGTCTGGTGTAGGTTAGGCGCTCCTTTGTTGTCCAATCAGGCGCATGCACATTATCCTTTACGCGCTCATCATGAAAATTCCCATAGGGGAAACCGTTCATGGTAAACACATATATATCATTTTCTTGCAGCCAGGTTTTAAATTCACTGAGCCGAGGGCCCAGGCCTAATTCTTCACTGGCCTTGTTAGACAGGCGCAGCCCCAGACCAAAAGCCTGCTCGTTCGCCACTTCCTTTTTGATCAAGGGTACATAAGCTTTCAAGCTGCTGAACGTGCGTTCCCAATTTGAACCGGGATGAATGTTGGTGCAATAGGTCAGATGAGCACTATCGTTGATGCGCATTTGAGATTAGTTTAGATAGGTATGATTCAATTCCGTAATGGCTCTTTTCATCGTATCGTAAGAAATACTGTTGACATCGTGCTTTACTCCTATTTCAGAAATCAGGGTAATACAAAGCTCGCCTCCAAGATGTTCTTGAAATTCTTGGATGCCCAATAAGAGAGTGTCCATCTCCTGATCCGTAGAAACCGGTATCCGCAAATCGAAACCGATGGCCTTCATCACGTTAAGAATACGATTCAAAACGGTTTCTGACACCAATCCCGTTAAATGGGCATAGACCATATCCAAAGCAATACCTTTGGCCACAGCCTCGCCATGTCGCAACTCATAGTTGGACATTTGTTCCATCTTGTGTGCTGCCCAATGCCCAAAATCCAAAGGTCGCGACGATCCATTTTCAAAAGGGTCACCCCCTTGGGCGATATGGTGCATATGCATTTCAGCACATTTATAAATGACATATTCCATTGGAATCATCTCGCGATTCTTGAGCCCCTCTGCATTCCCTTCAAGATACTCGAAAAAAGCACGGTCCTTGATCAAGGCTACCTTGATGGCCTCTGCAATACCGGCAATCCAATCTCGCTGCTCCAAGGTGTGTAAAAAAACCGTGTCATTTATAATGGCATAAGGGGGTGCGAAGGTGCCCAGGAAATTCTTCTTTTCGAAACTATTGACACTGTTTTTCACCCCTACGGCCGAGTCATTCTGTGAGAGTACGGTGGTCGGTATTCGAATCAGCTTCACGCCTCTGTGTGCTATTGCCGCGGCATAACCAGCCATATCAATGATAGCACCACCTCCAATGGCAACAACAAAGGAATGCCGATCAATATGTTCTTCATTGATAGCCCTGAGTACGGTTTGCACGGCTTCTGGGTCATTTTTACATACTTCACCCCCAGGTATGACCAAACTTGCAGTATACTCCAAACATTCCGAATGCGACTTACAGTAGTTCACTATTGAATTCCGAAGTTCAGGATGTGCACGTTCCACCCCATGGTCAATGACAAAAAGTACTTTTAGCCGGGTGTGTGTTTTGTACCCTTCCACCACCGTTTTGAAGAGTGGATTTTCAATATTGAAAAGATGCTCCGTAAAGTAGAGTTGATACGTAAAAGTAACGGAAAAGTTTTGTTTTATAGGTGTCTGCGACATCAACTGAATTTAAGTAACTGCAAATAGTTTTGATAAAAGTATGGATAATGGCAACAACAAAAGAATGAGTACAGCATACCACCACACGGTGTGACCCGATGCAATTGCCGCATCCAAGACCACCACTGAAAGTACTCCGCTGATAACGGCCTTTTTGATATTCATTGGAGAATTCTCATGATACGCCTTGACCAGAGGTCGAAAGACCAAAAATGCGAAAAGCGTCAGAAAGGGAATGGTCTGCATAACACTATCGGTTCTATAGAGGGCCATAACCACAACGATAAAAATTACCGAAGCGTATACGAAGCCCGCCCATACCAAATGTTTCTTGTTATCACCGTGCACTTCCCCCCTACTGATCAATGTTATCGCAAAAATATAAATCAAAGGAATACAGGCATACTCCCAATTCGGCAATTGAGAAACGATCGAAATACCAAGCAACAGGTTCAATGCCCTACAGAGTCCCATATTCAAGGGACCTAAAAAATCATATTTCTTTGAAAAACCGTCATAGGCCAATATAGCTAAAGCCAAGGCGATTGCAATTAGGCCACTCAGGGAAGTCACCCAAAAGGCAAAAACCACTCCAATGCTCAGCAAAACCGCCCCGAATAGAGCCGCGGACCTTACGGAGATCAAACCACTAGGAAGCGCTCGCTCCGGTCGCTCTACTTTATCGATTTCAAAATCGAATACATCGTTCAACACTACACCACCAGCATATAGAAATACAGAAGCAATCACCAAAAAAAGAATGGGAAAAAGCGATGTAGATGACACCCCGGCACCGATGAACCAGCTTGATAGGGCGACCCCTGCCAAAATATCGGCCGCTGCCGTAGGCAAATTGGCCGGGCGCATTAATCGCAAATACCCTATAAGAATCGGGTTCATTTAAACGATCTTATCAATATCCACCTTGGGTTCTTGTCCGCGTAGTACACTATTATCATTGTACAACTGTGTCTGATTGATTCCCTTTGGGTTCAACCAGTCCGACTCCTTCATTTTTCCGTTTTTTCCGAAAATATCGAGTGCATTTTGATAGCAGGTTTTAACCACATCTGCGCGATCGATGCCTCTTTTAAGCATCAGGGAAGCCGTTTTCGGAACTGCCAACGGATCACTGACACCCCAATCTGCAGAACTGTCGACGATGATATTATCACTGCCGAATTTCCTGACCACCTCTACCATTCGCTCATTGCCCATCTTTGTTTTGGGGTAAATGGTAAAAGCGGCGATAAAGCCGCGATCTAAAACCTCTTGTACCGTTTCCTCATTATTATGGTCGATTACAACCATGGATGGATCCAGACCGTGTTCCAAACAGACTTCCATACTTTTTATGGTACCGGCTTTTTTGTCACGATGTGGCGTATGTACTTGTACCACCATACCGAGCTCCTTGGCCATCTCCAATTGGATTCTAAAATACTTGTCCTCCGCCGGGGTTTGGTCATCATAACCTATTTCACCGATAGCCACCACATTTTGCTTATGAACATAGAGGGGTAATAATTCGATTACCTGCTCGGCCAATGCCTCATTGTTGGCCTCTTTCGAATTCAGACCAATAGTACAATAATGCTGAATACCGAATTGGCTGGCCCTAAAGGGTTCCCAACCGACCAGACTGCTGTAGTAATCTTGAAAAGAGCCCACCTGTGTTCGAGGTTGGCCCAACCAAAAAGAAGGTTCGATAAGGGCAACCACACCGGCCTTTGCCATGGCTTCATAATCATCCGTTGTTCGGGATGTCATATGCACATGCGGGTCGATGATCATCATTTTTTCTTCCATAACGCTTTCTTTAAAGTGTATTCCAACTTAATTTTTCTTCTTCTATTTGAATAGTTAGATCCTGGTAATCATCCAATAGGGCCTTGGCCGATGGATTTCCGGAATAAAAACAACATAGTGCCCCTGCAGCATTCTCCTTACTGTTTTCACTGGACAACAAGCGCTTCATATCCTCTAGCAAAGCTTCATCTAAAAATCGGCTGACCGGACGCCAAAAATAGGGATCGATATCACGTGAGGCCGCCCATCGCTCATGCGCATAGTCGGCAATTATTCGAGCTAACTCGGCGTTGGCCCGCTTATCGATTTGAGCCAAAGCACTTAAGTCACCTTGCATAAAAGCTGTTTTCAAATACATTTGATTCCACTGTTGCTCGTTAAAAAAACGGGCTGGATACGGATTGTGGTATGCAATCGCATTGAACACGGTAGAGATGTTCGTCCGTAAAGCGTCTACAGCTGTGGCAACGTAGTCTTCCGGCCGTGGCAACAGAATCAAAAACTTTAGAAAAGTCTCCAATTCCCCAGTATCCGCTACTTGTATGATATTGGCCACCTTGGGTGAAAAAAACTGGTGATCGAAGTTCAATACACGAATCAGCAGGTAAATTCGTGCTATTTGGGTACAGGTAGCCCCTTGCATTGATAGATACTCATTTAAGGCCGATTCCCCAGGTATTTCAATGCGCTGATTCGCAACTATTTTAGATCCGATGAGACTGTAGGTGAGGTAGAGCTGTTTCGTTGATTTATCCGCACAAATACCGGTGATTTTGTCCATCAACCACTTGTTCGATTCAACAGCTACATTTTTCTGGAGAATCTCCAATAGCTGTTCGCCCACATTCTCTACTTGCATTGTATGCTTTTTGGTTTAATGATACCGTCCTAATGGTTATAAACAGGGGGGTATCATAGTCGTGCTACAATAACCAAAAATAGCGCTATTTATTATAAAATGAAAGCGGAAAAAACAGGTAGGGTCCAGAAAAAGGACTACACGGGCAATTGGGCAGCTTAAGAAACAGGAGGCCTTATTTAGCCGTCCATCCTCCGTCAACGGTCAGCATCGAGCCCACCATATAACTGCCTGCGTCACTGGCCAGAAGAAGAGCGGCACCTTGAATTTCCTTGAGTTCTCCCCACCGCGCCAAGGCTGTAGCCCCAACAATAAACTTCTTGGCCTCTTCCGTACCCGCTATGGGAATATTCATTTCCGTCAAGAAAGGTCCCGGACAAATCGCATTGACCGCTATGTTGAACGGTGCCAATTCAAGACCTAGGGCGCGCGTCATTTGAACCACTGCACCTTTACTAGTCGCATAGGGAGTTCTATTGGCAAGCCCCACCAAACCAAGTGTACTCGCCATATTAATGATGCGCCCCCAACCGTTTTCCTTCATTTGGGGCACTACGGCCTTGGAAGCCAACCAGATACCATCTACATTGACTTTCATCACCTGGTGAAACTCATCATGCGAAAGTTCATCGATCGCCCCTCGAATATTAATGCCGGCACTATTGATCAAGATATCAACACTGCCGAAATCCTTCTGGGCCAAAGCTACGGCTTGATTGATCTGCGAAGCCTCAGTGACATCAGCGGCATAGGCCTTTGCCTCGATATCGTAAGTTTTTGAAAGTGATTCGGCGGCGGCCTGCCCTTCGTCAAGCTTTCTATTGACCAGGGCAATATTGGCACCGGCCGAGGCCAAGCCAGCGGCCATAGCAAGACCTAATCCTTTGGAGCCTCCTGTAATCATCGCATTTTTACCTTTTAAATCAAAAAGTGCTATTCCGGGTAATGTGGTATCTATCATCTTATTTTTGAGTCATTAGTTAACGAAAACCATAATTTTTCTTGGCAAACTGTACCGAAGTTTTGTTATTCTCGATTTCCAAAGCCAATTGTTCATCTGCGGATTTATTCGAAATTCGAGGCAGGGCCGATTTTGATTCATACTTCCTGACCTTTCCGAGAAAAGTAGCAAGTTCGGCAGCGGAAATAGCGCCAAATGTGGCCCAATAAGCTTCCGTCAAGCATGGAACCTTAAGTGGATCCCTAGTAATCATCTCCAAATTAAACCGGATATCAGGGTTATGGGTACGGATTTCGGAAATCATTCCTTCGATATCCAAAAACCCCTCGCCCAAATTCACTTCCGACAGTAAAAATCCGTCTTCATACGTCTCGACGGCCATATCTTTTAAATGTACCGTAAAGGCATAGGGTGCTAGAGCTCTTACGACTTCCATGGGGTCTTCCAGAAGCGAAATATTATTGCCCGTGTCAAGAGTCACCCCGACCCATTCACTATCAAGGGCTTTTAAGATTTCAAGAAACTCCGTCGCACGCCAATCTTTGTGGTTCTCAACGGCTAGCCGTATACGGTGCTTCCGCATAATCGGTTCGGCCAGTTGCAAGGAAGTTTCCGAGGCTTTCCTGAATACTTGAAACGCTTCGTTCGTGTCAAAGTTCTCATAGCGCCTTCCCGAGAGACAGACCGTTCGAATAATATCAACGTCCATTTCTTTGGTCTCTCGTACCTGCTGTTCAAAGCGGTCAATATCATTGGTGTCTTTTGGTAATTTGATTTGCCCTTCCATAAAGAAGTTCAATTCTTCACGACGTCGGAGAATTTTTTTGGCTAGTGCGGAATCGAGCCCATACATCGTCAATTGGGCACCTTTGAAACCCATTGAACTAAAATGTTCGATCATTTGCAGTGCGTTATCGTATTGCGGGTATTTCGCACTCTTCAAGTTGCGATACCTACGTATCATAAAGGTCGCCTCTGCCGCCCCGAATCTAGTTTCTTTCAAAGAAGCGGGCAAGGCAGAAATCAGGGGGAATCCCATTGCCAAGGCACCGCTAGCAGAATTTTTGATAAACCTTCTCCGTCTCATGTATATTGTTCACTTTCACAAAAACACCATTCTAAAGTAAGGATTTTTATTGTGGCGTGCGACCTATTTAAAAAGAATCAGGGTAATGCGTCATAAGCTCCTTTCCCATTTTGAATACTACAACCAAAAAAGATGGGAAGTTCGATTTAAAGTCGTTCCATTTTGCGAACTAGCACAAAGATGTTTACTTTAATACACTCATACCATCCCAATAACTAAATGAAAAAAAAGAATAAGGAAAAATTACGCAGTTCGGATTGGTTCAGTCCCGTAGATCCGAAATCTGCCTTTATCCATCGTTCCTGGTTGCGCAACCAGGGGTATCCTGATGATTACTTTAGAAGCAGACCGGTCATTGGTATTTGTAATACCTGGTCCGATCTCACACCTTGTAACGGACATCTTCGCGAGTTTGCGGAATTCGTCAAACGCGGTGTTTTGGAAGCGGGAGGAGTTCCGTTCGAATTTCCGGTGACAAGCTTGGGAGAGATTTTAATGCGCCCGACGGCCATGCTCTTTAGAAATCTGGCAGCCATGGATACGGAGGAAACCATTCGCGCCAATCCGCTCGACGGCGTAGTGCTACTTACTGGTTGCGATAAGACCACGCCTTCAACGGTAATGGGCGCCTGTAGCGTAGATTTACCCACCATTGTGGTTCCCGGAGGCCCCATGTTGAACGGCAAGTATAAAGGTGAACGTATTGGCTCAGGAACTTTTGTATGGCAATTGAAAGACAAAATCAAAAATGAAGGTTTTACCGAAGCAGATCAAATCGAAGCAGAGATTTGTTCCGCTCGAAGTTCCGGACATTGTATGACCATGGGTACAGCATCGACCATGGCATGCATGGTCGAATCCCTTGGGTTGACCTTGCCTGGGGCCGCGGCCATTCCTGCTGTGGATTCACGTAAAAAAGTGATGGCCCAACTATCAGGAAGACGTATTGTCGATATGGTCAGAGAAGATTTGAAGCTCTCGAAAATATTGACCCGGGAAGCTTTTGAAAATGCTATAAAAATAAATGCCGCAATAGGCGGTTCCACCAATTTCATCATTCACCTAACGGCGATAGCTCGGAGAATAGGTGTGCAACTTGATCTAAAGGATTTTGACGATTTGGGGAGTAAAATCCCGCTACTGGTGAACCTTATGCCTTCCGGCACCTTTTTAATGGAAGACTTTTTTGATGCTGGCGGGCTACCCGTTGTCATCAAGGAAATGACCGATCATTTACACAACGATGCCATAACGGTCAATGGTAAATCGATTGGAGAAAACAACCAGCATGCCGAGTGCTTTAATAAAGAGGTTATATCACCGATTGACTCCCCCATTATCAAAGAAGCGGGAATTGCGGTTCTATATGGTAATTTATGCGAGAATGGTGCGGTCATTAAGCCTTCCGCAGCAACACCTGAGCTAATGTCACACCGTGGAAAAGCTGTGGTATTCGAGACTATAGAAGAATTTCTATCCACCGTCGACGACCCTGATCTGGATATCGACGAAAATAGTGTCATGGTACTCAAAGGTGTCGGGCCCGTAGGGTACCCCGGAATGCCTGAGGTAGGCAACATGGAAATACCGGAAAAACTCCTGAAAAAAGGAATCAAGGATATGGTCCGTATTTCCGATGGCCGAATGAGCGGTACGGCTTTCGGAACCGTTGTACTACATGTATCACCGGAGTCTTCGGTCGGAGGCGTACTTGGTCTCGTCGAAAGTGGTGATTACATTGTACTGGACGTACCGAATCGAAAATTACATCTTGAAGTAACCGATGCCGAACTTGAGAAGCGAAGAGCGGTATGGAAAGCGCCAGAACCTCAGGCGAAAAGAGGCTATACCAAACTTTATACGAGTACTGTTGAACAAGCCCACCTAGGTGCCGACCTTGATTTTCTGGTGGGAAAATCCAGTTCAAAAGTGACACGTGATGCACATTAAACCAACCTTATTATGATTGCAATACTCCTATTAGTTCTTAGTGTACTCCTTATTATTTTACTCACTGTACGGCTTAAAGTGCATCCGTTTTTAGCACTCCTGGCCGCAGCAATTTTCTTTGCCCTTTTTTCAGGAATGTCATTGGACGACATTGTAAAATTCGTAAACGATGGATTTGGGGTAACTCTTGGTAAAATAGGAATCGTCATCGTCTTAGGAGTAATTATCGGAGCATTTCTGGAACATTCCGGAGGGGCCTACAAATTAGCGGAAGTCGTGCTAAAGGTTATCGGCAAAAAAAGAGTGCATGAGGCGATGGGTATCGTAGGTTTTATTGTTTCCATTCCGGTTTTTGCGGATAGTGGTTTCATTATCCTGAATCCCTTGAACAAGAGTTTGACCAAGCGCGCCGGACTTTCCATAGTAGGTACGGCCACGGCATTGATTCTGGGTCTGATGATTACCCATGTTTTGGTTCCACCTACTCCAGGACCTATAGCCGCTGCCGGAATCATCGGAGCGGATGTCGGATTGGTGATGTTGGTCGGTTTGGTCATCGGTATCCTATCATTGATACTGGCCATCATCTACTGCAAAAAAATGGGGTCCAAACACTTCATAGACCCAAACCCTGAAGTCACGGATGAAGTCATTCAAGAGAAAATGAAAGAGGCCCCGAGCGCCTTTAAATCTTTCTTGCCCATTCTGATTCCTATCCTGCTGATTGTTGGGAAGTCCATCATGGAATTCAACCTTCCTGAAGGTCAAGAAGCCACTGGACTTATCGCTTTTATTTCCTTTATCGGTTCTCCGATTATTGCCTTGATCATCGGTATGTTGTTCGCCTTTTTACTTCCTAAAAAATGGGATAATGAAATGTTGGCCACCAGTGGTTGGGTCGGAAAGGCTTTGGCGGATGCCTCGAACATCATCCTTATAACGGGTGCAGGTGGAATTTTCGGAACCATCCTTCAAAATAGCGGTATTGCAGATGTATTGGCAGATGCCCTATCGGGTGCGAATTTAGGGATATGGCTTCCTTTTTTACTCTGTGCTGCGATCAAAACGGCACAAGGTTCCTCAACGGTGGCTTTGATTACTACCGCATCTATCGTAGCTCCGCTGTTACTGACTATGGGCTTCTCTACGGAAATTGATAAGGCTCTAGTGGTCGCGGCAATCGGTGCCGGAGCGATGGTGGTCTCACATGCGAACGACAGCGGTTTCTGGATTTTGACCCAATTTTCCGGTATTGATGTAAAGACAGGATATCGTGTATATACTTTAGGTACTCTTGTGGTCGGCACTTTTGCCGCATTATGCGTGTACATTGCAAGTTTTATTTTCTAAAAGATGAATTTTAGCCGTTTCACAAAAACAACGCGCAGCTTTTTTTTAGGGGGAATGGTCTTGTTCTTTTGTGACGCTTGTGAAAAGCCCATCTCGCCTGCCCTTTCACCAGATGAGGCATTGAAAACTTTTCAATTGGCCGATCCAAACCTTACGATTCAATTGGTGGCCTCCGAACCGCTGGTACAAGATCCAGTGGCTATTACCTTCGACGAAGGAGGGCGACTCTGGGTAGCCGAAATGCTGGGCTTCATGCAGGACATTGACGGGACGGGCGAAGAGGATAAAATTGGACGGATTTCCGTGTTGTTCGATGACAACGGGGATGGCCAAATGGACCGTCGGCAGACTTTTTTGGACAGCCTGATACTACCTCGGGCATTGGCCCTAGTCAAAGGGGGTATTTTAGTCGCGGAAAATATGCCGTTATGGTTTGTTTCGGATAGTGATGGGGATTTCAGGGCGGACAAAAAAATACTGATCGATTCCTTATATGGAGGTCTGGGTGTGCCGGAACATTCCGCAAATGGCCTTTTAAGAGGGTTGGACAATTGGTTCTATAACGCGAAATCGAAATTCCGCTATAAGAAAATCAACACTAGTTGGGTCAAGGATACCACCGAGTTTCGCGGACAATGGGGTATTTGCCACGATGATGCGGGGCGCTTATTCTACAATTACAATTGGTCACAGCTACATGCCGATCTGGTACCCCCTAATGCCTTGAGTGCAAATCGACATCATACGGCCACGACCGGGATCGATCACGGACTGACCCTAGACAGAAGAGTATTTCCCATTCGCAGTAATACCGCGATCAATAGAGGGTATGTTCCCGGAACATTGGATGAAAAAGGACGGATTCTTGAATTTGCCTCCGCCTGTGGCCCATTGATCCATCGCGGACATGCGCTACCTAAAAACTATTATGGTGATGCTTTCGTTTGCGAACCAACTGCCAACCTCATCAAACAAAATGAACTATGGGAGGAAGGTTTCATGCTACAGGCGAAAAACACCTACGACGGTAAAGAGTTTTTGGCTTCGACAGACGAACGTTTTAGACCGATTTCTTTGGCTTCCGGCCCGGACGGTGCGCTCTATGTCGTAGACATGTACAAGGGCGTTATTCAACACGCCCCCTACATGACCGATTATCTTAGGGAAGAAACGTTGAAGCGTGGACTTGACCAACCCATACATATGGGACGTATTTGGCGGATAACCTCCAAAAATAAGGAACCCATAGGAACCCCTGATTTATCAAAATTGAATCCTCAGGAGCTGGTCGAACAACTGGACAGCAAGAATGGCTGGACTAGGGATACGGCCCAACGCCTATTGGTGGAGCAGGGAGACGTAAGCCTAGCACCTTTCTTGGGGGAATTGATTGAAAAGGGCACTCCGCTAGGGCAGCTACATGCCCTTTGGACCTTGGAGGGTTTAGGGTATCATAAAGCGGATATCTATTTGTCGGCCCTAAGCGCTTCGGACCCCAAAGTAGCACAGGCCGCCCTACGACTTGCCATTCGAAATACCGAAAAGAATCCCGAGATCCTTTTGGAAATAGAGGACTTTGTTCAAAATAGTTATGATACTGCGGCACCCATTTTAAAGATGCAAATGGTCTTGTCAAGTCATCATTTGAATTCGGCCTTGGCCTTGACCACCTCCCGTAAATTTTTAAGTACCTACGGTCCGTTGCCACTGGCAAGGGATGTAGTCATGAGCAGTTTAGAAAACAGGGAAATGGATATGCTGAAGGTAGTATTAAAGGAGCAGGTACCGCATAGACAAACCAATGAGATCATGCTCGAACTTTTAGCTACCGCAATCGTCAATTCCGAATCTGAAACGGACATTGATCGCCTCAGACGAATCACGGCTACCTATGCGGATGAAGAAACCCACTGGATTAAAAATGCGCTTGTGAGCGGTCTTGCAACGAGTTCCGAATCTGAATCAGATATGGTTAGCGGCATTCCTTCCAATATCGATAGCAAAGTGTTCGCGACAGGGCGCCAAAAGTACTTGAACCTCTGCGCTAGTTGCCACGGCACCAGCGGTGAAGGCATGAGACGCTTTGCGCCTCCTCTTAACAAATCGGAATGGGTAACAAAAGATGATGAAAAACTGGCGATGCTTCTTTTACATGGGATGCAAGGCCCCATTGAAGTCGATGGAAAAATGTACGACTCTCCAGATATCCTGCCTGAAATGCCCTCTTTTTCCACGCTTCAAAATGAAGATATTGCAGCCATTGCGACCTATATCAGAAACGCATGGGGCAATTCAGGTACTGAAGTGACTAGCAGAACAGTTGGGGGCGTTCGCTTTAGAACCCAAGGTAAGATCACTCCATGGACCGCGACCGAGTTGGATACCTTGGTATTCGACATCGATATGTAATTAAAGGTCGTGACCCACTGACTACTCCCCTATTCATTAGCCACACCTTCCTTCTTTTTATTTTAACTCTTACCGAGTTGTACACTTCCTATTTTTAGGACTACCCCCGGTCAAAGATTAAATCCCCGACTTTACCCTACCCTTAGACCGACATGCCCATACTACCGTAAACCAGTTTTTACCACAAAAAAACGACATACAATACAAGAGCTCTCAGAAGAAAAAAAAGAAAATAGTGTAACGATTAAGAAAATCCTTAGTCTTTACTACAAGAACATCAAAATCAGAATTTTAATTTAAGTATCTGATAATGAATATCTTAAAGATTATTATTGTTTAAATTGATTTTTTTAAATGTTAAATAATCCATAAAATAGTACCTTTTTATACATAGTACTGTAACAAAATTAAAAATCTATCGTCTAGTAAGTGTAAGTCAATTAAAAAACAACAATATAAAATCTATAATTATGAAAGCATCAATCAACAGAACAGCAACAGAATCAAAAACAGGACAATATTTTTCATCCCTAAGAAATTGTAAAAGGTCTCAATGGGCCCAGTACAGAAACTTCAATCGTTAATAAAGAAATCAACAACATAAAAATCTAAAACCATGAAAGCATCAATCAACAGAACAGCAACAGAATCAAAAACAGGACAATATTTTTCATCCCTAAGAAATTGTAAAAGGTCTCAATGGGCCCAGTACAGGAACTTTAATCGCTAAGTGCGATTCGACATCATCATCATCAAAAAACAATCAACGTCATGAAAACATTTTTCAATCGTACTGCGGGTAGCCCAATCAACTATCCAAAGGAATCAAAAAGGCCCTCTTTTATAAAGAGGCTTATAGAAAATAAACGCTTTAGATACGTAGAGCAGAATTACATATTGCATTAATAAGAGCAACTTAGGTTATTTATTAAGGAAAGGGGAATACACGTAATCGGTGTATTCCCCTTTTTTAATGACTTCCCTTGTAACCCATAGTCACTATTATGCCGAAGGAATGCAATCGATCCCTTTATGAAGATTGGCATCAAGTGCGTATATGAACTATTTATAATACAAGGCTATTTGGCCTAATTGACCTACGATCCGCACAGAATCTTTCATCGATAGTTTTGAATCATCGACATGTACCCATCGCTTTAGGGGTTGTTCGCAAATGTATTTTTTGACCACTTTCTTACCGTAGTGTTTCCGCATGCGCATAAAGATTTCCACATCGAACAACCATTTGGTAATGAATTTTTTCTCGAACATCAAAGAAGCGACTTCCTGATCCATGATCTTTGCACCACACTGGGTATCCTTAAAAGGCATTCCAAGAATAGTCTGTATAATCAGGTTAATCGTCTTACTAATTAGCTTACGGGCAGATTCCTTCGCGATATTCGCACCCATGCGTGTTATTCTAGATCCACTGACTATTTTATAGTCCGAACTCCCAATTGTTTTGACCAAGTCGTCAAAATCACTGAAATCGGTGGAAAGGTCGGCATCTAAATATCCGATATAATCAAATGCTTCACGTTTGGTCAGATACTGAATGCCCTGACGCACCGCCTCGGCTTTACCACCATTTTTTTCACAATTGAAAATCGAGATATTCTCTTCGTTGCCTTCCCTCAGTTTCTCCAGTACCGCTAGGGTATTATCCGTACTTCCATCATTGACAAAACACAGATGGTAACCTACATTTTTGTCAATAAAGTCTTTGAACAAGGCCCTCGACAAACGGTTTTCCTCATTGTAACATGGAATGACCACACCTACCCCGTACTTACCGATTATCTTGGTTTCGATATTGGTCTCGGTGTAGAGTTGAATAAAATTATTTCCTAGTATCCTATTGATTCGGGCCACCATCTCGTCAAGGCTGACCGGTTTTTTCATATAATCATCGATACCGAGGTTATAGCTTTCCAAAATGGTCTTCTCATTGGTATTACCGGACATCACCAAAATAGGGATATCAAGTTTTCTAACAATTCGTATGTGCTGAATCACCTCTATCCCCGATAGGTCGGGCATATTAATATCTACAATGACCATGTCAGGGTCAAAGGTATCAATGGCCGCAATACCCGATTGTCCACTATTTGCGGTAAACACCTCGTAGCCGAGTTCGGTCAATCGTTTCTCTACGGAAAGTAAAATCAGTTGTTGATCGTCAATGGTTAAGATTTTCATAGGTTAAGTTTTAATTGTTGTCTGGTAAACTTTTATAGGGTTTCTAAAGCAAATGTAGTGACCGATGACGCCCTTTTATGATTGTAAAAGTTGGATGACGTTTTTCTATAGACGAACGGTTTTATGCCTTCGACCGGAGGTTATCGGTAAAACACACAATATATATACCTTTAAGTTGTTTTAATTTCCTACACATTAGTCCCGTGCAACGAACGAATACCATACTGATCTTAGCACTCTTTATAGGGCTCGCTTTTCATGGTTCCAGTATCTTTTTTACTTTGGAAAGCACCTATGATGCACTAATTCATTTGTTTTTTGCGGACCATTATGCCCAAAGCTGGTTTGAGCCTTGGGATTACCGATGGTATACCGGTTTTACCGTTCAGGCTTACCCTCCACTGGTTCATCAAGCAATTGCAGTGCTTTCGTATATCGGCGGTTTGAAGTTTGGTCTGTTTTCGGTCGCCTTGATAGCCATCTTTTTGTTCATCACGGGAAGTTATCGTTTCGGGTTATTGCTTACGGGGAATAGAAGAATTGCCGGCTATACGGCATTATTGGCCGTCTTCTCCTCCACCTTTATCGAAACTTTGCACCTTTTTGGTCAATTACCGAGCATCATTGGTCTATCTGTCTTGTTACATGCCTTGCCTGAAGTGTATAGTTGGATCAAGACCGGAAGGCTTCGATTTCTTGCGACCAGCCTTTCGTTAATTGCCGTAACGGTTACTTCGCATCACGTGACCCCAATATTCGGCATGATCTTTTTTATCTTTCCTTTGATCGGAATGGTACTTATGGATACGGCCAAAGATCAGGTAGGCCAGTATAAAAAGGTAACGTTCAGTCTTTTCTGGGGGGTATTCAAACGCTTGTTTTGGCGTATCGTGACTTTTGGGTTTTCATCACTGGTATTAATCGTTGTATGTATACTCCCGTATTGGATCAACTCCAAAAACAACCCAATAACCCAAGTACCTATTCCACATGGGTCTCGAGACAATTTTTTCGAGGTAACCTCATCCGGGTTGGTCTTTTTTCTGATTCCTTGGGGAATATTGCTCTTTCTATTGCCCTATATCTTCTATCGCTTTTTCAGTAAGCGATACCTCTTTTTCGGACTGTCTTTTTCCCTATTGGCCTTGCTAGGAACAGGTGGTACCACTCCCATTCCCTTAAAACTATTGGGCGAAACCGCTTTCAATATCCTAACGTTGGATCGTTTTACCCTATGGGCGACCATTATGGCCCTACCTATATTCGGAGAGTTCGCGTATCGCATGGTCGAAGGAGACTTGAAAACCTATTTACAAGATCGATTTGGGGCAGTCTATCACCGGGTTATTGGCGGTTGCATCGCCGGAGGGTTATTGTTGATGGTTATTTTTACGATGAGCTTGAATTACTTCAGACCTGCCCAGCCCCAAAAAATAAAGATGTTACCCATCGTAAATTTCCTCAATCAAGATCAACACGACCAATGGAGGTACCTACCCCTAGGTTTCGGTGATCAGATGGCTTGGCTATCGGCACAGACCAATGCCATGACCGTAGATGGAAATTACCACTCGGCCCGGAGACTACCTGAATTGACTACTCGGGCAATTGAGCGCTTGGAAAACTCCAAATTTAGAGGTGTAGAGGGCATCGGGTCACTACAACAGTTTTTAACGGTACCAGAAAAGTACCACCTGAAATACATTTTTTCGAATGACAAGTTCTACGACCCTATCCTCTATTTCTGTGGATGGCAACGTCTACAACAGTTGGAAAATGGCATTATGGTATGGGAGCGACTGAATGTGCCACCATTACCAAAGATCATCCCAAAAGATGAGGTATCCCAAGCCTTAAAAGTGATGTGGGGCATTATCCCCTTTCTTACGGTACTACTAGCATTTGTAATCAACATACAATGGGTATGGTTCCGTATATTGAAAAATAAAGTACTACCGGAAGGTCCCTTTTTAGCCTATGCCATTCCATATAGTGGTTTCGCTCCAAATTTGGTTCGTGTCAATCACCTTTGGGCTTGTTTCCTATTGATAGCAATGGCCTACGGTACCTATCGATTCTATCTCGTCAATACGGCGCAGCGGAGCCCGAAAAATGTCATTACGGCCTATTACGACGCCCTTGATTTCAAGGAATTTGAACGGGCTTATTCCTACATGGACCCTAACGACGACCTAACCTTATCGCAATACATGTTAGAGGTATCGGTCACCGATGGTATTTTGAGTTCCTATGCCAAATTGGATGCCATTGCCATCGAGCTGTTACCAACGAACGAACATAGTGCCAGGGCCAAAGTGGAGACCAAATGGATCACGCCCTTGGAAAAAGTAGATAAAACGTTCTATCACACCCTGTCAAGAAGAAACGGCAATTGGTATATCGTACCACAACATTTTGATAGCGATCTGCCGCCAGACCAGTTGATGACAAACAATAGTACTACCTTTTTCAATCACGGTAGACGGCGGATTACCACGCAACAGACCCATCATGAAGATGTATTGAAACAACCCGTTTTAGAAGTGCTCAGTGCAAAATTGGTACAGCGCAATGGAGGGTATAGCCTCATCGGGGAAGTTCAGAATATTGACACCACTCCTGCCGATGTGACCATTAAGGGGACACTCTACAACGACAATGACGTACCATTGGCCACACACAATGCCAAGTACCATTTGAAGCACAAATTAATGCCGAAGGAGATCACTGCCTTTCGCATCGATTTCGAAGGCATCGCCTGGTCGTCTACCAAAGATACCATCCCTCCTACCTTTGACCCTGATGAATTTACACCCTTGAGCCTTAAAGAACTACCGACCAAATTCGATTTGCAATGTGCCGGAAATGTGGCCATTACAGATCTCTATAAGCAACTGACCTTACAAGACCTTCGTCACCAATCAAGAAAGATTACCGGAACACTCTTCAACTCAGGGGTACAGGAAGTCACCATACCCCAGCTTCTGATTTCGTATTACAACAAAAACAAGGAATTGATCTGGGTGGATCATCACTTCATGCGAGAGGGTGTACGTATACAACGCAAACAATATTTTGAATATGACCTATGTCAACTGAAAGGGTTAGCGATACTAAAAAGCGATCTCGAACAATGCTTTGTCAACGGCCTACCCAATGCTTCGATTGCGGAAAAGATTTTTCCGAATAGAAACGAGATTCATCCATCTGCACAGCTGCAACCCATATCGGGTGATGGATTTGACTTTATAAAGATTGAATTGAACAGTTATATCGGAAACCCTAAATAATTTGAAAAGAGGAATTTACATAGCATTTCTGATTCTCACTTGGTACGGATGTGCCCCTGAAGTAGTCAGAACCTCTAGCGAAGAAAATCAGTTTGCACTGGTGTCTTCCAAAACCTCCTATGTTGCCGGAGAAAGCATTCAAATTCAATTTCAGGGTAATAGTGCCTCCCCTCCTCAGCTATGGTTGAACAGCGCTTTCGGCAGCTCCGTTCTACAGCCCGATCTTAAGGAAAGTTTACTGACCTTTACACTTCCCAAGTTTTTTACGCAGAAATCCGGGGAGTGCAGTTGGACCCTGGTACACGACCAAAAAGTCTATGTCGAAGGGAAACTTAGTATAGGGTCTCATCCCATAAAAAAGGCACGAATAGCATCGTATTTAGGACCTAGAAGTATCACTGCGGGAGGAGATGATTTCACCATGCTGGTTACAGTCCCCACGGACCATTTTGACAATCCGTTGGCAGATTCCACGAGATTGACCATTAAAAAACAGTTCACTTCAACACTTGAAGAGACACCTATACGTTTGAAAAATGGTATCGGATGGACCAACTTGCACAGTTCTCAAAAATCGGGTTGGCTGCTTATTTCGGCCTCCTTTGATGCGAGTACAAGTAAAGAACTGACGGCTATAGTACATCCGGCAAAAGCGGTCGATTTCAATATCACCTATGCAAGAAACCACGCTTATGCAGATGGTAACCAAGTTATTACCTTTACTACGGGACGTATCAAAGATGAGTTTGGAAATACCGTTAGCGATGGTACCCTTGTGAACTTTCTCATTACCGACCCCTACGGAATGATTCTTCAGACCACAGGAACGACCATTAATGGTTCGGCCGAGGGCAAGCTATTACATCCCGATAAACCCAGTACTTGGTCCGTTACCGCCTATATTACGGGCGCCGCCCAGAGCAATTCCATTTCCCTCGATTTTGAACCTGCCTTAAACGATTTCAAGGTCTCTTACTCAGGCGGCGGGCGTACCCTTACCCTATCGGAACTGCATAGTTTTATGGGACAACTGGTACCCGATGGAATTCCTATTTCCCTGGAAATTCACAACAGCGCTGGCGCGTTACTGGAGACGCTACGTACCACCTCGCGATTGGGTTCTGCCCAATTCAAGATTTCAGAAGATTTTTATCCGAAAGGAAGCTATCAGCTAACGGTCGACGTGGCAGGAATTCGAAAAACCAAAAAAGTGACCTTACAATGAAAACGAACCGTACCCTATATCGCACACTGCTCATCCTCTCTTTCTTGGTGATCAATGCGGCTATCATAGCCGGGGTAAGTTCGGTGCTCTCCTATATGAACACCGGAGCGGATCGTTCAGCAATATTGCATCTGCCAGAAGCACAGATCCCTAACTATGCGCCCCAGGTCGTTTGGACACCCTTGACCAACGAAGGCAGACCGATAAGTTCACAAACCCTGTCGGAATTGGAACGGGATTATCTGAAAGCGTGGTATGTTCGAAATATCGCTTTAGAGACCAACGATCGGTACGGCACTGCAGACTATTATACTGATAGCGCCCAGGTACAACTGTATGACATACTGGACCTCAACCTTAAAAACAATGTTTATTTCAAGAGTTCGACCCTCAAGCATCATCCGACCTTGGAGTTCTACAGCGCCGATGGAAAGATAGCAGTACTCACCGATACTAATGTAGAGCGCTATGAAGAGGCCTATATGGACCAAAAGCGTATTGCCCAACATACGGAAATCGCTTCTTATCAGGTCATGCTCTTGCTAGAAGATGGCTTCTGGAGAATACGTCATCTGATCAAACTCCCATCCCAAGAAGTAGAAAAAACCAAGGTATCCCGGCCCGATCTGAGTGCTGTTACAAAAAGTAAAGGGGTCAATTACTATCCCCAAAAACATCCTTGGAATATGTTCGGAGCAACATTTTCGGACAGTAGCATCACCGCGGATTTCGCAAAAATCAAACACATGGACCTCAATACGGTGCGGATTTTTGTCCCCTATAAAACATTCGGAAAGGCTCAAATAGAGATCGAAAAAATGAAGCAGTTGCAACACACTTTGGATATGGCCGAAAAGAACGACCTCAAAGTGGTATTGACCTTGTTCGATTTTTATGGGGACTATAGCCTTCGAGATTGGACCCTCACCCATAGACATGCCGAACAAATCGTCACAGCACTTAAGGACCACCCTGCCCTATTGGCATGGGATATTAAAAACGAACCCGATCTTGACTTTGAAACAAGAGGTAAGACCCAGGTTACGGCATGGCTAGGACGAATGATTTCGGAAGTGAAGTCTTGGGATAACCAACACCCTGTAACTATTGGGTGGTCAAGTCCAGAGGCTGCAACGAACTTGGCTAAAGAGGTCGATTTCGTTTCCTTTCATTATTACCGGGAACCCGATCAATTCATGGTAGCTTTTCAAGAATTGAAAACGAATGTACCGGATAAACCCTTGGTGCTTCAAGAGTATGGATATTCCTCTTATGATGGCATCTGGAATGCTTATCTGGGCTCAGAAGAAAATCAGGCGGAATACGTCATACAAATGCAAAAACTATTGGATTCGGAAAGCATTCCATTCATGATTTGGACGCTCTACGATTTTGAGTCCGTTCCAAATTCGGTGGTGGGCCGTTTGCCGTGGCGCAAGGCCAGGCAACGTCATTTTGGTGTATTAGCTGGCGATGGGCAACCCAAAAAAGCCTATTATTCGCTGATCGAAAAAAAATAAAGAGAGGCAGCTAACCAGACCACCTCTCCTCGACTTAACCAGATATAAAAAAACTAAACCATTTCCTTTCGTTTTTCGGTCATCAAATTCAACGTTCTTCCCGTGGATTTGGAAAACTGTATGGCCTTAAAATAATCCACATACATTTGAGTGATATCGGCCATGGGCAATGAGCAAGCCGCCCTGTAATTGGTTTTACCCAAATGTATTCTATAACTGTCATAGAGCAAGATGTTCGCTATGGCGTCCGCCAATGACTCCTTGCTTTTAGGATCAAAGAACTCTCCTTTGTAGCCTTCTTCCTCGACCAGAATACTGAGGTCTCCCAAGTCTGGTAGGGCGACCGCCTTTCCATAACTTCCCGCTTGATGTAATACTCCCGAACTTCCTGTCGTAGAGGTATATGGAAAAACGACAACGGCACTTTCCCTAAAGACAACAGGCACGTCCTCTTCGGCCACATAACCGGTAAACCGAAGTTGTGAAACATGGGCATACTTCTTTTGTACGGATTCTAGATACCCAGGTGTATTGGGACTATCGGTTCCGGCAATCACGATTTCGATATTCTCCCCGGTACGTTTTCGAATCAACGCTACGGCCTCGATCATAATCTCCACCTTTTTGTAAGTACCGAACTTACCGAAGGCCATAACCTGCTTTGGTCCCTCACCCAAACAATAATCAGGTTCAGGGGGCGTCTCAAAAGCACCGTGGGGAATCAGGGCCACATTTCTGGCCTTGTATTTCTTTTCAAGGATAGTTTTGTATTTGCTAATGGTCACCGCCAAGACATCGGAGGTCAGCACGAATTTGGTCAAGG
Organism: Maribacter corallii; assembly: GCF_047345415.1. Taxonomy (NCBI): domain Bacteria; kingdom Pseudomonadati; phylum Bacteroidota; class Flavobacteriia; order Flavobacteriales; family Flavobacteriaceae; genus Maribacter; species Maribacter corallii. Next base: position 44,693 of record NZ_JBLFEP010000008.1, read on the forward strand.
TACTTCCAATAAAATTATACGCGCGTTGCAACCATTTATTGGCCGTAATTCCGGCATTATCCAAATCCACTTGCTCTAATATGTTATGCAATAGTGATATGGTAGGGATACCTTTAAGTTTACAGATCAACGGCAGCATCAATCCTAAGGCAGCGGGAATCTTTTTATCCCCGAATTTCAGGAACTGCAGGTTAAAAAGTACTGCATCAGGTTGGGTTTTCGAGATGACCTTATTGATTTTTAGGACGTTGGTATAGTCATTAAAACCCCAACACTCCCGTACCGTGATCTTACAACCTTCTTCTTCAAACGTCAAGTCTTTTTCTGCTTCCGTCTTATCGGTAATCAATATAATTTCAGTGACTTCTTTTTGAAGTCTAAAGTGTTTTACCAAATGGTATCCGTATTCCGTTAGGGTTACTTTACTCGGGGGATACGCGGTTACAATTGCCAGTCTCATCAGGTTAAGTTTTAAAGGGTTCATTGGTTTCGTTAGTACAAATATCCTCTAAAGTTGTGGGTTGTAAGGGTGTCTTGCGACGGGTGGGCCTTTGCTGTAGGTGAATGGTAACTCGCAACGGATGAACCCGAACGCCCCCTATCCGATTCACAAAACCCTACGCTTTCACACCCCATCAAAATGAAGCCCAATACCAAAGAAAAACCCAAAGAGCATAAGGTCTTTGGGTTTACTACACATCAAAACACGATACCCAACACTTATGTTTTTTGGTTCTTTTGAAGGAAATAAATCAGTTGAGTCACCAACAAGAACACCATCGCGATAATCTGTACACCGACCACCATTTGCAAACTGCTATGAAAAAAGACGATCAAGCCAATTTGGGAGACTCCGATAAGACCGGACATAAGCACTGGCCGATATTCGTCCAAGGACAAAAAGTAGTATGCAAAGATGTTCGAAATGGCGAATAAGGAGGTCGCAAGGGCATACTGCCACAACAAGGGAGCGATGGATAGATAGGCTTTACCGAACATCAATTGTACGATCAGTTCTGGGAACAAGGCGCAAGAGAGTACAATACCCAAAGACAGAAAACCTATATACCCCACATATTTGAAGAGCACCGGAGCTGTGGCTTCTCCATTCTTCTGTTTTTGCACCACATCGGGTAGCAATAACATCACGAACATCCAGGCCACGAAATACACTACCCTTCCGATTAGGGCCAGCGAAGCATATAGGCCGGCGTCTAAAGTATCGAAGTAATGCTTGACCATTAGTACATCACTATTATTGATAATGATTTGGGTCAGTTCATAACAGGCGGTAAGTACCATAAATTGCATCACGCGCTTTTTATGGGGCGCCGACAGCCTGACTTTTTTAAACAGTCGTTTACTATCAAAGGTCGTGGGAATCAAACCGAAGACGAATGAAATAGCGATACCCAAGGCGACCAAAAAGGCCGGTGATAAGGGAACAAGCCACAATAGCACTAGTGTTAAGACCAGTCGGCTCCACATTTCCGCTTGGTAGGTAACGGATAGTTTTGCATAGTCTTGACGTCCTTGATACGTGCCACGGTTAACCGACATGAAGAAATATAAGGGCACTGCGGCCGCGAAAGTCTTGAACATCAGGGGGGAGTCTGTCTGAAAAAGGATACTGAGGTTTTCAGCAAAACCAAAAAGTAGAAGGCCAATGACCATACCGAAGGTCAAGGCATATTTATATTGGAGTTGTTGAAAGGCATCCCAGTCACTTTCCGAGAAAAGCACCGCAAATTTGGCGGTGGCTAGCTGAAAGGTCATTCCCAAAAAGGATAATACCAATAATAAGGTGACCAAAAGTGCGGCATCGGCAAAAGCCTCAGGACCCAATAATCGCCCCAAAATCAGGTTGTACAAGTAGTTGCCTCCGTTGACCAGAAGCACACTACCCATAAACAACCTTTCCGGGGGAACTTTTTGTAAGAGTAGTTTAAATGCGGTCATCACTTACTATTTAAGCGGTTTTTGCCCTATTAAGCATGGGCATGATCTGTTCAGTGCCCAATCCTTGAACAGATAGCCTACTATTCTTATACATGGCCCATTCAACCATTTGTTGTATCACCTTCGTCGCAATGGCATCCATACCCTTGATTCTTTCGAGGTTTAAGGTTACCGGATAACCCGAGCGAATATGCCGTTTCATATGACGGTTCAAGATTTCGATGTTTGTACTATTCAATTCTCCCATGACTACAAACATGTCTCTGATTTGGGTAATCTGTAAGGCCATACATTCTATGGATTAGGTTAAGTTTATTCTCTGGTCACAAGGCAAATATCCGTCGGATTACCTTCTAAATATGACCAGCTTCGGTAGATAGCCCGTTGCTATAGACGAATGGACGGAAGGTTCCTTTGTCCCAAAAACACCTCGCCCTAGGCCTCCACTTTTTCTGGTTTCTTTCCTTGTTCCAAAACGAAGGGAAGTCCTTCGGTCTTTGACAGCTGCACGGCCTTGAAATAATCAAGATACATTTGGGTGATCTCAGACATAGGCAAGGAACAGGCCGCTGCATAGTTTGCTTCTCCCAAGCGTATGCGATAGGCCTCATCGGTCAAGATCTTTTGAACGGCATCCGCAAGGGATTCCACACTCAAAGCATCAAAAAACTCCCCGACATAACCCTCTTCCCGTATCAAGATGCTCAAATCACCCAAATCAGGTAAGACGACGGCGTTGCCATAACTTCCGGCCTGATGCAGTACCCCTGAACTTCCCGTGGTAGAGGTATACGGGAAAACCGTCACTGCACTTTGTGAAAAAATGATGGGCACTTCTTCTTCGCGCACATAGCCCGTGAACCGTATTTGGGGTACATGACCGTACTTTTCACTGACCGCCTCGAGATAACCTGGGGTATTGGGGCTATCGGTACCTGCAATGACAATTTCGATATTTTCGTCGGTACGCGCTCGAATGAGCTCCACCGCTTCAATGAGAATATCCACTTTTTTATAGGTGCCGAACTTACCAAAGGCCATTACCTGTTTCGGTCCTTCCGGTAATTCATAGGTGGGCTCCGGCGGGGTTTCAAAGGTGCCATGGGGAATCAGGGCGATATTTCGCGCCCCGTACTTCTTCTCCAAAATACCCACATATTTGCTTATGGTGACCGCCAAAACATCAGAGGCCAACACAAAACGCGTCAGGCTCGACCCGATAAAATTATAGACGGTTTGTAAGAGCTTATTTTTGGTGAAACCGGCATTTTCCAAATCGACCTGCTCAAGAATATTATGCAAAAGGGAGATGGTAGGAATACCTTTGTACCGGCAATAAGCGGGCAAAAGTAATCCCAGGGCCGCTGGAATCTTCTTATCCCCGAATTTCAGGAATTGTAAATTGAAAAGCACGGCATCGGGTTGTATCTCGGATAAGCAACGTGCAACGCTAAAGAAGCTGGTATAACGATTGAAATCCCAACATTCCTTGACAATAATCGTACTGCCTTCTTCTTGAAAGTCCAGCTCCTTGGGGCCATCGGTATGGTCGCATAGTATATAGATTTCGGTGATGGCTTCGTGTAACCTGAAATGTTTGACCAAATAATATCCATACTCGGTCAGGGTTACCATACTCGGCGGATAGGCCGTTATGATTGCTAATTTCATGCGCGTTTGTTTTAGGGATTGGTGTGTAGGTAGTATTCGTCTATTTGTAGGCGATGGCGATCTTTGCCAATTGCCCTACAATCTTTACGGAGTCTTTCATGGAAAGCTTGGAACCATCAGCATGAATCCAACGTTTCAGGGGCTGTTCGCAGATGTATTGACGCACCTGTTGTTTTCCATAGAATTTGCGCATGCGCATAAAGATTTCCACATCAAAGAGCCATTTGGTGATAAAGGGCTTGGTAAACAGCATTTTCACCATATCACGCTCCATGATCTTCGCCCCGCATTGTGTATCATTGAAGGGCATTTTAAGGATTGTACGAATGATCATATTGATCGTCATACTAATTAGCTTACGAGCCGACTCCTTAGTGATATCAGCACCCATGCGGCTCATTCTAGAACCGCTGACGATTTTAAAATCAGATTTTTCCAAGGTTTGCACGAGCTCATCAAAATCCCTGAAATCGGTAGAGAGATCGGCATCTAGGAAACCGATATAGTCCAATTGCGGATCTTGTTCCAAATGTAGCATGCCTTGCCGCACGGCCTCGGCCTTTCCGCCATTCTTGGCGCAATCGTAGATACTGATGTTCTCCTCATGGCCTGTCCTTAATTCATTGAGCACTTGTAGCGTATTATCCGTACTGCCATCGTTTACGAAACAGAGATGGTATCCTAAATTCTTATGGGCAAAGTCCTTGAATTCTTGACTTGATAGCCGTTCTTCCTCATTATAGCAGGGAATCACCACCCCGACACAGTGTTTTTGCAACATGCGTGCTTCTGAGCTGAGTGACGTCTTTTGTATTTCCGGGCTCCCGATCAGGCGTTTGATCCGTGCAACCATCTCATTCAGGCTGACCGGTTTTTTCATATAGTCGTCTACACCCATGTCAAAGCCTTGCATGATCACATCTTCATTGGTATTGCCCGACATCACCAAAATGGGTGTTCGGTTTTCTTCTATGCTTCGAATATGTTGTACGACTTCAAGCCCATTCATGTCGGGCATGTTGATATCGACTAGGACCAAGTCGGGTTCAAAGGATTGAAAGATAGCAATGCCATCTTTTCCAGTAGCAGCGGTTTTGACCGTATACCCCAGTTCTTGGAGTCTTTTTTCAACAGACAAGAGAATCAGGGTCTGATCATCAATAGTTAGGACTTTCATAGATAGGTTAGGTTTGGGACGGTATTGAGGTTGTAAGAATATTGATTTACATTATCGTCATTTTCTTACTATTAACATTTTTTTTTCCGATATATTGTTTTTTATTGTAAGTCTTCGTTGAAATCATCGTAATTCTTAAAAACAACTCGTTTTCTTTCGGTTTACTGGCTTCTTTAGCGGTTTCGTTTCAACTACTATCGACCAATCGCGTATTACTGTAGACCAGTGGCAGGCTTTCTTTCGATTGAATTTTCACCATCCGTTGTATTTTTATTTCTGCAATACGAACCAATAAACGACATCTAAATGCGTTCTACACCTGTACTTTTTAACCTACAAAACATGAAATGGTGGTTTCGCCTTGTTGTTTTCCTTCTCTACGTGCAGGGTATTTATGCGCAGAATACCTTTCAGGAAGGCTTTACCCTTTTGGAAACCGGTAAGTTCGAAGCGGCCGAAACTTTCTTTGAAAATGCCTTAAAGGAAGAGCCCACCAGTAAAACGGCCCAAATCTGTTACGGACGCGCTGTCGGCCTGAGCGGGGAGCCCGAAAAAGCGACCATTCTCTTTGCAGGATTGTTGGAAACCTATCCCAAGGATATGGAGGTGGCCCTCAACTATTCGGAAGCCCTCTTGTGGGACAAGAAATATGCGGACGCCAAGCCCTTGTACGCCCAAATGGTAACAGATCATCCCAATGAGTTTGGTGCCGTATTGGGCTATGCCAATACCCTAAGTAATTTAAAGGAATATGAGGAAGCCCTTAACTGGATAGCAAAGGCCTTGCAAATTCAACCGAACAACCAGAGCGCCAAAATTTCCAGGAAATATATGCACTTAGGCTATGCCAATCAATTTGTAAATCAACAGGATTATTCACGAGGCAAGGCTTTGCTACAAGACATCTTTATTGATTTTCCGGAGGACAAAGAGGCACTACTCAACCTGGCCAACCTTTATCTCATTGCCAAACAAACGGATAGCGCCAAGGCCACCTATGCACGATATGCCACCTCCCCTATCGATTCCGTTACCGCATGGAACGGTATCAGCTTGGCCGAGCACATTGCGGCGAACGAGAAAGCAGCCTTGACTGCTGCCATGACCGCTAAGAGTACTGTAGGACGGTTTGCCGATCATGAATTGACCGAACGTACTTTCAATCGTTACGTACAAGCCTTGATCTGGAACCGAAAGTTCCGAACTGCCAAGACACAAATCGATAGCCTGGAAACCGAATATGCCGACCGCGATTGGGTTTTCGCCCTAAAGGCGACTCTAGGACTCTATACCGGGGACGCCAAAACCAGTCTAGCGAATTATAATGCCATTCTAGCGCAAGACAGTACCTCTTTTGATGGGAACCTTGGAAAAGCGAACGCTCTTTTCGCAGCTGACCGCATCATACCAGCATACCGGGCCGCCTATAAAACCTTGGCTATTTATGCAGATCAAAAGGATGCCAAGGCCTTTGTCGAAAAACTCGACCTGAGCTACACTCCCAGTGTGAACGAACATGCGGCCTATACATTTGACAATGGCAACAATGTCGCTTTTTATACAAATACGACGGCTGATCTGGCCCTCTCCACTAAATTTCGGACGACCGTTTCCTATATGTACCGAACAACTGAAAATACGGTTACGGGCAACCAAGCCAGTTCGCATGTGGCCTTGGCAGGTCTTCAGTACAAGCTAATGCCCAAAACTACCCTAAAAACAGTCGTGGGTGTGAACAATTCCCGTTTTATGAGCGAGGCCTATACTCAACCCGTATTGGACGCGCAATTGCAATTGCAACCCCTGAAAATGCAGCACCTCAATCTAGGGTATCAACGTGAGGTACAAAACTTCAATGCCGATCTGATCGAACGCGAGATCGTACAAAACCATTACAGCTTGAATTATAATTTGGGAACCAACTTCAATTTGGGGTGGTATACGCAAATTATGCATACACAACAAAGCGATGCCAATACCCGTAATCTATTGTTTACCTCTCTGTACTATACCCTCAGCCAAAAGCCAGCGGTCAAGATGGGGCTCAACTACCAATACATCACCTTTGCCGAACAATTACCCACGATTTATTTTAGCCCAGAACAGTACCAGGCGGTAGAGCTCTTTGCAGATGTACGCGGTCAGTTTTCAGAAAAAACAGGGTATATGGCCAGCACAGCAGCGGGTTACCAACAAGTTGAAAACGACTCCAATACTCCTATTTTTAGGGCCGAAGCCAAGCTCAACCATCAGTTCGCCAAACGATTAAGTGGCAGCATGTATGGCAAATACAGTAATATTGCCTCCGACACAGCTGCCGGTTTTGAATTTACCGAAGTGGGACTGCAATTGAAGTGGTTGTTTCAGGATAAACCATTGTTTGTTGTGGATCGGGATTAATGAAGGTTCCCTGAAGGACAAGTTGTTAAGGGTTTTACAGCAATCAATACTTGATACCATGTCACTACCTTTCGAATGAAGGTTCGGATACAGCAAGTATAGGTGCCAAGTTTTCTAACTCCGATTACAGATTCCGGCGAATTGCCCCCCTAACTACTATCAGTGCATGGCATAGCGGTTAAAGAATTTGTTCGTATTCGTGCTATGCAGGCCCTAATTTAAGGACACACCGTTTTGTTCGAAGTTTTTTCATGGCGCATATCTTCCATAATGTCGCACATGAATCCTGATTTTTTGACCTGCAATACGATTGCGTTAGCATCAATAGGTTCTCCCTCCGCTCTTAAAACGGTATGTCCCTGTGGGAAAGGCAAGCCCGTTTCATCCATATCAAAACTAATCTTCAGTTCAGAAAACAACCGTTTAAGGGTTTTCACCATCTTCTTGACCTGGGTTTGTTTTTTTATGTCCGTAATAAACACTTCAACCATAGGTATCATTTATGATTCGACTAAAACCGTTCATTCGATAATTCCATATTTACAATGGCCCCTACCATGTTGCCCGATGCCACTGCATTCGCCACTGAACGTATTCTAGAGCTGTTGTCACCACAGGCAAAAACGCCTTTTACTGTTGTCTTGTATGTCATATCAACTTGTATATACCCTTGCTCCGTGAGTTCGCAACCCAGTAATTCGGGTATATCCGACTGTTGTCGAAATGGAAGTGGGGCGTACAACGCTTCAAAAGGCTCCGTAGTGGAATCACTAAAAATCACATTTTTGATATAACCATTCCTATGTTCAATTTCCGTGATTTCCTTGTCAATAATCCGTATCCGGTTTTTACTGAGTTTTGAGATCTGTTCCTCATTAAATTCCGATTTTTCCGAAGTTAACACACTGAGGTCATGGGTCAGGTTTTTGACCAAAGGTGCCATGTGCATTACTGTTTCAACATCGGCGATAATTCCGGTTTTTTTGTTTTTTATTTCATACCCATGGCAATATGGACAATGAACCACCGATATACCCCAACAGGCCGGGAACCCTTTAATGTTAGGCATGATATCTTTGATCCCCGTTGCAAAAATTAAATTATTAGCGTGGAATTCCTTATTTGATGCTGTAAGAATGTAAAAACCGTCATCAGCGGCGCTCCCTTTAATGGCCAGATCCTCGATAAAAGTTACCGTATCATATTTTAAAACCTGTGTTCTTGCTTTTTGCGCAATTTGACTTGGCGTCGCACCATCTTGGGTAAGGAAGTTATGTGAATGTGGGGTTTGCCTGTTACAAGGAAGGCCGCTATCGATGATCAAAACGTGACGGAGCGACCTACCCAGTGCCATGGCAGCTGATAGTCCCGCAAAGCTTCCACCTAGTATGATTACATCAAAATTTTCAGTGTTCGTATTCATATTATCCTATTTTTTGAAACTCGGTATGTGAATCGGAAGAGTAATGCTGTATAACGATAACTTCTAGTTCTATAGCTTCCCTTCTGGTCATACCGATTTAACAAATGCGACTTTGTCGCAATTAATTGTTTTGCAAATATATAAACATTCGTTATTATTGCAACATCATCGCAATAATAAACTAGCTATAGTGAAAAGAAGAAATACGATTACCAAAGAAGCAGTACTAGCGGTGCTACATTCCTCGGGAAAAGCGATGAGTCAGGCGGCTATTGAAAAAAAAATAGGTGTTGCCATCAATAGAGCGACGATCTACCGTGTATTAAACAGGTATTGTGAAGATGGTGTTTTGCATCGGATTGTTGCCGACAATGGCAAGCAGTATTTTGCGTTGTGTATCGAATGTGATGAAAATCAATTACCGCTACACCATTTTCATTTTCGTTGTAAAAACTGTAAAACCATCGAATGTTTGCCGATTCCCGTGCAGTTTAACCTGCCCGTCAGCTATACCTTAGAAACAGTGAATTGTGTTTTGACCGGAACGTGTCAAGACTGCGCGTAGCTTCATTAGGATAGCTTTGTTCGCCCTAGTACCGTATGATGATAGACTTTTCAAATCGACAGTGTCCATCTGCGGTTAACTGGTTAGGTAGCTATTTATTCACTTACAATACTTCCAATTGTATTCCTGGTCGATTGTCTTGTCGCTTGAAGCTTTCACTTCAAGTTGTATTTATTCTTTATAAAATGATACCAATTACTTGAGAATTCTTCTTCTGTCAGCCCCAAAACATTTTGCAAGTCCCCGTAGGACGCAATAAGTGTAATTAGTTTATCCTTTCCGTACTCTGCCAAAATGTACTCAATTAGGGTATATCCACAAGAATAAATTTTTTGACCTTTTGAGCGATTGTTCAATTCCGATACTTCTGGGTACTTTCCACTGTTAAGATACGCTAAGGTTTTGGGTTCATAAAATTGCCCCGCTTCATAAACGCTAAGCCCTTCCCAAAGCCATATAGGAAAGGTTGCAAACTTATCATCGAACTTCTTTACGTTTAATGGCTTAGGTTCTTGGTCAATTAACAATTTGAGGACTACGGCATGAACAAATTCATGAATAGCTGTTTTTGAGATTTCAGTATCTAACCAGGTATCTTCCACGAAATGTAGTTTAGAAACCCCTTCAACATTTCCGGAAGCCTTAAAATGTCCGGTCGCTTTCACATATCTCCATCTTTGGGCATAGACGTTCACTTCGATATTCTCCGCAGGTATTGTATTCAGGTCAGCACTAACTCTTGAATAGCTGTGCTCTAATGCTTTTGACAGTTCAAAAATACTTGAAGCGTCGATACTACTACTAAATAGAAAAGTAAAATGTGTGGTTTTGGCTTCTTTTCGATTTTCAGGAATATGTGCAACAATTGATAGTACCAGCATTATAGCAAAAATTACTACAAGGATGTACTTCAATTTTTTCATTTAATTGGTCTATATGGTTCAAATTGACTCAACGGTTGAGCTAAGCGTAGTGCGGAGGCAAGGAAACTTTTCGTTTCCGTCTGCCGCCGTAGCTAAAGCTTATTGTTTTGCTTTTTCTCTTTTTGTCCAAAGCTAAATCCATAAGATTTAGCGACTTCATAAATATACACAGACCTTTCGGTTTTGCCCTAAAGTCCACATTACGTTTAGGCTTTGTTAGCTGTAGTTTTTACTAACGTAATCTATAATCAACTAAAAAGTTTTCCAAATCAATTTCAGCATTTGGATATGATAAATTTTTAGAACCATTTGATTGATGAATCCAATTGAAATGTTTACCAAACTCGGTATAATTATTTCCCACATCATCTGAACCACCAGCACTAATACTAGATTTTACAAAAATTAATTTACCAACGGTTTTTCCATCTTTACACAACACAAAAAAACCTTCTTCTTTTCCATTGAGGACATATTTATTCTTGTACCCTTTATCTGGAGCTATTGCTTTTTCATAGAGAACTGCTGAGCTTATTTCATTCTCAAAAATCGGAATTACTCCTCCATTGGGGTTAGTTCTAATTACACTTGGTGGAACCTCTTGCTCAATCGGCTCAAACCAAAAATCTGATTTGGAAGTGTCAGTTGTCATAGTTAATTGATCAAAATTGAAGCCAAAAGTTTCCTGATTATTAAAATCTAGTTGATTGTCCTTAAAATGAACTCGAACTCTTAGAAAAGGAAAATCTTTGTTATCGGGATAAAATCCATTTTCTGTGCTCAAGAGTTGAACTAAAGTTGGGTTATTCTTTTGTTTCGCTAATTGTAATATAACTTCAAGTCTGTTTTCATTTAAGGTGTTATAACTTCGGCTAGGTAGATGGTTTTTAGTTTTAGAAGCAACGTCAATTTTATGTCCTTTTTCAAATGAGGTTTTAAAAAAGCCATTTCCATCTGTTGTTACTTTTTTTTTCTTAAAGCTTACTTCCTCAAAGCTGGCTTCGTACCAACAAAGAACTACTACTTCAGCATTATTTATTGGTTTTCCATTCGTTTTCTCAATCACTTTACCACTTACAATAATGTTTTCTCTGTCGGCTGAACAACTTAGGAGAGAAAAAGAAAGTATAAAAATTATTATGTAGTGGTTCATTGAAATTACAGCTAACAATTGGCTAAACATACTCCCGTATGCTTATTTCTTTTTTGTCTAAACCCTTTTTTGGTAGGGCGGTTGAAAACAAAAATACCTCTTTCCCTAAACAAAAAGAACAACCTTACGCTAAACGTAAGATTGCTCTTTGTAAGTTGCACTCCCCCGAACCCAACCATAAAAGGGAGTGCTTGGGGTTTGAACCCCTTTTTATCATAAACCTTTAGTTCTTGACCAACTTTCCTTGGTAGGTCGTGTTACTTGTAGGGTTGTAAACGGTATAGATATACAGCCCTTTTGCGAGATGACCTGCTTCTACTCGTACGCAACTGCCATTCTCCGTGGGCAGTTGGGCATCGAATACCTGCTGCCCTTGAAGGTTGCTCAGACTGACCCTTGCTTCCGTGGTTTCGCTAGGCAGACAAATAGTGGTATAGGCAGTAAAAGGGTTTGGGTATTGTGTCAAACTCAGTTTTTCGTTTTCCGTAATTTCCGAAAGGCTTTCCATGGCAGCAACATCGTTCATGGCGACAGTCAATTCTTCTTCACTTGAGGCTTCCACTTCATCTTCGACTAGGGTCACTTCTACCGTATCTAAGACTTCTTCCTCGGTTTCCGTGGGTATCGACTCCTCTTCGGTTTCCTCTTCGTTAGGCACGTTGGTCGTTAGCATCAACCCCTCCAACTCCAATTCAAAGGCACTATAGTTTTGGTAATCGCCCTGTACGGAGAATACAATGCTCTTTAGCGTCGTAAAGGTTGGCGTGCTGCCTTCGTGGTTTTTAAAGTCGGTAAAAGCGATACTTTTAGCGGCACGCTCCGCATTCGGCTTTAGGGTATACCGCAAACGTTCCCCCCATTGATTCGTAGCATCAGTGACCAAACTCACCTCAATAGGTCGATCGTTCTGTATATTCAACTGTAGAAATTTATAATCGCTGATGTCCAAACGTTGGTCGCCTCCCATCAGGTTTCGAAAAATATTGATTGTTTCCTTCACTTCTCCTTTGGCGCTCACATTACGTGCAATAGCGTATCCTTGCGTTGGGCTGCTATCCGTTTCGCTAATATCGAAGGCGGCTATAGCATCTACATCGGTATTGAAATCCGCCCCCCATGGACCGTCAGCCAAATACATTGCGTCGTGCTGATAAGATTCTTCCGCCAAAATCGATATCCCGATATCGAACAAATGTCCGGTGTCGATAACGACCTCTTCTTCCCAAGCACCGCTCAACGAGATCATGCGGTTCAGGTTTTGTTCTTTTGCCTGTTCGGTCACCTTGTAGTTGCCATCGATATTCATCCAGGTCGCGCCTACTTTGTTGACGACGTTCAGGTACAATTTACCTTGTTTGTAGGTACCGTTTTTGATAAAGACCGTCGGTAATGTATTGCTTCCCTTATGGGCCAATAACTTTTTCTCGCTATCCAAGGTCTTGAGAATATGGTTCACCGTATTGGTCACCTGCCCCATAGAGCTGCCCCATACTTGAAAGTTGCGGTAATCCCCCTTAGGGTAGGCATCTAGGTTCCACAGGCTATAAACCCGTTGGGTGTTGCCTTCTTCTTTTACCGAAAAGGTGAGGGCATATTCCAAGGCGCCATTTGAGCGCTGCAACTGCGAATAGACGAGCTCGTGCCCTTGCAAAGTGACCGTACGCACATCCAACAACTGAGAGTCGTTCAAACGGTCGCAAATGGTCTTGGTATGATTATATACGCTTCCCCTCGTTTCAGTGGCCAAAGCAGCGGATACGCGCTCTTCTCCCTTATAATAATCGATGGAGAAAATGGTTTCGGCATTGGTGATGTCCAACAGGTCTTCAGGACTCGAAACATATGTTGACTCGGTTCCGAACATCCCACTCTCCGGAAAATAGCCATCCAATTGCCCAGACTTGGCCCCAAAGGACTTATAGGTCTTTTTGGAGTACTTCCGTTGTGCCTTTTGGGTATTCTTAAAGCTATTGGTCTTATTCCGCTCAAAGTTGCGCTTTGCGATCAGGCTTGCCAAATCGCCATTACTTTCCAAGCCGCCATCGTTTCCTGAACTTACGGGCGTGTGGTCCGTAATCTTATTGTAGTTCTGCGTTCGTATCGCGGTGTAGGGGTTTGCCGTGATATAGAACAAGGCATCATTGAAATCTTGATCACAACTGCCATAATCTCTTCGAATATCCTCAAAACCGAGAATGATACGTTCGTTATCAGGATCGTTCAATAACACATTGTGGTACCGTAACTCTTCTTGGGCTTCAGGGTTATAATCCGGATTGGAAAACAACTGCCATAGTCCCGCAGTGACCCGACCTTTCCAACCATTGGCCAACAGCACCCAACCGATACCTGTACCAGCAGGAAAACGCCCGATCTTTACCTTATGCCCTACTTCCAAACTTCCTCCGCTATATTTTGCGGATACGTTGGGAAAGACGATGGTGATGTCTTCAGGCTGCGGAGCTGTCGGTGACGGGTTGTTCACATCATAGGTATAAAAGCCCAGTACATTCTTGTACCCAGCTCCTTCGCCTACAAAGGTCACCCATACATCGGCATTATCATCAAGCACAATATCGGTATCATAACCTGAGGTAATATATTGGGGATTATAGTCCGGCACCGGAAAACCTTCCGGTAAGGCATCGGAAATAAGTTGCAGGGTTTCGGGGGACACCTCATCTTTGGTATCAAAATACTTAGGCGTACCATCTGAGGTATAGTCGCCGAGATAGTTGTAGTTCTGCCCATAGGCCATTCCTAAAAATGACAAGGTCGCTAGGGTAAGTAATAACTTCTTCATGCTAAGTAGGTTTTAAATGTTACTGGGGCAAATATCCGAATGAATGCACAAGATTACTGGCGGATTTCGGTGGATGGCGGTTTGCTGTAGGTGAATGGAGGTTCGAATGGGATAAGTACAAGACACCGAATTACCATAGCTCGATAATCGAGATTTGTACTGGGCGGACGTCCATTTGGCAAGGCTACTTTGATTCGAATGCTTCTCGAACTTGCCCTGAGTTTATTCACTTTTAGGTACAAAAAAAAGCGTCCAAAGGACGCTTTTATATTATTAAATCACAGTTGTTATAGTAATCCGCCCATCGCTAGAGCGACACCAACCACTGTAGTACTGATAACGGTCTTCAGTGCGGTTACTAAGGCTTTCAAAGTCGTAACTAATAGAAACGTTTTCATAATGTATTGATTTAGGGTTATACTTTAATTTTTATACTCCAAATATAGTATGAACCCCTCGAGTAGTTCGCCCTGACTCGGTCGATGCACCTTTACTGTAGACGAATGGTGCTTAGCTATAGAAGAACCCGTTACAGCAGATTGAGCCTTCTCATAAGTTCGGGCCGGTTTGAACGGCTAATGGGAATGACACTTTTTTCAATAAGGACACTATTGTCTTCGATATCCACGATTTTCGTGAAATTGATGATGTACGACCGATGGATCTGCAGAAATAGTTTTTCAGGTAATTTGTCCTTGATCTTCTTTAGAGTGGTATGTACACGGTAGTCTTCGTTCTCCGTCTTGATATCGATATAATCGCCCTTGGCCTCAATGACCATAATCTCACTGAACTTCAACTTGATGAGGCGTCTGTCGATATTGATGTATAAATCGTCACCGGTATCGGTAGTAGCGGACTCTTCTGGGATTGCCCGAGACTGTTTGGCAAGGGAATTTTTTACTTTTTGGATACACTTTTCAAAACGTTCGGCAGTGATGGGTTTCACCAAATAATCAATGATCGCTTCATACTCATAAGCCGCAATGGCGAAATCGGTATCGGAGGTGGTCAGCACAATGCTCGGCGGGTTTTTTAAGGTCTGCACAAAATCTACTCCGCTGAATCCGGGCATATGGATGTCTAGAAACACGACGTCGATATCCTGTTGGTTCAGAAATTTAATGGCATCAATGGCATTGTCGAATTCTTCGATTACGTCCAAATCGGGTATTTTCGAGCAGCGCTGGGCTACAATGGCCCGGGCGGCGGCTTCGTCATCAATGATTATGCTGTTCATCTTATAAGGTGTTTAGGAAGTTCTGTATCATATCCAATAGCATTCGAAAGCTTCTATCACTCTGGGTATCCCCTGCTCTGAGTTTTTCCTCATAGGCCACAGCGAAAGCATAGGAGTTCGACAAACTTAAGATATTGAATTTATGTTTCAACTTATGGACGATCTCGGCGGCCGACCTGGGTTGATCATTCTCAATGTAGTTCACATAGGTACGGACCTCCTCTGGAAATTCTTTCTTTAAAATGCCTATGAACTTTTGCTCAAAGACGGTATCACCGTCGGAGAGTTCTTTAATATAACTAAGATTCGGGGTTTCTCGCATATTATTTTTTTAAGGTAAAATGAAATGTTGTGCCTTCACCGACCATGCTCTCCAGCCAAATTTTGCCTTGGTACACATCAACGATCTTTTTGACGATGGAGAGTCCGATTCCTGTGGAACGCTGGTTATTACCTATCGACTGAAAGACCTTGAATATTTTCTCGTGATATTCTTTTGGAATACCGACACCATTATCCTTAACGCTAAATTGCCAATGAGACGTATTTTCCTTTGAACTTATTTCTACCAGACCATCAGTGCGCTCGATATTCACGACCGCGTTACTGATCAGGTTCTGAAACAGTTGGTGAATTTTAGTCTTGTCCACTTTGATGCTGGGCAACGGGTTCATAATGACGATATTGACATTTTCGGGCACGAAAATAATTTCGCGGATCCCACCGACAACCTCATTGACATCGACCAAGGTATTGTCCAAGGTCGCATCATTGATACTGGAATATTTTAAAATACCGTCGATCAAACCATCCATACCCTCTATTTTCTCTTGGATCTGTTGTAGGTTGAATTTTCCGTCATCATCCAATTTATCGTGATAATCTTCGGTCAACCAACTGGCGAGGGCACTGATACTTCTCAAAGGTGACTTCAGGTCATGAGACACAATATGTGCGTACTCTTGCAAGCCCTCATTGCTCTTTTCGAGTTCTTCCAACAATTTTTCCTTCTGGATCTCTAATTGTTTCTGATCGGTGATATCCAGATGAATGCCGATCGATCCAACCACATTTTTGTTATTGTCATAACGCGGAGCTCCACTAATGAGCCAATGACGTGACTGCCCTTTTTTATTACGGACTTCCACCTCATAGGAATCTGATTTGCCAACGAGGCGTTCTGCTTGTTTTTCATCAATGATCCTCCCTTCTTGCACCTGCACGACTTTTGCCGCTTTATTGCCTATCAATTCCTCTCGGTCAAATCCGCTCATGGTACAGAAACTCTGATTGACCATTTGAATGACATCGTCATTGTCGACTTCGATAAGACCCAAATTCATATTGGCGATAATGCTGCTGTATTTTTCGCGTTCATTTCTAAGGCGCTCTTCCGCTTCACGCTCCTTGGTAATATCCTCGACGAGGGCCACTTGATAGTCCACTTTTCCCTTCTCGTCCTTTACGGCGCTGACCAAGGTCCTAGCCAATACAAACCCGCCATCTTTTTTATAGTATTTTTTAATGATGGAAAACTTGTCCAACTCTCCCTTGTTCATTTGGACAATTAACTTTTCGGAGTTGGCTATATCCTCAGGTGCTGAAATATCGCGTACGGACATTTCTTTCAATTCATTTTCAGTGTATCCCAATAACTCAACAAAAGTGGTATTGGTTTTTACGATCTTATCCTCCACGGCCAAGACAATTCCCAAGGGTGAATTTTCAACAATGGTATTCAACTGCTTTTTCTGTTCGGCAAGCAATTGCTTTACTTCCATTTCTTGGGTGATATCGCGCACGATACCTTGGGCTGCAATTGGTTTTCTATCCGTATTATAAATCAAACTGCTGTTGATAAGAACCCATTTTTCCTCCTTGGCCTTGGTCAGTATTTTTGCTCGGTAATTTTTAAGCGTACCCACTTCTATCAATGATTGAAAGGATTGGGCGGTGTAGGCTATAAAGTCGTGGTGCACAATACTGGCAAGATTCAGACTTTCCTTTGTATGGTCATACCCTAAAAAGGTCTTGGCCGAGTTGTTCATGTTGATTACATTGAACTTCAGATCCATGACCACGTAGGGATCGATGATATTGATGAATACCCCATCTAGTTCAGAGGTCTTTTCATTGAGCAGGTTCTCGAGCTTGCTATTGCTTTCTTTCAGGTGGTGCGTTACATCGAAAAGTTCTTTGGATTTCTCTTCCAAAATTCGCTCTGCCTGTTGCCTAGCCTTTTTCTGGCGCTCGAGCGCCTTTTTCAAAAGGGTAACTTCTTTATTATCCATGCTGGACAATGTCAAATTTCACTTCAGTACCATCATCTTTGAGCAACTGATAAGAGATGTCGGCTTCCCCATTAAAATGTTCGAATGTCTTTTCCATGAGTCCATGTGCCAGACGATAGAGTCCCCTTGAAGAGGAATAAATCAAGGAAATGGACGTGTCCGTTTTTTCCAAAATCTTAAAGGTGGGGAGTTCCGCATCGGGATATAGTTTTTTTACATGTACGTGAATATGGTCTTCAATGGAATACAGCAAGGACAAGGGCGAAGTATAGCTCTGTATCACTTCAGGATGGGCTTTTCCCAAACTTGTGAAAAGATAGAGGCCAAAAGTGTAAATCAAATCTCCGGCCGGTAGTTTTACCTGCTCGCTAAGCTGGGTAATAAGGCTCACCATCTCATTGAAATCATAGGTACCCACCGAAGTATAGATACCTTCGGAAGGCAGGTTTGAACTTTCAATAATATTGTCAACGGTTTCCAAACCAAATTTGGATTCTACCATTTCCAAAAACTCTGTAAAGACGATTCCTTTCATTTCTATGGGATTTACACTAAAAGTAGGAAAAGTGATACGTGAAACGAAAAAAATGTTGTGAAATGATCTTTCTGATCAACCTTTGACCAATTCGTTCACTTCCCAATAGGCCAGTACCTTACTCAATTTATCTTGGTAATCCTCGTATTTTAAAGGCTTTATGACATACCCGGCAATTCCGATTCTATAGCACTCCACTAAATCGACCCGATTCTCCGATGTTGTAAGAATAACAATAGGTAGGTATTTCAACACCTCATCTTCTTTTAGGATGCTAAGGAATTCTATTCCGCTCATACGGGGCATGTTCAAATCCAATAACACGATATCGGGCAAGGGCTGACCAGACCTGAGCAACTCCAGTGCCTGTTCCCCATTTTTCGCTTCGGTGATCCTATGGCTCAACCCAAGTTTGGAAACCGTGCGTTGCAGCTTCATGATCTCGATATTGTCATCTTCAATAAGTAGGATATTCATCAGCCTTGCATTTCTATTTGAACGCCAAAATTCGTCATTTATTCATTGTTATCGGAAAAAGTAGGGATGGATGGAAACTTGGTATAGGTGAATGAAGGTTAAGTGTCGACGAATGGTCGATAAAAGCAAGCGCCTATGCAAAAAATCCATAGGATGCCTTCACCCCGGGTCCAAACTGGATACGAAGGCCTTATCGATGGTCTTCGTCCTGGCAAACCGCTTGTATCAATGCGATACTTCGCATCTGCCCATAAAAAAGAACATCTAAAATGGATTCACTCTCTGTTTCAACCTCGTTTTGTGACCCACTTCTTGATGATATCCCGCTCTTTTTCCATGGAATAATACTTTAGTTTCTTCCCCTCCATAATCTCTCCAAATCTGACATCGTCATTAGGGTGTCTGCTTTTGTAACCGTTCAATTGGTCCGTTACCATATCTACCATAGGTCTATTTACCAAACCTGCGCTAACCGCTTTTTGAACATTGAAGTAATAGGAGCCTTTTGGTTCTGGTTTCCAAAGGGGAACTATTTTATACGGTATCAGTTCATTGGTTATTAAGAAATCCCCATCTATCCAGTGTAATTTATCAGGCATACCAGTGGCCGAAATAAGGCTGGATACAAAATCTTTAAACGGGGTCGGGTGATACGCAACATTATAGGCGCCATAGGTGCCGGATTCAGCACAGTGCAAAATGAAGTTTGAAAGGCTTTGCACATCGGTCACCTGAATATGATGATCTGCGATATTTGGAAGTAGGATCTCTCCCCCGCGATTAAATCGCACGGGCCAAAAGGGTTCTGCGTTGGGATCATGAGGTCTTGTGACTCGAAAGTCTTTCATACCATGGGAACGATAGATCGTGTAATTGGCCATTCGTTCGCGTATCGCTTCTTCGCAAAGTGTTTTTCGAATGGCATATCTAAAATCGGTGCTTATCGTTTCTGGAAATGATGGAAGTGGATTCAACGCTGCGGTTTCTTCGATGAATTTCGAATCCCATTTATCATAAACCGACATCGTTGAAATGTAATGATAGTGTCCTATACTGCCCTTAAACTCATCAAGAAAGTCTGAAACCGCCTTCGGGGATTTCTGCCACGTATCTATGACAATATCCCAGTAAGTCTCTCTGTATTTTTTATCGATTTTCTTGTACCCTTCCCTATTTTCTTTTTCCCTATCACATATGATAACGGGTAGGTCATTGAAAAGCGTGGCATTGGTTTTTCCTCGATTCAATAGTGTCACATGAAAACCCGCGTTCAAAAAAACCTTAACAATGCTTGGGCCGATAAAGCCTCTTCCGCCTAACATAAGCATCTTCTTCTTAGCGTTCGAATCGCTGGCAATCATACGGCTTGAAGCCACCATCGGGTTCATGAAAGTTGCGGCTGAAGCTGCTGCCAATGTTTTTATAAACTCTCTTTTTATCATCGTTTTGTACAGATTTTAAGTGTTATTTTAAGCCATCCAATAGTTGGGCTATGGTATTGTTGAAATTCGTTTTATCTTGATAATACTGCTCTAAACCAGCTCGAAAAACCTTCGTATTATAGCTACTGAAAATAGTGCGCGTATCCATAATCATACGGTACTCTGTATACCCGTTGTTTTGTAGTTCATCTTGAACCGATCGACCACATAAGTAAAACAGGGCCGCATGCCATAGCTGCTTTGGGTAAGGTATTTCCAATTTCTTCTGGTCAAAAATCAGGGCTATACCCTCCCTAAAAGGCCCCCCATAATTAAACAACAGATGGGACCCTTCATGCAGAATGGTTTCCACAAAATCCATTTTTTCACTGCTCGGATCTAGAGAGGAAATAAATATATTGAACCTCGGTCTCGTCGGGGTATAAGCTCCCGCATAATTGGCATAGGCGGAAACATCGACTCTAACTTTGGTCGTCACAGGCCATTTTTTCATAGCAAATCCTTCCATCTTCGTAATTACCGTCCTTTCGAACTTTTTGATGCTGGGCAACTGCAATTTCAAAATAGCGGCGTTTTGCTTCTCGTGTAGTGGCCAAAAGTGCTTGCTATAAACCGGGCCTACCTTGTTGAGGATCTCAGTATACCGCTTGGAAAAAGTAGTATCCGAAATCCGTACTCCGGCTTCTCTCCGCTGTAACCAAACTCGCTCTTGGCCCAGGTCAAACAGTAAACTTTTTGATATGATACTGTCTTTATAATAGCTGATGGCCTCTGATAGGGTTTTTTCATCGGCTGCGCTGAGGGTAAGCTGAACTTTATCCTCGCCGATTTCCAAATATTGATTTCCATCCTCCTTCAGTTTCCGCAATTGACTTCCGGAAGCTTTCTGATATAAAAAATGATGGAGATTGATCCAATAATTACTGTGAAATTCAAAGTATTCGGTTGTAGCTATACTATCATCACCCCGATGCTGTGCATGGCCCGAACTACACATCCACAAAAAAATCAAACCGCACCAAAGTAACTTTCCAAAATGCATTTTTTCCTTTCAAATGATAAACATTCCAATTACAGTTCTTCAACCTTGGTCAAACTCCAGGTGGCCGGAGCATCTTCCGCACAATTGTGCATGATATCCATGCTTAGGTTGAGAATACCGTCATCCGTCTTGGTACCTGTACCTGAATAATCCCCCACGCAAGGGGGTGCATCAGTGTTCAGATTGAGTTCTAATGTTGCGTTCTGGCCCTCAAGCACCAATATACCTTTGGCCTCTGGGGATACACCATCAGTATTGAAGACAGGTTTAAAACTACTACTTTCATAAAACTGTACAAAATACCTGCCAGCCGTCGATGAGGGTTCTATGATCATGGAAATCTCTCCAATACCGAATTCCCAATTCCAACTACCGGTGTATTTGCCCTCCACAACTGTTAAGTCCAGAGTAGGTCCGAAAAACGGATTTTCTTCCTCCTCCGAACAGGATAGCAAAAACATCAAGCTCACTAAAAACACTACTCTTTTCATTCGTTTTATGTTTCCAATAAAACTACTGTTGTTTCCCATTAGTTCCGTACCCATGTCCTTATAAATCGGTTCCAAATCGGTTTTGATACCTTATTAGCGGAATTGGTACATTAGATTTAAAGAATTTCGCGCCATGGATATAACTATTGAAAGTGATCTTATTGATGGTATCAAGGCCGGTCTGTACATTCAATTGATACTGGTCGGACTGATTTATATGGTTGGCAGCCGGTGGAAGGCAAGACCACTTTTAATTGGTAGTTTTTGCTTTGTTCTCGGGGCCACTACCTTATATACTATTCTATGGGCGTACTTTAAGGGTTCCCTTTGGGGAAACCTGATATTCGGTGGTTTTAAAACCCTTTTTCTCGCCCCGATTCTATACCTCTACATAATTGTATTGCCCCAACAGGGCAAGATATTCCGCACCATAACCCTTCATCTCGCAGCTCCACTCCTACTCTCAACGGTTTATACCTTGATTAAATTCGGTTTTTCTACTTTCTTTCATACGAACTATGTCTTTATAGCCCAATTGTTTCTCTTTCTAAATATCGCTTTGTTTGTAGTTTATATAGTACTCTTAATCAAAAATCGCTATCGATTGCATGGCATTCTACCGAGTTTGAAAAAGAAGTATTTCATTTTCTTTTTTGCGCTAATGGGGTACTTTCTTATCACCTATACCATTCACTTTGTCTCTGTTTATTTCGTGGAACAAACAGAGCGATTTTATGTAATACTCAATTCATATATTCTTTTCCCATTTACCTTTTTGGTCTATTTTGCCACCATTATCTTTGCTATAAGCGAGAATAATCAGCTCAAGAATTTCTTCATTCCAAAATCCCCTTTTCTGGACAAAGAGCTCGTTGAAAAAGAGCAAGAAATCAAATCTCTGGTGACGCAACGGATCATTGGCGAAAAGCTTTTTAAAACCCAGCATCTTACCGCCAAAGAGGCCGCCCAAACCTTAGGGGTGCACAAAAACGCCTTGATAGCCTATATACGCTTACATTATCAACAGTCTTTTAATGAGTATATCAATGCCTTGCGCATTGAGGAGTTCAAAAAAATCTATCTGGAAAACGATCTACCTAATTTTAGCATTTCCGGTGTGGCCTATGAGGTCGGCTTTAAATCGAAAACTACATTTTATCGGATTTTTAAAGAAAAAACCGGTAGTACTCCAGGTGCGTTCACCAAATCGCTTGACCTTAAGTAACCAATGGATGATCATACCCAAATAATTTAGTACGTGACGTCGGCCAGTTTATCTTTTAATCGCCCGCATGCGATTGTTTCGCTTGTTGTGCTCCACCGCTGCGTAGCCCAAAGCTTCCAATAAAGGGGGGATGTACATGCCCACCCGACCTCGGAATCCTTTTCTGAGGCCATACCATCCTCCAATAGAGTTATCGGCAGCGCGCGCCCAGAACTCCACGGTATCAGGCTTTGCCTCCACCTTTTCATCTTTACTGCCTAAAAACATCCAATCTCCATGTTCTAAAAGCATTTGATAGAGGTCTTCGATTATGCTGATATCATAGTACAAAATCGTTTTGCCGACCGTACACACCAACACTTCCTTATCGTTCTTAATGTCAACGTGCATCGTATACTCAGAAGATAAAGGGGGTGTCTTGAGTAGTAATGGGTTTTCTTTGGTGCCGATTTTTTCTTTGTAGTTCATCAGTTTTTAATTTCAATTGCTATAGCTTCGTTTTCCAGATCGTTTACAAACTTTTCGAATGCCTCATCAAAAGAGGGGATCATCTTGGCAAATAAGGGGAAAAACGGGCCTCCGATTTTTTCACTCATAGAAAACAGGGTACCGGAATCGTTGGCTTTTAAATCAAAAGTTCTCTTTCCCATTCCATCACCCCACACCAATTTTTCACCTTCGATCAGTTCTTTCACCTTCAATTTGAAAGTGCGTTTTTCATCAAGATAACTTTTCAATCGAATGGTAGCTCCTTTTTTAATCTGACCGTCAAAATAGGTAATCGTACTGTTCCATTTGGTATATTTCTCGCCATCGACCAAAATATTCCATAACGTGTCTGGATCGGTATGGATGTGCTTTTGAATCGACGTGGTTCTACTGAAAAGGGTTTTTTCAGTCACTGCTTTTACTACATTTTCCATATTCTTATTTCAATTTATTGGATATCATGCCCCCCCTTCGATACGATACAACCGTATCGCCTTGACATGGGTATTTGGGTGTTGAAAGGCAATCGCTTTAAGCGCTCAACCTCATGTTTCAGGTCTGCATTGACCATCAAAATTAGCGTTCAAGAAAACTACAAGCAGACTCATTTTAGTCTCATTTCAAGTTTTGAGACCTATTCACAATGATTTTGGCCTACGCCAAATCATTCGTTTTTGGGAAGACCGGATTTTTAATTCATATTTACAGGGTCGGCTTGAAGTTTCGAAAAATTAGCATAAATTGAAAAAGTTCTAAACCGGTGAGACGTATTGATAATCCTCTTTATCGAAGTATAGAGGTATCAATAGTGTATGGCTTTGGTTTTTGAAATCAGTTCTCTTGGGCTATATCAAACAAGGAATGTCTTAACGGTTATCTACTTGTGGTTTGAATAAAATAGACTGAAAATGAATGCGTATTGGGCGGAATCGATAGCCACCGGAATTTTTGTTTGTTTATACCTTCAACTTTTGGTTTTGGGTATTTTCAATTTATGGAATAAACCTGTGAAGAATAAAATTCTAGGTGCTTTGTGTTGCTTTCTCGCCTTGCCCTTTATCTATACGCTGTATTGGCCGACATTCAACAACAACTTGTTTTTCAATATTTTGCTGGGGGGCTATAAACACGTTTTTCTACCTGCTTTTTTGTTTCTATTTATCTATACCATACAGCATAAAAAAATAGGCAAAAGAAAGTTGCTTGTTCATCTGTCATTGCCTGCACTTTTACATGTGACCTACATGACCATAAAGTTTGGCTTCAAGGACTTTTATGCCGAAAACATCATTCGTATTGTCGCCGCTGTTCATCTATTTATATTTTTCTCTTATCTGTGGTATCTCTTTTTGGGTATTCCAATACTGAAGATCCTAAAGAGCAAACTTCTAAAAAAGAGCTACATACGCTATGCGCTTTTTTTCTGGATCATATCGCTCTATCAACTTCGTTTGAATACGAAAACCTTATATGAAATTATGCTGCCCGAATCGGATTATCGGGCGTCATTTGATTTTCTCTTCCAGGATTTTTATCAAATCTTAGCCATATTGGTTACCACTGGTATTTTGATCTTTGCCATTTTAGAATCTCCCAGTTTAAAATCAGCTCTTCTGGGAAATCGTATTTACAATAGGTACGACACCATCTCCGATGAGGATGTCATACGGCAATTCATACAAACCCATTTTGATACCAAAAAAGTATTCACCCAACCTGATTTCGACTTGAAAAGTTTATTGAAAACGGACAAAATCTCGGCAGCTCAGTTCAAGTTGTTTTTAAAAAAAGAATTCGACCAGACTCCTCTTGAATTCATAAATACCTTACGGGTAAATGAATTCAAGTCGTTAATTGTACTGGAGGAAAACCATAAGTACAGTCTGATCGGAATCGCCGAAAAAGTAGGGTTTTCGTCGAAGGCCACCTTTTATCGGCAGTTTAAGCAACGAGAAGGTATCACCCCAAAGCAGTATCAAGAGCAGATGCGACCCCTATAACTACTGGTCCTTTTTTAAGATTTCCCAAGCCCAATCGATAATTTGCTGGCTAACATCCGACTCCCATTCGCCTGGTTTAAAGTGATAACTACTGGCATAATCAGGGTGTAAGGTACTCCAATGGTCAAGACCCTCATATTTAAAAAGCTCATAATCAGGATGGTCATTTTTTTCTAGAACCGACACAATCATATCGTTATCACTTTCGGTCATTATCCAATCATTGGTTCCCCATCGTATTCGGGCAGGTACCTTCAGGTCTTCCCATTGCTTGGCAAAGTTGAAATCCTGTACTTGGTGATAATACTGCATTGACCTACCATACATGTGGTACAACCCTTGCCGATGGTACTTTTTATAGGCAGGATGATCTTTTAGTATGGCTGCAAAACTGCGTTTTTTAACAAGCATTTCATAATACAACGGAATGTAAACCGTATTCATCAGTTCATAAACTTCTTCTTGTGTCTTGCCTTCTATATTCAGTATTCTTCGCTCGATCTCCAACATATGCTCAAACCAGGTTTTAAAAAAAGTACCATCAGAGATAACCCCGGCGAGGTCATAGGTATTTGCAAGGTATGGTGCTAGGGCACTACCCATACTGTTGCCATAGACAACAATTTTAGTGGTATCGACGTAAGGTCTGCTTTTCAAATATTTGACCGCGGATTCATATCCGTTTAGTTCTGTTTTGAAATCAACTTTTCCGCAGTCGCCTTCACTATCACCAACACCGGGTTTTTCAATTCGAAAAAGTACCATGTTCGATTTTTCGGCAAGGTCTTGTATGAGCTTTACCCAATTGTTACTCCTGCCAGAATACTTTTCCACTGAAGAACAACTTAAGCCTTGTATGAGAATAATGGCCGGGTTTTTCTGCAACTCCTTTCCTTTTGGTATCGTTATTATGGCACGTTGCTTTATACCAAAATCATTGACCACTGTCTCGTACAGGGTCTTTACATTGCTATTCTCTTCATAGGGCATTGCCTTCAGCCGCACTATAGCTGAAACGAGCTTTCCATTACGCTTGACCTCGATTTTAGTATCCGCTACAGATCTCAAACCGTAGGTGATTGCACTCCAATCCTCTTGATTGCCTACAAGTCTGTCATTTACCGCAATTATCAGATCTCCTTTTTGAAACCCCGCTTTGTCCAAAGGAGAACCTGCTATGATAGCGTTTATCACCGCTCCTGGAGTCTTATTATCGGGCCAAGCGATTTTTGATTCAAAGGCGGCCCTTCTAGGTAAATCTTGGGCAAAGGAAAGAGTGCTTGAAAAAAGTACTACTAGTGTTAAATACTTGAACATTTGAATTTGATTTATTTAGATGATTTGACTTATTCAAAAAAAAATCTCATAAAATGGTCGATTGTAAGTGAAACTTCGAGTTTGCGAGCCGTGAAGTCACTGTACCGTTAGAAACATCGGCTACCCCTGCCCCATCTATTCCTCCAACAATCACTTCCCGATTCTCCTATCACTTTAGGAGAAAAGACCAATCAATAACAGAAACATTTTTTTCTGACGCCCATTACGATTCTCGAAGGTATATGTCGTAATAACATCCTTCGAAAACAAGAAGTCTCAAAAATCGGATTGAGACCAGTTCGCAATACAAATCAATCGAAATAAAGATTTTTTTCCATCCGGTTGCTTATTTTTAGGACGGACGCTAAAACCAACTGATGAAAAACCATATTTTTTGCTTTATTGCCCTACTTGTCCTCCCTTCCTTATATGGACAATTAGAGATTACCTTTAATTATGACATGATCGAGGGTATCCAAACCCTTCGGACTGAAGACACCATTACCGATATCCGTTTTGAGCAACTGGTCTCCAGTCAAGGAACGCAGGGTTTTCTAAAAAAAATGAAATCCTACCGCCCGTCGGCCAACGAAAAGGCATTTAAAGAAAGTTTAGGCCACCTGTTGACCGAAAGTGATGCTCCGGATCTGTTTTTCTATAGTCGTGTCAAGCCCAAGTTTCAAATCGGTGCCGAATTTGTCACCAATCTCAAAACGGAAGAGTCCAAAATAAAAAGGGCTTTGATTGAAAGCCTAGGCGACTTTTTGCCGGCGTCAAACCAGCGTCATATCACGTTATATTTCGTTTTTGGAGCTATCGGTGGAGGATGGACGATGGACGGTGAACCGAATTCCTTTTATATAGATGTATCGTCTTTTGAAAAAAACGATGCTGTCGGACTTCAACTCCTTTGTAAGCATGAAGTCTTGCATCTTATACAAGACCAGACCAGGCCTAAGCTCTCAAAGAACGAACCCGCGGCCTACTATATAGAACAAGCTTTCCGGGAAGGAATGGCCACCTATGTTGCAGATTTTACAAAGGTCGAAAATGCCAGCGGCTATGCCCTGTTCAATCAAAAAATTTACAACAAAAACCAGCGGCGCAAAGAGACAAACTACAGACTCTTTGAATTGTTGGTTATTGATTTGTTCGAACAAAGATGTGACTACGACTTTGTTGATGATCTTTCGTTGTCCGGCATGTATGATAGTCCCGCTTATTTTGTATTCTATGACATGATGCGCACAATGGAGTCCAAATTAGGTACATCACAGGTAGTAAAACTGTTGGAGTTGAGCGCAATCGATTTTATTTGGTCCTACGAGCAATTGGAGGAGACCGATTACCAGTTCTCCGAAAAGTTTTCCCAAGTCTTGGCCAAGCTAAAACATTGAATATCAATACCAAAAAAGGCTAATGATGTGCTTTGAATTCTAACAGCCTGAACCTTCTGTGCTCAAGTGACCCAGTCATCCTTGCAGTTGAATAATAGAAAGACATTACTCAAACTCCGTATCGATCAAAGCATTAAAGCGATTCTACTTACTTCAATGAGTTTTGGTTTCAATTTTCAATACACATCACCCAATTCAATGACCGGTGGACTTACCTTAATTTTGAAAGCTTCTAAAAACAAAAAAGTGACCTGCTTTCGCAAATCACTCTTCCGGTTAGTCGGGACGACAGAACTAATACTATATTTATTATAATTACTTAAAGACCTTATTTTACATGATTGCCTAACTCCAAACTTGGTTCAAAATGGCACTCATAAAGGCAAATTTTACGCTTCCTTTACACTACTGAATTGGAAAATCAATCAATACACCAAAATTGCCAAAAATTTCTTGAATTAGAAACTATTGATTTCTAACTCTACTTTCTCAAAATTCTTCTTTGGGGAATCACAAACCGGGCATTGGTAAGATTCCTTCAAATCTTTAAAAATAGTCCCCGCCGATATTCCTGCTTTGGCATCGCCATACAATTTGTCGTATACGGTAAAACAAGATTGGCATTGATAGACGAACTGCTTTTGCTTTTCACTGTTGCCATTCACGGGTTCTTCTCTTGTTGCCAATTTGCCCAATTCGACAAAGTACTTTTTACTGAGCTCCATTAACAATCCTGGGAGTTCTATCTTATCTACGTCCTGCGCGTAAGCCATGTATTTTTGTGTATTCGGGTCAAAATTTTCGAAATGCAATACATTATAGGTTGGTCGTACTTCAAAGTCTTGTACAATTGCAGGAAGAGCATTCTTCTCAATAATCACCGAAGCAAAATGAGAACGTTTACCGACATCGTTACTAATTCCGAAAGTTAGGCCATAGGTGCTGATATCATTTTGGTCGAAACTTCTGACTAAGAACTTCTTGAGTTCCAAAGCTTCTGAATCATCTACGGGCACATGCCAATTCATTTCCAATTGGGAGTGACGTACATTGATTCCCCATTGTCCTAAAAAGCGTTCTAATTCTAAGCGACTGTCTTTTTTTATACCTTTTACGATGAAGGATTTCCATGGAGTAATACATATTTTACCAATACTATTATCCAAACAAAAACCACAAAACTCCTTTAAAAAAGCGAGGTCATACTTGTTGTTTCGCCAATACAAGCCCAGCCAATATTGGTCAATCCCCATACGGTTCATTCCTTCGTAATAGGGAAAAGTCGTATACTCGATTTTCAATTCTTTTTCAATGGCCTTGTTATTCGTATCCAACTTTTTGCTGAGTACAAAAAAGAGCTCGTCCACATCTTGAATATCCTCGTAAATGGTTTCAATAGCCTGGGAAATTTTGGCAATATCCCATGTATAAATCAATACGGGATAGGTAGCCGACCGCTGCCAATGGGGAAGTTTGACATTCAAATACCAGTAATCTTCGCTCTCAGAGGCAACAAAATTCAAGTCACCACTAAAAATGGGTACCAGTCTTTGTTTCGGGTCAGTGATGTTGATTTTAAGCTTGGGGTTATCGCCAAAACCTTCTAAAATATAGAGATAAGTAGACCCTTTCAACCAATAGGTCATGTCAAAAATATCTGCGGAAACATAGCTGCACACAATATTCTGATACTTGCGTTCACCAACAATTTCGGTATTGAATTGCGAGATACTTTCTAACTGTACTTCGTCGGCCGCCTTCATCGGAAAAAGCAAATCTTGGCGTGACCCAAAATGGACTTCCTTCAAACCAGCAGTCTCTAGCATGAAAATGATATCTTTCAATTCTCCCGGTGAGGTCACTCCCCCACGTATCAATATGCGGTGCAAATCGTCATTCATAGTTTTATCATTAAACTAAAGTCATGCTGAGTGGAGTCGAAGGGCTACGTCCATCTAAACATTTCTACTCCGCTCAATTTGACCCTCTGCTATTGTAAAATTGCGAGCTGACCATCCAACAAAGCTTTTACTTCTGGCTTACAGCTACCACAGCCCAAACCGGCCCCGGTTTCAGAACATAGTTTATTAAAAGTATCACAGCCACCGGCAATAGCATCCCATATATTACCTTCCCCAACCTGACTACACGAACAAATCAGTTTTCCTTTTAGTGGCATCGTATTTGACGCTCCACGCAGGAGTTCATTCCGTTTTTCAGAGAGTTCGATTTCTTCTTCAATCAAGCGCTTGAACTCTGCAAATTCGTTTTTATCCCCCATCAGAATAGCTCCCTTTAACATATCATCTTTAACGATACATTTTTTATAGAAGCGTTTACTGGCATCCATCAAAATTATTTCCTCATAGGCACTATCCTCTTTTGGCGCGTTCACCATACCGATACTGCACAAATCAAGATTCTCGAACTTTAGAATATTCATTAATACGGAACCGGTATAGATACTGCTAAAATCCCCGAGAATATAGTTGGCCGCAATGTCAGCTTGTTGCTCCGCGGCGGATGTGATTCCGAATAGCGCGTTTTCAAACTCCGCAATTTCACCCAAGGCAAATATCGAAGGATTGCTTGTTTGCAAATACGAATTGACGACTACCCCACGTCGGGTTTCGAGATTCGATTGTTTCGCCAGTTCAATATTCGGTCGTGTGCCAATTGCATAGACGATAGCATTGCACTGTATCGTTCGACCTGTTTTGAGATTCACCAAGAGGGAGTCCGTACTTTCCTTTTCCTCAAAAACGGTGCTCACTTCATTATCAAAATAGATGTTGATTCCTCGCTCGACAACATCCTCGGCCAATAGGCGACTCGCTACATTATCGAGCTGTCGCTCCATCAATCGGGGGGCGCGTTGTACAATGCTGATATTGACGTGTATTTTCTTTAAGGCCGCGGCGAGTTCTAATCCAAGTAATCCCCCTCCTACGATGACCACATGCTGTTCTTCGGCCGCCAATCCGGTTTCTTTCAGGTATCTTTTCAGCTTGTCGGCATCACCACGTTCACGCATCGTAAACCGACCCGGAACGTCCATTTTTACTTCGCTGGGTACAAAGGCGCGACTTCCTGTCGCCATCACTAGCAGGTCGTATGAATGTTGGTTTCCATCAGTATCCATAACCTTTTGGGCAGTTTCATCGATGTTTGTTATTCCGATTCCGGGATGTAGGTTTACATTCAACTTTTCCAGTTCGCCTTGCTTTAGTTTTTCTAGGGATTCCCAAGACAATTCATCACTCACATATTCTGGAAGCAAAACCCGATTGTAAAAGGGGTCCTTTTCTTTGGAAAACACATGCAAAACATCTTTTTGATTTTTCTCGCGATACGATTGTATAAAGCGATAGGCAGCAGCCCCAGCACCGATGACGACTATTTTCTGCTCTTGCTTTACAAATTTCTCCACTTGAACCGCACAGTATTTAAAATCAGGTTCTTTGGAAACCGGGTCGACAATATCATTCGTAATATTATTGGCGCGACCAAAATCATTATTCAATACTTTGCCCCAATGCATCGGAAGAAAAACGACACCATCCCTACTATCGCCAGTCACTTTTACCTTTACTTGCACTGCTCCCCTACGGCTTTTGATAACGGCGATATCACCATCTTTCAGTTTTCGTAGATACGCATCAACCTTGTTCATCTCAAGATAAGGTTGCGGAATATGAGTGAGCAAACGCTTGACTTTTCCTGTTTTGGTTCGGGTGTGCCATTGGTCCCGAATACGACCTGTATTTAAGATTAAAGGGAAATCAATATCAGTTGCTTCGGATGAATTGTAAAGCGTAGCTGGTGTATTAAAATGTGCCTTCGTATCATGCGTATAGAAGATATTGTCCTTGAAAAGTCTCGGGGTACCCGGATGCGTAGGATGGGGAACCGGCCATTGAAAACTTCCTTCGTTTTTTAGTCGGTCATAATTGAGTCCGGAAATATCGATATTGGTGCCTTTGGTCAACAGACAATGCTCGTCATAGACTTCGCTGGCAGTGGAGTAATCAAAACCTTTAAAACCCATCGCTTGTGCAAAGCGCCACAAGATTTCCACATCGGGCAAAGCTTCCGCAGGTGGGTCGATTACTTTGGGCAAATAGCTGATACGACGCTCAGAATTGGTCATCGTTCCCTCCTTCTCTAACCAACCTGCTGCAGGTAGGAGCAGATCTGCGAACTTGGTAGTTTCAGAATCATGGGAAATATCCTGAACTACCACAAAAGCTGCATTTTTCAATGCACGTTCTACTTTGTGTGCGTTGGGCATACTTACGACCGGGTTCGTACAGATAATCCAAATAGCTTTTAGTTTCCCTTTTTCCAAAGCATCGAACATTTCGGTGGCCGTATAACCGGGTTCACCTTGGATTTCCTTTCCTCCCCAAAAATCATGGACTTCTTTTCTATGGATCGGATTTCCTAAATCTTTATGAGCGGCCAAAAGGTTTGCCATCCCTCCTACTTCACGACCGCCCATCGCGTTGGGTTGTCCTGTGAGTGAAAATGGACCGCAACCGGGTTTGCCAATTTGACCCGTTAAAAGGGAAATATTGAGAAGGGACACGTTCTTAGCCACCCCAATCACACTTTGATTGAGTCCCATCGTCCACATGCTTAAAAATTTGCTCGATTCTGCAATGTACTGCGCCGCTTTGCGGATTTCAGAGGCTGGAATACCACACTTGTCTGCCGCTTGTCTAATGGAAAGGGAAAAGGCCATTTCTTTGACGGCCTCAAAATTGACCGTGTGCTTCTTTATAAAATTCTTATCGATTTTTCGTTTGTCTATCAACCAACGGGCAATCGCATTGAATAAAACAACATCGGTACCGGGAAGAATCTGCAAATGCAAATCAGCTGCGGCGGCTGTTTGTGTTTTTCTAGGGTCAACAACAATGACTTTGACTTCGGAGTTATCTGCCTTCCGTTGCTCTAAACGACGATACAAAATCGGATGGCACCAAGCGGGATTCGCACCGGCAATCAAAAAAGTATCGGCAAGTTCTATATCCGCATAAGCAATGGGCACGGAATCTTCACCTACCGTTTTTTTATAGCCGACCACCGCAGAACTCATACACAAACGAGAGTTGGTATCGATATTATTCGTCCCGATAAAGCCTTTGGCGATCTTGTTGGCAAGGTAATACTCCTCGGTCAAGCATTGACCGGACACATAAAAGCCCACACTATTGGGACCATGTTTGGCAATGATACTTTTAAAAACCGCGGCGGCGCGTTCAAAAGCCGTATCCCAAGAGACTTTTTGCAAGGGGTGGTTTCTGCTCCAACGCATTTCAGGGTGCAAAATACGGTCGCTAGTATCTTGGGCTACATAATTTAGATTGCGCCCTTTAGAGCAGAGCATACCTTTATTTACAGGGTAGTCTTCATCACCTTCTACCGTAATCGTACCCCTAGTATCTACAGTAACTTCAATACCGCAACCCACACCACAATAGGAACAAATCGTCTTTTCTGTTTTCTTTTTCTGCATTGCGCAATCTATCTATGACAGCATCATATTTGAACAAGCAAATTAGAAAAATACGTACTAATACGTAGTAATAATATGGTAATAGTTAGCGGGTATTTTCAGGGTATTGCTAAAAAAAGGGAATGAAATTACTATTATCAAAATATAAATCGGCCTTAGACCAAATTGAATTCTTGTGCTTTTTTTGAGAGGTCCATTAAGTTTTTGACCGCCATCTTGCGCATGAGATTAAAACGGTGTGTTTCTACAGTACGTTTGCTATTTTGTAGCTTTTCGGCAATTTGTTTATTTGTCAATCCTGATAAGACCAACTCTAAGACCTGAATTTCCTTATTGGTCAAATCAAAGGGATTGTTCGTACGTATGTTTTTGTCGTGACTCTCATTACTCTTTGCTTTTGGATTCAGCAAATTGTTGACCAAAACATTCGAAATATCCCCGCTATAGTACTTTCCACCTTCCTGTACCGTATGAATGGCCTTGATGAACTCTACTTTACCGGTATCCTTGAGCAAATAACCCTTGGCACCTGCCGCCACGGATTGCAAAATATACTCCTCAGAATCGTGCATAGAGAGAATAATGCATTTGACTTCTGCATTTGCAGCACTTAATTTTTCCACCGCTTCGATACCCGTCATCCTAGGCATTCGAATATCGATAATCAGTATATCCGGTTTTTTGGCTTCTACAAGCGCTATTGCTTCAGTACCATCAGCACCTTCCCCAATAACAACCAAATCTTCTTCGCTTTCTAAAAGGGCACGAATACCATCGCGCACTAGTACATGGTCGTCAACTAAAACTATGGTAGTTTGATTCAAAATACGATAATACTATAAGTAGTTATACGTACAAATATAGCATTTTTGTTGGGTGCTCGACGTGGAATGTAGGATGTTATTCAAATGTCAGTCTGAGCATAATCAAAGCCCCTTTGTATTCCTAATCCTTCGACTCCACTGAGGATGGCGCAGCGTAAAAGTGTTTCAATACACTTCAAAGGAGCCTGTACAAATCGAAGTCAAGTACTCAGGATGATCGTACGAACAAAAAAGCTACCACAACCCCAGAGGGTCATGATAGCCTATCGAAGCATCTTTACGGACTAGTCTTTCTTGGCCGTGTTCAGGAATTTTGGTTTCATGGTGAGTTGCACCCAAGCCCAGTTTTGCGTACCGGCGGCCAAATCTTCGGAAACTCCTTTCAACTCATACATACCGTCGTTCGCGAACATTTGGGAATAGCCGATCGCTAACCCGTAACCTTTGAATTTCTTGGCGAATACCAGGTCTACCTCTGTGCCCAATGACTTTTCTCCACTCGCTAATTCTTGCTCTCCGCTGAAGTTCAACACCTTTACCAATAAACTTGAGGTCTTACCAAGGGTAAACTTGGCACTTGCGTGTATGTCGAACAATCCAATGGAATTGGCATGATTTCCAACATAGAAATAATCCATAAACCCGTTGAACTTATGATTGGTGCCATATAAGGGAAAGAAGGCTCCCGTTTCGCCCGCTTCTCCATCATTTCCGCTGATGACCTCGACCCCTATGCCTAGACCTACCTTTGAGGTCGCCTTATAACTCAAGTCCAATCCCAGTAAATAAGCACCTTTGACATCGACTTGCCCCTGTCGTTCACCTGTTTGAATAAAGGCGTTGAGCGCCGCCCCGAAGCTTCCTTTTTTATAGTTCAAATGGGTTCCTAGGGTCTGAAGATTACTAGTACCATCGGCTACACGGGCATCCGCTTCTCCCGTAAAATTCTGGAAGCCATTGTTCAAAAGCAATAAACTTCCTGAAAGATTCGTCCATTGTTGTTTCAAATAGGCATACTGCATGGTCTTATAGGTAAAGAAACCTGCTGTGTTATAGGCCGTTCCAACGGACTGAAATCCTGTGGGATTATCAAAATCCTGACTAAAGGCGAGACCGATATCGAGCATGAACTTCTCGCTCTTGTATTTTAGAAGCCCCGCATCATGATTACGTGCTTGTTGTGCCCAATCGAGTCCGCCAAAAATGCGTTGGTCATCATAGGAGAGTACTTGGCGCCCTAGTTTTGTAGACCACCCCTTTCCAAGGTGGATATTTGCCCAAGCCTCGAAGACCGCAAAAGAATCGTTTTGATCATCGGGCAATATTTGTCGATTTTCCCCCCAAACCATTACATCCTGTAGGCTAACATAGAATTGATAGGAATCAAAGGTATACCCCGCATTAAGACGTATTCTGGTCGAAATCGCGTAACCCGGATCCGCAGCATCGGGAATAATGCTTCCAAAGCCATTGCGGTACTCTGTTCTCGGCTTAAACTGACCATCTAAAGTAAATTGTGCAAAGGTAAATGTAGTGCATAGCAAGGCTAGGACAACTACGAGTTGTTGTTTTTTCATCTGTGTATTTTTAATGGATTCTTAAAGGTTGTATGTCATTCGCCACTATAGCAATCGAAAGGCAATAACGCTTAGTAAGCTCAGTTCATACGTGTGATTTAATTTTGGTTATCAGTGCTCTAAAAAGTCTATCAAATGTTTGCGATAGGTGTAATAATCATCATGCTCCAATACGGATTTTCTAGTACGGGGACGTTCGAATTCAATATCCAGTATATCTCCAATTTTAGCCCTTGGACCACTGGTCATCATAACCACCCTATCGGCCAGAAAAATGGCTTCATCAACATCATGTGTAATCATTACGGCGGTAATTTTTTCTTTGTTCCAGATTTCTATTAGAATGTCTTGCAGTTCTCCACGGGTCAAGGAATCGAGCATGCCGAAAGGTTCATCGAGTAAGAGCACTTTGGGCTTTATAGCAAAAGCCCTGGCAATACCAACTCGTTGTTGCATGCCTTGCGATAATTCGATGGCCTTTTTATCGAAAGCGCCATCAAGTCCTACTTTGTGTAAATAGTATTTGGCGATGTCTTTTCGTTGTGCCTTTGTAGCATGGGGAAAGACTTGATTGACTCCCAACAACACATTTTCCAAAGCGGTCATCCAGGGCATGAGACTTGGCGATTGAAAAATCACTCCGCGATCGGGTCCAGGGCCTTTTACAGGGTTCCCCAAAACGGCAATGTTTCCTCCTGAAATTGGGTTTAGGCCTGCAATCATTGATAACATGGTCGTTTTTCCGCAACCGGAGTGCCCGATAATAGTAACGAACTCTTCCTTCATTATTTGCAGGTTCAAATCTTCCAATACCACATAATCACCTTTTGGTGTGGAATATACCTTCTTCAGTTTCGATAGGTCCAACATCACTTTCGACGGAAATAGAATTCCGTTTTCGGTGATTGGTTTTGTCATACTTGCTGTACTCATGGTTTTCTTTTTTTAGGCTACAAAACTCTTTGGTGGGATTTCAGGAAGTACGAATTCCTCTTGGGAAACCGATTTACGAGACTCACCTATATCCATCAAGTATTCGATGATGGCATTTCTAGTTTTCTTATAATTTGGATTATCATTCAAAGCTGTCTTGTCTCTCGGCCGTTCAATATCAATTTTAAACTCCGGACCCAAAGTCGCATTTGGTCCAGGCTTTAAAGGAATAATTCTATCCGCCATATAAATACCTTCGTCTACATCATTGGTAATCAAGAGCGCAGTGCGTTTGTCTTTACTCCAGATATTCAAAATCTCATCTTGAAGATTACCCCGGGTCAGAGCGTCTAAAGCTCCTAAAGGTTCGTCCATGATGATCATCTCAGGATTCATGGCCAAGGCCCTTGCGACCGCCACACGCTGACGCATTCCCCCAGATAGTTCCTTTGGTCTTTTGTTAATCGCAGGCGTTAGGCTGACCATATCGACATAGTCCCGAACCCTCTGCTGTAATGTACTTTTAGACTCCTTTGGAAAAGCTTCTTTGACCGCCATATAGACATTCTGCCCTACCGTTAACCACGGCAATAAGGAATAGTTTTGAAAAATCACGCCCCTTTCATGACTTGTATCCACCACAGGTTCTCCTTTGAACAAAACCTCACCGCTGCTTGGCTTTAGGAGTCCATTGATCAGGTTGACCAAAGTTGTTTTTCCACTTCCGGTAAAGCCCACGATGGCAACAAATTCTCCTTCCTCTATAGAGAGATTGATATCTGAAAGCACTTCAGTAGCGTTTTCTCCTTCTCCGTAGGTTTTATTGATGTTATTTAGTTCTAGGTATGCCATCTTTTTAGTTATGAATGATTCGTCTTACGTCTAGCAGTGTAGCTGTCTTATATCTTTTTTATACTCCCTCGTTTTTGTTGAACGAGACCATATTCTGTACGGTTAGCATCAGTCTATCCAATAAGAAACCGATGATACCGATGATGAACATGGCCACGATAATTTTTGCGTTTGAATCGTTCGCTCCGTTTTGGAATTCTTCCCAAACAAAGAGTCCTAGTCCTTGACTTTGGGCCAATAGTTCGATGGCAATTAAAACCATCCAAGCTACTGAAAGGGTAATTCGTAATCCCGTAAAGATCAAGGGTAAGGAGGAAGGCAAAATCACTTTAAACACCTTTTGAAACGTGCCTAATTTTAAAACTTTTGCAACATTGATGTAATCTTTATCCACCGAAGAAACGCCCATAGCCGTATTGACGAGCGTCGCCCACATGGCACATAAACCCACACTTATAAAGGAAATCACGAAAGCATTATCCGAGCTATCCCCAATATACAAGGTCTTTACGATCATGAAAACCAGTAAGTACCAAACTACAGGGGATACGGGTTTAAAAACTTGAATAAACCAGTTGAACGCACTTCGTAACGAGGGACTCAAACCGATAATAACTCCAATAGGTACAGCAATTAAAAGCGCCAATAGAAAACCAGCGAACACGGTTTTTATACTGGTCAAAACAATATCCACAAAGGAGGCACGACCGGTATAGACAATCGCATCTTTACCCTGTTCCACTAACTTGATATTCGTTTCGGCCATCTTTTCAACAAAGGCTGCTTTGTCTGCAGTAATTACTTTGTGGTCTGCAATTAAGGCCTGTAGCGAACTCCAAACTTGAGCCGGAGAAGGCAGTGTATTCGGTTGACAACTACTATCGCCTGAGGCGATACAGGCACGTTCGGCATCTGCCGCTGCCTGCCCCTGTTCCGTTAGTGCCTTCTCGATTTTGTAGGCTGCTTCTTTATTATACAGGGCCTTGGAACCCAAATGCCATAAGCCCAAAAACAATAGGATCGAGACAATGGTAATTCCCGTTTTCTTTAAGGAAGAAATAATATCCCCCTTTTGAAACTTTGGCGTAAACTTGACGACCAAAGGCTTTAAAAATGCCAAGGGTTGACTTTCTTTTTTTAATGTGATTTCTTGTTCCATGCTGCTTTACTTTGCTTCGATTATGAGAATAGAATTTCTTAGTCTTTATTTCCGATGGAAAAACTATTGATGTATCCGATTGGATCTTTTGCATCGAAGGACGTTCCATCAATAAAATCAGCGGTTACGGGTTTGTATCCATCCGTTTCAGGAATATCGGTTGCGGGAATTTGTCCTTCAGCCACCAACAAGTCCGCAGCTTTTTTCCAGATATCAGGACGGTAAATGTCTTTGATGGTCGAACCATACCACTCTGCGGTTTTTGTTTCAGGAATTTGTCCCCATCTACGCATTTGCGTTAGGAACCAAATACCATCCGAATAAAAAGGATAGGTTGCATTGTACTTGTAAAAGACATTGAAATCGGGCATCTCGCGCTTGTCACCTTTTTCGAATTCGAAAGTTCCGGTCATAGAATTCGCCAATACCTCTTCTGGCGCACCTACGTATTGAGACATAGAAAGAACCTTTACAGCCTCCGCTCTATTCGAAGGCTCATCCAGCCATTTACCTGCACGAATCAATGCTTTGGTAACAGCAACCGCCGTATTCGGATTGTCATCGACAAACTTTTTTGTCATTACGAAAACCTTCTCAGGATTGTTTTTCCAGATATCATAGTTCGTGGTTACAGGAACTCCGATACCCTTAAATACAGCTTGCTGATTCCATGGTTCACCCACACAGTACCCATAAATAGTTCCAGATTCCAAAGTAGCTGGCATTTGC
The DNA here is from genome assembly GCF_047345415.1 of Maribacter corallii. Lineage (NCBI taxonomy): Bacteria > Pseudomonadati > Bacteroidota > Flavobacteriia > Flavobacteriales > Flavobacteriaceae > Maribacter > Maribacter corallii. Next base: position 84,308 of record NZ_JBLFEP010000008.1, read on the forward strand.
GGCGGTGGTGTCACCGAAAGTAAAACCTCAGCATCAATTTGACCCTGTACGTTGTCAGCAGTGTACATGCCCGGATGAATTCCGGCAGCCGCCAACCAATATCGAATTTCATAGTTGTGTGTGGAGACAGGAAATACCATTCCCATTTTAAAAGGTTTACCACTATTCTTGTAGTCGGTAATTACGGGTTTTAACGCGTCTGCTTTAATAGGGTGAATCGGTTTTCCATCGGATCCTTTCGGAACGTTTGGTTTCATTTTTGACCAAACATCATTCGAAACCGTGATTCCATTTCCGTTCAAATCCATGGAAAAGGGAGTTACCAATTGTGCTTGTCTTCCGAATCCGGCACCAGCTGCAATAGGCTGTCCGGCCAACATGTGCGAACCGTCTAACTGTCCATCAATGACGCGGTCCAATACATTCTTCCAATTCGACTGGGCTTCAACAGAAACAAAAAGCCCTTCCTCTTCAAAGAACCCCTTTTCTTTGGCGATAGCCAAAGGAGCCATATCCGTTAATTTTATAAACCCGAATGTGAGTTGTGGTTTTTCAATATCCAATTGTTGTGTTTTTGATGCGACGGCTTCAGAAGTCTTTTCTGTGGCTTTTTTAGCTTCCTTTCCACCACAAGCAACCATTAATAGGGTTACCGATAGAAAAAAGGAGATTTTCAAAATTGATTTCATATTCAATACGATTTATAAGGTTATACTACTTAACGGGTCAAAAATACGTACTAATACGTATTTATACGTATTTATAGTGCCAAATATTTGTTGTTATACGTATTTTTATGAGGATGGGATAAAGTGTTCTCTGAAAATCCAGAATTGTGAAAAAAGAGATAATGAAATTGAAGAATTCAAAAAAAAAAATAAAAAAGAAAGAAAATTAAAGTATCAATCAACTGACCTTATTTACTAAGATACACCTATAGGCTAGAATGGAGTACGCGCTGTACCTCTTCTTCAAAAAAGGCAGGGTGTTCGGCCACTACATTTCCTATAATGATAATTCCAGGTTTGGAAACATCCAAAGTTTCATAATATGAATTGATTGTGCCCAAGGTACCAATGGTACAGCATTCATTGTCAAGAGTTCCATTTTGAACAATAGCTATTGGCATCTCACACCCTCTATATTTACTAACTTCAAGAGTTATTTTCGATAATTTTCGAATACCCATTAGAATGACCATGGTCGCTGAAGATTTAGACGCATAAATCAAATCCTCGGAAAAAGAACCGTCGCGCTTGGTCGCTGTCATCACCCAAAAACTACTACTAACGCCGCGTCGTGTCATGGGTATTCCTTGGCCGGAGGGCACTGCCAAGGCACTTGAAATTCCGGGTATTACGGAAACGGGGATACCAAAGGATTCCACATAATCAATCTCCTCTTGTGCTCGTCCAAAGACAAAGGGGTCCCCTCCTTTAAGACGAACTACATGTCCATATTTGAATGCATTTTCAACCATAAGGATGTTGATATTATCTTGGGTAAAGGAATGCTTACTACAGCGCTTACCTACGTATATTTTCGGTATCGAAGCATCTACTTCCAAAAGAAGCTCCTCGCTCACCAAGGCATCATATAAAATGATGTCAGCAGCATTCAAAACCCTCAAACCCCTTAATGTAATTAAGTCTTTGCTTCCAGGCCCTGCACCTACCAAGCTTACTTTCGGTGAGTTTTCGTTTTTCATATTACTACTTTTTTATGGAAAGATTATCATATCCGCAACAAGAATACGTATTTATTTCCATATAAACAGATAAAAAATACGTATTAATACGTAATATTGTGTTTTCGTATTAAAATCGAAGCTTATGAAAACAGTTGTAGTCGTTGGAAATGGAATGGTGGGGTTTAAATTCTGCGAGAAGTTTGTGGCCCAGTCGGATACCTCTAGCTATAGGCTTATCGTTTTCGGGGAAGAACCTCGCGTCGCCTATGACCGTGTTCATTTAAGTGAGTTCTTCGAAGATGGGGATGCGGAACGCTTGCGTCTTGCACCCAGAAGTTGGTATGAGCAAAATAGAATCGAATTGCATACCCATGAGCGCGTTTCCGACATTGATAGCGACGTTAAAACGGTGACTACCTCCAAAGGCAAAAGTGTTGCCTATGACTATCTGGTACTGGCCACGGGATCCGTTCCTTTTGTTCCCCCTATTCGAGGGGTGGAGAAAAATGGCGTATTTGTATACCGTACGATAGAGGATTTACAAGACACCTTGGCCTATGCGGCAACCATAAAGGGAGGAAAAGCCGCCATACTTGGAGGTGGCCTACTAGGATTGGAAGCGGCAAAGGCCGTTATGGACATGGGGCTCGAGCCACATGTGGTGGAATTCGCGCCAAAGTTAATGCCGCGACAGCTCGACAGTAGAAGCAGTAGAGTACTGCAGGTAAAATTAGAGTCAATGGGTATTCATATCCACCTGAGCAAAGCCACGAATCAGATTTTGGGAAATGGCAAAATCACCGGCATGGAATTCGGTGAGGACGATATCCTAAATGTAGACATGTTAGTGATTTCAGCCGGTATACGACCTCGTGATGAACTCGGTAAAAATGCCGGTTTAACCATGGGAACACGCGGTGGTATTGTAGTCAATAGCAGAATGGAAACATCCGACCCACATATTTTGGCTATTGGCGAGGTCGCATTATATAACCAAATGATCTATGGTCTCGTAGCACCTGGTTACGAAATGGCGCAAGTAGCCGTAGATCGAATTCTCGGGAAGCAAGAATCGGTCATGGCCGCGGAAATCGACATGTCGACCAAATTAAAACTAATCGGTGTTGATGTGGCCAGCTTTGGGACACCTTTTATGCCTCCCGAGAAGGGTCATTCCATCATTTTTGAAAATAAGACGGAAAGTCTATATAAACGCATCAATGTCTCCCATGATGGTAAAAGACTATTGGGCGGAATTTTGGTCGGCGAAGCCGAAGATTACAATATGCTACTTCAGATGTATCAGAATGAAATGTCATTGCCCGAACACCCTGAAGTTCTTATTATCGGGGGGCGCGGTGAAGGTGGCACTTCCTTTGGTAGTGCTATGGATTTACCGGATACCGCAGTAGTCTGCTCCTGTGAAGCAGTGACCAAGGGCGCAATTTGCTCTTCGGTTTTGGACGATGGAAATGAGAATATCAAGTTGGTCGCGAAAGCCACAAAAGCGGCCACCGGGTGCGGCGGCTGCAAGCCGATGGTGGCCGATTTAATAACAGAGAGTTTAAAAACAATCGGAAAAACACTCAGGGTAAACCTATGTGAACACTTCGAATATTCGCGGCAAGAGCTGTTCGACATTGTTAAATTAAGAGGTATACAAGATTATGATGAACTGTTGGACACGGTGGGCAAAGGCCATGGTTGTGAGGTCTGTAAGCCTGCCATAGCAGCCATTTTTGCCAGTATTTACAACGAAACCGCGAACAGACAAAGTACTATTCAAGATACTAACGACAGATACTTAGCGAATATTCAGCGAAACGGAACCTATTCCGTGGTACCTAGGGTCGCAGGTGGCGAAATCACTCCCAAGCAGCTTATCGCCATGGGTCGAATTGCCGAGAAATATGATTTATACACCAAAATCACGGGTGGGCAACGAATCGATATGTTCGGAGCGAAGTTGCATGAGCTGCCTTTAATTTGGGAAGAACTCATCAAAGAAGGATTTGAAACAGGGCAAGCCTATGGGAAATCCCTCCGTACGGTAAAAAGCTGTGTCGGCTCTACCTGGTGTCGTTACGGAATGGATGAAAGTGTAAGCTTCGCCGTAGAAATCGAAAATCGCTATAAAGGCATTCGCTCTCCACATAAATTTAAAGGAGGGGTATCTGGGTGTATCCGCGAATGTGCCGAAGCAAGAGGCAAAGATTTCGGATTCATCGCTGTAGAAGGTGGCTGGAATGTATATGTTGGTGGAAATGGAGGTGCAAATCCAAAACATGCCATTTTACTGGCTGAAAAAGTAGCTAAGGAAACCGCCATAACCTATGTAGACCGTTTTATCATGTTCTATATCAAAACAGCGCTCCCGCTACAACGAACCGCTCCCTGGCTGGAAAAGTTAGAAGGAGGTATTACCTATTTGCAAAATGTAATCATCAACGACTCTTTAGGGATTGTCGACGAACTGGATGCCGAAATGCAGGCCTTGGTCGATTCCTATAAATGCGAGTGGACAGAAGCTGTCGAAACTCCTGAAATAAGAGAGCGCTATACACATTTCGTAAACTCTGAAGAGACCGATGACAACATCGAGTTCGTATCGTTGAGAGCACAAAAAATGCCAAAGGCATGGGTGTGAAATTCAACCCATCATGTTCACTCCCAATTGTTCATTGTTCATTGTTCATTGTTCATTGTTCATTGTTCATTGTTCATTGTTCATTGATAATTGATAATTGTAAAAACCTAAATTATGATTGCTAGTTTAAACCTTTATGAAACTGTACCTGCCGAAGATGTAAAAATTTGGTTTAAAGCGGCAGCGATTTCCAAATTCCCAAAAAATGGAGGGGCATGCATCAAGTATAAGGACAAGCAAGTCGCGATTTTCAATTTCACTAGGAAAAATGCCTGGTACGCCTGTCAAAATCTATGTCCCCACAAAATGGAAATGGTCTTGTCTCGAGGAATGATCGGTGATGAAAACCTAGAACCCAAAGTGGCTTGCCCTTTGCACAAGAACAATTTCTCATTAAAAACAGGAAAACACCTCAATGGGGACTTAGAAGCTATTGCCACCTATCCCGTTAAAATCGAGGATGGCTTTGTGTATGTAGGCTTTTCTGAATAGTTTTGGTCAAAACCCATTGATATGTCGATTTCGGATCAACTACAACATGCTTTTACGCTTTTTGATGCCGCAAATAAGGAAGACCCGAATACAGAAGTCTTCCAAGGAAAAACATATCCTAAAGAATTGCTGTACGCTCAACGAATGACCGAGCAATTGAACACCTTTGCTCCAAATGCCTCCGAGGTCTTGCAGTTGACAGCACGTTGTCAACATATTCGTCGCTGGGAAATCACACGTGATTCCTTCGAAATGAATCGCGAAGGGTATCTAAGATGGCGACAAGAGTTGAAGAAGTTCCATGTCAAAAAAGCGGCTTCCATTTTAGAACAAGTTGGTTACCCAGAGGAAGTGATTAAAAAGGTCGGATTTCTTCTAGAAAAGAAACAATTAAAAAAGAACAAGGAGACACAGACTTTGGAGGATGTCATCTGTTTGGTATTTCTAGAATATTATTTTGAACCCTTTGCCGCGAAACATCCCGAAGAAAAAACGATTGACATTTTACAAAAAACGTGGCGAAAGATGTCCGATAAAGGCCACGCAGCTGCATTGAAGCTTCCGCTTTCCGAAGTGTCTCTTCAACTCGTATCCAGGGCAATTGGTCCCAGATAAATTATCGTCGCAAAAAGAAAACAGAACAATGCCCAGTAGCAACCATCAGAAACCTCTTGACACCACCACCTTTCTTAGGGTCAGGAAGTGGTATCTTTTGGCGCTGGCAGGAATCGCTTTGACCATAATAATCGCTCAAATATTAATTCAGACCCATTTAAATTCCCAGTTAAGTGATTCTCGGGTAATCAATGTTGCTGGTCGGCAACGTGCATTCAGTCAGAAATTGGTAAAAGAAGTGTTACTACTCAACGATACTTCCTCCCCGGAGAAAAAAAAGGGGATTATTTCCGAAATAGAACGAACCTTATCCGTTTGGAAAGCATCACATAAAGGACTTCAATTAGGAGACCCCACTTTGAACCTCCCTCCTGAAAACAATGCTGAGATCCTTAGTCTTTTTCAAAACCTAGATCCACATCATAAGGCTATGGTCAATGCAACGGAAGAAATCCTATCCCAAGAAAAAATAGAGCCCTTTGATTTTCTCAGACAGAAAACCATTCTTTTAGAAAACGAACGTTCCTTTTTGCGTTTGATGGACAACATCGTAAATAAATACGATGCGCGTAGTAATGCGCAACTTCAAAATTTAAAACAAAAGGAATATTGGCTATTGGCATTTTCCCTTTTGATCCTATTGCTTGAAATGCTCTTGATTTTTAGACCCCTATCCCTACAGATTCGCAAAACGATCACCAATTTAATGCAAAGTCAGGTAGAGTCTGATATGAACACTAAGAAAATAGAGACCTTGCTCACCGAAAAAGAAAAGTCATTGCGGGAATTACAAGAACTCAACTTTGTTATTGACAATGCCGCTCTCTTTGCCAGTGCCCGTAAAGACGGGAGTATTGTCTTCATCAGTAAAAAATTCCTGAAACTATTAGGGCTCAAAAGAGAGCAACTCAATACTCCTTTGTCAGAACTATTAACCACCGACGAGGGACAACAACAATACCTGAAAGAAGTACTCAAAAACAATCGAAAGAACAATATTCGAACAGAAGAGATACAAATCACTACAGAATCAGGACAGCAGATTTGGTTAGATATTTCGATTATTCCTATGCACCAAGCAAGCAAACAACAGAGTATTTTGATTTTATGCTCTGACATCACCCAACGGAAACAAAATCAATTGAAAGTAGCCCAATTGACCCAACAGAATTTTGAAGAGCGTATGCTTCAGAAAAAACAACAAGCCAGCCAAATTGTTGAAGGGCAAGAGGAAGAGCGAAAACGGATTGCAAAAGACATACATGATGGTATCGGTCAGATGCTTACAGCCCTAAAGTTTACTATTGAATCCATTGATTTGGAAAATATCGAGAATTCGGGAGAGAAAATTTCCTATCTCAAAGATTTGGCCGCTGATTTAATAAAGGGTGTTCGCACAGCAACTTTCAATTTGACACCCCCAGAATTGAGCGATCATGGTATTTTTCCGGCACTTCATAAAATGACTATTGAGCTTTCAAAACTTACGGGGAAAACTATTTTATTTGAGAATAAAACAGAAGAACACATTCGTTTTGATTCTTTAGCTGAAACCAATATCTATAGGGTTACACAAGAGGCGGTGAACAATGCCATAAAATATGCACATGCCAATTACATTTTGGTCACTATTAATTTCAAGGATGCTATTTTAAGTATCGTTGTGGATGACGATGGAAAGGGTTTCGATGCCTCTATTCTAGACGAAGTCCCAAAAAACAACAGTGAAGGTGGAATGGGTCTGTTCTTTATGAAAGAACGAATCAGCTATATCAACGGGCGTTTGTTCATCAATTCTGAAGTGGGTAAAGGGACACGAGTTACCATAAACTACAAAACAGATAAAAAAGAAGAACTCCATGGAGCGTAACGATCTATACCCTGTTTTCCTTAAAGTTTCACAATTGAATATTTTAATTGTCGGTGGTGGTAACGTTGCGGAAGAAAAGTTGACCTTTCTCTTGAAATCAAGTCCGAATGCCAAGGTAGAAATGGTATCTCCGATGTATCGGGAAGGCACCGTCGCCCTGGCCCAAAAATTCAACATTAAAATGCATAAAGCCGCATACGAGTCAAATTTTTTACTTGGCAATCACATGGTTATCGCCACTACGGATAGTATTTCGGTCAATGAGCGGGTATATCATGATTGCCGGAAGCAAAATATACTGGTCAATGTGGCGGACAATCCTCCGTATTGTGATTTCTACATGGGAGGAATTGTGACCAAGGGAAATGTCAAAGTTGCTATTTCTACGAATGGGAAATCACCTACGACCGCCAAACGGTTACGTCAGTTTTTCGAGGATGTGATTCCTGAAAATATTGATGATCTGGTCAACAACCTGAACGAATTCCGGAAAACTATAAAAGGTGATTTTGAAGAAAAAGTAGAAACCTTAAATGAATTCACCAAAAGTCTGGTTGAAAAGAAAGCAAAAGATGAAAATTAGAATCAAAGGAAACTCCATACGCTATCGCTTGACCAAATCAGAGGTCGAGATTTTTTGTAAAACAGGTCGCTTTGAAGAAACCACGGATTTTGGCAATACGATATTCACCTATGTATTAGAAGCAAAAGAAGGAATTCATACGCTTGATGCCCAATTTCAAAACAACACCATCACCCTGTTTTTAGAAAAAAAAGCAAGTAAAAATTGGTTTGAAACCAGTCAAATCGGTTTCCATCATAGCATACAAAAAGCCAACGGCGCCACAATTCAGCTTTTGATCGAAAAAGATTTTGTATGTATGGACGAGACGGTTGAAGACCAGTCCGATAATTATCCGAATCCGAAAATGGGTAATTAAATTGAAGTGAGCGAAACGAAGTTTCGTGCTGCAAGTTCTAAATCTTCACCCAACTGATCAGCAACTATGTTTTGGAGATTCTTGGAAACAAAAAAGGTTATCTATTCTTGGTTGGGGTCACGAAGCTAACTTAATCATGACAATATATTAAAAATAAGTATTGGAAAATTATAGTTGATATTTTAGGCATGACCAAGATAAATCATTTACCAGTTTCCAATGATATTATAGGAAACTCCGTACGTCTGTTCAACTCTAATTCTTCGGGCGTACATCGGTTAGCCTCTGTACATTCATTAATAGGCTTTCTTTTTCCGAAACCTGTGTAAGAGACTATTCGATTTTCAGGTACTCCTTTTGACACCAAATAATTGTACGTAGATGTAGCTCTTCTTTGCGACAGCCAATCATTATATTCATGAGAACCAACTGGATCGGTATGAGCTTCTATCTTAATTACCATCTCCGGATATGTTTCAAGCATGAGCACCACCAACTTGTCCAATTCCAAAGAAGCATCTGTTCTAATGTAGCTGTCATTTGAGTTAAAATAGATTTTGTTCAAATTCGCCAATACTTTAGCATCCAAAATAGGCTGCAAAGAGACATCCAAACGAATACCATTTTGTAAGCTTGGTGACTTAAATGAGTTAAACCGTCTTTCTTTTTGCGTATGGGTTTTCCTTTTGAACTCTATTCTAAATTTTTGATTCCGTTCAATAGCGAATGAGTAGTTTCCATTTTCGTCCGTAAGTGTATTTGCCAATATTTCATGAGGTTCCAATCGATATAGCGTTACCTCTACTTTTGATAACTCCACTCCATTCACTTCATCCCTTGCTACGCCTTGAACAATTGTAGTCGTATTTATTTCAGGTACTGGAACTACCTCCGGTGTATTCTGTTCCGGTATCACTTCAAACTTATAAATATCATCACCTCCTTGACCTCCATCGCGATTGGAACTAAAAAAACCCTCGCTGTTTTTTTTGTCAATGAAGAAGCCAAAGTCATCTTTGGAGCTATTGATGGGGTCACCAAGGTTCAGAACTTCTGAGTGTATACCACCCTTGCTCATCTTAGCCACAAAAATGTCGAGGCCACCAAGACCAAAATGACCATCCGATGCAAAAAACAATTCGCCATTTGGAGACACAAAAGGAAAAGTTTCCCTACCGACGGTATTTATTGAAGTACCTAAATTTTCTGGTGTTCCAAAGTCGTTTTCCCCATTGATTCTTACTTTATACAAATCCGATTGTCCAATGGTTCCGGGCATATTGGAAACAAAATACAAGATCTTTTCATCAGCACTTAATGCTGGATGCGCACAATTATACACATCACTGTTAAAAGGCATTTCTTGAAAATCAGTCCATTTGCCCTCCACTAGTGTGGCTCTATATATTTTAAGATTTACTATTTGGGTATTATCTTTTTTTCGCTCTCTCAGCATAGCATCATTTCGTGTAAAGAACATGGTTTTCCCATCTGTAGTAAAGACCGCTGTGGACTCATTGAATTTCGTATTGACTCCCTTCAAAAATTCCTTAGGTTTATGGAACCCTCCTCCTATTTCCTGTTTCGCTTTGAATAAATTCGAAAAGGGTTTGTTCGTCCATTCAAAAATCTTTTGGTCAATCCCTGATAGTGCTCTTGACGAAGTAAAAATCAGGTCGTCTTCTAAAAAACTTGTTCCATAATCCGAGTTTTCCGAGTTAATTCCGGCATCTTCGATTTGTATCGTAATACGATCTGTTTCAAAATTGAAAAAGTATTCAGGGCTTTCATTCAGTTTGTTTATATGCTCAACCATATCAACTTTCCCATCACTTAACTCCTTCATTTTTTCATATTTCTTTGCCACTTTTAGAACATGAAGATAGCGTAACCTCGTTTGGGCAGCTTGCTCCTTGTTGTATTCAAAAAGTTTGGAATACCACTTCTCTGCTTCCTCAAAATTCGCATTGAAAAAATAGGAGTTTCCCAGTTTCCTCAAAACTTCTTCGTTTTCCACATCTTTTTTAATTATTCCTTCATAAAGGCGTGCCGCATCCATATAGGCCATGAGATCGTACTTCTCATCTGCAAGTGCTAGTCTCCTTTGCTGAGAATGGACTATCACCATTGAAAACAGATACGCTAATACAAGTATTTTATTTTTTTTTGACATAGGATGTATTTAAAAGAATCGGGGAGATGATATTCCAGAATACCTTTTGAAAAGCTCAAATCTCAAAAATATCTCATGTGTTCCATAACTGTAATTCGCTATCTCGGTTGTGGCCATATCATAACCATACCCAATAAACCAAGAATCGGATATCTGAACACCGGCGAGAGCACTAACCGCCGCGTCGTATCTATAGGCCAAGCCTAAAGTAAGTACATTGCTGAAAAGCGTATTGACCGAAACATCTACCTGTAAAGGTGAACCATTGACGATCTTTGTAAGTATTGATGGTTTCAATTTAATCGCATCGTTCAATTCGAAAACTTTTCCGGCGATTAAATATACATGGGCCCTTTGTACAGCAGTACTTACAGACCCGGCATCAGCATATTTATTATAGTATGTTGTTTCTAAAATATTTGGTACCGATACCCCAAAGTAGGTATTCTCGGAATACAAATAGAGCCCTGCTCCAACATTGGGAGTAAAGCTATTTTGAATATTGTCTTGAAAGGCATAATCACCAGGATTAAATTGATTGAGCTTGGAAAAATCCACATTTAGAAAGCCAATAGAGGCTTTTAGCCCGAATGCGAATTGAAAGTCGTCAAATGCTCTTATGGTATACGAAAAATCCGTTTCTAATTTTGTTTCATCAGAAGGTCCGATTCTATCGTTTAAAATAGAGACTCCAATACCCAAATTACTTCCTTTGACAGGAGCACTCAACGAAACGACACTGGTACTTGGCGAACCTTCTAGGCCAACCCATTGTGCGCGATGTAACGTAAAAATATTCATCACATCGCGGGATGCTGTATAGGCCGGGTTAATTGTTATGGTATTATACATGTATTGGGTAAACTGCGAATCTTGTTGGGAATTCATACTGTATACCATACAGAAAAAAATCAATTGAACAATTCTTAATCTCATTATCGTTTTTCTTTGTTCGCAAAATGCGATTGTATCTTTTCTTTATCTTCTATTAATATGTAAGTACCCAGCCTTACTTTTTGAACTACCATCAAAATCCACATATTTTATAACGTAGAAATATGTTCCGTCCGGCAATTCCCTTGATTGGTTAACTGTGCCTTTCACCTCCGAAATTCCTCTGAAAACATTGTCCTTATTGTTGTATGCCTCTCTCTCGAAAACAATCTTACCCCATCGATTATAAATCTCTACTTTGTTGATTGGATAACACTCCAGTCCTTCTACCAAGAAAGCCTCGTTCTCTCGATCTGTACCCGGAGATATGGCATTGAACACTTTTAATTCACATCCTGAAAGAGTTATTTCAGTAGGCATGTTTCCGGCAATATCGGTGGGATCCGATAAATCTTGAACGATCTTTCCTGACTGCGTTGTTCCGAATGCCATAGCCTGATTGGTAACGCTTCTTTTTGCAATATCATCTACCGTAATCGCGTAGGTAGCTCTGAATGTTATATTGTCAGATGCTCCAGGTTCTAATATGATTGGTTCCCCCGTAAGTACTATACCTGGCAAAGCGTCTTCTATCCTGACATTTGTCAATGTCACATTGCCGGTATTCGTAACCTCAAACTGATAGGTAATCGTTTCTCCTATTTGGGATACACCATCCAAATTCTCATCGTTAAATGTGGCTGTCTTGATAAGCGCTATACGCTCCAGTTGTGATAATTCGACAATTGTTGGATTGTCTTGTCCATCCTCAACAATACCGTTATCCGAGTTATCATCAACTGTAGTACCTAGCACCGTATCGGTTGCAAAAACATAAGCTGTATTGGTGACTTTACCCTCGTCGATATCTGCCTGGCTTATTTCATAATCACTTGATATGGCCACTTGTTCACCCGGCGCTAGAATACCCGAAACCGGAATGACCTCAGAAGTCAATAAAGGGTCTTCAATTTGAATAATATCTAAAGGTAAATTGCCGGTATTCATTACGGTAAACGTATATGTTATCAACGCACCGACTTCTAAATCACCATTTAACTCTCCTGTTTTGATTAATTCAATTCCAGGTGTAGGCACTTCATCATCATTGATTGTTATTTCTGCTTCGGTTTGGGCACCAAAAACCAAAACATCTTCTGCAGCATCAAAAGTTATAGCTACGGTTTCTCCCCCGTATTCGACCATATCATCATCGATAACAATCACCGGTATGATAACGGACAATGTATTTGCTGGAATAGTTACCGAACCCGATATGGCTTGATAGTCAACTCCTGCAGTTGCTGTTCCCGAAACCGTAAAATCAATAGTAGCGGGAATTAACAACGGTGCATTCAAGGTAATTTCAAACCCGGTATCAACCGTTGGTTCACTGGCATCGCCTAAAGATTGGATATTTACCGTAGAACTGTCATCATCTTCTATAGTGACCACCGCCTCGTTCGTTGTGCCAATGTTTACACCACTATCCACATTCGTTATTGTGAGAACAATGTTTTCGGAACCTTCCCCTAATACATCATCTATGACAATCACATCAATACTTCCTATAGTATCACCAGAAGGTATAGTGATGCTACCGCTTAGTGCAACATAATCATCATCCGGGGTTGCAGTTCCCATAATTGAGTAAGTCAGTATTGTCGGTGTGGACACAGGATTGCTAAGTGAAACTGTAAACTGTCCATTTACAGAAGCCTCTATGGCCTGAGTAGAAGCCTCGATACTTGCTATGGAACTGTCATCATCGACTATGGTCATTATAGCACTACCATTGGCGCCATCAATTAAAATATCAGCGTCTCCTGATACAAGACCGGTCAGGGAGATGTCGATGGTTTCATCACCCTCTAAAATGTTATCGTCTATGATCACTATTTCTATCGGTGCGGACAATTCTCCGGCAGGAATAGTAACATTGCCCCTCAAGGCTTCATAATCATTGGATGTTGCCGTGCCGGAAATGGTATAGTTAATTACCGTAGCTGTCGAGGCTACCTCACTAAGGGAAACTTGGAACCTACTGTCTTGACCGGATTCTGACGCTGACCCCAAAGAAGTTAGACTCAATAGTGTACTATCATCATCACTTATGGTTGCCGTGGACTCGTTGTTGGCCGCATCTAATGAAGTGTCCAAATCTCCTGAAATAATTCCAGTGAGGGTAATAATAACATCTTCGGATAGCTCAATGGTTGAGTCGTCCAAAATCGGAACTTCAATGTCCATAAATAAATCACCCGCGGGTATTGTAACTACTCCACTTAACTCGACATAGTCTGAATTTGGAATAGCATCTCCTCCGACCACATAGCTTATACTAGTGGGTACTGCCATCGGATTGTTCGAACTAATGGTAAATCTTCCATTTGTATTGGGTTCAGAGGCTTGTGCGCTTGTTGATATACTGATTAACGAAGTGTCATTATCGTTAATGGTTCCTATGGCTATGAGATCACTAGCCAATCCATCAAAAGTTACATTTTGATTATTCGACAATAAATTACTTAAGATGCCCTCTAAGTTTTCTGAAGCCTCGACAAGATTGTCATCGATAATAGCGACACTTATGGTTTGGGTATTGACATTTGTTGCTCCAAACGACAAGGTCCTTACTACTCGGGTATAGTCAGATACAGATGTAGTGGATACATCCGAAGTCGTGAAATCTATAGTAATTTCATCTTCGATTGCATTGTTTGTGCTAATTGTAAAATCTGCGGAACCAATGCCTTCGTCAACGTCAAATCCGACGATCGTTATCGTGGCCGCGTCGTTGTCAGTGATCGTGCCCGTAGCGCTGGCCGTGCCGATAGAGACGTCCTGTCCGTTCACACCGGTAAGGGAGATCGTGCCCGTGAAGGTCTCCTGCGCCTCGGCGATCAGGTCGCCCAAAATGGCCACCGGGATGTCAAGGGACGTATCGCCCGCCGGGAGCGTGTAGCTCTGCCCCGTCTGTGTCGTATAGTCCGCGCCCTCGGTAGTGCCCACGTGAGACGTGGTGAAGCCAAGGACGATGTCCTCCTCGGCCGCGATGTTGGAGGTTACCGTGAAGTTTTCCGTCTGCATGCCCTCGGTCTCCGTTACCGAAAGGCCCGCGATGTCCAGGACAAGTGCGTCGTTGTCTGTGATCGTGCCTTCCCCACGGGCGTCAGATATGGAGATGCCCGTCTGACCGTTGGTCGTCAATCCGCCAAGGTCGACGAAGAAGCTCTCCGTGGGCTCGGCTATCGTGTTCTCGGTAATGTCAACGGTAAAGGTCCGTATGTTGGCGTTGGCGCCCCCGAAGGTAAGGGTCGTGGTGCCTATCGACGTATAGTCGGAGCCCGCAAGGGCACTGTTGTCGGATGTAGCGTAGTCCAACGTGAAGTCGTCCTGTACGTTGCCCGTCAGGGTGACCGTGAAGGTAGCCGTACCGGTACCCTCGCCCACGCTTACGTCATCGATCGCTATCGTGGCCGCGTCGTTGTCAGTGATCGTGCCCGTAGCGCTGGCCGTGCCGATCGAGACGTCCTGTCCGTTCACATCGGTAAGGGAGATCGTGCCCGTGAAGGTCTCCTGCGCCTCGGCGATCAGGTCGCCCAAAATGGCCACCGGGATGTCAAGGGACGTATCGCCCGCCGGGAGCGTGTAGCTCTGCCCCGTCTGTGTCGTATAGTCCGTGCCCTCGGTAGTGCCCACGTGAGACGTGGTGAAGCCAAGGACGATGTCCTCCTCGGCCGCGATGTTGGAGGTTACCGTGAAGTTTTCCGTCTGCATGCCCTCGGTCTCCGTTACCGAAAGGCCCGCGATGTCCAGGACAAGTGCGTCGTTGTCTGTGATCGTGCCTTCCCCACGGGCGTCAGATATGGAGATGCCCGTCTGACCGTTGGTCGTCAATCCGCCAAGGTCGACGAAGAAGCTCTCCGTGGGCTCGGCTATCGTGTTCTCGGTAATGTCAACGGTAAAGGTCCGTATGTTGGCGTTGGCGCCCCCGAAGGTAAGGGTCGTGGTGCCTATCGACGTATAGTCGGAGCCCGCAAGGGCACTGTTGTCGGATGTAGCGTAGTCCAACGTGAAGTCGTCCTGTACGTTGCCCGTCAGGGTGACCGTGAAGGTAGCCGTACCGGCACCCTCGCCCACGCTTACGTCATCGATCGCTATCGTGGCCGCGTCGTTGTCAGTGATCGTGCCCGTAGCGCTCGCAGTGCCGATAGAGACATTTTGGCCATTGGCCACTAATGAACTTAATATACCATTTAAGGTTTCCTCGGGTTCCGCTATTGCATTATCAATGATAGTGACATTTATATTTTGACTTTGTGCGTTTAATCCCCCAAAGGTCAACAGAGTTGTCCCGATGGCGGTATAATCAGTTCCTGCTCCAGCCGAAACATCCGCTGTAACAAAATTCAGTGTAACTTCATCTTGAATGGGTTTATCGCTACTGATAGTAAAAATTGCCGTTCCTGCAGATTCATCAACATTGAATCCTGTAATCGATACTTCCGCGTTGTCATCATTGATGATCGTTCCGGTCGCAGTAGCTACCGCTAATACAATTGCAGAACCTGGCGCTGATACTGGATTCAAATTGCTTAAATTCACCGTAAATGATTCATCCAATTCTACTGTATCGTCACCATTCACGATGATTTGAATTATTTCTTGTTCGTTCGCCGTACCCTCGAAAGTCAGTGTACTTGAACTGGCGTCGTAATCTGAATCGGATACCAGAGCGGTGCCATTACTGGTCGAATAATCCAAAGTCAACCCATCCTCTACTTCTCTATCCAGTTCAACTATAAATTCGAGTATAGTGGTGCCCATATTTCCTTCCTGTATGGAAGCATCGGAAATAGAGATTGTTGCATTGTCATTATCTTGAATGGTACCCACCCCAGTTTTTCCGGCAGGGTCAATACTAATATCCTTACCAGGCGCTATAATACTGTTTAGAACTACATTGAACGTTTCATCAATTTCAACAGCGGTATCCCCATTTACCGAAATGGTCACGGTTTGGGTTTCTCCTATAGCCCCTGTAGTGAAATTGATAACACCTCCATTACCAATAAAATCGGAAGGTGCTTTGGCTTCTCCATTGGATGTAAAGAATGTAACTCCATATCCTCCAATGACCTCAGCTCCAGAATGTGTTATCGTGAATACAAAATCTACCGTTCCGGTATCTCCTTCGGTTTCTGTAATACTATTGATTGAAACTGTTGCCGCATCGTCATCCGAGTTGTTCACTGAGACATCTTCCGGGTCCAATCCATCATAATTTATATCCGTGGTCAAGGTGGTGTTGACGGTATTTAGAATAGTATACCCAATTGTTCCATCAACCACAACATCATCGATTCCGGTAACGGTTACCGTTTGTGGAGTGTTCCAATTATCTGCTGTAAATGTGAATTCGGATTCATCAATTATACCTTCAGCTACATTGCTGCTCGCCATATCAACTACTACCACAAAATCTTCCGAGTCCGTAGCGGGCTTACTCGTTAGTTGAATGGTGAAAGTTGCCGTCCCCCCGGCTTCGGTTGTGGTCAATGCCGTTGGTGTTACTATGAAACCTGCAGTATCATTGTCTTCATTTACTATGCTCACATTTCCCACCGACAATGCATCATAATTAGGATCCGATGAGCTAGCATCGCTGGTAACTATGGTATATGTTACCGGACCATCTACAATGTCATCATCTTTACCTGTTACGGTTACCGTTTGGGGAATATCCCAGTTGGCTGCGGTGAAGGTTACTGTGCTCTCACTTAACATTTCCAGTTCAGAGGTATCATCCGTAGCCAGTGTTATCGTTACATTGGCAACTGGTTCTGTATCCAAAACCAATGTGAATGTCGCCGTTCCTCCATCTTCTGTCGTCGCTCCATTACTTGCAGATACCGAGACCCCGGCCATATCGTTATCGAGATTGGTGACACTTATATCCGATGGATTCACATTGTAATAACCCGAAAGTTCATCAGTTAGGCTTGTATCGGTTGTTAAAATTATGGTATAATCGGTATCTCCGTCTTGCACATCATCGTCAACTCCCGTGACCGTGATGGTTTGGGGAATATCCCAATTAGATTCGTCAAAGGTTATCGAACTCAAGGAGACCGTACCTTCCTGTTCATTATCACTGGCTATGTCAAATACTACATCTCCGGAAGGCTCAAAAGGCAGTACCACGTCAAAGGTCGCTGTGCCCGAACTCTCCGAAGTTTGCAGCGTTGTTGGTGTAACGACCACGGTATTCTCAGGTAGGGCATTCACTGTAACTAAAAATGTGCATGTTTCTGAATTCCCCTGTGCATCATAGGCTACATATTCAACAGTTGTCGTTCCCAAATTGAATGTGCTACTACTCAGTTCATTGATCCCGGATACTTGTGGAGCAAGCGTCGTGGCTCCGGATAGCTCATAGGTCAATCTTGTCACACTACAGTTGTCATCATATATTGGTGCTGGTATACCCGATACGGTTACTGAGGAATCCCCTACATTTTCAATGTCCTGCATTATGTTAACCGGACAGGAAATTGTTGGTGCCTGGTCATCAGTGACAACAACATTAAAACTAATCGTATCGGTATTTGCAGGGGACGCATTGTCAGAAACTGTCCAGGTAACCGTTGTAGTACCTGTTTCAAATATTTGACCGTTCAGACTTGTATTTACGCCTGTAATGGCAGTGGTCGCTCCAGCTAGGGTATATGTAATTGTCGGTGATACATCACAATTATCCGTTGGGTTCCATAAATTATCCAAATGTGTATAGGTGCAAACGTCAGTATCCGCAACTACATTTCGGTCAGATATATCGTCTAGGGCCGGTGCTTGATTATCTTCTATAGTTACTGTAGCAAACGCTATGCTTGAAAGTCCGGCAGCATCAGTTACACGAAGACGAGCCTGATTAAAAGTAGGTGCTAAATTTGAACAATCATATGTTACTGATGGGTCAAATGTTGTACCCCCATCGCCTGAAATTTCATAGGTCACGATTCCACAATTATCTGTAGAACCATTGTCAATATCCGAAGGAACAATCTGTATAGTTCCATCTCGCCCTAATTCCACTGTGATGTCCTGGATCGTGGCTATGGGGGGCGATGTATCGTTTATAGTAACGGAGAAAATGCAGGTATCACTATTTCCTTCCGAATCTGTCGCTGTCCAAGTGACGCTAGTAACCCCTTGGTTAAATGCAACACCATTCAAATCCGTACCCGTACCTGAAGTTACTCCTGTCAAATTGTACATAACTGACAAAACACCATTGCAATTGTCCACGACATTGGGATTCAAAGAACTGCCATTCTGCGTATATGTACATAGACCAACATCCGTACTGGTTGAAAAATTTGTTGGACAATAGTTGAAAACTGGAGCCACATTATCTTCAACAGTTACTACTGCAACGCAGGTATCTTGATTACCATTTGCATCGGTAACTATCAAGGTTACATTATTGGTCCCTAGATCGGTACAAGTAAAATTAGTTTGGCTGGCTGACAACGAAACAATTCCACAAGCATCATTCGAACCTCCATCAATGTCACTTCCTGTTATACTTGCATTGCCTGTAGCATCCAATTGTACCGTAATATCTTGGCAAACCGCGATTGGGTCCACATTGTCCTCAACAGTTACGGTTGTTGTACACGTATCCGTATTCCCTGCTATATCGGTAATGGTCAAGGTTACGCTGTTTGCGCCGACATTGGTACAATCAAACGTATTTGGAGTTACGGTTGCTAGAAAATTAGGACAATTATCAGAAGAGCCCGTAGCGATATCATCAATATCGAGATTGGACAGACTGTAATTCCCTGAAGCATTTAATTGTACAGTGATGGGAGTACACAATACCACAGGTACAATAGTATCCTCCACCGTAACGGTTGCATCGCACGTTTCTATATTACCGCTTGTATCGGTAACGGTAAGGGTAACTGTATTTGGACCAAAATCAGCACAGGTAAAGTTCATTTTACTTAGTGACATTTCTTGAATACCACAATTGTCAGTTGAACCGTTATCAATATCCGCCGATATAATTGAAGCATTTCCAGCGGCATCAAGCTGAATGAAAATATCTTGACATACTACATTGGGCAATTTATCATCATTAATGGTCACTGTAGAGGAACATTGAGATGAAACACCACTGCCATCTACCGCTGTCCAGGTAACGGTAGTCACCCCACTATTAAATATTTGGCCGTCCAAAGTTGTGTTGGATGGATTGGCGGCTACTACTGTAGCACCGGACAATTCATAGGTCAACGTATTTATTGCCACGCAACCATCCGAAGCCGTTGCATCCCATGCAGCTCCGATGTGCTGGTATCCACATATAGCATTATCCGTATTCTCAATCTTATCGGATGTACAGGTTACCACAGGTGGAACATCATCTACAACAGTAACCAAGGCAGTACAAGAAGCTGTATTACCGTTCACATCAGCTACTGTTAAAGTTACCGTATTGGTCATGGGGTCGGAGCCCAGATTTGTACAGTCGAAGGTTGTTTTATCTATGGTCAGTGTATTCACTCCACAGCTATCCAAAGAACCGTTATCTATATCATTTGCCGTTATTGCAGCAATCCCTGAACTATTTAGATTTACGGTAATGTTCTGGCATATGGCTGTTGGTGCCGTATTGTCTTCAACAGTAACAATAGCGGTACAACTATCTGAATTTCCATTGCCATCGGTAACGGTCAAGTTTACCGAATTCTCGCCGACATCCGAACAATCAAACGTATTCGGGCTAACGGCGTATGTTAGTGCATCCTGACAATTGTCAAAAGAACCGTTGTCAACGTCTAAACCTACGATGGTCGCATTGCCAAATTCATCCAAGGATACGGTAATGTTTTTACAAACTGCCACTGGTGCATTAGTATCCGAAATAGTTACAGTCGCATCACAAGTCGCACTATTTCCATTTATATCGGTAACTGTCAACGTCACCGTATTCGCACCTAAATCATTACAGTCAAAAGTAGTTTTGCTTACAGAAAGGCTTGCAATGCCGCAACTATCAGTAGATCCATTGTCAATGTCGTTTGCCGTTATAGTCGCAATACCCAAGGCGTCTAAGTTCAATGCTATCGATCTACATACGGCAACGGGTGGTATGACATCCTCGACATTTATTATAGTTTGGCAACTGGCGACATTTCCATTGTTATCAGTAACCGCAAGGGTAACCGTGTTATTTCCGATTTTAGTGCAATCAAAGGTACTCGGAGAAACCGTCATATCCTGAATGCCACTTGGGTCTGTGGTACCAAAAGCGATATCATCAATATTGGTAGCCGTAAGGGTATAATTTCCCGTAGCATCCAATTGTACGGTTATCGGATTACAGACCACAGTTGGGTCTTCTTCATCTTCAACAACTACTTGATATATGCCAGTACTGGTGTTTCCATTTACATCCGTGGCTTCCCAGACGATAGTATGCGTTCCAATTGAAAAGGCTTCGCCAATAATTGTCGTGGAAAGACCCATGCCCGTTTTTGCCCCTCCATCTATTTGATAGGTGATGTTTTGTATACCACAGTTATCGGTAACCGGGATGTTCCAAAGATCATCTGTAGGACTTTTTGCGGTATAGGTATTCAAACCTAAATCGGTATTTCTAATTTGTGTGGCAATAGTATTAAAATTGGGGTCTTCGTCATCACTTATCGTAAATTCCGTAGTACAGGTCGCACTGATATTATCGCTTGAATCATATAGTCGCCATAATACCGTAGTAATAGGATTAGATGCTGTACCAACTGGAATTTGAACTCCTGAAAGTGTTGTATTTAGATTGGTACCTACTTCAACTCCCCCATCAAGAGAATAGGTAAGTTTTGAAAGACCGGCGTTGTCATCAAAGTCAAAGGGATCGTACTCTGAGCCTACCACCAAATAGTAACACTGTCCGGTCTCCGCGGATTGACTTACCCCTGTATCCGGACAATTGTTGATGATAGGATCTTCTACATCCGTAATCACCACCTCGATTTCACAACTGGTTTGATTGTTATTTTCATCAGTGGCTACCCAGGTGACTGTCGTACTTCCAATGGGAAATTTTTCTCCATTGAGGGAGGTCTTGTTATTGTAGTCATTTTCAAGAGTTACCTGACAGTTATCACTAAAACTAATCGGATCAAACTCACTGGGCTGGGCGGTGTAAAATGCTTTACCGATATCAGTATTCCTATTGAATTGATTTCCACTATCTCCAGCCGGGCAATTTACTACTGGAGCAATAGTATCATTTACGGTAACGGTAAACTTATAGGTCAAGGTATTACCTGCTTCATCGGTAACCGTATATGTTACTTCGGTATCTCCTATGGGAAAGTCATATCCGGGAATGGCATCAACCGGAGAAACAGTGATTGCCAAATCTGCCGAATCCGTGACATTATCAACAAATGTAGGTGGTATGTAGTTCACCGTTTCGCTACATCCACTTGATGTGTTTACATTTATATTGGACGGGGCTGTTTCTAAACGTGGTATCTCGTTATCTTCGATAGTTACTATAAAAATTGCCGTTCCTATGTTTCCATTATCATCTGTCGCTTCCCATGTTATCGAATTTTCTCCCAATTGTAATTGCTCCCCCACTAAGGTGCCTACACCAAATTCATTTACTATTTTGGTAACAATACCACAATTGTCCGAAGCTGAGATGTAATCAAACTCAGTACTACTGACCGTGTAATAATTTTGATTCGTATCGGTATTTCTGAATTGGTTACCGGGAACTACGATAATTGGGGCTTCATCATCATTTATGGTGAGAATATAGGAGCAGGTACTGGTTTGTGCATTGGAATCTTCTATCGTCCAAGTGATTTCTACTTTTCCTGTATCGGTTCCATTTTCAGGCCCTCTGGGAATGGTTACGCCTGAAAGGGTATTCATGCCAGTCACCAGAAGGCTGGTATCAGGATCTGTAAAGCTCCACGTCAATACCGGGGAAGCACAATTGTCGTCAAAACCTGTGGGGTCTAGCTCATTTCCAAATACTGTATACGAACAGCTACCCGAGTCCGTATTTCTCGATTGATCTGGTAAACATGAAATTGTCGGTGCTGTATCGGAGACGACAACATCAAAGGAACAAGTTGAAGTATTTCCATTGTTGTCTATAGCCGTATAGGTCACCGTAGTAGTACCAATATCGAATAGACTGCCTGGCGAATGTGTCGATGTAAAGGAATCCATACCGGAGCATTCATCTGAAACGATCAATGACGGCCATGAAACCGCTATCTGACAGGACGCGCCCTCAGCTACCGCAGTAACATTGGTTACCGGACAATTTGCAATGACCGGTGCTTCGTCATCATAAACAGTAACATTTTGTTCATGTAACAAGACATTACCAGCCTCATCTTCCAATTCCCAACGAACAATAGTAGTCCCCAAAATAAATACCGCTGGTGCATTATTGGTTATCGTAAGATCTCCGGAAGCAGTACAATTATCGGTCCCTGTAGGAGGTGTCAACGTAAAGGTACTGGTACATGTGCCGGGGTCAACATTGACTGTAATATCTTCGAACGGACTGTCTAGCACAGGTAAGGTTTCATCAGTTACCGTAAAATCAAAACTACAGCTGTTGCTATAATCAACTCCATTTATGGTTTGTGTTGCCGTCCATGTTATGGTAGTTGTACCTACTGGTATGGAAGCTCCCGCTAGTGAGGTATCTGATGGTGCTCCCGCAAAGTCATGTGTCAATGTCCGGTTACTTCCTGAAACGGAAGCGAAGGTGGCATCGTAATCGGTTATTCCATCAGGTATCTCAAATGAGCAAGAGGTTGCAGCTGTTAGTTGTTCTATTTGATTTGGGCAAGTCAATTGGGGTTCAAAAGAATCGATGACTACAACAGTGACATCACAAGTTGAAGTATGGGTCCCATCAGATGCCGTCCAAGTGAACGTATGACTACCGACAGTGAGTTTTTCGCCATTCAAGAACCCGTTTCCGGTTCTACTATTGGTGTACGAAGTAATTTCACAGTTATCGGAGACCACAGGAGTGAATTCGTCTCCATTTACATAATAGAAATCAACTCCTGAGTTTGTATATTCTCTATAGTAAGTGGTACTTGGGCATGAGATTGTCGGCGCAATATTGTCAACTACAGTTACGGATTGGGTGTGATATACAAAATTACCTCTTTGGTCTCTTGCCGTCCAATAGACCAAAGTCTCCCCTAAATTGAATGTAGAATCGCTTTTGGATTTAGTGTAGCTAATCTCCAATGGACTATCGCAATTATCCGTTGCGGTCGGTGTGCCTAGATCGATTATGGTTGCTGCGCAGGCATCCGCATCAACATTTACAGCAATATCCGAAGGCCAATTTACCATAGGGTCCTCATTGTCTATGATATAGATATTATACGTACAGTATGAATTTGAATTGGATCCATTATCGGCTGACCAAGTGACCGTAGTGGCTCCTTTGTTCACTACTATCCCATTGAGTGTACTTGTTCCAGATCCGGTTGTATCTCCTGAAAGCGTATAGGTCAAGGTTGAACCAGGAGAGGTTGAACTTACATCCATCTCGGTTCCTTGAATGGTATAGGTACATAACCCTACATCTGTATCACGTCTCTGGTTCGCCCTACAGCTTATAGCGGGTGAAGTATCGCTACTATCGGTTATGGTAATCGTTATTACACATGTTGAACTATTGCCTACCCCATCCGTCAAGGTCCACGTTACTGTAGTTGTTCCTTCGGAAAATTGTTCTCCTGCAAGATTACTTGTTCCATTGAAATCATTGATAGCCGTGAATCCAGAGCAATCAGAGATTCCAAATGGTTTAAATTCGGTATCAAATACTGTATAAAAGTTTTGACCTTCGTCTACCCTCCTAGTAATTGATGATCTACATTCAAAGGTCGGGGGGTCATCATCATTGACGGTTACCTGTTGTGTATCAGATGCTATATTTCCGTGAACATCCTCTACGTACCATGTAATGGTTTGAGTTCCGATATTAAAAGAAGTGTCCGCATTGTTCCAAATCGACAGAACTCCACAGTTATCACCGGTTATGGGAGTACCTAAAGAAATTCCGGTCGCTCTACAATGTGCGTTTGTATTTGTCGTAACATCGACTGGTGCTGTTATGGTAGGTAATTCTGAATCATTTACAAATACATAATAACTGCAGACATCCGTATAGGTTTGACCATCTATTTCTTGAGAGGCGGTCCAAGTAACGAAGGTAGTACCCTCTGGGAATACTGCTCCCGCTAAGGAGGACGCATTGTTATAATTATTGGTCAAGATAGCTCCAGGAGTTGAGGCAAGGGCGTCAAATTCCGATCCTTGAACTGAATATGTACATATTCCTGAATCGGTATCCCTAGATTGATTTCCAATACAACTCAAAGATGGGAAGAGACTAGAAACGACATCTACTGTAATAACACACATTTCTGTATTTGCAGGAGTGGCCATATCTGTTGCAGTCCATGTTATCGTATTCAACCCTTCGTTTAGTTGAATCCCTGAAATAGAGGAACCTGCACCGGAAGTGGCTCCGGAAATCGTATAAGTGTAGGAAGCAATGCCACAGTTGTCTATAACATCTGGCATTAGCTCATTATTTCTTATTGTATAGTATGCTTGGCCGTTGTCATTTACCCTATTTAATGTACTTGCGGGACAGTCAATAATTGGTTTCACATCATCTTCGACGGTTACTTCCAAAGTTTTAGTAGTTTCATTTCCGAAGTTATCCGTAATGCTCCAATTCACAGTGGTCGTACCTACTGGAAATGTCGCAAAAGCTAATGAACGATAGTTGTTGTAGTCATTGAGAATGGTATAATTATCCATGGTACAATTATCCATAATAGCCTGCGGGTCAAATTCAGAACCTACGGCTTCATAAAAACAATCTTCGGACGAAGTAGACTTGGTAATCGAAACTAAGGCTGCCGAACTATTGATGAGTTCAAAGTCAGGAGCCGTAACGTCCAACACTTCTACCTGATATTGTATCGTAGCGGAATTTCCACCAGCATCCGTGGCTGTCCAAACTACTACTGTAATCCCTACTGGAAAATCGAATCCGTCTAAAGTTGAACTCCCTGATTGATTATTTATCAATGTTACGCTTGGACAATTATCACTTACCGATGGGGGATCGAATTCCGTTCCAACAACCGTATATGCACAGCTATTTGTAGGTGCGTTTTTTGTTTGGTTACCAACTGGGGCAATTGTCGGGGCTACTTCATCTACTATCGTAATATTGAATTCGCAGCTCGCATTGTTCCCTATCAAATCGGCAACTGTCCAAACTATAGTATGTACGCCAACGTCAAGTACTTCATTAGCCAATGAAGTGGTTGTTCCACCGGCAACTCCATCCAATACGTATGAAATGATCAAGTCACCTTCGACATCGCAATTATCCGCCAAAAGTTGTGGGTCAAACTCTGTTCCTGTGACCGTGTAATCACATGAACCATCAGAAATAGTCCGTGTTTCGTTTCCATTACATTCAAAAGTCGGTGCTTGATTATCCGAAACTGCAATCGAAAATGTGGGAGCAACCACTGTGTTTCCGTTCGAGTCACTTAGTGTCCATTCGATAACGTAGTTGTTATTCTCATCCTTAGGCAACTGTAGACCGGATAATGAAGCGATTCCGGTAAATACAACTGTTCCATTATTGGTGATACTATAGGTAGGATCTAATACACTGCAATTATCCTGTAAATTTTTCAAGTCAAAAGAAGCATCCACTATAGTATAATAACAATGCGTTGGGTCTGTGGTGCGATTAAACTCACCAGTGGGTGCCTCAAATGAAGGATTTTGTAGATCTGCCACCGTTACATAAATGGTGCAGGTCGATATATTATCATTTTCATCGGTCGCCGTCCAAGTGATGGTATGCGTTCCAACAGGTAGTTCTTTTCCATCTAGGGTTGTCGAACCGTCAAAGGAGTTGGTGGCGTCCGTGTAGGCACAACCATCAGAGGTCACCGGATCAAATTCACTACCCGATACCGTATAAAAACAGTCTCCCGTATCCGCATTTCGTAAGAAGGGGCTTAGTTCCGAGCTTCCGGAAACGCAGGTCAATACAGGAGGTGTTAGGTCGTTTATGATAACATCAAAGCTCATGGTCGCACTATTTCCAGAAGCATCGGTCGCTTCATAGGTAATAGTTGTAGTACCCACAGGAAAAGTGGACCCACTTGTTAATCCATCGGTCTGGACCAAACTTACCCCTACACAGTTATCCGATGCTGTAGGTTCTGACCAATTCACTTCAATATCACAACCCGTAGAGATGTTCTCAGTAATATCTGCAATAACTGAAATCACTGGGTTTTCCGAATCGTTCACGGTTGCCCTGAAACTTGTTGACCTTGTGTTTAGGCCATCGCTGGCAGTCCATACTATTGTATTTATTCCCGGGGGAATGATTTCACCATCTAAAGTGGAAGCCGTTACGGCAGCAGCACCATTAATGCTATAAGAGGTCGTCGTAATACTGCAATTATCAGTAAAAACCGGGTCAAACTCTGTTCCGATTACCTCATATCCGCAAATCCCCGAGGTTGTATTTTTAAATTGATTGCTTACCGCTGTAACGGTAGGTGCTTGATTGTCAACAACGGTTTTTGTAAAAACCAAGGGAGTTGATGTATTAGCTCCATCGGAAGCGGTCCACGTTATCGTATTGGCCCCTTGCAGCAATGTTTCTCCAGCGAGGGAGCCAGTTCCCGATAGTGATGTAGCTCCGGTAACCGTATAGGATAGCAATACCCCGGAACAATTATCCATACCCACTGGATCTAATTCAGACCCCTGAACCGAATAATTACAAGATCCAATATCTGTATTTATATCTGAATCCACAGTGCCCGTAGTACTATTGAGTGTAGGCGCTATGGCATCAACGACGGTCACACTAGTGTTACAAACACTTTCATTTCCCGACTCATCGATAACCGTTACGGTAATAGGGTTCGTTCCTAAGTCAGAACAATTGAAGGTGCTCTTACTCAACGTGAAAATCAAATTCGCGGATAGGGTACAGTTATCCGATGACCCGCCATCTACATCAGCACTGGTGAGGGTGGCTACGCCAGTCGCATCCAAAAATATAGTTGGTGCAATGCATGCAGCCTGAGGAGCTTCATTATCGGCAACCACTACATCAAACCTACATGTAGCGCTTGTATTCCCACTGGCATCTGTAGCGATATACGAAACGGTGGTCGTTCCTACTGGAAATGTGCTTCCAGGAATATGTGATTTGGTCCAAACCAACGTCATTTCGTCCGTACAATTATCGACAGCCGTGGGCTCGGTCCAACTAACCATGGCATCGCACTCACCTGAATCTACAGTTGTTGTGATGTTCGAGGGGCAATCACCGATAACAGGTTTTTCTATATCTTCCACAAGTACATCAAAGGAACATACCAGACTATTGTTTGTAGCTTCATCCGTAGCAATGTAGGTAACAGTCGTGGTACCAACCGGAAATACAGACCCTGGTGTGTGAGACTTGGTCCAAACTATGGTAGCCGGGTTTGTGCAGTTATCCGTGACTGAAGGCTCTGTCCATGAAACCATTGTCCCACATTGACCGGCATCACTAGGTTTTGTGATATTTGTTGGGCAAGCTTCTATTACAGGCTGTTGACGATCCTCAACGTTTATTGTGAAACTGGTGTTCGTACTATTTCCGCTTGCATCAGTAGCCGTATAGGTAATAGTGGTTGCTCCTATTGGAAAAAATGTTCCGTTCGAATTTCCCGAAGTTTGTGTTATGGTACTATCAGAACAATTATCGGATGAGGTGGGTGCGACCCATGTGACGATAGCCCCACAATTGTCTGTATCATTGCCCACTGTAATATCAGCTGGTATATTTACTACGGACGGGGCTTCATTATCCAAAATAGTTATGGTAAAACTGCATGTTGCCGTATTTCCTGAAGCATCGGTGACTTCAAAGGTATTGGTGGTTATACCCACTGGGAATGTCGCTCCCGAAGCCAAACCGGATATTTGAATTGTGCTGACGCCCGAACAATTATCAGTTCCAATCGGTGGCATGTAGGTGACTACCGCGCCACAGACATCATTTGTAGCATTCTGTGAAATATCCGAGGGGCAGCTTATTTCAGGGTTTTGGTTATCAAGTACAGTAATCGTAAAGCTTTCTGTAGCTGTGTTCCCAGTATCATCTGTTGCCGTATAGGTAATAGTGGTTATTCCTAAGGGAAAATCATCTCCATTTGACAGGTCAGCGGTAGGACTAGATGTTTGCACCAAGCTTTGAACATTGCAATTATCATTGGCTATGGGGGCAATCCAATTTACTGTACCAACACATGAATCAACATTTGTATCGATTACCGTATCTGAAGGTAACCCTGTGATTTGAGGTGCTTCTTGATCATTTACGCCTATGCTAAAGTCACATGTATCCGTATTCCCAGAAGCATCGGTGACGACCGCTTGTACATTGGTTATACCGACATTAAAGGTAGTACCATCCAAAGTAGAAGGCACCGTTCCTTCCGTGGCCCCAGAAAGTTCATATACGATAGTCGGGATACCGCAATTGTCACTTACCGAAGCATTCCATGAGTTTCCGGCATGCGTATAAGAGCATACGTCGGTATTCGTATTTACCGTTTGATTTCCTAGGCAACTTACTGTAGGGTCCGTATCATCTGTAATGGTGACATCAAAACTACAGCTGGCCGTTAGTCCGGCTGGGTCTGTTGCTATCCAAGTGACCGTAGTTACCCCTTGAGAAAAAACCACGCCATCCAAGTCAGTTCCTGAACCGTTGGTGGCACCGCTCAAAGTGTATGTCAATTCATCAATGGCGCAATTGTCGGTAGCCAACGGATTCCAACTTGTTCCGTTATTTTGATATTCGCAAGAAGCGTTTCCCGCTAGTGTTTGATTACCTAAACAGGTGATTTCCGGCACCTGATTATCCTGAAGCGTGACATTGAAATTATAGGTGTTTTCATTTCCAGATTCGTCTGTAGCGGTTATCACTATGGGTTGTACGGTGCCATGATCGCTAAGAATTGTTCCGGCGATCGGAGATTGCGTCATTATGATATTTCCATTTGAAGAGCAATTGTCGGAGACGGTAACGGTTGACCGATAGTCCGGTATACTCTGGGTACATATATCGGTACCCGGATTCAAAATCTTATTGCCCTCCCCGGAAAGGGAAGGTGCTATAGTCTCTAAATTGACACTTAAATTCTCGGTAGTAATACAACCAGTGGCACTAATGGCCCTAACGGTATAATTTGTATTGGCGGTAATAGAAGCACTAAAGGGAATATCGCCGATCTTAGCCGTGTTGGTTTCATTCCATAATTCATAAGAATCACCTTCTATGGCAGAAGCCTCTATCAAAAAAGGAGTGTTGTAACAAACAGGATTGCCAGAGTTTATTGTTGTACTTATTGCGGACGGAAGTGGGTTTACCTGTATGGTAACAGTTGTAGTACTTATTGGCAATGAAGTGTTGAACTGGTCTGTTACACTGATCAGCGAATACGTGGTAGTTACCACGGGAGAAACCAGTATCGGATCACCTCCATAGGTAGGGCTTTCCAAATCAGCGTCACTTGTATAATTCGATAGCGTAAAGTTACTGTTGCCATCGGAATAAATTACAGTATATGGATTAATACTGGCCCCGATAATTACTTCAAGTGACGTGGTTTCACCTATGCATATGGCAGAAGTTCCGTCTACTTGCAGTGTTGCGTCCTGCGCAGTAACGAAGGTTGAAATCCATAGAAAAAAAAAGATATTCAGTAAAAAGTGAATATTTCCTTTTATCACGCTCAACGAAGGCGCTTTTGTGAGGGGACTCAATATGTGGGACATTTTGGTTATTTAGGGGACTCGTGGTGGTTAGCCATTAAGGATGATATAGTCCATTTTAAAAACTGAATTTATACGTTTTTTAAACCTACTAAGTTTTCAGTTTTTTCTTATAAAAAAAGAAATATTAATAAGATAAGAGTATTAAATATTTGTTGTAAATTTGAGTTTAAATGATGTGAAACCTGTAATATTTGATGCAGTATAGTGCAATACATCGATGAAATGCATACTTACAACGAACCCATATCGGTAAAATCGCTAAATGAAACGGGCAAATCCATTGTGGGAACTTAAGATTGAATTTAGTGTTTAAAATTCCTACTATTCATAAATATATAGCTCATAAGTACTACATAAACATCTTAAGATCATTAAAGGAATACCATTCACTTAAAATCTCAATTAACTTATCGAAAAAGGACTCTTCGCTAAAAAGGCAAATCGGAATCAGGACATCCTGTATAATCTAGCTGATTAATAGTATAGAATTAATTGGTCTCGAGTTCTAGCCTCGTTAATATCGCTCGCTGCGGTATGAACTTTACCGATTCTACCATATTTTGTTCTATAGTTTTGGTAGTCTACCCGTTCAGGCATGCCTTTAGGACAAACAATTGCTTTTAGGTCATGGCACAGCCAAGTCAACCGAAGTTTATACCCATGTCGCTATAAATGATTTTGAAAGTATTGGAAACCTCCTAGATTAGTCATCCTGAAAAGGAAATAAACGGACCAATCCATTCACCGAACTCTACACCTTTTATGTGATTTTGGATGATATCGGATGAATACAATACAAATGAAAAGCACTATCAATCAGTCAGTTGACAGTGCTTTGATATCCACTTAAAAGTGTTAAGTCGGGATGACAGAACTAAACGTTCTATCATAACTTGCTAACTAACAGTATTTTATATACTTTATTATCAATGATTAACCGAACTATAAACCCAGTTCAAAATAGTACAAATTGATGCAAATTTTATGCGTCTTTTGCAATACTAATTTAAGGAATTATTTGACACCGAAAATTATTAATTCATATAGTCCTGCCATGTAACCAAAATATATTTCTCCTTTCCATTATCATTCTTTTTTAAAAATCCATATTCGTATACAAATAGATAAACCTCACCTTTTTTGTTCTTCCAATAATGAGTGAAATACTTTGGATTGAACCCCTCTTCAATTAGTTTGCTTTTCCTAATGACAGTATAGCCTGATTTGTTGTACTTTTTTAGAATCCTCCTGTTTACTTTCAATTGCCTGTCGACCTGCAGGTAGAAGACCTCGGTTTTCTGTCGATTCTCATATTGCTCTATGGATTTACATTTTTTAGAGCAGAATTTCTTATCGGACCTACCCTTCACAATAGTACCACATACCGGGCAAGTTTTCACATTAGTCATTTGCAAACGCATATTATAAACTTAATATACCGTTAAAAATACGAAACATTGCTAAACTTGTCTTATGAATACAATGAAATCGATAACACTGTACCATCTCATGATAAACAATCAGAAGATGATAGGCATAAAGTTCTCACCGGATAAACTAATACAGAATTTGGTCAAGGGACTTCCAAATCCTAAGTGGAGTAAACGATACAACATGGCCTACATACCCAATACTAAAGCTAATCTTGGGGTTATTTTCAATACTTTTAAGGGCGTGGTATGGATAAACTACAATCGTTTTTTAACCAATAAACCGGTAAATACCAAAAACGAAACCGTTGATGTAGCCTGGTTCAGGAAAAGAAAACCGATTCCCGATTACAGGCTTTGTCCTGAGGAGTATCTATTAAAACTAGAGCTAAAGCGATATGCCAATAGCACCATCAAGACCTATGTGACCTTCTTTGAGATGTTCATCAATTTTCACAAGGACAAAGAATTAAATTCTATCGATGAGGGTGACATTAGAGTATTCCTACAAAGCCTAATACAGAAAAACGCATCCAACTCATATGTCAATCAAGCGATCAACGCCATAAAATTCTATTATGAGGTGGTATTGGGGATGCCCAACCGGTTTTACGATATTGAAAGGCCAAGGAAAGAATCAAAGTTACCTAAGGTAATTTCCAAGGAAGAGGTCGTCGCAATAATTGAGAACACCAACAACCTCAAGCACAGATGTATCGTTCAATTATTATACGGTT
The DNA here is from genome assembly GCF_047345415.1 of Maribacter corallii. Taxonomy (NCBI): domain Bacteria; kingdom Pseudomonadati; phylum Bacteroidota; class Flavobacteriia; order Flavobacteriales; family Flavobacteriaceae; genus Maribacter; species Maribacter corallii. Next base: position 116,802 of record NZ_JBLFEP010000008.1, read on the forward strand.
CAGGTTTAAGGCGAAGTGAGCTATTAAATTTGAAAATAAAGGACATCGACAGCAAACGAATGCTGGTTCGGGTCGAAGGTTCAAAAGGAAATAAGGACAGGCTCACTTTACTGTCTAAAACGGCCTTAAAGGATTTAAGGAAGTACTATATGAAATATGAACCTGCACTATTTTTGTTCGAAGGCAAGAAAGGAATGAAATATAGTGCAGCAAGTGTTCTAAAAATCGTGAAGGCTGCTGCGGAAAGAGCTCGAATACGAACACAAGTAACCCCACACGTATTGCGACATAGTTTTGCAACTCATCTTTTGGAGGCTGGTGCGGATTTAAGGCAAATTCAGGTATTGCTCGGGCATGGGTCTAGTAAAACAACGGAAATATATACCCATGTCGCCGTAAATACTTTTGAAACCATTAAAAATCCCCTAGATTAGTATTTCTAAAAAAGAAATAAACGTACCTGGGTACGTTTATACAATTGTTGTGCACAAGCCAATAAACCCATCAAATAAAAAACAAATCCAGAGAATTTCGAGTTTCTAATTTATTATTACTAATATTGCAATATCAATAATTGCATCATCAAATGAATATAGAAAGTATCATCCTTTTCCAAATTGACAAAACCAGCAAGGTCTCTAAATTATATTCGCAAAGAGAATTTGACAGACTGGGAATGGGCATCACTGTTGAACAATGGATACTATTGAAGATTATTGAAGAAAATGATGGACTGACACAAAAGGAGTTGGCTGACAAGTCACTACGAGACCCTGCTTCTATCACACGCACTTTAGACTTGTTGAACAAAAAAGGTTTTGTGGAAAGGAGACCAGTTGAAGATAACAGGCGACAATACAGTGTTTGTCTTATAAAGGAAGGAAAGTCTTTTATTAAAAAATATATGCCCGTTATTAGTAGCCATCGTGCAAAAAGTATTGAAGGGATTACGGAACAAGAGTTAGAAGTGTTGACTCAGCTCTTAGGAAAAATTCAGAAGAATATGTCATAAATTTTTTACTTATTAAATTGATATATCAATGATTGATATTAATATAAATAAATTATTCATCCTTGTGCTTACTTCAACTTTAGCTTCATGTAGCATGAAAACATCTATAATTAATAACCCTAATGTATATACAACTCACGATTTGGGGTTTTCACAAGCAGTAATTTTCAATAATGTAATATACGGTTCGGGACAAGTTGGCTGGAACAAAGATTACACACTTCAATCAAACTCTGATTTTAAACAACAATTTGAGCAAACACTAATAAATATAGAGCGCCTGTTAGAAAGCCAAAAATGCAGTTGGCAAGACGTATTGCATCTTAGATTTTACGTTGTCGACCTGAATGCTGTAAAAAAAGAAAAAATAGGTGCTTTTCTAAAACAAACTTACACTAGTGGTTATGCACCTGCTACTACCCTACTTGGTATATCAGATTTAGCCAGAGAAAACCTCCTAATCGAAATTGAATTCACCGCTAAAATTAAAAAACAATGAAAATAATAATCGTTTGTATGGCAATATTGACCATCACTCAAATTCAGCCACAGGACACCATAAAGAAAGTACGTAAGAATAACATGACAGTAGGTTGGAAGATGGAAAAAGAATACATCCACTTTGAAATGGAAGCACCCACAAATGGTTGGGTCGCCATTGGATTCAACGAAACAAAATCTTTAGCAGGCACTTACTTGCTTATGGGGCGTATTCGGAACGGAAAGGCAGAAGTTTTAGAATATTATACCGAAAAGCCAGGCAGTTACAAACCTATCGCTGATTTAGGCATACCTAACCGAGTAATTTCTATCTCAGGGCATGAAAAGGGGAATCTGACCAAATTGAAATTCTCTGTACCAATAGGCAAATCCAGTAAATACCATAAGCAGCTTTCAACGGACTCTAAATGGACTATGCTCTTGGCATACAGTTTAGATGATGATTTTCAGCATCATTCAATTATGCGAACATCTGTAAACATAAAATTATGAATTGCAAAAGAATCAGACCCCCATAAAACTCCAATTCATATTCACCCATTCAATAATCTTTATTTTAAAACTTTAAACACAAAAAATGAACAGAATAATTCTAATGGGCATTTTTGCCCTTTTCATGTCAGCAGGTTGCAACGCACAATCTTCTGACGAAAAAGCCATAAAAGAAACCATAATAGCCTTCTCAAAAGCCGGGGATAAAAATGATGCCGACAAATTAGCAACTTATTTGGACGATAATTATCGCATCATTATGAACCGATTATTTGGTAGTAGCGATGTTTCTGTAATGAACAAGGATACTTATCTTGAAAAAATCAAAACCAAAGAGTATGGCGGAGATAATAGAAAAGTAGAAATAGAAACCATTGTACTCAATGGTTCGAATGCCAGTGCAAAAGTGTCATTCATAGGTTCTAAAATGACATTTATTTCAACCATAATCCTCATTAAAGACGAAAAAAATGGATGGCAGCTTGTTAGTGACGTACCGGTAGTAAAATAGCCTGTGCACAACATGGTATAAAAGCAATAGCGGTTTAGGTGTTAACCTGAACCGTTTTTGCGTTCAAATAAGTATATTGCTAGTTGAAAAGTTAGTGCTGTTAATCCGCTACTGCTCTTATACAAACCGTTAGCAAAAATCGCTCGAAAATTAAATCTTCTCGCGGAATTCAGCGGTAAATATCTTGTCATTTTAAGGACGTAAGTCCTCGGATTTTTTTGCGCAAATGGACCTTTCTCAGACGCAACAGTTGCGCTGATGGACTTCTTAGCTAGTTTGTGCAAATGGACTTTACTCAAAACGGGTACAGAACGTTCCAATCTGCGCAATCGTTATGGAATCGTTCTCGAATCGATATGCAATCGAAACCTAATCTGCGTAAAGAGCCTGTGCTTACTCCAACGTGTCGCAACTTTTGCTAACAAAACCTATGAGTAATGCGGGCTAAGGTTATTAGTCGCAGCGTTTGCGTATTTTTATGATGTCGCAAAATCTTTGGGATTTTGCTTTGGACAAGAAAAATTAAAACAAAACAAAAAGCTTTTGCTACGTGGCGTGGCGCAACGGGAATTGCATTCCCGCTCCCCCACTACGCATAGCTCCGCCGTTATCTTCAAGCTCAAAAATTTTATAAATGAACAAAATATTGCTAGTATTAATTTTAGTAATTATTCCAAAAAAAATTATTGCATGTGATTGTATTCATAAAAGTCTTGTCGAATTACAAGAGCGTGAAATTCAAATATCTGAGTGTATCTTCATTGGAAAGATAACCGAAATTAATGATGATGATTCTTATAAAATTACTGTTATAGAATCGCTGGACGGTGGGGATGTACAAGGAAACGTTTATCTAGGACTAAATTGGAGATATTGCACCCCATATATTGACGGAATTGGGACATGGCTCGTATATGGTCATATGGAGGACGGATTTTTAAGAATGAACATTTGTGGAATAAGCAGGTCTTTTGAAAACACCAATGCGCCTCCTTCTGGTTCAAAGGAGTCTATTGAATTCCAAAAGAGACTTGAGTTGCAAAAAAGTCCTAATGAAGACCCGTTTTTAATATGGAAAAAACTCGGTAAATTGGACTTAGCGAATGAAATCTATACTCTAAGAAAACGTCGCGATTTTCGTGTAAAAGCCAGCAGATAACAAAACCTATAAACAATACGGGCTACGGGCTTAATCGCGGGGTTTGTGTATTTTTATCAAGTCCGCAAAATCTTTTGGATTTTGCTTTGGACAGGAAAAGAAAAAACAAAACAAAAAGATTTCGCTATGTGCGTGGCGGAAAGCAAACGATAGTTTGCTCCTGTACTGTTCATAGCTCAACCGTTATCTCTTATTTGAAAAAAAAAATATACATATCGATATTAGTCATTGGAATTCTCAGTTGGAATTGTAATAATAAATCCAATTCCAAAAGTGGAAATAAGATGGAGATTCGAAAAGATTCCCTAGTTGAATCGACCAAATCTAAATTAATCGAATACCAAAAAAAATGGATTAGATATGTTGATGATAATGGAGTAATAAAAAGTGAGTTAGAATTATACATATCTGAATACGGAGACACACTTTGTTGGAATAAGAAAATTTATGAAAATGGTATCCTAGACATTGCTAAAAGCAATTTTTACGAATTTGAAGCTAAGATGGCTAAAGACAGTATTATAAAAGGACGAATAACATTACATTCCGAATTGGACTCAATAAAAGACCCAATAACCGAAAAGGAACTAACAGTAGATTTTGTCAACTTTATTCTTGACAAAAAAGAGGTTATAACCTTTAAATCAAAAAATCAAAATTATGTGGATTTTGAGTTTAAAAACAATAATGATACTATAGTTGGACTGCTAACTGAATTTAGGCAAATTGATTTAACAAAAAGCCCAGATAGTACGCGAATGATTTGGACTAAACTTCCAATTGATAATCAATCCCCAACACATAACCCTTTTATACACGTACACGAACTGAATAAAAACAAGAGATAACAAAACCTATAAACAATACGGGCTTAGTTACTTAAACCATAAACCCGGAATATCAACAGATACCGCCAAATCTTTTGGATTTGGCATTAAATAAAAAAAGAAAAAGCAAAACAAAAAGGTTTGGCTATGCGCGTGGCGGAAAGCAAACGCTAGTTTGCTCCCGTACTGTTCATAGCTAAACCGTTGTAGTTAATTTATGAGAAAAATCCTTTCCTTTTTAATCTTTCTAATACCATTTGGCATTTTCGCTCAAGAAATTGTCGAAGTCAAGAGTAGAAGGACTGACGAGGTTTTCCAAGCG
>NZ_JBLFEP010000009.1:0-16475 GCF_047345415.1 Maribacter corallii
GGGCATATTGTACGAGAGCGACGAACTGTCGAAACGATAGAGGAAGTACATACGCCTCTGGGCTGGGGAAAGCGCGTAATGACCCTTCTCAGGTGCCACGGGTATAGACCGATAAAGAGATCTATTCTTTATCAATTGAAGAATTTCAACTTTATTTTCCCTGATAAATACTTGTATTTCTGAAGTTATCAAACCATGCTTCGCATGAACCTTGAGGTTATCACCAGAAACTTGTAGCTTTACTCCATTATTAGCTAATTCTATAAGAACATCAAGTACATCCATAAATCAATTTTTAGATTGGATAATTTTCATTATGTATCTTAAGATGATGCATAATGTATAAGCGTTAAGATATATTGTTTTTTTATTGAATTTTTGGTGGGATACTCAACTTGTAATTATTGTTTAATGAAGTATCGAATATTTCAATTTAGATCAATCCTAAAAACATGTTGATACTAATGCTAAAAGTTGAATTCTTCCATATCAACATGCTTATCCGAATTAACATCTTCGGCTAGCGACATTATAAAAGAGGCAATCTCTGTAATGTTAGGAATTTTAAAGAAAATTTGGAATGATATAGCAATGTCAAATACCTTATTCATTTTATTTAATAGAACCAAAGCTTTTAGGGAATGTCCCCCTAAATCAAAAAAATTACTATTTACACTAATTGTTCCTTTTTCCAAGCCAAGTACTTCTGACCAAATTGTCACAAGTTGTGCTTCTAATTCATTAGAGGGAGGGACGAACTCTTCTACTATTGCGCCCGGCAACGGAAGGCTTTTCTTGTCAACTTTACCATTTGGGGTTAAAGGGAGTTTATCCAAGTGGACATATTGTCTAGGAACCATATAATCGGGCAAGGCTTTTCGCAAATAATCTTGCAGTTCCGCATAGCCTAATTCGGCTTCTGAAACATAATATCCTATCAAGTAATAATCACTATCACTCCGATTAGCTAATACGATTGATTCAGTAATTCCAGGATGATTTAGTAGCTGATTCTGAATTTCCCCGAGTTCAATCCGAAATCCACTAATCTTTACTTGGTCATCTATCCTTCCTAGAAATTCAATATTTCCGTCCGTCAGCCACCGCGCAATATCACCAGACATGTAAATTCTATCGCCAGGGTTAAAAGGATTGTCTACAAATTTTTTATGTGTTAATGGTTTATTATTGATATAGCCCTTAGCTAAACCATCCCCACCGATATACAACTCCCCAGCCACGCCAATTGGCAGAATAGTTTCATTCTTACCTAAAATATATAATGATATGTTACTTATTGGCTTGCCAATGGGTATTGTATCATACTCCCCTTTATCACAACAATCATAATACGATACTTCAATGGTGGCTTCTGTTGGTCCGTATAAATTTGTAAGTCTGGTACCATTATTCAGTAAGAGTTTATTAAACTTGTTTACTTGGCTTGCTAATAACTCCTCTCCACTTGCGAATACTTGTAGTAATGAACTTAAACGAGATTGAGATTGGCTGTCTTCAACATATTCTAGAAAGACTTGAAGCATTGATGGCACAAAATGGATTGTACTTACACTATGATTTTCTATTACCTCACAAAGCTTAGCTGGTTCCTTTTCATCTCCTTGACCTAGCAAATATAGAGATGCCCCATACTGTGACCACCATAATAACTCAGATAGAGATACATCAAAGGCAATAGCTGTCTTTTGAATTAGCACATCCTTTTCATCTATAGGATATCTTTTTCCCATCCAATATATCCGATTCATTAATGCGCGGTGTTCAACCATAACACCTTTTGGTTTACCAGTACTACCTGATGTATAAATTATATAGGCTAATCCACTAGGTGTAGACAGATTTGATATTTTAAGTCCACCAACAGGCAAATTCCAGATGACATTAAGGTCTAAAAGTTCAATTGTTAAACCAAGTTCATCCGAAAAGTCAAAATTGGATAACACAATTTTCACACCACTGTCCGCTATCATGTAATTGATTCTTTCTGGAGGGTTTACAGGATCCAGAGGCAAGTAGACGGCCCCACATTTTAAAATACTGAATAAACTAATCATCAACTCAAAAGAACGGTTACACAAAACGCCAATAATATCTCCTGGCTTTACCCCATTAGTTATCAGGTATTGTGAAAGCCAATTAACTTTATCATCAAACTCTGAATAGCTCATTTTTTGGGCTCCAAACAACAGCGCCGTTTTGAGTGGTGTTTTTGCCACTTGAAGTTCAAAGATGTCAATGACTGTTTTATCCTTTGGATAGTATGCTGAGGTATCATTAAAATTATTTAGCAATAACTCCTTCTCTTCATTTGGCATGATTTTATCGACGCCCGTAGATTCCTTTAATTCCTTAAACCTTGAAAGTACATTTTTAAAATAAAGAAGAAATTTTTCAGATAATTCATCACTCATAACTGTTGTGGAATAAACAGTTGCGGCGGAGAACGCCCCGTTCGTAATTGATATGTGAAAATCAAAAAGTGTATTTTGATTTACACTAATATCGTCATGCCAAAAATCCAAATTTTCTTCGGCGTGGTTCTCTACTTTTTCTGATAACATTTCATTAATTATCCAAAAATCTATAAAGTTAAATGCCACATCAAAAATTGGATTTATTCCATTTTGGGTTCGTTCTCCAACAACTTCAAGGATTCTATAAAAAGGCATCCTCTCATGTTCCTTTTGTTTCCGTATTTTATCAGTAACCATAATAATGAACTCCTGCCAACTGCCCAAATCAGAAATATCAACTTTAAAGGGAACTTGATTTAAAAAACACCCAAGCATTTTTTCTCCATCCTCAACTATCGGCCTGGTATTGGTCGTTACACCAACGACCAATTCATTGGATCCACTAAACATTTTCATCGTATAGAGATAGGCAGCGAAACAAATATCTTTAAGAGATATATCCAACGTAGCGGCTAGAGTTGTAATTTCATTTCTCAGTTCACTTCCTAGATCATATCTTTTAGTTACATACTTATGTACTGCACCCGTTTTCGTCAACTGAAGTCTTTTGTATTCACTTAATTCATTCTTCCAATACGCTATTGTAGATTTTCGCCTAGATTCCATCAATTCACTAATTATATGGTCACGATAATCACATTTGAAGGGTTCAAGTTTAAGATTAGAATTAGCTTTTAATTTGAAGTATGTATTATTTAGTTGTTTTAAAAAAGAATGAAGACTCCACCCATCAAACAAACTATGATGAAAGTCAAAGATTAGATAATGAAATACGTTATTTATCTTTAAAATATTCATCCGCCATAGAATAAGTTTGTCGTACCCTGAGGCTTTTAAACGCTCTTCTTTTATTTTTTCAACATACATTTTTTCCTGCTCAATTCTTGGCAAATCAGATAAATCCAAATAGTTCAATTCTGGTTCTATCTCTTTTAATATGATATGAGTACTACCATCAATATCATAAATTTTTCGTAAATCGCTATGAACATTTATTAGTAAATTAATAGATTTCTTGAACAGATTGAAATCAAAATTCTCTTCTTTAATAGGATAAACATTTTGCTCATGATATAGAATGTTATGATAGTTATCTTCTTCATCTTTCTTCGTCATTGTATGAAAAATCATCCCTTTTTCAATCCCACTCATAGGAAGAGCTGATTCATATAAATCATGTACATTGTTTTTTTTCAGATACTTCCTTTCAAAAGCATTAACTTCACTCTCAACTTTGTAATAAAGACTTCCCTTCTTGTTTTTTATTAATTCCACAGATTCAAGGAAACTGGAAATACTTTCTACAGTGGGATGCCCATATAAATTAGCAAGACTAATAGATGAATCAAACTCTTCATTGATTTTATAAACAAGTTTTATTGCCTTTATTGAATCGCCCCCTATTAAGAAAAAATTATGATTGACACCAATGTTTTCAATAGATAATATATCTTCCCATATTTCTACTAACCTTTTTTGGACATGGTTCGAAGGAGGCAAATAAACATGGTTCAAATTAACTTTTGCATGTGGCAGAGCTGCCCTATTGATTTTCCCATTTTGGGTTAGTGGTATCTTTTTTAAGTAAACAAAAAATGATGGAATCATATAGCTTGGTAAGCGATTCGATAAATAATTACTTAGATCTGATTGAGATATAGCTTTTTTAGACACATAATATGCAACCAAGAACTTTTCATCCTCTTTAGTTTCTACCGTCACTGTACATTCTAAAATTTTATTATTTCGAGATAGTTGCCCTTCTATTTCACCCAGCTCTATTCTAAAGCCTCTTAACTTTATTTGGTCATCAATTCGACCTAAATACTCAAGTTCTCCATTACTTAAAATACGAGCTATATCCCCAGAAAGATATAATCTATCTTTTTTTAAATATGGGTTCTTGATAAACTTCTGTGAAGTCAACTTTTTTCGATTGAGATAACCTCGACTAACTCCTTTTCCCCCTACGCATATTTCGCCTTTTGCGCCTGTTGGAACTAATTGTCCATACTTATCTAATAGATAAATGCTTAGTGTTGGCAGCGGATGACCAATTATTCTTAGGTCATTCTCAATATCATCTTCGGTAATTTCCCTATAAGTCACGTGAACAGTAGTCTCGGTTATACCAAACATATTTACAAGTTTGACGACGGGATATTTCTTTTTCCATGAATTAAGTTTAATTGGACTTAGTGCCTCTCCGCCAAAAATAACCATTCGTAAATCCAAGCTATTTATAGAAGATTTCTTATCAGCTTCAATCAAATTATAAAACGCACTGGGTGTTTGATTAAGAACTGTTACTTGCATTTCTTTTAATAGTGCTAAGTACCTCATGGGATCCCGTGCTAGCATTTTAGGAATTATTATCAACTTACCGCCAAATAGCAGGGCTCCATATATTTCCCATACACTAAAATCAAAAGTATGGTTATGAAACATGGTCCATACATCCTTTTCTGTAAAATCAAATTTTGCTTGCTCATTAAAGAAAAGTCGAACTACATTCCCATGTTCTATCATCACTCCTTTCGGTGTACCAGTTGTACCTGAAGTATAAATAATGTAGCATAGGTCAGATGGTCTGTTTATCTTTTTTAGGTTCTCCTTTTCAAGCAGAGCCTCCTCTACATCTTCAATAAAAACAGTCCTTATGTCATATTTAATACTAATTGAATATTGATTTTGAGTTAACAATAAATTTGCGCCTGAATCTTCTAAAATATAGGATAATCTATCACCTGGGCTATCAACATCAAGCGGTAGGTAAGCACCGCCTGATTTTAAAATCCCAAGCATTCCTACAACTAAGTTTATTGAGCGTTCCATTAACAACCCAATTATTTGATCTCTTTTTACTCCCTGTTTTCTAAGACATAGCCCAAGACGGTTCGCACGTTCGTTTACTTCTTGATAGGTTAAACTTTCATTTTCAAAAACTAAACAGGTCTTTTCTGGCGAACGTGCTACCTGTTTTTCAAATAAATTAATAATGGTTTCATGAATAGGATAGTTAATATCGATATTATCAAATCTATTTTGCAACCAGCTAACTTCTTGTTTTGATAAAATGTTAATTTTCTGGATTTTTATTTCAGGGTTTTTAGTAATGATTGTAATGATTTTTTGGAAATACTTAGCAAATCTCTCAATGGTTTTCTCCTTAAATAATTCATTTGAATATTCCAATCTAAATCCCAAATGATCCTCTCCCTCCATTGCGACTAGCATCATATCAAATTTTGAAAATTCATGTCCGGTATCGAATCTTTTAAATTTCAAATTAGGTATCTCTAAATTGCTCTGCTCAAAATTGTGAAAAGCCAATACCACATCAAATAAGGGGTTTCTATTTGAAGTTCTAGAAAGGCCCAGATCTTCAACTAGTTCTTCATACAAAAAAGATTGATTTTCAAAACTTGTTAGAACCTTTCCTTTTAAGGTTCTTAAAAACTCCAAAAAACTTATTTCCCCCGTCACATAGTTCCGTAAAGGAAGCATGTTAACGAACATTCCCATCAACGACTCCAAATCTGGGTGTTCTCTTCCCGAAATAGGAGTTCCAACAACAATATCTTCTTGAGAACATAACTTGCTTAAAAGAACATTGAAAACTGATAAGACCAACATAAACATAGTTGCTCCAGTTTCTTTGGTCAATTCCCGTAATCTACTTGTTTGATTTTTACTAATAGAAAAAGTAATTGCACTTCCTTTGTGATTCTTCCTTAATGGTCTTCGGTAGTCTAAGGGCAAATCTAAAGAGTTAATGTCTCCACCGTATTCCTTTAGCCAATATTCCCGTTGAAATTTCAAATTTTCCTTCTGCTCGCTACTTAATTGCCATTCTACGTAATCACAATATCGTATTCTTTGGTTTTGGAGGGTTTCTCCATTATACAGAGACATAAAATCCTTTAATAAAATATTTTGAGATACTCCATCACTAATTATATGATGCATATCGAACATTAATATTTGAGAATTCACAGGAAGTTCTATTAGCCCGACACGAAACAGGCATGGCTTGCTTAGATCAAAAGGGCGAATGAATTTTTCTATTATTAGCGGAACCCCCGAACTAATATCTTCGTAGTATTCAAGATTAAAATCCAAGTTATCGTGAATCTTCTGAACAACCTCTCCATCAATAATATTGAATGAAGTCCTTAATATCGAATGGTACGAGATTAGACTTTCAAGAACTTCTTTCAATTTCTTGATATTAATTTCTCCCTCTAATTCAATTGCTTGGGGCATATTATAAGCCAAAGAAGTTTTATCAAATTCATACATAAAGTACAACCTTAGCTGTGATGAGGATAAAGGATAGAATGGCTTATTATTAGATCTATTGATTTCTACATATCCCTTGTTTTTATTCAAAAAATGAATCAATTCTTCTTTGTGTTGTAGAATTTCATCTTTGAGCTCATACCCAAGTTGCCCTTTATATGTATCTAGTTTTAAATCACTTTCACTATCCAAATACAATCTAAAATTGGAGTCTTTTATTTCTTTTAAGATTTTCAATACATTGTTATGTAGATTACTCATATACGTTTCTTTTTATTACACTTTTCTTTTTTCAAAAGTTTTTTGCGGCTTATTTATAAGAATTTTTTTGATAAAGCTTTTATTTTATTGAATCTCTTTCTAACTACTAAATGAAATACTAATCACTGGATTAATATGTAGAGACCCGTTCCATTTGTCAATGAATTTCGACTATAGCACGTGCGAAAACAGCTGCTGAAAATATAGTTTGAAATGTTACAAATTTCTCTAAGTACTTAAAAAGGGCGCGAGATTGTTATATTTTATTCAGTCTGTGCGTTAACATTATAATCTATTGTAGAATTGTTGCCCTCAATTAAACAGCTTTTTAAAGAGTAAACCTTATCTTTACATGAACCAATTAATCTTATCGCTACTGACTATAAATATCACTTCCCTAAGTACAAGGCTTTTGAAAAAATGTTATTTGAGCTTTATTTGTCGCTGTTTAGATTAGCTATACTTAGAGAGTAGATTTCAGCAATTACAGGAAAAAACACATCATTCAAAATTAAACCCATATTATTTTCATTGAATTCTTGATAATCGTGATGCACTGGCCATTGAATAATCAATTTATTAAGACCTTCTTCAAGTAAATTTTTTGATATTTCGAATCTTACATTCTTCCAGTCTATAGAGGTTTGTACATTTTTCACCCTTTGATTCCTGCCGTTCAAATATATCCAGAAGTGTTGTCCTAATTTTTTGCTAATTGGATTTCTGTAGCACATTTCAACTACTAAATCCTGATTGCCATTGCTGAAAAACCTAAATTCTTTTTCCTTATTCCGAATTTGCAAAAAGTTTCTACCCTGCCTCGTATTATATGAATTATAACCATTCAAATGATAGAAGGATTCTAAAAGATTTAGTGGTTTTTTTGCTATACCATATTCTAAAATTCTAAATCTATTTACTTTAGCTTCATAGTTCAATCCAATGGATTTAAGAGCTTTTACAATGGCATCTACAAGCTCTAAGTCCATCAATTTTTTTCTCCTTTCATGTAATAAAGCCATTCCTCCCTCGTATTGACTCATGTTCCCGTCAAGTACAAGGTTTTCAAAAGAGCTACATAAAATATTAGGAGTTTTACGAGATGTAAAATCCACAAATTGAAGCATAACGTCTTTGACTTTCATATCGGCAGAGATTGATTTTTGGCAATGAAAATCCAAAATAGCTTTTGATTGAGACCAATGGGCATTGTGAATAGCTGCGCTAAAATGTGCTATTGCCGTTGTGAAATTATCGGGGTATATCCCGGATTCAGGAATTGATGTGAGTTTAATCTTTTTATTCGCTAAATTTTCAATTATCTCTTTTGCAACATGTCGCATACTTAATTTAATTCCATCAGCAGAAAGGTGGCAATAATCCAAATAGAATTCCTTACCGGTGACCCCATTCTTATTTTCCTTATTGAAAATTTCAAACAGGTTCACCACTGGAATTTTCTCTTGAGATGCTTTTTTTATAATAGTATCTCGAACCGCTTTATAACATCTCGGAGCAGAAGTTAATGCTCGACCGTACATCGTTGTGTCTTTGGCTTCATCTAGACATCGGATTGCTTCAGATATTCTCCCTTTTTTAATATAACTTTTTGCTAAAAATTCGTGACCAAGTGGATTGGAAATATCTAATTCAATCATTTGCTTGGATTCAGCTTCTAATCGATCATAATCTCCTTTAGCTAGGGCAATTTCAGCCTTACCTCTTGCATCAATCCACTGTTCTATATGGCCTTCAGGCAAAAAAGTAAGGCATTGTAAAATTTCATCACTCTTCCAATCCATTAGATTAAATCCAGGAACAACAATTGTGCAAGGTATTTTGTGACACCTAATTGTTTTCAACAATATTTCAAAAAAATCCTCGACAACTGATTCAAATATCTTTTCTAAAAATGATTTGAGTCCGAGAAACTGCCCTTCTTTATATACTGCCCATAATTCCTTAAAATCAACTAGACTAAGCTTGTCATAGTATTCATTTATCCAATTATTCCCGGCAAAAAGAACAATATAATCTGGGTTTAACAATGGGCAAGATGAGACTACACTCGCTAACTCATCCATTTCTATGCTACTCTTTGCAAGGTCAATGACTTCGATTTCATTAAAAGAATGGCTTGCCTTCAAAACAAATTCTAACTCTTTTGCCACAGAATACCTCGGTGCATAAAAAAACCCTTTAGCAACAGATTCCCCGATTAGCACAACCCTTTTCTTGTCAGATTTAATAGGTATTTCATGTTCATCGGCCCATGAATGCCATTCATCTCGTTTATCTGTATCCCGCTGAAATGTTTTTCTTCCATTTATAGTTTTTTTCTCCCATATTCCTACCCTATCATTATTTGCACTCTTTTTCTCCTTTAATTCTTTTTCTATTGTTAGAATTTTGCTAGAAGGGATTTTAAACTCTTCAATCAAGCTATGGATCGCCGGCATATCTTTAATTTCAGACATCAACAACTTCGATAAGGCGGTAGCTTTTTCTTTCAATCTTTCCATTTACTTATAATTATTGAATTCTTCAGGGCTTTTGCGATGTCCCGATTACTTTATATGTTTATGGGAAATATGGTGAATTGTATCATTCCCTATTATAGAAAATTTCTGTTTTTGGTATTAGATGTGAAGACATTAAATCCATAATTCGAAAAGCATTCGATTTAATGGTTGGGTTTAAAATTTATACCAACAAATAGAAACTTCAGCTTCACATAACTACAATCTATATAAAAGTGTAAACCTTATGCTGTATACCAGATTCTTTTCTATCTTTTAAATAGTTATCAATGAATAACCTTAGAAAGTCAAAATTTTGTTTTTCCCTATCTATTATGATTGGCCCTAGAACTAGACAATCAATATCGGTATTTATAAAGCACTTTATAGCATCTTCAGGAGTACAGACAATAGGTTCTCCTCTAATATTAAATGAAGTATTCAAAAGAATAGGACAACCCGTAATTTCATCAAATGAATTTAAAAGGTCGTGAAAAAAACCGTTTGCTTCCTTGGTAACAGTTTGCAATCTCGCGGATCCATCCACATGAGTTATTGCAGGAAGTTCTATCTTAGAAATAACCTGGCAAGTTTCTAACATGAATGGGGAAGGATGTTCAATTTTAAAATGTTCTAAAACCTTTTCGTAAAGTGCAGCAGGAGCAAATGGCCTAAACCCTTCTCTCTTTTTTACCATAGTGTTAATTCGATCCTTCATTGTTCGATTACGCGGGTCAGCAATAATTGAGCGTGCCCCAAGTGCACGGGGGCCAAACTCCATTCTTCCTTGAAACCATCCAACTACCATTCCTTTACTTAATCTTTTTGCGGTCTCGACACAAAGTTTACTTTCTTCACCTGTGAAATTTTTATATTTAATTTTAGTCCCCGCTAATGTCTGTAATATTTCTTCAGAACTATAAGAAGGGCCCAGGTAAACGTCCTGCAGTTTGTCTTTTAAAGGTCTGACACCAGTCAGGGAAACATGGGCCAAAGTTGCAGCTCCCAAGGCAGCTCCTGCATCATTGGCTGAGGGCTGAACAAAAAGGTTTTTAAATTTTGTATTCTTAAGAATTTTACTGTTTGCCACACAATTAAGAGCCACCCCACCAGCCATGCATAGATTTTCAGATCCTGTTTTATCATGTAAATAGTCCGCCTTTTCAATTAATATAGATTCAAGAACTACTTGCAGGCTTTTTGCCACATTTTTATGAAATTGATTAATACTAGATTCTCTTTTACGGGCAGGCACTCCAAAAAGTTTTGGTAAGGAGTCCGAGTACATTATGTTTCCCTTAATAAAATCAAAGTATTCCATGTTTAATTCAAACTTTCCTTCAGATTGAGAAGTGATTAATTTCTTGATTTTATCTACATAAATAGCTTCACCATATGGTGCCAACCCCATTACTTTATACTCCCCATTATTAACCAAAAAACCAAGATAACTTGTTATGGTACTATAAAGTAATCCTATCGAGTTAGGAAAATGGATTTCCTCAAATAAACTTATATTTTCCTTAGATCCGTTGCCATAAGTGGTGGTAGCCCATTCTCCAACACCATCTGCCGTAAGCAACGCTGCTTCGTCAAAACCAGAAAAATAGTATGCACTTGCAGCATGTGATAAATGATGATCGAAGTAAAGTATCTTTCCGTGAAAACCCAAAACCTCTTTTATCTCTTTCTCGGGCCGATTAAAGTTCTTCTTCAAAAGTGCGGAATCGTAAGGTACATGTCCACTCCATATTTGCCTAGCAAGTTTTTTTTGGGGATCCTCATAAAATGCAATACAGTCTATGTCCGCAATAGAAAGATTAGCCTCGCTAAGGCAATATTTAAAGGAATGTCTAGGAATTGAGGGATCGAATTTGATTCTTGTGAATCTCTCTTCTTCAGCCGCTGCGATCAATTTCCCGTCTTTTAAGATGCAACAAGCCGAATCATGATAAAAGGCTGATATTCCAACAATATTAAGTCCCATAATTTTGAGTTTATATTAATTAATAGTCGTCTATTACTAAATTCTAGATAGCGCAATAGACGTAATAATTAGATAGTCCTAGCGTCTTAAATTTATTATAGGTTTTAAGGATTATTCTTTTGGAAAAATGGAACCGAAGTAATTAAAGTTAATCAGTGACTTTATAAAAGCACTTTAGTCACCTGTCAAATTATTAGTAAATCCTAATATTGGAAAGGACATATACTAGTTTTTTTCATCTATGCTCCCATATTGTATCTTACGCAGAATTAAGTTATATGTCTTGGACCTGCCCTACTGCTTATTTTAAGAAAATCAAATTTTAATGAAATATTTACATTTAACTATTTTAAGATTATCTTCATTCACAATCCAAATTCTAAATCTTTATCTCGATTATTCAGAGTGTCCATAAAATTGCCTATCGAATGAACAAGAACCTTATACTCCATTAAAATATTGGAAGGAAAGAAAAACAAATTTAACCTTCTTAATTGCTAATAAGTCAATTCTTTTAAATCCATAAAAAAGAAATATTTTATATTCAAATTTCAAAACTTGTGAGTTTCTACTTCTCCATCTACAAATTCAATTGGTTTATCATTTTTTGCCCAAGTCAATAAATCTATTGTCTCACATAAAGCCTTTAATGTTGGGTTTCTAAAAACTTCAGGTACAGATATAGTTACATTCAATTTTTCAGAAATTCTATTTACTAGGAAAACAACTTTTAGGGAGTGCCCTCCAAGCTCAAAAAAGCTATCATTAAGCCCGATTACTTCTTTGTCGATTTTCAAAATCTCGCTCCAAATCTCAATTACCTTCTTTTCCGAAATTTTAAGTGGGGCTTCGCACTTTTTGCCCAATTGAAGCTTTGGTACTGGCAACGATTTCTTATCCAATTTCCCATTAAGTGTTAACGGCAAGTGCCTCAAATGGATGAATACTAGAGGAATCATATATTCTGGTAATACTGTTAATAAGAAGCTCTTTAAATCGGAGGAGTCAAGTTCCTCTGAAGACACATAATAGCCTACTAAACATTTCTCATTTTCCCTTTCTTTCAATACAACAACAGCTTTGTTAATATTGGCATGCAATAGTAGTTGATTTTGAATTTCCTCAAGTTCAATTCTATGTCCACGGATCTTTACCTGCCCGTCCATTCGCCCTAAGAATTCTATATTCCCATCGGGTCTCCATCTTCCCAAATCTCCTGTGCGGTAGATCTTTTCACCCTTTTTATATGGATTATTTATCAACAAAATTTCAGTTTGATCTGTGGCTGAAACATAGCCGGTAAATACTTGCTCGCCTCCCAGACATATTTCCCCCACTACCCCACTTGGCAGTAATCTCTGGTTCTTGTCAAGTATATATACCTGACAATTAGGTGCTGGTGTCCCAATCAGAACCTTGTTTCTCATGTATGATTCTTCTCTACAATATTTATGCACTATACAGCCTACCGTAGCCTCGGTTGGACCATATTCATTAAATATTTCTAATGTCCCATTACCTCTATCGTATATGTCGGCCGCAAGATCAGAATCGAGCTCTTCACCTCCCACAATCAACCGTCTAATTCTCGTTAAATCAAGCGAGTTATTATCTTTTATAATTTCTAAATGTGAAGGCGTTACCTTAAGAACTGTTGCCTTTGAATCAGTAATGGCCTCTTGTATTGACAAATAGTGGTCAGAACAACCATAAATGTATATACTACTTGCTGTAATCAAGGGTAAGAACAATGATGTAATTGATAGGTCAAAGGATATAGATCCGAACAAGGCCATATGGCATTCACCCTCTTCTGAATACATTTCCTTGGCCCAACTCAAGTAGTTAAAAAGTGAACCATGATTTATTGCAACTCCTTTTGGAAAACCCGTAGAACCAGATGTATAAATAATATAGGCAAGGTCACTTTGTTTTATTCGAGAATCATCATATTTCTCAGATTGCTTAAATAAAGCCCTTTTATCTAATTGTTGCTTTTTTTTAGTACGTACAATGTTGGATTTAACACTTTTGTCAATTTCCAAAATAGCATCATACCGAAATTTTGTTAATTCGTTTTCAATTGTAAATATTTTATTACTAAAATCTATTTTATTTTTATAAGGAATATGCATTGTTAAATCCTCAAAAAAAGATCTAGAGAGAAACAATTCTTCGGAAAAATCCGTCTTAGAGGTATAACCTCTTTCTAAATTTTGGTTTTTAAAGATCTTAATGTCACTTATTAGATCATGCTTACTATCATTATCCATGATATCTCCGCAAAAAATGTGACCAGTATTATTCAACATAGATATTGCTTTGACAATGACTTGGCGAAAATAATTATGCCCATTAAATGACTGTATGACACTATTCAGAATGATAATATCAAAAGAATCTTCCTGAATTTCATCAATCTCATGAGCGATTTTAGTTACTAGTTTGATATTCTTATAACCTTTGCTTTTTACTAATGCTTTATTTATTTCTATGGTCTTGCTTGATAAATCCGTACCACAATAAAAACCGACATGTGGCGCAATTCGAAACATTGTAAGTCCAGAAGCGCAGCCTATTTCTAAAACTCTAGTTGATTTATTTAGCAATGGTTTTAATTTCATAAATGCGTTATTGACATATTCTGACATTTCATCTTTATGAAACTCTAAACCAGTATAACTACTTTCCCATCCACCTCTGGCAATCTCGTTGTTAGCTTTATCCGCTACATAGTCCCAAAGCCCTTCATCCATTAATGCGTTATCAATTAGTTCTTTCTCCTCAAAAACATTTGAACTGTCAACGCACATAAAATATAATAGTGACTTACTCTCCCATTGTATTCTATTTAAAAGCTTTATATATTTTTTTTCAGAAAACAAAAACACTATTTCCGCATCTTGGATCATCCACACTATCCTACTTTCAGGTAGTTTGGGATCAATAGGAACGTACGCATTTCCTGATTTTAAAACTCCAAGAATAGAGATTACCGTATTTATAGAATTATCAAATAGAATTCCAATGCTTCTTTTCCGAATTCCTTTCTCGTCTAAAAAATTAGCTACTCTACTAGACTCCCGATTTAGTTCATCATATGTTAGAGACTTATTGCCATATATTATTGCTTTTGTCTGAATTGAGTTTTTTACCTGATTCGAGAATAATTTATTAAAAGTTTTTTCCTTTGAGTAACTTTTTTTGTTATCGTTGAATATATTGAGCAACTCATTCTCCTCAACTTCTGACAAAATTTTCATTTCTGAAATGATAAAATCAGGATTATTGATTGCAGAATTAACTATTTGCTTAAAGTATTTTGCAAACCGTTCAATAGTACTTTTTTTGAATAAATCCGATGCATATTCAAAGTTCAAAAATATTTGACCATTCGACTCACTACCAAATAATGTTAAGTCAAATTTTGTAGTGCTTCTTTCCCTAGTATATGACCTCAGATTTAAACCGGGGATATTCAATTCATCTTCATTGAAATTTTGAAAAGTAAAAACAATCTCGGTCAAAGGGTTGCGATTGGCCGTTCTTTCTAATTCCAGTGAATCCACCAAATCTTCAAACTGATAAGCTTGGTTATCAAAGCAAGACAGGGTTTTTAGTTTAACCTTTTCTAAAAAATTTCTAAAAGAAATATTGTTATCCAAATAATTTCTGATTGCTAATGAATTCACGAACATGCCTATCATACTATCTAAATCGGCATGTTGGCGATTGGCAATCGCGGAAAGAATTACAATATCATTCTGATTACTAAGTTTAGCAATTAATATGTTGAAGATGCTAAAAAGAATCATATAAACAGTAGCACCTTGCGCCTCGGCAATTACACTTAAGTATTTTGAATCTTCTTTATTCAATTCAAAAAATAATGTCTCTCCCTTAAAAGATTTTATTTTTGGACGGTCAAAATCCATTGGTAAATCCAGTACGGCCAATTCTTCAGAATATTCCTTTAACCAAAAAGCTTTTTGATTTGCCATCTTACTTTGATAGCCCATACTTTGTTGCCATTCAGAGTAATCTCTATAATTTATTCTTAAATCTGATAATTTCTTGTCTTGATATAAAGCCATGAAATCATTGATTAAAATACTTTGGGATACACCGTCAGCAACGATATGGTGTATATCTACCATGAGCAGATGCCGTTTTACGGATAATTTCAGCAATCCTACACGTATTAATGGAGCAATGCTCAAATCAAATGGGCGAATAAAATTGTCTACAATAGATTTCTCAATCCCTTCGGACTCAAAAAATTCAAGTTTAAAATCAACAGTATCGTCAATTCGTTGATAGACTTCATTCTCAAATAATTCAAAACTTGTCCGTAAATTTTCGTGACGAGCAATTAGTTTTCTAAAAGTTTCTTCTAACTTAAAATTATCCAAATTCCCTATTAATTCTACAAATTGTGGCATGTTGTATGCCACGGACGATTTATCAAATTCGTGTAAAAAAAACAATCTTCTTTGAGCTGAAGACAACAAATATCTATCAAGTTTCGTGGATTTTTCAATCCTAGAATATGGTGTTCTATCTGAGTTTTCTAGAAATATACTTAAGCTTTTTATGTCTTGATAGATAAATATCTCTTTTATAGAGATTGTAATATTCAATTCTTTTGAAATACTGTTGGTCAATTTGGTAGCATCTAAGGAATTCCCGCCTATTTCGAAAAAATTATCATTGATGCTTATAAGTTCCTTATCAACTTTCAGAATTTTACTCCAAATCTTTACTAGTTGATTTTCCAAGACGTTTGAAGGCCCTACATAATCATCACTTGTAGTGAGCTCCGGGTCGGGAAGGGCCCTGCGGTCGACCTTGCCGTTAGGGGTCAACGGAAATGAATCCATCTGCACATAGTGAACGGGAAGCATATAATCA